>JBBSQW010000010.1:0-116420 GCA_038243635.1 Sphingobacteriales bacterium
GACGCCTTTGGGTATTGGTACATCCATAAAGATAGAATTATCTTTACGTGATTTATGGACATGAAGAGCCGTATGAAGGGAGACTTTCACGTACGGTTCTGTGAGAACGCAAAGGTGAAATTCCTTTGCGTGACTCGATTAGTGGCAAGCAGTGCGACAGTCTTATAAGAAAAAAAATGTTAACTATAAAAAAATGCTAAAGAACAAGATGAAATCATATTCTATAAAAAATCAAATTTTGAATATTCTACTAATTATAATTAGTGTGTTAACCGTTGCTAGCTTTTCTTCTTGTAAAAAGGAGAACAAAAATAATGACACAGGGACAAACGACAACTACTATGTGAAGTATGTTATAAATGGTGTTGGAGCTTATGGCCGTTTTAGTGATTGGACAGCGACTACACCTCAGGGAAAATACTCCAATAACGGTTATCAAACAAGGAGCTGGAATCAAACTTACGGTCCTTTGAAAAGAGGTTTTAATTGCGAAGTTCAAATAGGAAGTTCTATAGGTGGTGGTGCCGTTATTGAAATTCACGTTTCAAAGAATAACGAACCTTTTGCTTTAAAGGCTACTAGAAACGGTAATTCAGCATCATATACTGTAGACTTTTAGACGCAGTATAATATCCTATTTTAGTGACTGAAAACGTTGAGTCAAAGTTGAAATTACATTTAGAGAGAACATACTTAAACAAAAAAATGCCAGCCACTAACAGCAAATTTGCACAAAAATGGCTGACGGTGGTCTCGCCTCCTGTTTGGCGCAAGAATGAAGGGTGAGGAAAAAGGGTAAAGGCTTCTTGTGCCGTAATTGAGATATCAAAATAAACATCTAAAAACCTATGAGTAGAAAATACAAATTTCATGATAGTAGTAAGCTATACCTTGTGAGTCTTGCTGTGGTATACTGGATAGATTTGTTTATAAGAGAAGAATATAAAACTATTGTGTTAGACAGTTGGAAACATTGTATCAAAAATAAAGGAATGGAACTTTATGGTTGGTGTATTATGACAAGTCATATTCACATGATTATAGGTACACATGGAGAAAAATTGGAGAATATTATGCGGGATATGAAAAGGCATACTTCGGTACAGTTAAGAGAAGCAATTGCAAAACATCCAACAGAAAGCAGAAGAGAATGGTTACAATGGATGATGGAAAGAGCGGGAAAGAAGAACGGTAACAATGCAAATTTTCAATTATGGAGATAAGACAATCATCCTATAGAGCTGGATAGTTTAAAGAAACAACATGATAGTTTTACGTTAAATGATGCTACTATTACGTCTGTTTGTAAGTACTAACCTTTCATAACCGATAATTTCCGCCTTGGCGGTTGCGGGAATGGTGCAGAAATTCAAGCACCTCCATTGTAGCAAACGGCGTAGCGTAGAGTTTTATTCAAGTCTTTATTGTTTTTATAGGTCTTCATGTGTTCGTTTCACTCGGTTTTTGGTTAATTTTTTGCGGAAAAAAAAGTCACTAGCCTTCCGCGGCAATGAGCGGGAAGATTTAAAACCTACGAATACCTTTCATAGGAAAATATAGCAATACGAAGGCTATCTGCGAAAGACCCTGCTTGGACATAAGATCAACCTGTTAGCAATCGCAATTCTGTTCCAAGCATTTGTCGCCACAATGCAAATGATAATTTGACCAATTTCATTTCGGAGAATATTTTTAAGCCAGCGACGTAAGTTTTTACAACTCGCCAATTACTTTAATAAAAGACAAACTTATCTAATTTAAATTGGAACTCTCGCTGAGATGAACACCACTTTACAATACCGCAGTTGGCGAACTTGAGATGTATGCTCTGAAACAAGATTACGAAAAACAACGACGTGGATGGGGTAACAATTCTTAAGGTTGGTTGATATATAGCAAACAACTATATATTAAAATTAAATCTTATGAAAACTTTAAAACTTATACTCTCATTATTAATGGCTATTGCTTTTAACTATCAAGCCAATGCGCAAAGTGAAGTGGTAAACAAAATAGCGGATCAGAAATCTTATTGGCAAATCTCGGCCAGAGGCGGTTATGACTTTCCGCTTTTTAAAGAAGATTTTCAATACATAGACTACAAAGGTGGTTTAATGGGTGGTTTATCTATTAATCATTATTGGAAATGGATTGGTGTTCAGGCAGATTTTGATTATATCCAAAATAAACCAGTTACAAATATTAGCAATCCTGCAAACTATTACACAACAGGACCTAAGGGCATTACAACTTATCCCTTGGATGTATTTACACAAAGAAAGACACTTACGAGAATGTTTACTGGAATTGGCCCAGCATTTAAGCTCCAGAGTAAAAACAATAAGCTTACTGCAGAACTTGCCCTTTTGGGAGGCATGGGGTTTATTGATGGAGGTGAGATTTTAGTAGAAGGCAAAAACTCAACCTTGACACCTCAAAATGTAATTTTAACCTATCATTCAGGCTTCGATAATGAAAAAGCACTTACCGGCAAAGCGCAAGCTAGATTTAATTATTTCTTAACTAATAATTTAGGGGTTAATGTAGGCGCTTATTACATGAATCATTTTGGGGTGAATGAATCTCAAAAAAACCAGTTGCTAATTAATAACGGCTACCTCGCAAATAATACGAATGGTGGATATTATTATGGAGCAATGGGAACTATCCAAAACCCAGATATAAACGAGGGAAACACAACCTTTTCAAATTTCAAAACTGAGTCAACTCTTAGATTTTACGATGGACAAGGCACCGACCAGAGGGAAAAAATAAAATTGTCATCTGTAGGTGTATTTGCCGGACTAACTTATAGAATAATGCCTAGAAAACAAAAACCAGCTCTAGAAAGTAAAACGGTGGCCACTACCCCGATTGTAAAAAAATACAATCTGCAGATAACAGCCCGAGATAAATATTCCAAAGAGCTTTTACCAAATACTGATGTGGCCTTAAAAAACAGCAAGGGCGAAGTTTTAAAAACCGGTAAAACTGATGCTTTTGGAACTGTCGCCTTTAATGATATCCTTGCAGATGATTATTCGATAGCTGGTGTTTTAAATACAGTGGCGCTAGACAGTACCTCAGCGCAAACAGCCGATTTCAAAAACGGAGAAACATTAAAAAAGGAGATTTTATATACTGACAGAAACTTTATTGTTACCGGAAAGGTGTTTATGTGCAATACCAGTACCTTATTAAGCGGAACCAACGTTATTTTAGAAAACAACGATAAAGCCTTTAGAAAATCTACGTTATCAGATACTGAGGGTAATTTTAAGTTTCAATTGCCAGAAGCTGGAATTTATAAATTGTACAGTAAAAAAGATAAGTTCTTTTCTCAAATTGAAGAGATTACTGCTTCAAACTATAACCGAGATAAATCACTTTTTGTGAAACTTGAAATTTGTGCAGAAGAAACCGATTGTGGTAAAGCCATCAACCTTAAAAACATTTTATTCGATCTTGATAAGTTCGTGATCAGAGAAGATGCTAAAAAAGAATTGAATAAGCTAGTACGCTTTATGCAAGACAATCCATTGGTTAAAGTAGAATTAGGTTCGCATACAGACAGTAGAGGCAGTGCAAAATACAACCAAACTTTATCACAAAAAAGAGCAAATGCCTCAGTAGCTTATATCGTTTCTCAAGGTATAGAAAAAAGTAGAATTGCTGGTAAAGGTTATGGAGAAAGCAAACTATTAAATGAATGTGCTGATGGTGTCGAGTGTGGCGATGCGCAACACCAGTTAAATAGAAGGACAGAATTTAAAGTAATTTGCCCAAAATAAAATAAGCTAATTTCTTTTAAAAAACACAATCAGTTTCATTATAAAACTGATTGTTTTTTTTTGTTAAACAGGGTTGTTACCACCTTGTACATCAAAAGCGTCACGTAAGCCAATTGCAAGCAAATTTAAAGCACAAACCGTAAGTATAAATTACCACTCTTCCGCGGCAATGAGCCCGAAGATCTTGCAGAAAACCAATTACCCGCAATATCCAGTGAAATGGCAAAGCATTCTCAAATGCCCTTAAAAAACATAACCAAGAAATGAAAAAATTAGCACTATTGATTTTTGATGTGTTCGGCTTTGTGCTGAAAGCACTTGTGCGACAAAAAGAAACGAGTTTATTCAGGTTTTCATTGTTTTTAATTGGCTTTCATGTGTTCGCTTCCATCGGATTGTTTCTTTTCCTCTGAAAAGAAATAGCCTTCCGCGGCAATTAGGGGGAGGTTCTAACTTGAGTTGTTTTTTCATTTAAAAAAAAACATCCCACAGCCTTTCTTCTTTCTTTCCCTATATTTACTTTCTTTAAATCATCATTTACCTTATGGACTTTGTCATTCTATTACTGTTAATCGTAATATTCGTACTTGTTTTTCAACAAAAGACTTCGATTAACGACGGTTTTGAAAGGCTTGAGTTGCGAATTCTAAACCTTCAGGATATTATTAAATCATTAGAATACCCTAAGGAGACTGCTGTAAAAGATGCGCCAGCACCAAAACCTGTTGTTGCCCCAATCGAAGAAGTGGTAATTGAGCCACTGCAAATTATTGAAGATCCTGCTCCTAAAATCGTTGCAGATTACGAATTTATAGAAGAATTTGCAGTCACTCCCGTTCTTGAACAACATTATGATCAAGCACCCGAAGTTCCTCACCATAAAGAACCCAAACTATCGTTTTTCGAAAGACATCCAGATCTAGAAAAATTTATAGGTGAAAACCTGATCAATAAAATTGGAATTGCCATTTTAGTTTTATCCATAGGCTATTTTGTTAAATACGCCATTGATAGTAATTGGATAGGGGAGATTGGCAGAGTTGCAATTGGCGTAGTTTGCGGTGGTATATTGATTGGTGTTGCGCACAAAATGAGGAACGATTATGATGCCTTTAGTTCGGTATTAGTAGGTGGTGGATTGGCGGTATTCTATTTTACCATCACGCTGGCATTTCATCAGTTTAATCTTTTCAACCAAATTACAGCGTTTATTATTCTTATCGTTATTACCATCTTTGCTGTTGTACTATCGTTATTGTACAACAAACAAGAACTTGCTGTAATTGCATTAGTAGGCGGCATTCTTAGTCCATTTTTGTTAAGCACCGGAAATGCCAATTATAACAGTTTGCTACTTTATCTAGTTATATTAAATATTGGGCTGCTTGTTATTGCTTATTACAAATCTTGGCGTATATTAAACATTACGGCGTTTGCTTTAACCGTATTGGTGTTCGTTGGTATTTTAACGCAGCTCACTGGTCCAACCTTTTACCTTGGGTTTATTTATGCTACCATTTTTTACTTGCTCTTTTTTGCAATAAACATTGCTTACAACGTAAGAGAAAGCAAAAGCTTTGTGGTTTCAGATTTCAGCATTTTACTTGTTAATACTGGGCTGTATTTCGCTATCGGACTTTATTTGTTAACCCAAATGCATTATGAGCAGTATCGGGGGTTATTTACTGCTAGTTTGGCTGTGATAAATCTTGGTTTATCGTACTTACTTTTCCGGAATAGAAAAGTAGATTCTAATGTGCTTTATTTATTGATTGGCATTACCCTTAGTTTTATTTCTCTAACTGCGCCAATTCAACTCAAAGGGAATCAAATTACCCTTTTCTGGGCTACGGAAGCTGTTGTTTTATATTGGTTGTACCTGAAATCCGAGATAAAATTCACTCGTATTACATCGCTGGGAATATGGGTAGCCATGCTCATTAGTTTAGTGATGGATTGGATGCTTATTTACTCTTCTGGTCAAGAATTTACGGTATTGGCAAATAAAGGATTTATAACCACGGTTTTTGCAGCAGCGGCCACTTTCATTTTAGCAGTGCTCGTGAAGAAAGATCATATTAAAGCAGAACCATTTGAATTTAGAATACCACGCATTGCTTTTCATATTGTAGGTATCGTTATTCTCTTTTTGGCAGGTTTTTTTGAAGTTAACCACCAATTCACCACTCGTTACACGGTAGCATATCTAAATATCGTTTACCTGATGTTATATGTATCGGCTTTTGCTTTAATTCTCCACTTGGCGTCGCAAAAAGTAGCTTTGATAACAATGCACTGGACTGCAAAACTGGCGATCTTATCGGCACCTATTGCCATGTATTTTATATGTTATTTCTACTTTTTTTCTGTTCAACAGGATATATTAGACGGAGGTCAGCTTTTTGGAAATCATTTTATAGCACATTGGATTTCGTCTGTACTAATTGGCATTCTCTTTTACCTGCTAATTGCAGAATGTAGAAAAAACCTAGAAGAAGGCTTGCTCAACAAAGCGATATGGATAATATGTGTTGCGATTGTTCTTTTTCTTAGTCTGGACTTAAATTTGGCAAGTAACATGCTTTTTTATTCAAAAGCTCATTCATTTGATGAAGTTCAGCGGATCTATATAAAAACCGGTCTTCCAGTTTTATGGGGCGTTCTTTCCTTTGCTATGATGTGGTTGGGGATGAAGTTTAAGGATCGTACGCTACGGATTGTTTCATTAAGCTTATTCAGCCTGACTTTGTTAAAACTTTTTTTGTTCGACATCAGAAACATTCCAGCGGCAGGTAAAATTGTAGCGTTCTTTTGTTTGGGCGTGTTGCTTTTAATTGTGTCGTTTATGTATCAAAAAGTTAAAAAGATCATTATTTCAGATGAAGAGAAACCCAATATTGATGAGCAACCTAATGTTTAGAAAATTATTTTTATTTTTTCTATTCCTGTGCGTAGTTCCGCTTGTTGTATCAGCACAAGATACTTTTGGTTATAAAGCAGTTATTGAAAACGTTGACCATGTTGGTTTTTATAAAATCTATCTTGATCCAACGCTACTTGCTAAAAGTAAAACCGACTTATCCGATTTGAGGATAATGGATGCACAGAACAGATTTGTACCTTATATTAGGTTACAAAACCTGCCCTCTCAAAAAGAAGATTTTATAACTTTTCCGATTGTAGGAACCTCCGCAAACACAGACTCAGTAACGTCTGTGGTTGTTGAAAACAAACAAAGCTTATTAATTAGTTCCTTATGGTTAAAACTAAGAAATACAGCTGTTTCGCGTAAAGTGGATGTGCTTGGGAGCGATGACCAATTAAAGTGGTTTGCGATTGATGAAGAGATACCGCTTCAGCAGGCTACAGAAGACAATAATGGCAGCTATTTACAATCGCTCACTTTTCCGGCTAGCGGTTATAAATACTTTAAAATCAATGTGAACAACAGAGGGAAGAGTGCTCTTAAAATTCTTCAGGCAGGAATCTATTCCACGGTAACCGCTGCATCAAAGTTTAGCCTGCTTACCACACCTGTAGTTACACGCAAGGAAGGAAAGGATAAAATCACCTACTTAGAGATCAATTTTAAAGATAAGTTTTCGGTGAATAAATTGATAATGCCTGTCACTTATCCCAAGTATTTTAGAAGAACGGTTCTGATTTTTGAAGTAAACGGGAAAGAAAAATTATTGATTAATGAAACTACTTTAGATTCTGACACTAAACCCGAAATCGTTTTTTCATCCAATGCTAAAAATCTAGAGTTACAAATTCTTAACGGTGATAATCCACCTTTAGAGTTAGCACCTTTGCAATTTTGGAAATTAAACGAATATATATTGGCCTATTTGGAGCAAGGCAAAAGTAATCAGTTGCTTGTCGGCGATAAAAGTGCTGTGCAGCCAGACTACGATTTAAGATTTTTTACCGATGTAGCCCTTAAAGATGCATCTGAAATTAACCATTCAGAAGTAGTTAAAAACCCCTTGTTAAAAAGTCCCGTTGTTAAAAAGAGCCGCGATTACACTGTTTTTATGTGGATTGCAATTGGCATTGTGCTAGCGCTATTAAGTTTTCTGACATGGAAGATGAGTACAGCCGTGAAAAACAGAGCTTAATATTTTAAGAGGCAATAACAAATTTATTTTGACAAATACACGGATTATTTTTGTTTAAAACCACCTATACCGAAAAGTAATTTAGCTTCAAAAAAAAAAAATATTTTTAGAAACTTATCAGTCACGGTTCAACCATAAGTATATAGTGGCAAAACAGATCTTTCACTTTTATTAATTGCTACAATGTGGTAGCATTAGAGCGCTACATTCTCACTCAATAAAAATAGAAAGAGCGTTCTATCGTTTAACAGAACGCTCTTTCTACGAATAAAATTTTTAGGTCAGTTGTTTCCTAGTGAAAAACAGGAACAGCTGGAAAATAATATCCAGCATAACTAAGACTACTAACTTTGTCACCACTCTCTTCATTGTGGAAGTAAAGATTGTTCACTGAGTAGTTTTCCCCATAACCAGATTTTACAGTAGCCAATACCACTTGATTAGTATTTGGGTTGTACTTAATTCCTGCACCGTAAAGTTCTGTACCTGCCGGTAATGTTATAAATGCAGTAGTTAAGCTGCTTGCATCCCCATCTTTGTATCTGTAAATTGTTTTTGCACCAGAAAAAGAGCCATTAGCGCCAATAAATACAGTGTTACTTTTTGTAGATGCAGTAATTGAACCCACATGCCAAGCTCCCCATGAGCCAAACGCGGTAAAAGGAAGTACAATGGTTTCTACCTCTAAAGTAGTAGGGTTTATTTTAACTAAATTCTTAGCACCTGCCGCCCAAACAGAACCGTCTGGTGTAACGGCGAAAGCCATCTGCATTCCAGCAATTTTTTTAGCGACCGTATAATCGCTAGCATTTAAAATAACAACGCCATCTCTAGAAGAAAGTGCAAATACATAATTTCCAGCTTTAACCATGTCGCCAACTTGGCCAGTTACATCAGGTATTTTAGATCCCAAAATTAAATCCGGTAATGAGAGCTGGAATATACCACTGCTTGAGCTTACAAGTGCATGCGTGTCATCAATACCCACGAAAGCCCTAAAATCATTTGCTCTTAAAGCTGCAATTCTATTGGTCTCTTTTAAAGTAAAAGCATCTGCTTGAACCAACGGTCCACCTACTTTAGAAACGATGTATAATTTATTTTTAAATATAGTTCCGGACGCTAAATTGGTAGATGTAGGATCGAAATTTTTGGTGGGATTTGTTTTTACAAAAACGCTGTCTTCATAAGTTTTTGTGTTATACCTATAGAAACTAACAGTACCGGTACCGTGACCAAACCAGCCTTCGTTTATAATGTAAAAACCGTTTTCATACTTTGCCCAAACATGTACGTTGTAATCTGAAGATACCGTACCGCCTTTATTTGTTGCAGAAAATTTGATATTGAAATTTCCTCTTTCTGTTGGCGTAAACGTGTAAACAGAATCGGTACCTACAGTTTCGCCATTTAAAACCCATTGATAGCTTAGGCCTTTTTTTAAACTAAGTTTAGGATGTAAAACCAGTTTTTCGCCAACGGTAGTGGTATCTGCTGATGTAATAATGCCTCCAATAATCTCAGGACTTGGACCATTATCTTTTTTACACGCAGAAAATAAAGCGATTGCTAATACAGGAACCAGTAAAAATTTTGATCTTACTGCTTTAAAGTTAATATTCATGTTAAATTTATTAATTTGATTGATTTGTTATTTAATTAAACTAAGATCTGCAATGCCAGAAACTTCCGTAGAAAGTTCTCCTAACCAGCCCATATTGTAAGGAATGCCATTTTGTATTTTAATAAAGTCTACCCCTTTTAAGCTTACCTTTTTGCCATTTTCATCTACCGCATTAGAAATATCGACTTTATCTCCGTTGGGCGTGTTATCTGCATAGCCAAAAGCAAAAGCAACACTTTTTATGTTTGATGGGTTACTGTCGTCAATATTACGAGTAGGTAATAAAGTGCCTTTTAAGGTGTAAGTATCAGCAATTACAGCTAACGGATAGTAGGCCTGCTTATGAAAAGTATTAGTTTTTACAGATCCGCTTTTACCCTTACTATCTATCCAAGTTACGTCATCAGTTGCTGCAGCTGGACGTTTGTATGTTATTGAATAGTTGCGCAGGTAGCCAACACTGTCGGTTTCACTTCCGCTAAGCTCATACCAAATATCATCTGGTTTGCCATTACCATTAAGGTCTTCCATTACCCAAATAACACCGGGTTCTGCAAAGTTGGCTATCGCATTTCCGTAAACTACAATGTCTTCGCCATCTCCGTTGATAACAGTATGGTCGAATCCAAGCGTAATGTAACCGCCAAAAGAACCTAAAGAAACAAAGCCTTTTTTACCTAAAAGACCTTTTGCAGCGGTAGAATCTGCAATGCTGGTATTAATGAACTGGCCGGGAGCGGGCATAAATTCAAATAATGTGCTTACATAAGCTTTGCTTTCCGTAGTTATCGGCCTGATAGGAGCTTCTAGGACTATTTTGTCGTCTTTTTTACAGCTAAACAAGAATAGTACTTGAAGCGTTAATAAACCGTAAATCCAATTGTTTTTTTGATTGATTGATGTTTTCATTTTTTGTTGTTTGTTTATTTATAAATAAAAGTCATGTGCGCAGGAATGTCGCCCGTGGCTATCGACCACTTCTTGCGTCCGCTTGAATCGAAGCAGAAGAGCGTTCCCGGAGATACATAATTACCTGCGTCTGTTATTAAAACGTCTTTAGTTTGGGGATTGACAATGATTCCGTAAGGCACACTTATCTGTTTTTCTGTGCCATCGTTTATAAATTTCCCGGACAATACTTTTTCGTTTTTAACATCAAGCGTGGTATAAGAAATTTCGTTCTCTTGTTTAGGATAATTCCATGCGGTGCTGATGATGTAAGCGGTATCGCCCAAAATGCACATGTTGCTTACTGGTACATCAAACTGATGTTTTACCAAATCTGTGTGAGTATCTATTACATAGAGTTTAGAGGGAACATCATAATAGTTTCCTCTTGAACTCACGTATAAATCGCCGTAAGCGTCAACTTTAACTTGATTTAAGTTGATGGCAACATCTATTCTTTTAATTTCTGAAAAAGAATTAAGGTCTATGACAGAAAGTGTGCGTTCATAGTTCGGCGGACTATAACCGCCAGAGTTTGCAACATATAGTTTGTTGTTAACCACAGCCATTTCTTCGGGCTGCCGGCCAACCATTACTTTCCTAGTAATTTCTAAACTAGCAGTATCTAGTTCTGCAACAATGCCGTTTGGGGCAGATGCGTCACCCACTTTCCCTAAGTATGCGCTGATGTACGCTTTGCCGTTGCCAAATGCCATAGAACGGCAGTTTAACAAGTCAATCTGTTTGATGCGCTTATAAGTGTGTTTGTCTAAAACTTCAATTTTGTTAGATACATTAATCACTACGTAAAGCTTGCTCCCATAAACCGCAATATCATTTCCAACATCTCCCAACCCTTTGGTAGCAGTTGGATTTGCCTGACCAAAAATATTTCGGTGGTATATTCCAGTTTGGTAATCAATATAATCTAACGAAGCTTTGTTCATATTCATATTACCTTCGTTCAGCAAAAACAGTCCAGCAATGTTACTGTTAGTTTCGGGAGTGAAAAGCGTTTCTTGCTGTGCAGGGGTTACTTTAGGCTCTTTTCGGCAGGCGACTGTTAATACCAATATGGCACTAACCAGTAAGATGATATGGTTGTATTTTTTCATATTGTATAGGATAAAGTGAGGCGGTAAAAGCGACGGGGCAATGGAAAATTAGCAACTATTTCTCGGTCTTGATTGAAGATGTTGTTAAGCTCTGCCATTAAACGGAAAGGGTGTGTTTTTAGAGTTTTCTGGTAACCAAAAGATAAATCATGTGTGTAAAAAGGCTCTAAATAATTGTAAATGCTATTTTGCTGATTACTCAGTTGGCTGTAACGCTCGCCAGAATATAAATAGCTGTAATTAAATTGCCAGTTTTGCCAATCTATGTTTGCAGTTACAGAACCACTATTTACAGGGATATAAGGAATGTTAAATGAGCTCCGGTTTCCAGCAGTAACATCTCTCGCTTGTTGATAAGTGTAATTTACGCTTCCGCTGAAACTTAAAAGTGACGTAATGTTTTTCTGATATTGAAGATTAGTTTCTATCCCTTTAATTTTTACTTCACCAATATTGTACATAATCCACCGGTATAAATTAGTTCCCGGGATGGCTACAATTTTATCGCTAACGGTATTGTAAAAAGCATCTGTTTTTAAGGTTAATGAATGATTTTTTCCAGATTTTAGGGTAAATCCTAAATTATATTGAGTGGCTTTTTCTGGTTTTAATTGAGCAGTCCCTACAAAGGTGTAATACAAATCATTAAAGGTTGGCATTCTAAAAATCTCTTTATAAAAGGCTCTCAGGTAAAATTCTTTTTTTGCAAATGGCTGCCAGGATGCTAAGATTGCTGGTGTTAATTTCTGCTGGTGGCCCGCACTATTGTATTGTTTTACTTCGTCATGCACAAAAGTTTCTAATAGGTTTGCCTGTAAATTAAATTGCGACAGGTGAAAAGAGGTCGCAATTGCAGTATACAGTTGATGCCTGCGTGGGTAAGCGAACCGGTAAAGATTAGCGTCCAGTGTATTATATTGGTAGTCTGTAGATAAGCTGATGTCCCAAATAGAAGAAATACGGTATTGTTGCGCTAAAGAAAAATACGCTTCTTGCTGATGAAAGCGGTTATCTAATAAGCCATTGGTACTTACAATTTCGGGGTCTAAATAGCGCTGATAGTCATTTGCATATTTAGCGTTTAACATCAACTTATATCTATTCCTTTTGGGAAGATTAAAGGTTGCTTGTACAAACGAATTACGATCCCATTGCTTTTGGGTGTAATCAAACTTATTGGCAACAACTGCGCCTGGCAAACCTCTGTTTGATTGGTAGTTGTAAATCTGTATATGCCAAGTGCTGCTGTCTTTTAGATTTCCAAAAAGAGCGGCTTCCATGCGGTATGCAGTAATAGCTGTGTTGCTACGTAACGCAGTGGTGTCATAAACGCCGTTTGTATAACTAAAAGGATAACGTCCATTGGCTGTTAAATACTCTGTACTTACATAACTGGCTATATTTTTATCCCATTTTTGCTCCCATAAGACCGATGGGTTTAGCAAGCCAAAAGAGCCACCTTTTAAGTTTAAACCAATATTTGTTTGCTTACCCTCGGTAAAAGTGGGTTTACGCGATTTTAGATAAATAGAACTTGCAGAAGCAAAAGCTTTAGCTGGGATAAAGATTTGGTTTTTTTGTCCGTTAAACAGGCTGATGGCTTCTATATGATCTAAAGAAAATTTGCCTAAATCTACCTGACCATTTTGAGCATTTCCAATTTGTACACCGTCATAAAAAACAGCGGTATGGTTGGTGCCCAAGCTGCGGACATTAACAGTTTTTAAACCGCCAATACCGCCATAATCTTTAAGCTGAACACCGGTGAAATATCTAATAGCATCTGCAACCGAGAGGCTGTTAAGCCTTTGTAATTGTTTGCCAGAAATGGTCTGAACTGGACTTACAGAAAAGCTATCTTCTGCTCTAAATGCTTGTACTTTAACTTCTTTTAAATGATAAACTGCGCTAGTATCTCGTTCTTTTTCTTGTGCATGCAGCGGTGTGAATAAGCTAAAAAAGCAAATCAGTACTGTAAGCAGCAAACACTTAAAATTAAAATAAAATTCTTTTACCTGCATGAATAAATTACTTCATACGTGGCAAACGAAAACGGCGAAAGAAATGAAAAACCTACGGCAAATTCATTCCAGCTTCAGTCCACGAAAGCTACGAATTGTTAAATGCTTGGCAGGTATTCTGACTTACTCTCCTTGTCCGCCTTCCCATCGGTAAAAACCAACAGTGGCAAAAGAATGGACTTGGTTGAAAAGAGCTTACAGCTGCGGGACAGTTCCAGATTTACACCGGATTCCCTTTTAATTCCAAACGTGGAAACCAAAAGCGCTGCAAAGGTAAGTAATTAATGGAGTAAAAAGATTTTTGTGACTAAAATCACTTTGAGTTGCGGGCTTAGCATTGGTAAGTAGCAAAAAGATTTTAAAAAATTCGATCGTTTTTAAGATCAAAAAACAATCGAAATAATAAATGAAGAGGTCTTCTAAAAAAAAATATCCTTAACTAAACCTTTAATCCTCAGGTTGCAACCTCGTAGCAATGGCAATCCTATTCCAAGCGTTTATCGCCACAATACACATGATAATTTGCCCAATTTCAACTTCAGAAAATAGTTTTAAACCTGCAGCATAAGTCTCGTCAGATAAACCGCCATTACTAATTAGCGTAACCTCTTCTGTAAAAGCTAAGATCACTCGCTCTCTTTCGTTAAATAAGGCAGTCTCTTTCCAAGCGTTTAATAAGTAAATCCTCTTCTCTGTTTCACCAAGTTTTCTCGCGTCAACGGTATGCATATTTAAACAAAAGGCACACTGGTTAATTTGTGACGCTCTAATTTTAATCAGCTCTTTTTCAATTGCAGATAGAGAAACTTTGTGTAACGCTTTCTCTAAACCAATTAATGCTTTATAAGCATCGGGCTGTATTTTAGCCATATTCATTCTTACTTCCATTGTTTTAATTATTTAATGAAACAAACCTAGACTTTTGTGATTGCCGAAAAGTTGATTTATTGTAGTGATTTTGCTTTTTAACAACCGTTAAATAACGCTAAATATTGTGTGAAAACTTGTAAGTAATAGGATATAATATCAATCTAAAAAATGAAAATTAATGCATCACAAAGTTTTCTGCAGAACTATCAACTTCTGTCATTTCCGTAATATTTTTTCGTCCTAGCAAAAGCACCGATAATGCAATTAAGGAAGTAGCGCTCATTACCACCGTCATTGGTATGGAAGACGGAATGTCTATCAATCCGATTGCCAAAGATGCCAAAGCACCAGCGCCCAGTTGTATAGCGCCCATTAAGGAAGACGCTGTTCCGGCATTATCAGAAAACGGAGCTAGGGAAAGTGCCACACCATTTGGGTTTGCAATACCAATACAGCACAGAAAAAGAAAAAGCATGATTGTGGTTTCATACAATCCAAACCAATTAAATAACGCACCCAATACAAAAACAAAAGCAATAATTAATTGTGCAATTAATGCAATAGGAATGATTTGTTCGCTTTTGAATTTCTTTAACAAAATGTTATTTACTTGGCTTGCGCCGATGAAACCCACAGAAAGAATAGCAAAAATCCATCCGTAGGCAGTTTCGCTCACTTTGTAAATATCCATATAAACCAATGGCGAACTGGAGATGTAAGCAAACAAGCCCGAAAAGGAAAAAGCACCCGCGAAAGTGTAGGTATAAAACTGCGGATTAACTAACACGACTTTAAAACCATTTAAAATAGGTCTCGGTTTCAAAGATAAAGATGGATTTCCTTTAAAACCTTCGGGCAAAAAGAAAAACACAACCACAAAAATCACGATTGCTATAATCGCCAATGCATAAAACACAGATTGCCAACCCAAGCTTGCTGTTAAGTAACCACCTGCAGTAGGTGCAATCATAGGTGATGCACCAACAACCAGCATTAGTAAAGCAAAGATTTTTGCATTTTCTTTCACCGGGAAAAAATCTCGAACCATAGCCATTCCTGCAACTGCTGCAGCGCAACTTCCAATGGCTTGTATAAAGCGTAAAGCAATTAACGATTCTATATTATGAGATTGGGCGCAACCAATTGAAGCCAAAATATAAACCACCAATCCAATGTACAAAGGTTTTTTTCTTCCGAATTTATCTAATAACGGTCCGTACAATAGCTGACCTAAAGAAATACCGACAAAAAAACTAGCCAACGATAAGGAAACTTGGTTTATATTGGTGTTTAAATCTTTTGCAATGGCAGGGAAACCTGGCAAATACATATCAATTGAAAATGGTCCTAATGTGGTTAATGTTCCTAATATTAAAACAAGAAATATGTGCCTTTTACGCGTCATTAATTTTTGTGTTGTTAAAAATAAGCCGCAAAGATGCATTTTTATGCTTTTGCTTTGTGTGAGTTGGAGTAAAGATTTTGTTCTTATAACTAATCACTCAGTTTTTAAATAAAAAAAATTGCTTAATATAGAGATAATCTATGCTTTAGCTTTTAACGCTTCACGTACTTTTGGAGCAATTTTATCACCAAATAACGCTATGGATTTCATCATTTCTTGGTGTGATGGACCACCAACATCCATGTGTGCCGAGAATCTGGTCAAACCAAAAAGTTCTTCTACCTGCAAAATTTTATCGATTGCTTCATTTGCATCACCAATAATCAATGCGCCTTGATCGCTTCTGCCGTAAGTAAATTGACTTTTTTGATAAGATGGCCAACCTCTGGATTTACCAACTCTATCCATTTGAGACGAATATAGTGGGTAATAATAATCCGAAACTGCATTGCTATCATCACCAAAAAAGCAATGCATGTGAACACCTAACTGCATTTTCTGTATATCATGACCGTGATGCTGATAAACATCTTGATAATATTTGAACAACGGTTTAAACTGAGCCGGACTTCCACCAATAATCGCAAAAATAACTGGTAAGCCAAGTCTTGCAGCCCGTTCTACAGATTCTGGAGTACCACCAACCGCAACCCATACGTTTAAATGATCATTTACAGCTCTTGGTAAAATGGATTGGTTTTTTAATGCCGGACGAAACTTTCCGCTCCAAGTAATTGGGTTTTCTTGATTAATCTTGAGTAACAGCTCAAGTTTTTCTTCAAAAAGTTCGTGGTAATCGTTTATATTTTGTCCGTATAACGGAAAAGATTCTGTAAAACTCCCTCTGCCAACAATTAATTCTGCTCTGCAGTTAGAAATTAAGTCAATCGTTGCAAAACTTTGGTAAAGCTTTACAGGGTCTGCAGAACTTAAAACAGAAACGCCGCTGCCTAATTTGATGTTTTTGGTAACTGTGGACGCTGCAGCTAAAATAATTTCAGGAACGGAAACTGCGTAATCTGACCGGTGATGTTCGCCGATATTGAAAAAATCAAGTCCTAATTGATCCATTAGTTTAACCTCTTCAATGATTTCTTGTAAGCGTTGTTGTGCTGGTTGCGCTTTTCCGTTTGCATCATGATGCAGATCGCCAAACATTCCAATACCTAATTCCATAGCCTAATTTTGAAAAGACAAATATAATGGTGTTTAACCATATAATTTTGAGACAAAGTAAAAATTACGTTAGCAAGAAATATTTGCAAAAAAAAAACGCTACTTCGAAAAATCGGAGTAGCGTTTTTTGTGAGTTTTAAATTCAATTATCTAGTGCAATTTGCTGTCCAGATTTCGCCATCTTTAGTGAAAGCGATTTTTAAAACACCTTCATCAATTCTAATGTACTTTGACTCAGTTGATCCTACAGATATAGCAGAATTTGCATCTTCTTTAAATTCTACTCCGTTTATACTTGGTATTTTATCAGAAAAATTGAAGTTATACTTATTTCCTACTTTTACAACCCTAACAGATCCATCTTCCTTTGAAATGTTTGTATCTCCGCTTTTATAGCTCACGGCTCCGTCATAAGTACCAATAAAAAAATTGTCGTTTGCAGGGTCATCATCTTTGCTACAAGCTGTAAAAACCGCTGTCATCATAAATAGCACTAGTGTTAATTTCAATAACTTTTTCATGTTTCTTTGTTTATCAATAAATAAATAGTTCAAGCAGGGATTTGCAATTAGCGTTCCAATTTTAAAGTAAGAACAGTTTCTCATTAGGACCTTGTTGTAATCAACGGACTAAAGCATTGTAAATTAATGCTTTTCGTTTTATTTTTTTTGGTTTTTGATGGGCTACAGAAGTTGGGTTCGGTTTTAAATATTGTTCGTTAAGTGTTAGATCAACAACACTTTCTGATGTCAGAATCTGTGTACAAAAATCCTTACGAAACTAGAAAAGTTCCACGCGTTGCACATACTGAAAGTTTTTATACAGAAAAAAACACGTTTCGACTCAGTACACTGTGTTGCGGTTTTAGCACCATGAAATCAAAAATAATTTACACGCTTTTGCTAACCAAGTAGCGCTTTGCAAAGAAACTGCTAAACCAAAGAAAACACCAACTGCTGAATAATGAATGAGTAAATGAATGATAGAATGAGTGAACTTTGAATGATAGAATACGACCCAATTTAGTTGAAATCATTTTTCCCCATCCAAAATCCACTAACTTATTAGGTAAACAAGCCTAATAACCAATGAACTCAATGAAGTCATTTCTTCATCCATCCAAAATCCACTAACTTATTACGTAAACAAGCCTAATGACCAATCAACTAAATGAACTCATTTCTTCATTCATCCAAAATCTACTAACTTATTAGGTAAACAAGCCTAATAACCAATGAACTCAATGAAGTCATTTCTTCATCCATCCAAAATCCACTAACTTATTAGGTAAACAAGCCTAATGACCAATCAACTAAATGAACTCATTTCTTCACCCATTAAAAGCCCCCTCAGTAAAGCATTTACTCCTTCAAAATTAACCCGCCACGACCATTCCGTTTTTTATTTCCATCAACTTTAGCTCAAACTCTTTCAAATTATTGATAAAATCTGTTTTCGACATGGAGTTCATCTTTAAAAAATCAGAGGCTAAATCTTTGTAATAATTAATGCCGTTCTGTAATTGAATAACAAAATTGTTTAGGCTCTTTTCTTTTTTAGCATTCATAATTTGCAAGTTCGCCTCAATATCTGTTTTCAGATAATCGATGTACAATTTCAACTCGTTGATAAACATGTGCGGTCTTTTAACCCCGTCTAACAAGTTTACTTTACCATAGATATGGTTGACCATTTGCTCTAAACTGTAAGTGCCATTGAAAAAAGCAATGTTTGGCCCTGGACAAATAGCTACCGCTTTGTTTTCTTTTGGCTTAAGCATATTGTTTTTTACGTAGTAAGAGTTTACTAAACCTTCGCACAAGCAAATTTTTTCGGTAATGGCGTCAAATTTTTGTTGATAAACTTCGGCGTCAAGCGCTTCTTTTTCTAATTCCTTAATTTTAAGACTTTGGTATTTTCTAGAAGCCGTACAAATCGGTTGTTTGGTAAACTCAGTGTTTGAAACCAAAAACTTTTTAGTGCAAGGGCTGCCTGGTCTGCCTTCTGCAATTCTTTGTAAACGCTGTTTTTCGGCACCACTTTTCTTAAAATTATTAAACGGAATACCTAATGGAGACGAGCCGCTAATGTAAAAGTCATCTTCTGTTGCTAAGGCTAGATCATTTAAGGTGTCCTCATCAACGGCGGTAACTTCGGGTACTAGTAAAAACGGACTTCCCCAGCCGGTTGCATCCATTTGGTAGTAGCGCATTAAAAATTCGTTTTCATCAGCAGTACCAATTCCGCCTTGTACACAAATTTTAAGGGCTGGCGCAATTACAATCTCTATCTCTTTTGTTGCTAAAGCTTTTTGATAAAGGTCAAAAAGTTCGGTAACCATTTCAACTCTCTTTTGCTTAAACTCTTCTAAAATTGGTCCTAATAAAAAGCCTTCGGTAGCAAAAGCATGTCCGCCACAGTTTAAACCAGATTCTACTCTAAACTCAGAAATCCAGATTCCTTTTTTAGCTAAAAATTTGGCTTGTATAAAAGCAGACCTAAAATCGCTAACCTTTAAAATCACTTTCTTTTTTAATTGCTGATAAGCATCAGGCAAAAAATCAATAAAACTATCTAAATAGCCGTATAAACGTGGATTCATTCCTGCAGAAAGCACTACTGACGAACTTAATCTGCTATTTGCAAAGCCACGCAAAGCCGCTAAAGCATCACTATAAATTTCTTCTTTAATTTCACCGCTTGCGTCCACATTCATTTTGTCCACTTTGGCCATAATGTTTACATCGATTTGCCCCTTTTTTATTGAGTTTCTTAATAATTCTTGTAATGCTAGTTTCTTATCAGTAACTGTTTCAATTAACATCTGCTGATATCGTTGCGCCAAGTCGCTATCGTTAGGTAAAAGCCTAAAATAAGTCGTTAGCTTGCTATCCTCACTAAAATCTGAATTTTTTATAGAATCAAACTCTTCATCAATAAGATCCTGCATCATATTAAGGTAAGCCGTAATTCTTTTGGCTCGTGAATCAGCCTCTTTAGCGTCGATTTCCTCGTATGGTTTGCCTATTTTATCAAAATAGTAGGCTCTAATTCGCTCAATCGCGATATCATCAACAATAGATGCAACAGATGAAATACCGTAAGGTGCTACTTTAATTGGCGTATCAATGGTGTATCCTAAACCTAGTACTGGGATATGAAAGGTATGGCTCATGGGTGTTTTTTTTGATTACGAAATACGTGGTTTCTTAGCGTAATAAATATGATGAAAATCACGCTAAGAACTGGTTTTTGTCAAATAATCAATGTAATTAGTTCTATCTTATTCTATTAATTTCTGCTAATTTTAGCCCTCATGGAAAAGCAAGCTTTACTAAACGCTATTATAGAAAATGCGATCGACGGGATTATCACTATTGATGATCGTGGATTAATAGAATCTATTAATCCATCGGGTTGCAGGCTTTTTGGTTATGAGGCTGAGGAAGTGAAAGGGAAGAATATTTCGATGCTAATGCCAGAGCCAGATAAATCTCGCCACGACGGCTATTTGGAAAGATATCAGAGAACCGGCAAGCCACATATTATAGGCATGGGTAGAGACGTAACTGGTCTTAGGAAAAATGGGGAAACTTTTCCGTTTCGATTAGGAGTGAGTGAAGTACAGTATGAGGGGAGGATAATTTATACCGGTTTTGTTCATGATTTAACTCGGCAAAAATCTGCCGAAGAGCAATTATTGTTGTACACAAATAGGTTAGAGGTGCTGGTAGAAGAAAGAACGGTTGAGTTGCAGTCCTTAATCAGACAGATTCAAGAAGCTAAGGAAGAGGTAAGTATTTCTTTAGAAAAGGAACGTGAACTTAGCCAGTTAAAAAGCAGATTTGTTTCTATGGCATCGCATGAATTTCGAACGCCCTTAAGCTCTATACAACTTTCAGCTTCTTTAATAGATCGTTATACGCAGGAGTTTGAAAGCCCTAATGTTGTTAAGCATGTTAATAAAATAAAAAATGCAGTAGGTAATTTGACTACCATTTTAAATGATTTTTTATCATTAGAAAGATTAGAAGCCGGAATAATTACGCCAAAACCAGAAGGTATAGATTTGGTTAAATTCTCTGAGGAAATTACCGAAGAATTGCAGATGGTAGCCAAACAAAACCAAAGTATTATTTACCAGCACACAGGCACTAAACGCATGGTAAATATTGATATCAATTTACTTAAAAACTGCATTATCAACCTAATAGCCAATGCTATTAAATACTCGGGAGAGAATACCTTTATTGAATTTAATACAGAAATTACAGACGATAAATATTACATTATTATAAAAGACAATGGAATTGGTATCCCAGTTTCTGAACAAAAACATCTTTTTGAAGCTTTTTTTAGAGCACATAACACAGGCAGTATTCCCGGAACAGGTTTAGGGTTAAATATTGTGGACCGATATATAAAACTTATGTTTGGACAAATTGAGTTTAAAAGTGAAGAGAACAAGGGTACAACCTTCAAATTAATTTTTAATAGTTAAATTCGTTATTTGAACCATATCCCATCGACAGTAACAATATGAAGCAAACCATTTTAATCATTGAAGACAATACGGATATCCGAGAGAGTACAGCTGAAATTTTAGAGCTGGCCGGTTATAATACCATCACGGCGGAGAATGGGAAATTAGGTGTTGACACGGCTCAAAAGCAGTTGCCTGCATTAATTATCTGTGATATTATGATGCCTGAGCTTGACGGTTATGGCGTTTTGTATTTGTTAAGCAAGCAACCAGAAACAGCTGTAATTCCGTTTATATTTTTAACTGCAAAAACCGAAAGGATTGATATGCGTAAAGGTATGGAAATGGGTGCTGATGATTATTTGACCAAGCCTTTTGATGATATTGAATTGCTTAACGCAATAGAAAGTCGTTTATCTAAACAACAGAAAAGTCAGGAGTTTTATACTCAAGGTTTAAAGAAATTAGAAGATTTCTCTGAGAGTATTACCAGTTTTGAAGGACTTAAGAATTTATTAGCTGGTAAAAAGGTACGTCACCTTAAAAAAGGTCAGCTTTTGTATTTTGATGGCGATGCTTCGCAAGGTATTTACCTGGTATTGAGTGGTAAAATAAAAATTAGTAAAATTACAGAAGACGGTAGAGAACTGGTTACCGCAATTCATTGCACCGATGAATATTTTGGAATGTACGATGCCATTGTTAACCGTACGCACACCGAAAATGCAGAGGCTATTGAAGACAGTAGCGTATGTTTACTTTACAAAGAACAGCTTGACGATATCTTAGAAAAGAACGCAATTTTAGCAATGAAGTTTATCCATCTGTTGTCAGAAACCTTGCACCAAAAAGAAGAACAACTGATTCAAATGGCCTATCATTCTGTGCGTAAAAGATTGGCAGAAACCCTGTTACGTGTAAGCGAAATTAATAGTAACCAAACGTTTAAGATTTCACGAAATGATTTGGCTGCAATGGCCGGCATGGCTACAGAAACCGTAAGTCGTACATTAAGCGATTTTAAAGAAGAAGCTTTGTTAGATAAAAAAGGGGCTGAAATCACAATCATTTCTGTAGAGAAATTGCGTAAAATGAAAAACTGATTTCAATCAGTTTTGCTACTGATGGCACTCATTACAAAACTGCATCGCTATACTTAGTTTTGTTTATTAATGTGATACTTTGTATTGCATTTAATAAGCAGATACAATATGAAGGCAGTTGTTTACAGTATAAAATCTTTTGAAAAAGAGTACTTAGCGAAAGCGAATCAAAAGAAACATGATATTACTTTAATATCAAACCCATTGGGTGTAGATACTGTAAGCTTTGCTGAGGGAAAAGATGCGGTAATTGTATTCACTAATGATGATGTTAGCGCACCGGTTATCAAAAAACTTAAAAAATTAGGTGTTAAATATATTGCTACGCGTTCTATTGGCATAAATCATATTGACTGCGAGGCTGCCACAGAAGTCGATATTAAAATTGCAAATGTTCCTTCATATTCTCCCCAAAGCATAGCAGAACACGCCATTGCGTTAATGATGGCTTTGAATCGTAAAATCTTCCTAGCTATACAGCATTCCAAAGAACTTAATTTTAAATTAGATGGTTTACAAGGTTTTACCATGTACGGTAAGACCGTTGGCTTGGTTGGTTTTGGACAAATCGCTCAGTTTTTATCAACTATTTTGAACGGTTTTGGCTGTAAGGTGTTGGTTTACGATCCTTATTGTAAAAAATATCCTGATCACGTAAAACGGGTTGAATTGGCAGAATTGTACAAACAATCAAATATTATTTCGTTACACGCCGCTTTAACGGACGAAACTACAGACATGATTAACGCAGATAGCATTTCGCAAATGCGGAAAGATGTGATGTTGATTAATACCGGACGAGGCGCTTTGATTAATACAAGAGATTTGGTAATGGCTTTAAAAAAGGGAAGAATTGCATCATTTGGAGCTGATGTTTATGAAAGCGAAAAAAATCTATCTTTTGAGGATGATCAGTTGGGCGACGATAAGGAAAAGTCGCTAAGATTGCTTACAGATTTGCCAAATGTTATCGTAACACCACATCAAGCTTTTTTAACTACAGAAGCATTGCAAGATATTGCGGCACAAACCATTAAGAATTTAGATTTATGGCAGCTGGGGCAATGTACCGGTGATGCTTGTGCATGTACAACCGTATGCGAAGAAAATTTAAAAAGCAGAGAAAGCCTGGATGACAGTACTGCTGATCTTCTTTTTTAATAGGCTTTAACATTAGTGAATGAAGAACAATAACCCATTGGAAACATCTGCTTTTAGTTTTTGCTTTAAGCGCTCATCATTATAACAAATGGACATTCCAGAATTAATACAGAAATACGCAGGAGCAGTACCACGTTATACCAGTTACCCAACAGTACCCTATTGGGATTTAGAAACTTTCTCTAAAGATAAATGGCTTAGTGCTGTAAAAGATAGCTTTAACGCTAGCAACGCAGTTAGTGGCATTAGTTTGTACATCCATTTACCTTATTGTGAGAGCCTTTGTACTTACTGTGGTTGCAATACGCGTATTACTAAGAATCACGGTGTAGAGAAGCCCTATATTAAAGCTGTAGCAGATGAATGGGCTTTATATAAAGCGGTCCTAGTTGATCAACCGATCATTAAAGAACTCCATTTAGGAGGCGGAACGCCAACTTTCTTTAGTCCCGAACATTTAAAGAATTTATTAGAAGAGATTTTGACAGGTTGTGTTTTACACCCCGATGCGGAATTTTCTTTTGAGGCGCACCCAGCAAATACTACGGAAGATCATTTAAGCGTATTGTATAATTTAGGATTTAAACGCTTGAGTTTAGGCATTCAAGATTTTGATATTAAAGTACAAGAGATTATTAACCGTTACCAAACTGTTGAACAAGTATTTGAAGTGCATTCAAACGCAACCAGAATTGGTTATAATTCTATCAATTACGATTTAATCTATGGTTTGCCTTTACAAACTTTGGTCGGTTTAGAAAAAACAATTTCAACGGTTATTGATTTAAAACCAGATCGTATTGCTTATTACGGATACGCTCATGTGCCTTGGGTAAAACCTGGTCAGCGGAAATTTACGGAGGTTGATTTGCCAAATACAGAAGAAAGACAAGCGTTGTATGAATTAGGTCGTAAACTGCTGATTGAAGCCGGTTACAAAGAAATTGGTATGGACCATTTCGCTTTAGAGAGCGATAGCTTATATAAAGCGCAACAGGAGGGAGGGCTGCATCGTAACTTTATGGGTTATACGCATCAATATACAACTTTGATGATTGGCTTGGGAGTATCTTCTATTAGTGATACTTGGAATGCTTTTGCACAAAATGTAAAAAAAGTAGAAGATTATTTAAAGCTGATTGCACAGAACCAGATTCCGGTTTTTAAAGGTCATGTTTTAACGCAAGAAGATCTTTTGATGCGCAAGCACATTTTAAACTTAATGTGTCGTAATAAAACCAGCTGGGATAGCTTGGATTTGTTAAACGATAATTTTAAAGAAAGCTTATTGCGCTTGCCCGAGTTAGAAGCTGATGGATTAATTGTACAGAGTGAAAACGCAATTGAAGTAACCAAAATTGGAGAGCGTTTTTTAAGAAACATCTGTTCAGTTTTTGATGCTCGATTGCATGCTACTGAACTGGAACAGAACGTTTTTAGCAAAGGAGATTAGTAATCTTGTTCATTAAATAGTAATAGTTTTTGGCTTATTTTTTGCAACTGGTAAAATACAATCTTATTAAATATTAAAAGCGAAATTATGGATTCCAGATTCCCCACCATTGACCAGCTCGGTAATAATCTATTTATTTTTGGCGCCATCTATCTGATAATCTGCTTTTGCATAGCTTGGATTTGGGGACGCAAAAGGAGAGTAGGTTTTTTGTGGTCTTTTGTTTTTTCTGTTTTAATGACTCCTTTAGTCGGGGTAGCAATTACTTTAGCGGGCAAGCAACAACGAAAAGATTATTTGTAGGTTTCGGGAATTTATTAAACCAGAAAATAGTTTTTTTTGCTGTTCTCTTATGAAAACTATTTAATGGCAAATGGCTGCTTCATTACCCATAATTTTAGGGCTTAAATAGGGAATATCCAAATTCAAACCTCGCAATACAAACCATAGGCCTAAACACAGCGTAAGGTAAGGCAAAAACAGGTTTATCTTTCGTCTAAAAGCTGGCTTGCTAAAATTAACACCAATCATAGCGAACAACATTAGTGGTGTAGTGCCTAATCCAAAAACGAACATAAACAATGCGGATTGGTAGGCGCTACTGGTGCTAATTGCAGTTGCTAATCCCAAATAAACAAAGCCACAAGGTAAAAATCCATTTAGCAAGCCTAAATACAAATGACCAGCTTTATTCTTAATTGCTTTGCCTATTAGTTTGTTTACTGATTGGGTAAAACGATTTGGAGCGTAATTTTGTGTCCTCCGAGATTTGATGATTTGAGGCAGTACCGTAGCAATAATTAAGATACCGCTTAAAATACTAATGCTTTGTTGTAAGCCGGCCAGCCATAATTGCTGACCCAAAAGACCGATTAATAAACCTAAAAAAGAGTAGGAGATGGCTCGGCCAATGTTATACGAAAGTTTTTTAAGTACGGTAATCCATTTCGATTCTGATTGTTGTGGCAAAGCAAAAGCCAATGGACCGCACATGCCAACACAATGTAAGCTACCAAATAAGCCTATAACAAACGCTAGCTGTAAATGGTTCATCGCATAAACAGATTAGTTTGGTAAAGGTATTTTTGATCGCCAACTGTCCAACGCATAACAATTCGCCATTCGCCTTTTTCAAAGCCAGATTTTGGAAACTGTAAGTCTTTTTGATTGAAAGAAAATACTTGGTCTTTTTTACTATCAGATGGGCGCTTGAAGTTTACCGAACCGCTATCAGCCGCAGCAAAAGTAATGTTGACATATTCATTAGTTTGCTTAACCACAGGTTCAACTTTGTCTCTAATTACTTGCTGCATCTGATTGTAGTCAATGTCGTAGGTTAAGCCTCTTTCGTAATAATCCTTATCGAAATTATCTTCTGCTGTTCTAAACATCAGCACAACCAGCACCGTTATAAAAATCATGAATGATGCTAAACCAATCACTAATCCTTTTCCCCAATTCATGCTATTTTAATTTACAGGTCCTAAAAAATTTGTTTCAATATTATCAATAACGGCACCGTCTTGTATTACTTGTACGGTGACGGATGTTTTTGTTTTTTTGATAGCGGATTCTGGCACTAACAAAAAGAAAGTAACTTTTATAGTCGCTTCCGCTGCCAAGCTGTCAATCGGTTGAACCCATTGTATCTTCTGCATTTTATCGCCAGGAACAAAATCAATTGTAACAGTTTTTGCAGATTTATTAACCACTTCTGCTGTGTATAGATTGCTTACAAAATTACCGGGTTGTTCTTGATACATTGTTCCAGCGGCTCTTAAAATACTTACATCAATGTCCTTTTTAGAGAGAATGAAATACGTAGAAATTGAAATCATAATCAAGATGATGATACCATAAGCTTTCATCCGTAAAGTTAACTTCGGAGCTCTTTCATCATTTTTAATCATCTCTTCAGAGTAGTAACCAATCAAGTTTCTTGGGCGGTTTACTTTATCCATAACCTGATTACAAGCATCTATACAAGCCGTACAGTTTACACATTCTAATTGTGTTCCCTCTCTAATATCAATACCAGTAGGGCAAACGGCAACGCACAAATTACAGTCTACGCAATCTCCCAATGGTTTTTGATCGACTTCGTTCTTTTTGATACGGCCTCTAGGTTCTCCCCTTAAATAATGGTAGGCAACAACCAATGAGTTTTTATCGAGTAAAACACCTTGTAATCGCCCATAAGGGCAAGCTACAATACAAACCAACTCCCTAAAATGGGCAAACACGTAGTAAAAGGCTGCGGTAAATAACCAAATACTAATGAAACCCACTAAGTGTAAGGTAATAGGTTCGGTAATAATTTTCCAAAGTTCTTCTGTACCTATAATATAAGCTAAAAAAGTGTTGGCTATAAAAAAGGAGATCAGCACATAAATAACATGCTTACCGGTTTTTTTAACAATTTTATCTTTAGTCCAGGGACTGTTATCAAGTTTTTTACGAGCTGCAGGTTCGCCTTCAATCCAAACTTCAATCCGTCTAAAAACCATTTCTAAAAAGATAGTTTGAGGACAAATCCATCCACAAAATATCCTACCGAAGGCGCTGGTAAATAAAACAATACCAACCAAACCAGTCAGCATCATCAAAACAATAATGAAGAAATCTTGAGGCCAAAAAACTTGTCCAAACAGAATAAACTTACGCTCAATAATGTTGAATAACAAAAACTGATGACCGTTAATTTTAATGTAAGGTGCTGCAAATAAAAACGCCAACAACGCATAAGCGATATAGGTTCTGTATTTGTACCATTGGTCAATCCTAATTAAAGGATAAAGCCATTTACGCTTCCCGTTTTGATCTACAGTTTGATGATAATATTTAATTTCTTCTTCTGCCATTCTTTAAAGTATAAAGATGTTAGTATCAAGTACTTTTAGCGTATCAAGATATGAGTATCAAGTATCAAAATCTCATATTGTCGGTTCATCAGCATGTCTCTCAGCTACACATTCAGCTAAAACCAACAATAAGCAAGTCCTACTCCTTTGGAGAAGGATTTAGGATGAGGCTCTTACTCCTTATCTCCCTGTGCTGCTTTAGGGTTTGCTGGATTCGTACCCTTTAAAGATTCAATATAGTTAGATACGTCTGATATTTGTTTTGGGCTCAATTGTTTTTCCCAAGCAATCATTCCTTTTTCTGGTACCCCATATTTGATCGTTTTAAAAACGCTTCCAATTTTTCCGCCATGTAGCCAGTAATCATCTGTTAAGTTAGGACCAACAACACCTTCTGCATTTTGGCCGTGGCAAGCCACACAATTTTGAGCGTAAACTGCTTTACCTGCGTCTAAAACTGCAGCAGACTTATCAATTTTAACGCTGTTTTCGTCAATTGCGTTTCCCGATTTTGCTAAATAAGCTTCTTTTGCAACTTCTGCTTGTTTCATTTCTATAGCATATTCTTCATCTTGTAGTTTTCCAAGATTAAAAACGTGGTAGTTTAACATGTAAACTACTGCAAATACAACAGAACCATAAAACAACCAGTTAAACCAAGCTGGTATTGGGTTGTCCAGTTCTTGTATTTCGTCATAATCATGCATGATTAAAAGCTCCTTTTCTTGAGATAAAGGCTTTAATGATAGCAGTTTTTGCCATAAAGTTAGTTTGTCAGTTTGCGAAGTTTCATGAGTTACTGTTTTTACATCTACAACTGTACTAGTTTTCGTAACGTGTTGTTCAGTAGGTAATATTAATGCTGTAAGTACTTTAAATGTTTTTAGTAAAACAAAGCATACAATTATAATTAATAACAGTGTTGATATGATTGCACCTAAAGCAATCCCATTCATAATTTCGGTAGTGGTAGCTGCATAGGTGTCTGCTGTACTTAAAAACATGAAAGCAATGGCAAAAAATATTGTGTTTTTTAAACGCATAATAATATAGGTTAATTATATGTTTCTGTGTTGTCGTCTAATGGGATATTACTCATGTGATCCAAATGATTTTTCTTCATTCTTATAAGCGCTATTGTTGCGCCTATAAAGAAAAGAAAGAAGATTGAAAGTGAGATGAGCATGAAAACCTCGTCTCCCTGTAATGTTTTTACGAATTGTTTGAACATCTTTTATCCGGTTTAATTTTTGTTTTTGATATCAATACCCAAACGCTGTAAGTAAGCGATGATGGCGATAATCTCTTTGTCTTTACTCACCTTAATTTTATCAAATGATAAGTTCTCTGCAATAGCAGCCGCTTGCTTATCTAAGTCCTGATTTGCAATAGCATCAAAACCTTTTGGATAAGGAACGCCCAAAGTTTGCATTGCTCTAATTTTAGCACCAGTTGTACTGATATCTAAATCTTGATCAATTAACCAATCGTAATTAGGCATGATACTTCCTGGAGACATTGTTCTTGGATCCATCATGTGGTTATAATGCCAAGCGTTACTATATTTTCCACCTTGGCGATGTAAATCCGGACCGGTACGCTTAGATCCCCAAAGAAATGGATGATCATAAACAAACTCACCGGCTTTACTGTATTCACCATAACGTTCTGTTTCTGAACGGAACGGACGTACGGTTTGTGAGTGACAGTTTACGCAACCCTCACGGATGTACAAATCTCTACCGTGTAATTCAAGCGGGGTATATGGTTTTACGCTTGCTATGGTTGGTACGTTTGATTTGATGAAGAACGTTGGAAGCATTTCGACCATTCCACCAATTAAAATCACAATTAAGCTTAACACCAACATTACCATTGGCTTACGCTCAATTTTACGATGCCAAAACTCTTTTTTGCTGTCTTCTGGTAACGCAGGTAGTGGTAACGCTTCAGCATATTCGTTGCTAACCAATTTACCTGATCTAGCAGTTTTAACTAAGTTATAAGCCATTACCAACACACCAATTAGATACATTGTACCACCTATTGAGCGCATAATGTACATTGGTAAAATACGAGTAACAGTTTCTAAGAAGTTAGCATATTTTAATAAGCCTTCTGGGGTAAATTCTTTCCACATTAGGCCTTGCGCAAAACCAGCCCAGTATAGCGGAATAGCGTAAAATAGAATTCCTAAAGTGCCAATCCAAAAGTGAAAAGATGCCAGTTTATGTGAATACAATTTGGTTTTGTAGATGCGTGGAATTAACCAATACATTACACCAAATGTTAAGAAACCGTTCCAGCCTAAAGCGCCAACGTGAACGTGAGCCACTATCCAGTCGGTAAAGTGAGCAATAGCGTTTACACCTTTAAGGGATAATAATGGACCTTCAAAAGTTGCCATACCATAGGCGGTTAACGCAACCACCATAAACTTAAGCGTTACATCATCTCGTACTTTATCCCAAGCGCCACGCAGGGTAAGTAAACCATTGATCATACCACCCCAACTTGGTGCGATAAGCATAATTGAGAATGCAACACCTACAGACTGTGCCCATCCTGGTAAAGAAGTATAAAGTAAATGGTGCGGACCCGCCCAGATATAGATAAATATTAAAGCCCAAAAGTGGAGTATACTTAATCGGTAAGAGTAAATTGGACGATTTGCCATTTTAGGTAAGAAGTAATACATCATACCTAAATAAGGAGTCGTTAAGAAAAACGCTACTGCGTTATGTCCATACCACCATTGTACCAAAGCGTCCTGAACACCCGCATAAATATAATAGCTTTTAAATGCAGAAATAGGTAATTGGAAAGAGTTTACAACGTGTAAAACCGCAACCGTAATAAATGTTGCGATGTAGAACCAAATGGCCACATATAAATGTCGCTCTCTTCTTTTGATAATGGTACCAAACATATTGACACCAAAAATCACCCAAATAATGGTGATTGCAATATCAATGGGCCATTCTAACTCTGCATATTCGTGAGAACTTGTAAAACCTAAGGGTAATGTAATTACCGCAGAAACAATAATTAACTGCCAGCCCCAAAAATGAATTTTGCTTAATGCATCACTAAACATCCGGGCTTTTACCAAGCGCTGCAAAGAGTAATAGACTCCCATAAAAATTGCATTCCCTACGAAAGCAAAAATAACCGCATTGGTGTGTAATGGCCTAATCCTACCAAATGTGGTGTATTGGTTACCAAGGTTCATGGAAGGGCTAAAAAGCTGGGTGGCGGCTAATAGACCTACCGTCATCCCTATAATTCCCCAAACCAACGTCGCGATTGCAAAATCTCTAACGATTTTGTTATCATAATAAAATTTGTCTGCTTGCATCATACTTAATAAACAATAGATTTTTTAATAGAGCAAAAGTAGCCCGATACACGTGACAATATAATGACTAAGACGATAATGTTGGGTGATTATGATCACTTTTTATTTACATAACTGTGTTTAGGGGGGCTTAATGCGCTTTTTTTGGAATTCCTTTGCGATTTATAAATGTTAATAACCTCACTTGTATTTGCTGAGTTGTTAAGTGTCAAAGCTATAGGTGATAGCAGTCATATTTTTGGCGGGGTTCTGTATTTAGATTTGTTTTAAATAACAAGGAGTAAAATGTGACCGTTGATTGCTCTTCAAGTTAATCATAACAAAAAATAAAAAATTATACAAAAATGGAAACTTTAGATGTTACACAAATAGAACCTCGTTTTAAACATCCAACAATTTTTGACACGTTTGATAAGCTAGAAGATGGTAAAGCATTTATCATTAATAATGATCACGATCCAAAACCTTTGTATTATCAATTACTTGCGGAACGCGGACAAACTTTTACTTGGGAATATTTAGAGAACGGGCCAGAGGTATGGAAAGTTAAAATTGAGAAAAGACAAGCAAATGCAGATGATACCATTGGAGAAATGGTGACAAAAGATTTTAGGAAAGCGCAAGTATTTAAAAAATTTGGAATCGATTTCTGTTGTGGTGGTAAAAAGACTTTGAAAGAAGTTTGTGATCGGAAAGGCATTGATGTTGAGATAGTTGAAACAGAGCTTAACGCTTTTAAAGAAGATGATAATACTTATTTTGACTTTGATAACTGGGACTTAGACTTTTTAGCAGATTATATTATAAATACGCACCACAAGTATGTAAAAGAGAGTTTACCATTTATGGTAGAGCTTTCAAATAAAGTAGCCACGGTACATGGTAGTGGCCATCCCGAATTATTAGAGGTAGCAACAGTTTTTAGTTCTTTAGCTAAAGATTTCGCTTTGCACTTAATGAAAGAAGAAAATATCTTATTTCCATACATTAAGGAGTTGGTACAGGCTAAAAAAGATGAAAGAAGTCTTCCTACTGCGCCATTTGGAAAAATAAATACGCCAACTCAAATGATGGAGACCGAGCATGAAAAAGCTGGCGAGGATATGCAAGCTATAAGAAACCTAACCAATAACTTTGAGTTGCCTTACGGAGCGTGTAGTTCTTATCAGATTTTGTTTACGAAATTTGCAGAGTTTGAGAATGACTTGTTTAACCACGTACACCTTGAGAATAATATTTTATTCCCCAAAGCCATTGCACTAGAAAAAGAAATTGTGTTTGATTAGTTGTAAGTTTTAACTGCGTGGTATTAACGCCACGCGGTTAAATTTATACCGGAATTCTTAAAAAGACAATCAAAGAGACAAACGATTTTGTCCATTATCGAGCTATAGCATAAAATTGTGAGTATCATTATCAAACAACATCGCAGTTTATACAAAATTGTAATTGCCCATTACTTAGTTGCGGCAGTTACTTTTTTAGCGTTAATACCTATGCTTTTTTTTAGCGTAAACGATTTTGATGCACATTACTTTCAGCCACATTTATTAGCTATTACACATACAGCGGCTTTGGGTTGGGCTAGTATGATTTTTGGGTTGTGTTACCAGCTAATACCTATTGTTTTAGAAACAGAATTATATAGTTATAAATTGGCTTGGTTTAGCCTGGCTACTTTTTACTTGGGGTTGATAGACTTGGTTTATAGTTTCTGGGTTTTTGAGCCAGGCTTGCACATGCAATGTGGTAGCTTGTTGCTTTTAACAGGTATTGCATCTTTCACCATAAACCTTTCTTTTACGGCTCAAAAAATAAAAAAACCAGATATCCATCAAGATTTTATACTTACATCATCTATTTGGCTGCTGTTTACGGCAATTCTAGGGGTGCTTATGGTCTTTAATTTCCGCTACGCATTTTTGCCTAGAGACCATTTACTGTTTTTAAGAATTCATGCTCACGCTGGTTTTGTAGGCTGGTTTTTACTCTTAATTATTGGTTTAAGTACTAAGCTTTTACCTCTTTTTTTAGGTTCAGAAAAAGCAAATAATGCTTTACTAAAGTGGAGCTACTATTTAATTAACTTAGGCTTACTGCTGTTTTTTGTTGATACTTTTATTTTCGATTTAAACATAGCAACTTACATAATTTTCTTAATTGCTGTGTTAGGTATAAGCTGCTGGTTAGTTTATATTTACCAGTGCACTAAACCTTGCGTTAGGTTAAAGCTGGATGCGCCAATTGCTCATACGCTACTGTCTGTTTTGCTATTAGTTATTGCGGTTTTCTTATTGCCATTCATTATTTTTTATCAGCTTAAAGCGGGTGCGTTGGCCATTAGATTAACTATGGTTTATGGGTCGTTAATACTTTTAGGTTGGATTAGTTCACTGCTATTAGGGCAAACTTTTAAAACCTTTCCGTTTATGTTTTTAACAGAAAGTAAGCAATCATTGCAGTATTTAAAACCAGAGTTCTTAGCTTCAAAACTTTACAATCGCCAATTATTAAACATTCAGTTTTTATCGTTTTTATTGTTTATCATTTGTTTTAGTTTAGGCTTGGCGCTATCAATAAAACCGATGATTTGTTTTGGACTTATTTGTTTCTCGGTAACTGCGGTGCTTTACATCAGTAATATTGTTATTGTTTTATTTAAAATAAAGAAAAATGGTTTTAACTAAGTTTTGTAGAGAGTGCTTCAAATTAACCACGGAAATAACCGATGTTATGGAGGATTTATTTTTTAATATTTTTTACCCAGCATATAGATTCGAATTTGCAAAGCGTAAATTGAGCTTGTTGCCAAACCAATCAAGAAATTCAACAGTTTTGGCTGCTTTAGTGAGAACAAAAAAATAAATAATTGTAATGATTGCTTTTTCAAATTCTATATCACGTAAAGTAAACTATCCGGTTTGGGTGTTGTTTAATTTTGTGGTTTTGGCAATTGCTGGAGCAGTTTTGCGCTATATGCATGTTTCTAGTATACCTGCCGTTGACTATCAATTTCTATTACATGCGCATTCGCATTTTGCTTTCGCCGGGTGGATGTTTTTAGCCATAATCCTTCTGCTTTTTTATCATTTTAAAAACGAAAGTTTACTTTTAAAAGCTCAATTCAAACAAATTTTCATACTCACCATTCTGGTGAGTTTTGGAATGCTAATTAGCTTTTTTTTAACGGGTTATCAAACAGCCTCTATCGTTCTATCAACATGCTTCATATTTATTAGCTACTGGTTCACTTTTATGATGTTTAAATCTAATGCATTAAAAAAAACCAATCATTCAGCAGTAAATATTCTATTAAAAAGTAGTTTGTTTTTTTTGGTAATTTCTTCTCTTGGTCCGTTTTTTTTAGGGTATTTAAAAGGCGCCGGTTTTAAGGATATGGCCTTGCAGCAAAATTCAATTTACTTTTACTTGCATTTTCAGCTTAATGGTTTTATGCAATTGGCGCTGCTGGGTTTGTTTTTTAAAAGTTATTTAAAACCTAATTTGAAGGTTAGTAAGAACATTGCTTTTTGGACAAAAGTATTCGCCATTTCTACTTTGCCTTTATACGCCATGTTTACTTTATGGACGACGCCTAAAAACTGGGTTTACGTGGTAGTTTTTGCTGCTGCGCTTGCACACCTATTAGCTTGGGTAATTTTGATTTCTAGGCTCAAGGCCGATTTGAAATCGTTAAGCTTTTTGGCTAAGATGGCGCTATTGGCAATGAGCTTACAGTTTTTATTTCAGCTTTTAATAGCTGTTCCAGTAATTGGAAACTGGGCGTTTAGTAGTCGGAATTTAATTATTGGATACATTCATCTATTGACTTTGGGTAGTTTGTCTCCGTTAATTATTGATTTATTTACAAGAGCTGGGTTTTGTAAACCTCCAACTAAATTAAACTATCTTTTTATCGCAAATACGGTAATTTACTTAGCGTTGCTGTTTGGATCGGTATTTTTAGCCGTATTTAAAGTTTACCTTCCACATTTGACATTTTATCTTTTTGTAAGTAATTTATCACTACCGTTTATAGCACTAGCATATTTTATAAGTACTGTTCAATATCAAAAGCAAAAACTAATAGCTGTAACAGCTAACAACATTTAATACTAATATTATGACGAAGACAAATTACACCTCTGCCGAAGAAGCGGTTAAAATGGTTAAATCTGGAGATCGGGTTTTTTTACACGGCAGTGCCGCAACGCCAACTATCCTGATTACTGCTTTGCAAAATCGCTACGAGGAGTTAAGAAATGTTGAATTGGTAAGTATCACTACTTTGGGTGATAGTAATTTTAACGATGAAAAGTATAATTCCAGTTTCTTCTTTAATTCTTTGTTTGTTTCTGCAAATTCAAGAGCGGCAGTAAATAGCGCTCATGGAGATTATGTTCCTGTTTTTTTAAGTGAGATTCCACTTTTGTTTAACGATGATTTTTTACCAATTGATGTTGCCATTCTACAGGTTTCTGAACCTGATAAACATGGTTACTGCACCTTAGGGACTTCTGTTGACGTTGCAAAAGCAGCGTTAGATAATGCTAAGAAAGTAATTGCACAGGTAAACCCAAATATGCCACGTACCCACGGAGATGGCTTTATTCATACCAGTAAATTAGACGCAATGATTTGGCATGCGAGTGATCTGCCGGAGGTAGATTATTCGTCAAAAGCCAATGATGCTATTGTTGCAATTAGTAAAAATGTAACTTCGTTAATTGAAGATGGCTCGACCCTGCAACTGGGCATTGGCAGCATTCCAGATCAAGTTTTGAAAAACCTATCAAACCATAAAAACTTAGGTTTACATACCGAAATGTTATCAGATGGCGTAATCCCGCTGATAGAAAGTGGTGTAATCAATAACCTTAACAAAAAACTGAACAAAGGGAAATCGGTAACCTCTTTTATGGTTGGCACCAAAAAACTCTATGATTTTGTGGATGATAACCCATCCATTAGGGTAATGAACATCAATTACGTAAACGATACCAGCATCATCAGACAAAATCCTAAAGTAATTGCTATCAACAGCGCTATCGAATTAGATTTAACGGGTCAGGTTTGTGCGGATTCTATTGGGACTTTCCAGTACTCAGGTATTGGTGGGCAGATGGATTTTATCAGAGGCGCATCTTTATCTCCAGGCGGCAAACCGATTATTGCTTTACCATCAGTCACCAACAAAGGCATTTCTAGAATTACGCCATTTTTAAAACAAGGTGCGGGCGTGGTAACCACCAGAGGTCACGTACATTGGGTAGTTACAGAATATGGCAAAGTAAATCTATTTGGCAAGAGTTTAAAACAAAGGGGAAAGGCTTTAATTGAAATTGCCCATCCAGATCATCGCGAAATCTTGGAGAAAGCATTTTTTGAGAGATATGGTTCATTCTAAATTTCATTAGCCTTCAGCGTTTTGCTGATGGCTTTTTTTAAATCCAAATTCAACAAAATTCAATGAAAAAAGACCTAATAGATTTTATTGAGGAGAATAAAATTGCGACTATTTGCTATTTAGATAGTCAAGGCAAGCCCTACTGTTTTAATTGTTTTTATGTATTTGAACCTACACAAAAGCTACTGCTTTTTAAGTCATCAGAAAATACACTTCACTCACAATCTTTAAAAATAAATGCTGAAATATCTGGCACTATACTCCCGCAAAAAAGCGGTCTTTTAGCTTTAAAAGGCTTGCAATTTACTGGTCGCGTTTTGTATGATGATTTTCCGTTGGAAACATCGCCAGCAAAATATTATCATCAGCGTAACCCAATGGCATTAGCAAAAGCCGGCGAGGTTTGGTGCATACAACTTACTAAAGCCAAAATGACGGATAGTACCAGAGTATTTGGCGAGAAATTAGTTTGGGAAAAAGCAGGGTAAAGAGCGTCTTCGGGTTTATTTAAAATGCTAATTTTCAGGTAATCAATATCTTTCTAATCTTTTTGAGCTTTTAGGGAAATCTTAATATGATTTGTGATGGTTATCATTTCATTTAAAGACGCGTTAAACCATTTTTGTGTTTAATAAATTTTTTACGCCAAATGATTATTTACAAGCAGTTCACTTTTGATGCAGCGCATTATTTGCCCAATGTTTCCGAAACGCATAAATGCCGTAAAATACACGGCCATACCTATCACTTAACCTTGTTTTTTGAAGGGGAAATTGATGCTGAGCAAGGTTGGATAATTGATTTTAATGATATTAAAAAAGCAGTAAATCCGATTTTAGATTTGGTAGATCATCAATTTTTAAACGAAGTAGACGGCTTGGAAAACCCAACCTGCGAATTAATGGTTGTTTGGTTATGGAATAAAATTAAGCCACAAATAAGCCAATTAAAACGTGTCGAATTAAAAGAAACACCTACTTCGGGTGCTATTTATGAAGGGTAATTCAGTTTGTTAGGTGGTTAGTTTGTTAGGTGGTTAGTTTGTTAGGTAATTAGGTTTATGTTTTAAAATGGTACGATGTGAAGACAAATGATAAGCCTTTAGTATATTCTTGTTCTGGCTGTTCTAACGCTGCGCAAATGGCAAACCATATCGCAGTAAAGTTGGATCGGTCGCAGAAAGCAGAAATGTCTTGCATTGCAGGAGTTGGTGGTAATGTTAAAGCGCTGGTTAAAGTTGCAAAAGCTAAACGGAAAATTGTGGTGATTGATGGTTGCCCGCTTGCTTGTGCAAAAGCCTGTTTAACTAATCAAGGTATAGAACCAACGCTTCATATCAAACTATCCGATTCGGGTATAAAAAAACAACAGCATGTTGATTTTGATTTGGAGGAAGCAAATAAGCTGTTTGAAGAGATTGTGTCTAAAATTAAGACTTTGCATTAGTTTATTTTGATTCTTTTCTTTGTTGCTAATGATTGGGTAGTCCCGATGGGACAGGGGCTTGCTTAGACTGTGAGTTACAAAGCGGTTGCGCCGCTGGCGCATTTTGCTAGATTTGTTATTGTTAATATGCTATTTGTTTCTTCAAAATCTAATCCTGTGCCCATTAACTAACAGTTAATTATTTACTCACCCACCTACTTAAAACTCAATCATTTATTCATAACGACGGGGGATTCAATCCCTCTAAATTCAATTATTCTGTCATTAACAAAGCATTCTCTGCTCAAAAAAAGTTTTACATTTGGCAATAGCGTTTGCGAACACTAAATTTGCGCAACAATATTTTAACATGACAGAAGAATTAGAACACGTTCAGTGCTTAATTATAGGATCGGGACCGGCAGGTTATACAGCCGCTATTTATGCAGCTAGAGCAGATTTAAAACCAGTAATGATTACTGGGATGCAAATGGGAGGTCAGTTAACCAATACTACCGATGTTGAGAATTTTCCAGGTTACCCGGGTGGAGTGATGGGCCCAGAAATGATGGAAGACTTTCGGAAGCAGGCAGAACGTTTTGGTACTGATATCCGTTTTGGTTATGTTTCGGGTGTGGATTTCAGCGGACCAATACATAAAGTGGTGGTTGATGAAAATACAACCATTTTAGCCGATACCGTAATTATTTCAACAGGAGCGTCTGCAAAATGGTTAGGCTTACCATCCGAAGAAAAATACAACGGTTTTGGCGTTTCAGCTTGCGCAGTTTGCGATGGTTTCTTCTTTAAAAATCAAGATGTTGTAATTGTTGGCGCAGGAGATACCGCGGCAGAAGAAGCAACTTACTTGGCTAAACTTTGTAATAAAGTAACCATGTTGGTGCGTAGAGATGAATTTAGAGCATCCAAAGCAATGGTTAAGCGTGTTTTGAATACAAAGAATATTGAAATTTTATATAACAGTGAGACCAAAGAAATTCTGGGTGATGGTAAATCTGTAACCGGAGTTAAGGTAGTTAATAACCAAACTCAAGAAGAAATAGATGTGCCAGCAACAGGTTTTTTCGTAGCTATTGGGCATAAGCCAAACACTGATATTTTTAAAGATTGGTTAAAAATGGACGAAGTGGGTTATTTAATTACCCACCCAGATAGCACAGCAACTGAGATTAAAGGTGTTTATGTTTGTGGCGATGCCCAAGACAAGATCTACCGTCAAGCAGTTACAGCGGCCGGTACAGGATGTATGGCTGCTTTAGAAGCCGAGCGCTATTTAGCTGCTAAAGAAGATCAAGAATAAAAATATTTTCTAATTTATTTAGAAGGCCTGTGTTTACACAGGCCTTTTTTGATGCAATTAACTCCTCTTATTATATTTTTTTAGCTTTGTTAAAACGAAAAGCTTATTAATGAGATATAAACTATTAGCAATTCTGATGTTTTTTACATCTTTTGCGTTTGCCCAAACTAACAATCAAACTTTAGGAATTATACCAGCGCCTCAATCTGTAGCTTTAAAATCGGGCTTTTTTAAGCTTACTGAGAAAACGGTTTTACAATATGAAAACGATGCTGACAGGCAAACGGCAGAGCTTTTTAAAGCTATAGTGAAAGATAAGGAAGGTTATGATTTAGCTTTGGCTAAAAGTTTTTCGCAAGCTCCAGAAAGTGTGATTTCTTTTAATTCTACAAATCCTAAAGGTTTTGCACCAGAAGCTTATGTTTTGGACGTAAATGCAAATCGCATCCAATTAACCGGAACCAATAAAGGTATTTTTTACGCTACTCAAAGTTTAATTCAGCTTTATTTAAATGGCTTAGAAAGTCATCAAATCCAGCAATGCAAAATTGTTGACGAACCCCGTTACGCTTATCGCGGATTGCATTTAGATGTAGTACGGCATTATTTTCCATTAGATTTTATTAAAAAGTATATCGATTTAATGGCGATGTACAAACTCAATAATTTCCATTGGCATTTAACAGATGATCAAGGATGGAGAATCGAAATAAAAAAATATCCTAAACTAACACAAGTTGGTGCTTATAGAGCGCAAACCCTAATTGGCAATTACCACGACAGAATGCCACAATGGTTTGATGGTAATAAGTACGGTGAGTTTTATACGCAAGAAGAAATTAAGGAAATTATCGCTTACGCTGATAAAAAGTACATTACAGTTGTTCCAGAGATTGAGATGCCCGGGCATGCAATGGCAGCCTTGGCCGCTTATCCAGAATTAGGGTGCGGCACAAATCCAGGGCCTTATAAAGTTGCAGAAAAGTGGGGCGTATTTCCTGATATTTTTTGTGCAGGAAAAGACAATACTTTTAATTTTTTAGAAGATGTATTAACAGAAGTAATTGCTCTTTTTCCATCGCAAAATATCCACATTGGTGGAGACGAAGCTCCAAAAACAGTTTGGAAAACTTGTTCTTATTGTCAAAAGCGAATTAAAAAAGAGGGACTCAAAAACGAAGAGCAACTCCAATCTTATTTCATTCATCGAATAGAAAAATTTGTAAATAAAAAAGGCAGGTCAATAATTGGTTGGGATGAGATTTTAGAAGGTGGTTTAGCGCCAAACGCCACGGTAATGAGCTGGAGAGGAGTGCAAGGCGGAATTGCCGCTGCCAGGCAAAATCACTACGTTATCATGTCGCCTAGTACAGATGGATTATACATTGATCATACGCAAGGTTTATCGTCGCAAGAGCCAGTAACTATCGGTGGCGATGGAAGAATTCAGAAAATTTACAATTACAATCCAACCCCATCTATACTATCCCCAGCTCAACAAAAATATATTTTAGGTGTCCAAGCTAATTTATGGACAGAATATATTACCACGCCAGCTCATGCTGAATATATGTTGCTGCCAAGGCTATTTGCTTTATCAGAAACAGCGTGGACAAATCCTAACAACAAAAATTTTAAATCTTTTAACGAAATCAACGTTCTTAACCATCTGTCGTGGTTAGATAAAACAAATACACTTTATCGCGTTCCAGAAGTTATTGGCGCAAAAGACACTACCATAAACGTAATCAGTAACTATACCTTTGATTATAAACCATCGGTAAATGGAGCTAAAATTTATTATACCATTGATGGTTATCAACCAAACGAAACCACTAGGTTATATAACCAGCCCTTTACCGTAAATGTGCCAAAGGGGGAGTATAGACCGGTAAAATCTATTGTGATTACGCCATCTGGCAAACGTAGTCCAGTCACTACCACCATTTTACGTAACATAGATACGCTTAAAGCAACGCCGGCCAATGGCAACCTAAAACAAGGCGGACTAAAATACCATTACGTTCCTGGTAAGTTTAAATACAGTTCAGAAATTGATACCGCACTGGCCACACAACGCGGTATTACTCCTCAAATATCGTTTTTAAAAGGAGTCAATAGAGCCAGAGAATTCGGAATAGTTTTTACAGGCTATATCAACGTAAATGAAAATGCAACTTTTGAGTTTTCACTTTATAGTGATGATGGTAGCCGTTTGTATATTGATGATGAGCTCATTATTGATAATGACGGCGAGCATGCTCGTTACGAGAAATCGGCCGGTGTCGCATTACAGGCTGGTTTGCATAAAATTAAAGTCACTTATTTTGATAATGGACCTGGGTCAACTTTAAAAGTTTCTGTAAAAGGAACAGACGGTAAGAAAATAGAAATACCGGCTGTGATGTTATTCAATTAGTTATGATAAATCTTAAAAATATCTTTGTTTTAGCCGGCGTTTCTATCATCTTATTTTCCTGTAGTGAATCGCAAAAAAAGGATGATGTAGGTAAAAAACAAGTATCAAAAGCTGTAATGTCGGCACCATTTAAAAAGCATTTAAAAGTAGAAATTGGCCCCGAAGTAATCTTTGATGTTCTGGCTTGGGGCAGAGGATCAGATTCATCCTCATCCATTTTAGTGTTACGTTCCGATTCTTTAAAGAACGATTTTACCGTTGCCTCTACAGATAATTTAGATGGGCATTTGGAAGAAATTTTTAATACCGATATGGATAAAGATAGCAATCCAGAGATTGTAGTTTACTTTACCAAAAACGATAAATACCATACCGCTGATGTGTTGTGTTATGAGTTTAACGGTAAAAATGTTAATAAAATAACTTTTCCAGATTTAACATCTAAAACGCAAAAGCAATATCGCGGAAATGATAAGTTTTACGTGAAAGGTGGTGAGCTTTACAGAGAATTTGAGATGTTTGCTGATGCTGACAGCACTAGTAAGCCAACTGGTAAAAAAACTTTAAAGTACTTTTTGAAAGGGAATAAATTTGATTTAACTGAATTGGATAATTAGTATTGCTATAGTTCGTTTCAAACTATAAAACCTTTCTTGGCTAAGAACCATTACTTCCCTATGGAAGTAATGATGAATTCGGTGCGTCTGTTGTTCGCTCTTCCTTCTTCTGTATCGTTATCTGCAATAGGGGTGGACTCACCGTAACCTTTAAAGGTTAATCGCTTGCCGTCAATTCCGTAAGTTACCAAATAATTATAAACCGCCTTAGATCGGTTTTGTGATAAAGTCAAATTTGATTGGTCATTGCCGATATCGTCTGTATGGCCGCTGATTTCTATCGCCGTTTTAGCATTTTCTTTTAAAAACTCTATCAACTTCTTTAATTCTGCCTTTGATGCAGTTTTTAGATCAAATTTATTGCTATCAAAAAATATGTTTTTAAGCACTACCTTTTTGCCTACCGCAATTTTCTGTAAAGGAACTTCCAAAATAATTGGCTTGCCAATTTGGTTTTTCTCTATGGAAAAATTCTCAGAGTAAAACAGATAGCCATCTTTAGATACGTTAATACTATATTCTTTCCCGGTCGATAGGGTAGTTAAAAAAGTTCCATCAATTTTGTCGGAATAAGAAATGTGCAGCGTTTTGTCGTCTTTTAAATCAATAATATCTACCAAAGCGCCAAGCTTTGCTTTAGTCTCGGCATCAAAAACCACCCCTTTTACGTAATTAACAGCAATAGGGCGAATTTTTTCTGGTAGAGGGAACGAGTAAATATCAAAACCACCATAACCGTCAAAATTATCAGATGAGAAATATGCTTTAGTTGCGCTGGCGTTTATGGTAAGCCCGCTTTCTTCCCCATATGTATTTATCGGATAGCCTAAATTTTGGGGTAAAGCCCAGTTCCCAGTAGTGTCTAATCTCGAAATAAACAAATCTTTATTACCTAAACCCACCCATCCGTTTGAGGAGAAATAAAGCGTTTGATTGTCTGGATGAATAAACGGGGATTGCTCATCATAAGAAGTGTTAATGTTAGGGCCTAAGTTTACGGGCATCGCCCATTTACCATCGTCACCAATCTCACTTTTCCAAATATCATAACTTCCGTAGCCGCCACGTCTATCACTTACAAAATAAAGCGTTCTGCCATCAGCAGATAGTGAAGGTTGTGATTCCCAACCTTTGGTATTGATAGGAAAGCCTAGGTTAACAGGCTTGCTCCAACCTTCTCCTTCTTTTTGCGAAACGTAAATGTCGCATCTTCCTAACCCATCTGGTCGGTTGCAGCCCGTGAAAAACAAAAACTGTCCATCCGGGGAAAGGCATTGAGCTCCCTCGTTATAGGAAGGTGTGTTAATGTTGTTGCTCAAAAAAGTAGCCTTCGTCCAACTTTCGCCATCTTTATAGCTTCGGTAAAAATCTTCGTTTCTATTAATTTGTCTAGTGAAAATTAAGGTGCTTTCGTCCGTAGTTAAAGCCGCCAAATACTCTTGGTCTGCCGTATTTACATTTGGTCCTAGGTTTTCGGGTTTAAAAGGAACTGGATTCTTTACCGCTTCAATGGCAAACTCACAGTCTTTAATATACTTATCTGCAAGTTCAATTCTTTGGATTGATGGGTTTCCTTGGTTTTTGTATAGCTTATAATGCGTTAATGCTTGCTCATAATCACCGGTTTTTAGCTCACTTTCCGCAAAAAAATAATAGCGTTCTGGAGCAAAATTTGGATCTATTTTAAAGGCCTGTTTATAAGCCTCTTTTGCATTTAAATAGTTAAAAGTCACTCGGTAAACATCTGCTAAAAGCAAATAAGCTTCTACAAATTTTTCATCTTGTTTAATGGCACTTTTAAGTTCGGTACTGGCTTGTTCAAATTCGTTTAAATCTAATAAGGACCTAGCTTTCTCGTAACTTTTTATCGCATTTCTATTATTGGAAGTATATTTCGTTTGCGACAAACCAACTTGGAAAGCTAACAGTAAGATTACTAGATGAACTAAGCGTTTCATAAAAGTGGTTAAAAAATAAAGCTATAAATTTTAAGGAATATTCAAAAATTTATGCGTTTGCAAAGATATTTCCCATTTAGGGTTGTTCATTACGTATTCAATAATTAAAGGTGTCATTTCGCTTGCTTTAGACCACTCTGGTTGCAGATATAGTTTGCAAGTTGGTGACACCATTTCAGCATGCTCTTCGGCCCACAAAAAATCGCTTTTGTTAAAAACAATCACTTTTAACTCATTTGCAAAAGGAGCGATATCTTTTCTTGGTGCCTTAAATTTTTTTGGAGATAAACAAATCCAATCCCAAAACCCAGATAGGGGATATGCGCCAGAGGTTTCAATAAAAGTTGCTATGCCTTTTGCTTTAAGTTGTTGGGTAAGGTTATCTAAATTATACAACAATGGTTCGCCTCCGGTAACTACTACGGCCTTACCGGGATGTTTATCCGCGTTTTCAACAATTGCTTCTATTGCAGTAAGTGGGTGTAAGTTTGCGTCCCAACTTTCTTTCACATCACACCAGTGGCAGCCCACATCACAACCGCCCAGCCTAATAAAATAGGCTGCTTTTCCTGAGTTATAACCTTCGCCTTGTATGGTGTAAAATTCTTCCATTAATGGAAGTAATGTTCCGTCTTCGGGAATCGTATTTTTCGTTTTCAATAGCGCAAAGATAAGTTTTTTTACAAAGCCGGGATGATTTGCATCATATTATGACTCATAATTACAAAAAATAGATTTTTGCTTTTTAAATGATAAATAGCGTACCAATAAAATACTTTGAAGCCCAATATTAAGGGAACTGCTGAAATGTTTTACCCCAGAACGGACTGTAGAAACTCTTCATAAGAATATCATTAGAAAAACTAACAATGGGTTTACCATTTTTTTTAATAAAATATGCCTACCAATAGAGACCGACTTATTAGTTGTATCATTCTGCCACTCTAATTTTAATTACTAGTTTCTTTACCTTTTCTTGATTCACCATAATATTCGGACGGTGTGTCGTGTTAGGGAAAAATAAATAGAATGTATTAGAATCCGCTACATAGTATTTCCCTTTGTTAATGTGGTAAGTCGCAACATCTTTTGCTAGATTATAAGGCATTGTTACTTTCTCATTTTCAAAAGAGGCCTCACCCATTTTCTCTTTTCCGCTGATCACGTATTGTAAGTCGATATATTTTTGGTGGAATTCCCATTTAGTTTCTTCAAAAGGCTTATCGACTATCTCTGTGATAGATGCAAAAACTTGGTCGCCATTAATAGGATATTTTCCTGGTGCTAGTGCTTTTAAATTATTCGTTTCCATAAACTGAAATGCTTTATCCCAAGTTGCCTTGTTTGCATGGTATTGTTTCTTAAACTATACAAGGTTTACGTCTTTATAAATTTTGGGCTGAAGAGATGATGCAGTTGGTTGTTTGTTAAGCCATTGTTGCGCTTTATTTGTGTTACATGCGCTTAATAATATAGAGATTACTAAAATAGGCGAGATTTCCAGTTTCATGATTTCGAGTTTGGAATTAAAAATACGACGAAACGCGGTAAGTATTTTAAATAGTTCAATTTTAAGTTAGGTTAACGTATGTAATAGAATTAATAGTATGGGCTTATCTTGGCAGAAGGAGCAGCTAATTATGGGGTTATTTGTAAAATTTAATTAATTTCACAACTTAATTATAAAAGCATGAAATTGTTAGAAGGAAAAACTGCTCTAATTACCGGAGCGTCTAAAGGAATAGGTCGTAAAATTGCCGAAAAATTTGCAGAACATGGCGCAAACGTTGCTTTTACTTACCTTTCATCTGTTGAAAAAGGCGTGGCTTTAGAAGAAGAGTTAAAATCTTTTGGAACACAAATTAAAGGCTACCGTTCTGATGCTTCAAAATTTGCAGAAGCAGAGCAATTAATTAATGATATTGTTGCAGATTTTGGCACTTTAGATATTGTAGTTAATAACGCTGGAATTACTAAAGATGGTTTGTTAATGCGCATGAGCGAAGAAAACTTTGATAGTGTGATTGAGGTGAATTTGAAATCTGTGTTTAATACTACAAAAGCAGCTTCAAAAATAATGATGAAAAACCGAAAAGGTGTTTTTATTAATATGAGCTCTATTGTTGGTGTGCAAGGTAATGCGGGACAAGCTAATTATGCGGCTTCAAAAGCTGGTATTATTGGTTTTACAAAATCGGTAGCTAAAGAACTAGGATCAAGAAATATTAGAGCAAACGTTGTTGCACCAGGTTTTATTAAAACGGAGATGACAGAAGTTTTAGATCCTAAAGTGGTTGAAGGTTGGGAAAAAGACATTCCGTTAAAAAGAGCTGGTGAAACAGAAGACATTGCGAACGTATGTGTGTTTTTGGCTTCGGATATGAGCGCTTACGTTACTGGCCAAGTACTTAGCGTTTGTGGTGGGATGCTTTAGGTAGAAAAACTAAATATAATAACTAGGAGGGCAAATGGAGTTCATTTTGCTCTTTTTTTATTTAATTTGTTAAATTTATAAAATAAAGAACAGATTTATATTGCCCGCAATAATCATGGGCATTTCCGCAATTATCGTTGTGTTTGTTTTGGCCAAAGGATTAAAAAACATCAAATCAGATAAGATTATTAATGTAATTGGTTCTGCAAAATAGCTTATTGTTTCTGACTTGGGAATTTTAAGAGGATCTTTCAATATTGAAGCATCCACCGCACAAGAAGCATATAGTGAACTGTCTCGTCAAATCCCATTGGTAGTTCAATTTTTAAAATCTAAGGATTTTAGGGATGCGGACACTGACTTAAAAACGATTAACATTTACCACAATATAACTATAACAGCGGTGGGCAACAATTAGGAGTAAGGGCCTAAAATATTAACCAATTTTTAGCAATAAGTTCGAAAGATGTAAATAAAATCAAAGATGTTTCTATTTCAATTGCTTCTTTATTTGCACAAGGTTTAAGCTATAATGTTAACGCCCCAGAATATTACTACACCAAGTTGAATGATATTAAAGTAGATACAAGCAGCAGCTGCAAACGATGCGATGATTAGAGGAGAGAAAGTGGCAGAAGCAACCAACCGAAGCTTACGTACATTGACCAATGCAAGAATGGGGTTTTGCAAATTACTCCAGAAAATTCCAACATGACGTCTGATTATGGTATAAACGATGTAAGTTCAAGCAGAAAAGAAATTACAGCGGTTGTTAACGCTAATTTTGAGATCGAGTAATTTATTTCAATCCAGCAATACAAAAAAAAGCCCTCAGGTTAGTAAATCAACGCTGAGGGCTTTTTTTATGCTTAAGCTATTTGCTTAATTTTTTAAAGACGCCATGTCAATCACAAAACGATAATGAACATCACCATTTAAAGTGCGTTCATAAGCTTCATTAACCTGATCAATGTTGATCAATTCGATATCAGAAACAATATTATGTTCGGCACAGTAATCCAACATTTCTTGGGTTTCTTTAATTCCACCCACTAAAGATCCTACTAAACTTCTACGTCCAGATATTAAGTTAACAGCCCCAAGCGGTACTGGTTCTGGTGGTACACCCAATAACACCATTGTTCCGTTTGTTTTTAGTAAAGCTAAGTATTCGTTATAATCATGCTTAGCAGACACTGTATTAATGATCAAGTTAAAAGAACTAGCCATCTTTTCCATGTTCTCTTTGTCTGTGGTAAGCATGAAATGATGAGCACCTAATTCTTTAGCATCTTTCGCTTTTTCTGGCGAACGGCTTAGCATCGTGACTTCAGCACCCATCGATGCTGCAATCTTAACTGCCATGTGCCCTAATCCTCCCAAACCAACAACTGCTACTTTATCTCCTTTTTTACAATTCCAATGTTTTAATGGAGAGTAGGTAGTAATTCCAGCACAAAGTAGGGGCGCAACTGCCGCTAAATCTAACTTATCAGATACTTTTAAAACAAACTTTTCGGTCACCACAATATGTGTTGAGTAGCCACCATAAGTAATTGTTTTCTTGTCTTGCAAATAGGAGTTGTAAGTCTGCGAGTGTCCGTTTTTACAATATTGCTCCAAATCTTCCTCACAATTTGCACAATGACCGCAAGAATCTACAAAGCAACCTACACCAACAGTGTCGCCAACTTTGTGTGAGGTAACTTTTGAACCCACATTACTTACTTTTCCAACAATTTCATGCCCGGGAACAACGGGATACATAGTTCCGCCCCACTCATTACGGGCAGTGTGGATATCAGAATGGCAAACGCCACAAAATAAAATTTCGATTTCTACATCATTTTCGCCTATTGCTCGTCTTTCTAATTCAAAAGGAGCTAATGGCGCATCTGCTTTTTTAGCAGCGTATGCTTTTATTGGAGTCATAGTTTTTCTTTATGTATATAAAACGGATTTTTTGAGTTTTAGTTTTTCTTAGCCCAATAAAAAATGAGGTAAAAAACTAATTCTTATAAATTCAGTGCATACACACTTTCTTTATCAATACTAAAGCCGCATATTTACATTTTAATATGCTTTTACTCTTTTCTTTAGTTTTTAACGGTTTAAGCGTTTGGTGGCTACTACCTTGTGTTGCTTTAGGCTTTGTATATGCTTGGTTTTTATATCAGAAAACATTATTAGAAAGTACAATACTGAAGAATACGCTTTTTTTAATGCGCTTACTTACCGTGAGTTTGTTAGCTGTTTTATTACTGTCGCCATTAATAAAAACAATAAAGCAACGTTTACAAAAGCCAGTAATATTTATTGCTCAAGACGCATCAGCATCCATTGCATTGAACCAAAAAAAAGGATTTGATCCAACAGTTTACCACCAAGGTCTTAAAGATTTACAAGTTAAATTAGGCGAGGATTATGAAGTAAAAGCGCTAAGTTTTAGTGATAAAGTTAAAACGGAATTTGATTTTAAAGAAAGTGGAAAACAAACAGACATTTCAAGCGTTTTAAGTTTTATTGCGGAAAAAAATCCAGATCAAAATATTGGAGCCTTAATCTTAGCTACAGACGGTATTTATAACAAGGGAGCAAATCCTATCACGCAAATATCCAGTGCCAAATATCCTATTTATACTGTTGCTTTGGGCGATACCGTTCCTAAAAGAGATTTGGTGTTAATGACTTCACTCTATAATCAGCTGGTTTATTTGGGTAACAGTCACGAAGTTGAAATTTCGCTTAAAGCTTTTGGCGCAAAAGGATCAACCACCAATCTTAAAGTAAACACGAACGACGGGCAAGTTAAACAACAAAGTGTTTCTTTCGATAAAAATGAAGAAACGAAAACGCTAAAGTTTACGCTTGATGCAACGAAAAAAGGAGTGCAAAAAATAACGTTTGATTTAGCGCCAATAGCAAACGAGGTTTCTAAAGAAAATAATAAGCAGATTATTTACGTAGAAGTTTTGGATGGCCGAGAAAAGATTTTGCTTGTTGCTGATGCGCCACACCCAGATATTAGTGCTTTAAAGCAAGCGATAGAAAGCAATCAAAATTACGAGGTTAGCTTAGCATTCGCTGATAACTTACCTTCGAAAACTGATAGCTACGGCTTGGTTATTTTACATAATCTTCCTTCAACTGCACATAATGTAGGCGCTTTTCTTAATAACATTAAGCAAAAGAAGAAGTGGTTTATTATAGGGGCTCAAACAGATGTTAATGCTTTAGATAAATTACAATCTGTATTACAATTATCTGGGGGTAATCAAACCCAGGCATATGCAGCAAATTTGAATTCTGATTTTTATGCCTTTAGTTTGAGTGCAGCTGCTAAAATCAGTTTGCAAAACTTAGCACCACTTTTTGCTCCATTTGGGAGTTACAAACTTAAGTCAGCCGGAAAAATATTGCTGAGTCAACAAATTGGGAGTGTGAAAACTGAATCTCCGTTATTGGTTTTTAACGATGCAGGAACAATCAAGACTGCAATATTAACGGGTGAAGGAATTTGGCGCTGGAGAATGGAAGATTTCGAGAGAAATAATAATTCTAATGTTTTTGATGAATTGATTAGCAAGTCTGTACAGTATTTAAGTGCTAAAGACGATAAGCGTAAATTTAGGGTGCAAAGCAGTAAAAATAGGTATTTGGAAAATGAGCGAGTATTGCTTAACGCCGAACTATACAACGACGCTTATGAGCTTGTTAATGATGCAGAAGTAGGTTTAGAGTTAAAAAGTAGCAGTGGCAAAAATTACAGTTATGTTTTTTCAAGACTTGGTAAAGCTTATGAGTTGAACGTTGGTTTGTTACCCACCGGCGAATATGATTTTGTTGCAAAAACTAAGATGGGAGCTACAATGTACACCGCGAAGGGGAGTTTTTTAGTAGAAGCTTTAAATGTTGAATTGATGGAAAGTAGAGCGAACCATCAATTATTATATAACATGAGTAAAGCCACGAGTGGCACAATGGTTTATCCTGACGATATGATGAGCTTAATAGCGGTTATTAAAGCGAATGAAAAGGTTAAAACCATTAGTTACCAAGAGAAAAGTTATGATCCTTTAATTAATTTGAAATGGATTTTTGCATTGATTATAATATTGCTGAGCTTTGAGTGGTTTTTGAGGAAAAGAAATGGAGCAATATAATCTTCTTATTGGCGATGTAATTACCATTCTTGGTACTTTTTCATTTGCAGTTTCAGGTGCTTTCGCTGCCATGCAAAAGCGTTTGGATGCGTTTGGGGTATTAATTGTAGCTTTTGTAACGGCAGTTGGCGGCGGTACATTGCGAGACTTGCTAATAGGAGCTACTCCAGTTTTTTGGCTAAAGGACGCTAATTATTCTTTACTCATTATTATCACAGCAATTATTGCTATGATTTTTTGGAAACGCATTAAATCTCTTAAAATCACTTTGTTTTTGTTTGACTCCTTAGGTTTAGGCTTTTTTACCATACTCGGCGTACAAAAGGGTTTAACTTACGATTTAAGTCCAGGAGTATGTGTTGCTTTGGGTACAGTTACAGGATGTTTTGGAGGTATTACTCGCGATATATTATTGAATAATATTCCGTTAATTTTTAGAAAAGAGATTTATGCAACCGCCTGTATTATAGGAGGAGTGGTGTTTTTGTCGTTGAGATATTTGGGAATAGATGATACGATAGTAAAAGTAACATCTGTGGCCGTGGTTTTTCTGATTAGGATAATTGCAGTAAAACGCAAATTATCTTTACCTCGCATTTATTGAGGCTGATTATTTGGTGGATTTATCGTCCACCACATATACGTCTTCGTTTTCGCGTTTCATATAGTAACGCTCACGAGCAAACTTCTCTAAACTTTGAATATTAGTAGTTAACTCTTTAAGTTCGTTATCTGCTTTTGCTATCTCTACGGTATAAAACTCTTTTTCTTCCTCTAATTTCTGAACCTGCGTACGATATTCATATTGCGAGGCTAGATCGTTTCGATCGAAAAAAATCATCCAAACAATAAATGCAATTCCAGCAAGAAAGAACTTGTTTTTAAGAAGATTTAATAAATTCTTCATCGCTTAAAGACAATTAATTGTTCAGTTTTAAAAAATTTAAATCAATTAATAATACCATGCGATATTATCAACTGATTTTATGAAATAAGCCAGAATTTTATAAGGCGTGTCCTGGTAAATGCGCTTGATCTTCCTGATCTTTTGTTGCAATTAACGCACAAAGACCAACTACTACAATAACAGCAATTAACATCCAAAACCAACCTGTGTTTAATAACTCTGGGCCACTTAAATTACTAACAGAAGATTCTGAAACATATACTTCAGGAATTTTTGCAGCTGCAAAGGTTAAGCTGTTTGTTAAAACTAATGCAAAAAACAACATTGCAGATTTTAATAGCGTTTTCATAATTATATAATTTGTTAAATGATATTACGGTTACTTTTCAAAAGTAATAAGGATTAAGGAAAAATTGAATTTTAATTTCAATTAATTTTCTAATTTCTCCAACTCTAATTTTACAAAATCCATTAACTCTTTGATGTAGGTTGCGCTAAAATTGAACTCAATTCCAGCAGTTTTATAAATCTCCTTAATATTTTTTGTATAACCCAATTTTAAAGCCGCAATGTAATTTGCTAAACCTTTTTCTGGGTTTTCTTTATAATTTTTCCACACTGCAATAGCACCTAATTGCGCAATTGCGTACTCAATATAGTAAAAAGGAACTTCAAAAATGTGCAGTTGCTTTTGCCAAAGGTTCTCTAAAGCTTCTAGGTGGTCTGTCCAGTCTACAAAATTTGCTCCAAAGCGGTTAAATATCTCTGACCAAGCCTTTGTTCTTTCGGCTGTTGTATGTGCTGGGTTGGTGTAAATCCAATGTTGAAAAGCGTCTACAATGGCAACCCAAGGTAAAGTTTTTAAAACATCACGTAGCTGATAACGTTTTGCTCTTTTTAACTCTTCAGGATCTTCAAAAAACTCATCCCAATGATCCATAGAAATTAACTCCATGCTCATGGATGCTAATTCGGCAACTTCCGAAGGGCAGTGCTTAAAGTCGTTTAACTCTAAATCTGCCGTTAAAAAAGTGTGCACCGCATGTCCGCCTTCATGCACCATAGTGGTTAAATCTCTAAAAGAGTTTGCAGAATTCATAAATATAAAAGGCGCACCTGTTTCCGCTAACGGATAGTTGTAACCACCTGGCGCTTTCCCTTTTCTGCTCTCCACATCAAAAAGCCCGTTAGCTTTCATGATTTCTAAACGCGAACCTAAGTAGTCATCGAGTTTGTTAAAACATCTGGTGGATTTTTCAATCAGTTCTTCTCCATTGTTAAATGGTTCTAAAGGATTTTTTCCAGAAGTATCAACCTCGGTATCCCAAGGTTTTAATGTTGGTAGGTTTAAAAGGCTTTTTCTTTCATCCGCTTGCGCTGATAGCAATGGCACCACTTCTTTTTCTATCGCATCGTGAAAATCGAAACAGTCTTTAGCGGTATAATCAAACCTGCCTAAAGCAGCAAACATATAATCTCTAAAATTTTCAAAATCGGCATTTACCGCAACTTGGTGGCGCAATGATTTAAGCTTGTTAAATAAATCATTTAAAGTGTCTTTGTCTTGCAAGCGTCTTTCGGTAATGCTCTCCCAAGCTTCTTGTCTAACCTCGCGATTTAAATCTTTTAAAAAGTTGGCAGCTTGTTCTAAAGTGTATTCTTGTCCGTTTAAAGTAACCGACATTGCACCAGTTATTCCTTGGTACTTCTGTTGTTCAACTTGTAATTCCGTCTGTAGCGGAATGTTTTCCGTTCTAAAAAGTTCTAAAGATTTTTTGATCGACCGTAAAAACACAAAGTATTTATCCTGATCTAATTCTTTAACATATTCATTAGCTACCAGCTTTTTGTTGAGTTCATTTGCAATAGGTGAAATTTTCGGCTCAATTTCCGTCGCGAAATATTGGAAAGACTTTACTAAATCTTCATTTGCAGTATCGCAACTCATTTTTATGTATCGCCAAGCAAAATCTTCTTCTAATGCAGCTTCTAGCTCACTTTTATCTTTTAACCATTTTTCTAATACAGTAACAGAGCTTATAGCTCTTTCTAATAGTTCATTAAATATAGGTTCAAGCGTATCCCAATCCATATTTAATGTTTTCGGAAGGTAGTTTCTTTGTGCTTTTTCTAAAATCATAATTGTGTACGGTAATAAATATCAAATAAAAAACATACAGCGAAAGCTACAGAAGCTATGCCGTTTGTAGTCATAAATGCAAAGTTTACTCGGCTTAAATCGTTTGGTTTCACCAACTGGTGCTGATAAATCAACATCCCTATAAAAATTAATAAACCAATATAATAAGGCCAACTTAGTGGAGTGAAAAACAGCGGCGCTATCACAAATAACGCAGCAAAAACATGCAGTATATTGCTTACTAAGAGTGCATTTTTTTTACCCAAGTAGGAGGGGATAGAATGTAGGTTTTCTTCTCTGTCAAAATCTTCGTCTTGCAAAGCGTATATGATATCAAAGCCACTAACCCAACATAAAACAGCTAATGAAAACAAAATTGGAAGCAATGCAAACTCGCCAGTGACCACCAAATAAGCTCCAATAGGCGCCAAAGACAATCCTAAACCCAAAACTAAATGGCATAAGGCGGTAAAGCGTTTGGTTATGCTATAACCTAAAACTACCAACAAGGCAATCGGCGAAAGCAAAAAACATAAGGTATTGATAAGGTAAGTTGCACCAATAAAAAGTAAGCAGTTAATGATGGTAAATACCAGTGCATTTTTAGCGGTAATACGGCCTGCGGGAATGTCTCTAACTTTGGTGCGTGGATTTTTAGCGTCTATATCTCTATCTAAATACCTATTAAATGCCATGGCTGCGTTACGGGCAAACACCATACATAAAACCATTAAACCTAATTTAAGCCAAGAGAACTGTCCGTCGGTAGTGTTAATCGCTAAAAAAAATCCGATGAAAGCAAAAGGCATCGCGAAAATAGTATGCGAGAACGTGACTAATGAAAGGTATTTTTTCATTTGGCAAATAGATTAGTCAAATGTTTTATAATCTGGAATTTCAAAGTCTTGATTAATTTGGTCAATCAGCTTTAGCACATCTTCTTTTCCTTGTTTAACCTCTGCGGAGGTTAAAATCATCTGTGGTACTTCTTCAAAAAATGCTCCTAATTCTTTTTTAAACTGAGCCATGTTTTGTTGTGATTTTACCTGCCCTTGTTTATCCGATTTTGTAAAGAGTAAGAAAAATGGAATACCTTTTTCTCCTAACGAACAACAAAATTCAATATCAATCTTTTGAGGTTCTAATCGGCTATCTATCAGTACGAAAAGGCATTGTAAGCTTTCTCTTTTTTCAAGATAATGTCTGATGAACTTTGCCCAGTCTAAGCGATTACTTTTTGAGCTTTTAGCATAACCGTAACCCGGTAAATCTACAATGTACCAGCTTTTGTTTATTAAAAAATGGTTAATTAACTGTGTTTTTCCGGGTTTTTGTGATGTTTTGGCTAAGCCTTTTACATCAACCAGCATATTTATTAATGAAGATTTACCAACGTTTGAGCGACCTATGAAAGCATACTCTGGCAATTTAGGTAATGGGAGTTTGCTTATTTTAGTGTTGCTAACGGTAAATTCTGCAGATTTTATAATCATGGCGCAATTTACATATTTTATGCCTCATTATTGTTTAGCCATCCACGTTTAGTTGAGGAATGAAAATAATTTCGCTAGCTTATTAATGCTAATGATTAAAAATTTATATTTGCCTTAATTACCCAGGTGGCGAAATTGGTAGACGCACCAGCTTGAGGGGCTGGCGCCCTTATGGGTGTGGGAGTTCGAATCTCCTCTTGGGTACAGTAAACCGCTTTTAATTAGTTTTAAAGGCGGTTTTGTTGTTTTTGAATTATCTTATCGGTTTTATTTCAGTAATTAAAATCACGTTTCGAGTAAAAATCTCGCATATGCACCTAAATTAAATCTAATTAATGTTTTGTGTGAAGACCTTACTTGTTCGTTGCTTTTTTTATAAGGATATTTAAAACCCTTAGTTCCTTTGGTAATTATCCAATTACTTATCAATTATTGAGAAACTCGCTCTCGGTATGAAAAAGAGCTAGTGGCAAAATATTACGAGTTATTTATCTATTTTAAATTCAAGCTTTTAAGCCAAAAAAGCTACTCATCGAAAATAGATTTTTTATTTTTTTTAAGTAATTTTAAATCAAGGACTTTATCAATGTCTCCAGCTCTTCCAAATCAAATGGTTTCGCTAAGTGTGCATCGGCACCAGCTTTTTCAGCTAAACTTTTAATATCGTTATTGGCAGAAAAATAAATTACCGGAATATGATTAAACTCAGGATGTTTTTTAAGAATTCTTGTGGCCTCTATTCCTCCAATATCCGGAATCCAATTATCCATCAAAATCGCATCTGGATTGGTTTCTGTGACCTTTTCAATAATATCATGTGATGTTTCTGATGTTGCAACGTTATAACCACATTCAGTTAAAATAATAGAACATAATTCTAAAATATTTACGTCGTCATCAAAAATAAGTACTGTTTTTTTCAAGGATGTAAGGGATTGAGATTTAAAAACTATTTATGAGTGCTATAATTTCATCAACGTTAGCGACAAAGTCCGGTTTAAATAATTTTAACGCTTCTTTAGGCATTGTATCTATCTCCGCACTAAATGGGTCTTGTACAATTGTTGTTCCACTTTTCTGATTAACGTAAAAGAAACCTTCTGCACCATCAGCATTTGCTCCTGAAAGTAGTATAGCTGCCATCTTAGAGCCGTATAAATCTGCAGCAACTTTAAACGTTATATCAATACAAGGTCTTGAGTAGTTCATTTTTTCAGAGTAATCTAAAGAAAATGTATAGTCGTTCTCGATTAAGAGATGGTAATCGGCAGGTGCAAAATATATGTTGCCCGCCACAAGTTGATCTTTGTCTTCGCATTCAAAAACATTGAGGGTTGTTTTTAAATTAAAAACTTCACTAATACTAGTATTTGATCCACTTTTGCGGTGTAAAACAATTACGATGGCAAAACTTATCGGACTTTTGATTTTTGGTATCAATTCTAATAATACATTAAAAGAACCAGCAGAGCCTCCAATTACCAACAATTCAATTTTACTTTTTAGGTCACTTTTCTCCATATCTTTTCTTTTTCGATTTGTTGATAACGACCTTCAAGTTCAGAAAATTTGATTGTCTCTTTTGAACCAAGCGCTAAATAACCCAGACTCTCTAAGCTTAAATCAAATAGTTTAAATACCTTTTCTTGTAAGTTTTTATCAAAATATATTAGAACGTTTCGACATAAGATCAGCTGAAATTCATTGAAAGAGCTATCTGACACTAGGTTATGAGTCGCAAAAATCATGCGTTCTCTTAGTTTATCAATAAACCTTACGTGATCGTAATTTGCGGTATAATAGCTGCTGAAATCGGCAATCCCTCCACTGTTAATATAGTTTTCTGAATAGGTCCGCATTGAACCTATTGGATAAACGCCATGTTTGGCGGTCTCCAGAACACTTGGGTTAATATCCGTAGCGTAAATTATTGCTTTGTGCGCTAAGTTGGCCTCATGTAATAAAATAGAAAGTGAATAAGCTTCTTCACCGGTAGAGCAACCTGCCAGCCAAATTTTTATGTAAGAGTGTACCCCAAGTTGAGGGATAATTTGTTCTCGTAATGCTTTGTAAAAATGTCTGTCTCTAAACATTTCGGTAACGTTTACAGTAATTTCTTCAACAAATCTTCCAAAATAACTTTCGTCGTTTATTACCTTATAGCGTAGCTCGGCAAAGCTTGTAAATTTGTCTAAGGTGCATAAGCGATTTACTCTTCGTTTAATAGATGCTTTACTATACTCTGTAAAATCGTATCCGTATTTGTTCGCGACGTCGTTTAGTAAAATCTCTAATTCCTCATCTTCCACTAGATTGTAGCCAAGCATTTTATAGGTATTTTTCTATATAAACCATGAGATGATCAATATTCACCGGCTTTGCTACATACCCATCCGCACCTGCAGCAATACATTTTTCTTTATCGCCCCTCATAGCTTGTGCCGTAATTGCAATTACAGGTAAGCTATTGCCTTGTTTTTTTAAAATATCAATGCCTTCGTAGCCATCTATTTCGGGCATCATCATGTCCATCAAGACTAACGCAATATTGTTATTCGTTTTTAAAATCTCGTTTGCCTCTTTAAAACTCAAAGCCGTTTGGCATTGGAACTTTCTTGCTTGAAGAACCATTTTTAACGCAAAAATGTTTCTGTAATCATCATCAATGATTAGGATTTCGTTTTTATGCATAAAAATTAGCCTTTATATAGCCACACTCTTAATAAAGACAATAATTGGTCAATGTCTACCGGCTTAGAAATATAATCCGATGCACCAACTTTAATGCATTTTTCCCTGTCGCCAATCATCGCTTTGGCGGTAACTGCGAAAATGGGCAAATTTTTATATTTAGGTTTTTCCCTAATAGCAGTTATCGTTTCGTAGCCATCCATCTCGGGCATCATAATGTCCATTAAAATAATATCGATTTGAGGGTTTTCTTCTAACTTTTCAATCGCTTGCTTTCCGTCAATAGCACTTATAACTTTCATACCATTTTTCTCGAGTGCTTTTGAAAGCGAGAAAATATTTCTAACGTCATCATCAGCAATTAAAACAGTTTTGTCTTTAATAACTTCGGTTAAGGTGCCTAATTTTATTATTGAATTCTCTTTTCTTGGCTTTTTGCTCTCGTCTATGAGGTGCAAAAACAGCCCAACCTCATCAAGTACTCTTTGGTAAGAATGTGCTGTTTTTATAATGATAGAGTCAGCATATTTTTTGATTTTGAGCTCTTCAACTTTTGATATGTTTTTGCCAGTGAAGATGATAATTGGCAGATTCTCTAAACCTGGGTTTTTTCTAATAGTTTCTAATGTTTCGTATGCAGTTTCGTACGGAACGCCCATGTCTAATATGACGCAATCAACATCTTCCTGTTGTAAGGCATTTGCACTATCAGAAACGGTATTTTTTATTTCTGTGTTGATGTCAAAATTACCTAAGAAGTAAGAAAGCGCATTTGCATGTTTGTTGTTTTCTTCAATAATGAGCACCTTCCTTGAACCTTTATTTAAAGCATCTTCAATCTTTTTAAATACTTCTCCCATTGCTGAAATGGCGAATGGTTTATTGATGAAATCTACCGCTCCTTTTAATAAGCTTTCTTTTTTTGCCTGTAATGATGACATAATATGTACAGGGATATGTTTGGTTTGTGCGTTGGATTTTAGCTGATCCATAACCATCCATCCGTCCATAATTGGAAGTTGGATGTCTAATAATATGGCTTTAGGATTAAATTCTAACGCTGTTTTTAAAGCTAAATCTCCTTGTACCACCACAATTCCTTTATAATTGCTTTTTCTAGCAAAACTTAAAAGACTTTTCGCAAAAACGGTATCATCTTCAACAATTAAAATAACATTGTCACCTTCTTTAATTGTTGCCCGGTCATCATCAACCTGTTTGGGAATTAAATCAATGACATAATTTGACGCGGTATAATTGATAATCTGAGGTTTCAGCAATTCAGGTGGAGTAATTGTTAGCACACTTTCTACAACGACGTCCTCCTTACTTAAGGGGAAACTCGCCGTAAAACGACTTCCTTTTCCTAAATTACTTTCTACACTTATTTTACCACCTAAAAGTTTTACTAACTCACGACTAATGGATAATCCTAATCCTGTGCCACCAAAACGTCTTCTGGTAGTTCCGTCTGCTTGCTGAAAAGCTTCAAAAATAATCCGTTGTTTGTCTTCTTTTATTCCAATACCGGTATCGGTAACTTTAAATATGATATTTTTATTTTTGTCCTCAATATCTAATGTTACACTTCCTTTCTCTGTAAATTTTACTGCGTTAGAAATTAGGTTTTTAAGCACTTGACCCAGCCTTAAAAAGTCGGTGTCTATTTCTTTAAGTTTAGTGTTAACATTAATAACGAAATCTATATTTTTATCTTTCGCAGTAGGCGCAAAAAGGTTTCTTAGCTCGGTTGTTATGGTGCTGATTGGTGTAGACTCAAAATGAACATCCATTTTTCCCGATTCAATTTTTGATAAATCGAGTATCTCATCAATCAAGGATAGTAAGCCGTTTCCAGAGCTTTGTATTACTTTGGCAGATTCAATCTGATCATCGTTTAAATTGCCTTCAGGGTTTTCTGCGGTTAACCTAGATAATAAAAGAATAGAGTTTAACGGCGTTCTCAGTTCATGAGACATGTTAGCCAAAAACTCGGATTTATATTTAGTGCTTAGTTCAAGCTGTTCGGCTTTGAGTTGGATTTCGTTATTCCGTTCTATAATTTCAGAATTTTTTTCTTCCAATTGTGTAGAACGTTCTTCAAGTTCTTTGTTTGATTGTAGCAACTCTTCTTGTTGCACTCTCAGTTCTTCCTCAGAAGCTTGTAGTTTTTGAGTTTGTGCCTCTAATTCGGTATTTAAATTCTCTAATTCGCTGTGTTGTAATTGTAGCTCTTCCGTTTGTGATTGAGTTTCCTCTAACAAATCTTGTATATGTCGGCGAGATTTAGCGCTAGTTATTGCAATGCCAACGTTTTCAGAAACACGTAGATGAAATTCGATATCGACATCAGAAAATTCCTCAGCGCTACCTAGTTCAATTACGCCAATTGGATTGTTATCTATCATCACTGGACAAACCATTAGGGTTGCCAATTTAATGCTTCCTCCGCTTGTACTTATTGTGTAGCTTTCGTCAAGGTTGGTTAGAACTTTAATTTTTTTATCTTCAAAAACCTGTCCAATTAGGCCTTCTCCTTCATTAAAAAACGGTTTCATAAAAGCTTCATGAGCGTAAGCTTTTTTCATAACCAATCTTCCATCCTCATAAAGGTAAATTGCACCATTAACACACTGCCCATACTGTATCATATAATTGATGGTTTCTCGGCAGATGATGTCGACAGTTTTATTTTCTGCTAATTTCTCGTTTAAATCTACTAAGCCTTTTTGTAGCCATTCCTCGTCATTTAATTTATTAAAAGACGTTTCCAACGAAGCCGCCATGTCATTTAAAGAACGGCTTAATTTACTCAATAAACCTAAGCCATCGCTTTCTACTCGTGTTTGGTAGTTACCTAAAGAAATTTGCTGTGCAATCTCTTCTATTTTTAAAATACTTTGACCAGTTTCTTTATCTTTTTTGATTAAGCTAGCTTTTAAAGCTTCACGTTCTGTAAAATCATTCTTTATTCTGATGTAGAAAACAAGCGTGATAATTAGAGACAGTATTCCAGAAATTATTAATAGGATAGGCGTAAGAGTTGATGAGTCTTTAGATGTTAAAGTTCGTTCTTCAAGAAGTTTCCTCTCCAAATTCTTCATCCCAATAATTCGGAATTGTATACTCTCCATAAACTGTCTGCCAGTATCAATTTGAGATGCGGTATTCTCCGATTTACGGTTAATTAGTCCTTCCAAAATTGCATCATAATCAGAAAACTGAGCAGAGAGCATCCTTGTGTTTTCAAGCTGAGCGGGATTGTCTGCAACTAAGGTAACCAACGAACTTAGTAACGAATCTTTTGTGAGTTTGCTATTGTAATAAGGCTTTACATATTTGTTATCCTTAGTTAATAAAAAGCCTCGTATGCCAATAACTTTATCTTTAAGGTTCAAATGAACATCGTCTAAAGTTTTTACAACCTCTAACGAATGTTTTACCCAGCCTTGATTAGTCACCAAGTCTTTGATGGATATATAAGATGCCGTTGCGCTAATAATAAGTAAAATGAAAGATACTGTAAAGCCTATTTGTAAATTTCTAATAAACTTATTTGCCATAGTTTTTAAATTGTATTTTTAATTGAGCGGAATAGAGAAATAAAATTCTGAGCCATTATCTGCAGAACTATTTACGCCAACGTTCCCATGATGTCTTTTGATGATTTCTGCGCAAATATACAGTCCAATACCTAAACCTTGAAACTTTAGCGATGATTCTTCAACTCTATAAAACTTAGAAAAAATATCGTTTTGTTTTTCTGGCGGTATTCCAATGCCATTGTCTTTAACTTTAATAATTACATTATTGCCGTTCGTTTCTCGCGTTATGCGTAAGAAACAGCTGTTTGGAGAGTATTTTAATGCATTAGTAAGGTAATTAATTAGCACTTGTTCAATCCTGTTTTCATCACCATTAAGTAATAAAGGTGTTTCATTGCCCAAAATTTCAAGTTTAAAATCACCGTGAGTTTGCTGTATGGTTTCAATTGCAGACTCAATCATAATTTTTAGATCAAATTGTTGTTTATTAAGCTTCAACTCACCGTTTTCAATTTTTGATATGTCTAACAAGTCAGAAATTAGTTCGTTTAATTTTTCGACTTGTAAATGAGCTTTTTCTATATAGCCTTTTACTTGTTCGGATTCATGGTTTCTGAGTGATCGCGAAAGCAACTGAATGTATGCTTTTACACTGGTCAAGGGTGTTTTTAACTCATGACTGGTAATACTCAGAAATTCATCTTTCTTTTTTTCAATTTGTTTTTGGTCTTCAATATCAGTAAAAGTACCAACCCATTTTAGGGTTTTATTATGCTCAAAAATGGGTACAATGCGTAGTAGATGGTATTTATATTTTGCACTCTCTAGTTCTTTGATTCGCACTTCAAGCGCCAAACTGTGTTTTTTAGGAATTACTTTTTGCCACTCTTTTTTAATGTCGATTTCATTACCTAAGGTTTGTGGAAATTGCTTTACGGACAACGAGTATTTAAACCAATTTTGATTTACAAATTCAATCTCGCCTTCCTCATTACCAGTAAATGCTATTAAAGGAAGTGCCTCTAAAGTATGTTGAAGTTCCTTAACATGTTCTTTAAGTTCTGACTGCACTTTTTTTCGGATATCTATTTCTGCCCGTAACGCATGCTGAGTGTCTTGTAGTTCTTTTGTTTGTTTATAGAGGCGTACAAAAGTGTTTACCTTTAGTAATAAAATTTCTGGATCAAAAGGCTTCACTACGTAATCAATTCCTCCAGATTCGTATCCTTTATTGATAAACTCGTTATTGGTATTTACGGCAGATAAAAATATAATTGGAATATCTTTTGTTTTATTAAAACCACTTAAAGTTTCGGCCACCTCAAAACCATCCATTGATGGCATTTGAACGTCTAATATAATTAGCGCATAATCTGTATTCAAAACTTTTTTTAAACCTTCTTCTCCCGAGAGTGCGGTATCAACACTAAATCCCTTTGACTCTAGTAGTTTTTTTAACGAATAAATATTCTCCTGTTTGTCATCAACTATTAGAATCATTTAAAACTTTGTATTTGTAAATCAACATTAAGGTCTTTTAAAATCAATAGAAATTTGAAGCAAAAATTACACCAAATTTTAATGAAAAATTTTATTTTTCTTAATTTATTATGCTTGCATAATAAATTAAAGATTTCTATATTTGAATTGCTGCTATATTATAGTTAGTCAGCAAGCTTCAACCTAAATCAACTTAAAAGTATAAAATTTAATGAAACATCAGGAAACGATTGATTATCATTTGAAAATAACCTGGCAGAATATCGCAAATACGTATAATCAGTTGGCGGCCGAGTTTGGGATTACACAATCAATCGGTTACCTGTTAATGAATATAGACGAAGAAAACGGAACTACAGTTTCGGAAATGGCCGCATTATTAGGGCTAAAGTCTACCAGTTTAAGTAGAATGCTTAACAATTTGGAAGTGATTGGGCTAATTTATAGAGAAGGGCACTTAACAGATAAAAGATCAGTTAAACTTTATCTTACAGATTTAGGTAAAGAAAAAAGACACCTTGCTAGGGTGGTTGTTAAAAAGTTTAATGATTATTTGGATGCCAACCTTGCCGATAATGATAAAACGCAGCTGGTTAATTCCTTAAAGCTAATTAATGAGTTAACTACCAATTATAAACCTTGATATTTTAAAAATAATGAAGAGATCAATTAAAAAGGTAGCAGTGCTTGGTTCCGGTATTATGGGTTCTAGGATAGCTTGCCACTTTGCAAATATTGGAGCAGAAGTTTTACTTTTAGATATTATACCAAAGGAATTAACGGATGCAGAAAAATCAAAGGGATTAACGTTTGAAAGTGCTAATGTCCGCAACAGAATTGTGAACGATGCACTGGCCGTCGCTGCAAAATCTAACCCTTCGCCTGTTTACAATAAGGCCGTTTTAAACAACATTAAAACAGGAAATTTTGAAGACAACATGAAGGATATCGCGACTTGCGATTGGACCATTGAAGTTGTGGTAGAGAATTTAAAAATCAAAAAGATTGTTTACGATCAGGTAGAACAATTTAGAAAACCAGGTACTTTAATTACTTCAAATACATCCGGTATTCCGATCCATTTAATGGCAGAAGGAAGATCTGAGGATTTTAGAAAACATTTCTGTGGTACTCATTTTTTTAATCCTCCACGTTATTTAAGGCTATTAGAAATTATTCCAACGCCAGAAACCAACACAGAAGTTGTTGACTTTTTGAAGCATTATGGTGACAAGTTTTTAGGTAAAACCACGGTTTTATGTAAAGATACTCCGGCCTTTATAGCTAACCGAGTTGGCGTTTATTCTATCATGGCTTTATTGCATTTGGTAGAAAAAATGGATTTAACTGTAGAAGAGGTTGATAAATTCACTGGGCCAGCCCTAGGTCGACCAAAGTCTGCTACTTTCCGTACTACGGATGTTGTAGGGTTGGATACGATGATTAACGTATCAAATGGTTTAACAGAAAATGTGCCTAACGATGAACAAAAAGAAGTTTTTGTTTTGCCTGATTATGTAAAGAAAATGCAGGAGAACAATTGGCTGGGTGATAAGACTGGTCAAGGTTTCTACAAAAAAACCAAAGATAAAAACGGGAAGACGGAGATTTTAGCTTTAGACCTAAAAACTTTAGAATATCGTCCACAAAACAAAGTAAAATCGGCAACGCTAGAAGCTACCAAAGTTGTAGAAAACCTACCACAGCGGATGAAAGTTTACGCAGCCGGTAAAGATAAAGCTGCTGAGTTTTTTAGAATTTCTTTCTCAGGATTATTTGAATATGTTTCTAATCGAATCCCGGAAATTTCTGACGAATTATACCGTATTGACGATGCCATGCGAGCCGGATTCGGTTGGGAGCTAGGTCCGTACGAAGTTTGGGATGCTTTAGGAGTGAAAGAAGGTGTGGAGATGATGAAAGAGAACGGCAAAACTCCAGCAAACTGGGTTAAAGAAATGTTAGCTGCGGGCAATACCTCTTTCTATAAAGTGGAAAACGGAAACAAAAGCTATTATGATATCCCATCAAAATCCTACAAGGTAATTCCTGGTCAGGATGCGTTTATTGTTTTAGATAATATAAGAGCCAGCAAAACCATTTGGAAAAATTCTGGAACTACCCTTACGGATTTAGGTGATGGTATTTTGAACCTAGAATTCCATACTAAAATGAACACCATTGGTGGCGAAGTTTTAGCTGGAATTAACAAAGCCATTGATATTGCAGAAAAAGATTACAGAGGTTTAGTAATCAGCAACGACGGTGCAAATTTCTCCGCAGGCGCAAACGTCGGGATGATTTTTATGATGGCGGTTGAGCAGGAGTGGGACGAAGTAAACATGGCAATCAAAATGTTCCAAAATACGTCCATGCGAATTAGATATTCTTCCATTCCGGTCGTAGTAGCTCCACATAATCTCACTTTAGGTGGTGGTTGCGAGTTTACTTTACATGCAGACCACGTACAATTGAATGCTGAAACTTATATGGGTTTGGTTGAGTTTGGTGTAGGGTTGATTCCCGGCGGTGGGGGAACAAAAGAGATGGCTTTAAGAGCTTCTGATGAATTTCAGGCTGAGCAGATTGATCAAAATGTTTTAAAAGATAAGTTTTTAACGATTGCGATGGCAAAGGTTTCTACCTCGGCTGTTGAAGCGTATGATTTAGGTTACTTATTAAAAGATAAGTATTCAATATCCATGAATAGGAGTAGGCTTATCGCCGATGCTAAAGAAAAAGCTTTAGAATTGGCTGATGCTGGATATACGCAACCCGTACGCAGAAATAATATCAAAGTTTTAGGAAAATATGGATTAGGAATGGTTTACGCTGGTGCAAATAGCATGCGTTCTGGTAATTACATATCAGACCATGATCAAAAAATTTCTCAAAAACTAGGCTATGTAATGTGTGGCGGAGATTTATCTTCTCCAACCTTAGTTACAGAGCAATATTTGCTGGATTTGGAAAGGGAAGCTTTTTTAAGCTTGTGTGGTGAGAAGAAGACTTTGGAGAGAATACAGTCAATTATAACTAAGGGAAAACCGCTCCGCAACTAGTATTGAGATTTGAGTAGTGAGTATTGAGAACCTTTCAAACGTGATAAAAAGAGAAAGATAGAATGCATAATATCAAAGAATTAAAAATCTGGAATAAGTCAATGGATTTGGCAGTTCAGATGTATCAACTGTCTTCTAAGTTTCCTTCTGATGAAAGGTTTAATTTAACTTCTCAAGTAAGGAGATGTGCTGTTTCTGTTCCGTCTAATATTTCAGAAGGAGCGGGACGAAATACAAAAGGAGAATTTAAGCAGTTTCTTGGAATTGCGAATGGCTCGGCATACGAACTGCAAACTCAAATTATCATAGCTAACAAGTTGGATTTTATTGATGAGAAATCTACAAATGAGATTTTAGAACTCATCGATGAAATTCAGAAAATGAATTATAAACTTCAGTTATCATTAAGTAAATAAATTGATAGTAACGAGATGTGAGTATTGGGGACTTTTAAACTTATTTAAGAGAATATTAAATCCAGTAATCGATCTTACTTAATACAAACTATTAAAAAACAATTAAAAAGAAGGAAACAAGTTATCTCATTACACAGTACACTATACTCAATACAAAAAAACAAGGACGTAAGCAAGTGATCTCATTACTCAATACGCCCTACTCAATACTAAATATATGGAAGCATACATTATAGCAGGATTAAGAACAGCAGTTGGAAAAGCGCCACGCGGGGTTTTTAGATTTACAAGGGCCGATGATTTGGCTTCAGAAGTAATTCGTGAGCTGGTTGCATCGGTACCGAATTTAGATCCGGAACAAATTGACGACGTTATCGTCGGGAACGCGACTCCTGAAGCAGAGCAAGGTTTAAATATAGCTCGGATGATTTCTTTGATGAGTTTAGGGACTGATAAAGTTCCGGGCGTTACGGTTAATCGTTATTGTGCATCGGGTTTAGAAACTATAGCAATTGCTGTTTCAAAAATTAAAGCTGGAATGGCAGATTGTATTGTGGCAGGTGGAGTAGAAGTAATGAGCGGAATGCCTTTCGGCGGATGGAAGATTGTACCCAATCCAGAAGTGACCATGAAAAACCCAGATTGGTATTGGGGAATGGGATTAACTGCGGAGGCGGTTGCTAAAGATTATAATGTAAGCAGAGAGGATCAAGATGCGTTTGCAATAAAATCGCATCAAAAAGCTGTTGAAGCCATAAAAAATGGTCATTTGAAAGATGGAGTTTTACCAATCACGGTGAAAGAAAACTATTTGGATGCCAACATGAAAAAGAAAACTCGCGAATACGTAGTTGATACCGATGAAGGCCCAAGAGCAGATACGTCATTAGCGGCATTAGCTAAATTGCGACCTGTTTTTGCAGATGGAGGTTCCGTTACTGCGGGTAATTCGTCACAAACATCAGACGGCGCAGCCTTTGTATTGGTGGTTTCCGAAAGAATGTTGAAGCAATTAAACGTTGAACCAATTGCTCGTTTGGTGAGTTATTCGGTTGCTGGCGTTCCGCCAAGAGTTATGGGGGTAGGGCCAATAGAAGCTATTCCGAAAGCTTTAAAACAAGCTGACATGAAACTGGATCAAATTGATTTAATAGAACTGAACGAAGCATTTGCATCACAGTCTTTAGCTGTAATTAGAACCTTAGGTTTAGATCAAGAAAAAGTAAATGTAAATGGTGGAGCAATAGCCTTAGGTCATCCACTGGGTTGTACAGGTGCAAAGTTATCGGTCCAAATATTCAACGAATTAAAAAGACGAAAGCAGAAATACGGAATGGTTACCATGTGCGTAGGCAGCGGACAAGGTGCAGCAGGAATTTTTGAGGTTTATTAGATATGAGAGGGGAGATGTGAGATATGAGGGCTTTTAATAGACCCAAGTGTAGAATTAAGATTTTTTTAATTTATTACTAAGCAAAGAATGAATAATCTTAAAGAACTTAAAATTTAGTCTAAAGCAATAGACTTAACTGTTGAAGTTTATAAAGCAACAACTAAATTTCCGTCTGATGAAAGATTCGGTTTAACAAGTCAAATAAGAAGAGCGGCGGTTTCTATCCCTTCAAACATTGCAGAAGGTGCAGGTAGAAATTCTCCAAAAGAGTTTAATAATTTTTTAGGTATTGCAAATGGTTCTTCTTTTGAGTTACAAACACAGTTAATAGTTGCTAATAAATTAGAAATGCTTTCGGATGAGATCCTTAATCCAATTCTTGAAAATATCGATGAACTACAAAAAATGACATATAGTTTCCAGCAGATGCTAAAAAAGAAAATAGATGCAAAATAAACTTTAAAGACATTTAGGCTTGCAGATTCTTATATCTCAAGTCATTTCAAAACTAAAAATGATGAGCGATGTTGCAGATTCTCATATCTCATATCTCCCATCTCAAATCTTATAAAACCATGCAAAAGAAAACAATTAAAGGCGGGGAATTCATTATCTCCGACACGGATTTTAAAGACGTATTCATCCCTGAAGAATTTGATGAAGAGTCGCTGATGATTAAAAAAACCTGTGAAGATTTTTTGCAGGCAGAGGTAACTCCGAATTTAGATCGAATTGACAAGCAAGAAGAAGGTTTGATGGAATCTTTAATGGATAAAGCTGGTGAACTTGGTTTATTAGCGGTTTCTATTCCGGAAGAATACGGGGGATTTGGTAAAAACTTCAATACTTCCATGTTGGTTACCGATGCAATTGGGGCGGGACACTCTTTTGCGGTGGCACTTTCGGCACATACCGGGATTGGTACTTTGCCAATTTTATATTACGGAAATAAAGAGCAAAAAGATAAATATATTCCAAAATTGGCTTCTGGCGAGTGGAAAGCAAGTTATTGCTTAACGGAACCAAATGCTGGTTCGGACGCTAATTCCGGTAAAACTAAGGCGGTTTTAAACGCAGAGGGAACTCATTACATCATCAACGGACAAAAAATGTGGATCACCAATGGTGGTTTTGCTGATATCTTTATCGTTTTTGCTAAGATTGATGACGACAAAAACCTTTCAGCATTTATTATTGAGAAAGATTTTGGTGGCGTAACAATGAATCCCGAAGAACATAAAATGGGTATTAAAGGTTCTTCTACCCGTCAGGTTTTCTTTAACGATTGCCCAGTACCAAAAGAGAATTTACTTTCTGAACGGGAGAATGGGTTTAAGATTGCCGTTAACATTTTGAATATTGGACGTATTAAATTAGGTGCGGCTGCAATTGGTTCTTCACGTAAAGTTTTGGATCATGCTATCAACTACTCCAACGAACGCGTTCAGTTCGGTTTAAACATTTCTAAGTTTGGTGCAATCCGTTACAAACTGGCAGAAATGGCGACTCGTAACTTTGCTGTAGAAAGTGCCGCTTACCGAGCAGGACAGAATATTGATGATGCGTATGATGCATTGGTTGCTGACGGAATGGATGTTGGAAAAGCCAAATTGAAGTCTACCGAGCAGTTTGCTGTGGAATGCGCTATCATCAAGGTTTGGGGCTCTGAGGTGTTGGATTATATTGTTGATGAAGGTGTGCAAGTTTATGGCGGGATGGGCTACAGTGCCGATGCGCCAATGGATAGAGCTTATCGGGATAGCCGTATCAATAGAATTTTTGAAGGTACAAACGAGATTAACAGGCTATTAATTGTCGATATGCTTTTAAAGAGAGCGTTAAAGGGCGAGTTAGATTTAATGACACCAGCCACAGCTGTTGCGGGTGAATTAATGTCGATCCCAGAATTTGGAGATGAAGACGACACTTTATTTGCAGCAGAAAAGAAAGCACTCAAGAATTTAAAGAAAGCAGGTTTGATGATTGCAGGATCTGCCGTTCAAAAATTGATGATGAGTCTTTCTAAAGAACAAGAGATTTTAATGAACATAGCAGATATCATCGGTTCAGTTTACGTGGTTGAATCAACCATTTTAAGGGTTGAGAAATTGGTTTCTATGCGAGGAGAAGAAGCTTGCGCAGGTCAGTTAGATATGATGAGAATTTACTTACAGGAAGCGGTTGATAAAACTTATATGGCCGGTAAAGAAGCATTAAACTCTTTTGCCGAAGGCGATGAATTAAATATGATGCTAATGGGCTTGCGTAGGTTTACAAAAGTTCCTCCGTTTAATATTAAAGATGCTCGACAAAGAGTTGCAAAGCAATTGATCGACGCAAATAAGTATTGTTTTTAGCGCATTGTGAGTCTCGATTTTTCTTCGGGGTGAAGCAATCTGTTTCAATTAACGAAATATTTTATAATAGCCGTTCAGATTTGTTCTGAACGGCTTTTTCGTTTAAACAGTTTTAAAACTCTCTCCTATTTGTTAGTGTCTAGTCACGCTTTTCTAGAGACTAGGCAGCGGGGGAAAGGTAGGAAGTAAATTAAAATAATACAAATAACCACTCCCGTTTTTTGAGAATTTACAAGAAATCAAATTACAATATTTTATAATAAATCATAGCCATTATCTCCTGTCGTCCTCTTTCGTAAACAAGAGTAGCTAAAAAAGGGAAACTTAAACGCTCTGATTATTTAAACATAACGCAAAATCAAGTCAAAAAAACCTCGGCTGGAATAACTAATTTCTTATGTAAAACTTTAGCGATTTTTAATGTCAAAGGCTTTTTTCCGCTTAACAAAGCAGAAACATAACTTTTGCTTCCAATCCAATCTATTAAATCTTTATTTTTTAGACCTCGGTCTTCCATTTTTTGCTTAACTGCTAAAAGGGGGTTAGGTTTAGGAATTGGGAAATGTATATCCTCATATTGTTTAACCAATGATAAAGCGATTTGTAAATCCTCTCTCGTTTTACTTTGTGGATTCACCTCTAAATCAAATTGAATATCTATCCACTCTAACAGTTGTTGATATTGTTCGTCAGTTTTTAAAATATGTAAATTCATCAGTTTTTAAATTTTATAGTTGTAACATCTATTTTATCATATTCTTTGTGAGTTCCAAACCATTTAATCTGAATCACTTTATAAATAAACAAAACTCGTATAAGCAAACGATAATTGTTGCCCATGATATTCATTACAACGCGGTCGTCACCAACTAAACTCGCACTTTTATATTTTGATTTTAATTCTTGAAAGCCTTTGAAATCGGCATTCAAAAATTCATAATACCATTCAATTAACGCAAAAGTTTTCTAATAGAAAACAAATCCAAGTTTTTTTGAGTTTTTAATACCTTATTTCTATCATGTATTATAGCTTTGCAATTTTTACAGAGTTAATTGCCAATCTGTCCGTAGAATATAGCGTAGCGTTTTCTACGGATTCACAAATAGAAAGGAGTCTCCAGACTCTTAAAATCATTCGGACAAATATCCTGAAACAAAAAACAAAACAACATCTCAATTGCTTTAACAGCATGAAGAATCGGTTTTCCTAACTGCACAATGGCGCAAATTGATCATGGCCAATTACATTGTCCCGAAATCAGTTTTAGAAAAATATATTCCTCCCCACACACAATTAGATAGTTATAACGGTAATTATTATGTAAGCCTCATTGGTTTTATGTTTATGGATACCAAGATAAAAGGATTTAAAATCCCATTCCACATTAATTTTGAAGAGGTGAATTTAAGATTCTATGTAAATTATAAAGACGGAGATGTTTGGAAACGGGGAGCAGTTTTTATTTCGGAGGTGGTGAGTAAGCCAATAATTGCGTTAGTGGCAAATACCTTTTTCCACGAGCATTACGAAGTTTTAAAAACCAAACATACCTGGGAAGAAAACGAAGAATATCAAAAAATCAGCTATCAACTAAAAAAGAAAGATTGGTACAGTTTAGCAGTTGTAGCCGGTAAGGAACCGAAACCATTAATCAGCGGAAGCGAAGAAGAATTTATAGCCGAACACTATTATGGCTATACAAAGTCTGGCGCAAATAAATCTTTAGAATACGATGTAGAGCATCCTAGGTGGACTATTTACGATGTAAAAGAATATAATATCAATGTTGATTTTTTAGACCTATACGGTGGCGAATTTTCTTTCCTAAATCAAGCTCAACCAAACTCTGTTTTTTTAGTAGAAGGTTCAGAGATTTTGATTAGAGATGGAAAAACCATATAAATAGGTGCAAATGTTAAATAGCCCAAGATTAAAGTCTTGGGCTATCTTTTTAAAGTAAAGTTTGACTTTTACTTCGCAGGTGGCAAAATTACATTGTCAACTACGTAAATAATTCCATTGGATGCCGGTATGGTAGCAATGATGTTTGCGTTTCCATTAATTACAGGCTTGCCATCTTTGATGGTAATGGTGATGTTTCCGCCGTTTACTTGCCCAATAGTTTGTCCGTCTGTAAAGTTTTCAGTTTTTAAGACGCCTAAAGAAACGTGGTACTGCAATAAATCAGCTAAATCGTCCTTACTCGCTGGTTTTAAAAGGTTTTCCACTGTGCCTGCAGGCAATTTATCAAAAGCTGCGTTAGTTGGTGCAAAAACAGTGAAAGGACCGGCGTTAGATAATGCATCTACCAAACCCGCTGCTTTTACGGCAGCAACTAATGTTGTATGATCAGGACTACTCACTGCGACTTGTACCACATTTTTTTGCGAGTCGTTGTCTTGAACAGCTGACTGTCCGCCACCTACGACTTCTTCTTGATTTGTTTCTGTAGCATCTGATGCTTTTTCAGCGTTATTGCAACTTGCAAATACCACCATACAAATCATTGATAGTAATAAGATCTTCTTCATAATTATTTTAATTTTTTACAACAGCAATTTGATTATAATAAATTGACAAGTCTATGACTTAGGTCATAATAAAATAAAATTTTTCTCACATTTCCGAAAAATGAAGCTTTTTTCACGATAGTTTTTGATGTTTTGGAGGAGAGAGGATGACTTGGCTACTGTTTACTGAAATAAAAAAAAATCTGCCCGCACATTATAATTAGATGGAAAAATTATTTTAAAATCCATAAACCGACTTCAATTGAATCAGTTTTTGTTATTGATAAATTAGTTTTAAAAAATTAGAAAGATTTTGCATCCTGATCGGGAGAGATTGTCCCAAAGGGAAGCCTAAGGTTTAGCAGAAACCCTTTTTATGCGCCAGCTGTGACACAAAAAAAATTGTTCCAAAGGAACTTCCTTCAGAGCAACGAAAAGCTCACCTGAACGCCCAAATTATAACATTGATATATTATGTGCTGCTCAATACATCCATTTGCATATCCTTTACATTTATGATAGGGAATTGCAGGTATTCTCCAAGCTACTTAAACAATGAAATTTTGGCTATAAACAAAGAAAACCGCCCTTTCGGACGGTTTTTTTGTGATCCCGCTGGGATTCGAACCCAGGACCACTACATTAAAAGTGTAATGCTCTACCAGCTGAGCTACGGAATCAATTATTTTTAAGATTTTGATAAAAAAAGTCTCAATCGCTGAGGCTCTTGTAAATATACTGGTGATCCCGCTGGGATTCGAACCCAGGACCACTACATTAAAAGTGTAATGCTCTACCAGCTGAGCTACGGAATCATACTTTATAAAACGTATAATGGTTTTGTAAAGTTGTGCAAAGATAGATATTCTACTGTAGTGTGCAAATGAATTAATATTTTTTTTCAATAGATATTGCTAACCTGCTAAATATCAATTAAAATCATTTGTTTGCACCTGTTAATTCTAATAATGAGCGTACAAAAGCATCCTGATATATTGGTTAATGTACGAGTTTTAAATTTCTGTTACTATCTTCAAAACCAATATGGATGTTGCACAAATAGAACAAAAGTTGCATGAACGTTTAAATTTTGATGAAATGGTGACGTTAGCAATGCTTACAGCAAATGGCAGCATAGCCTGTAAGCACATTATTGATTTGTGTACCCACCAAAACCAACAGATAGCATTTAGAGCCTCTTGGACTTTAGAATATATTGCCGTCATTAAACTCGAAGTGTTTATAGGGTGCTTCAAATACTTTTTACAGTTGTATCCCAAAATCATAAATTATAGTGTACAGCGTAGCTTTACTAAAATCATGATGTTGTTAACCAAAGAAAGATTAATAATTAGTGAAGGCTTAAAAGCAGCGGAATTTGAAGAATGCCTAGGCGCCACTTTTGATTGGCTTTTAAATCCTAAACTCCAGTTGTCGTACAAAGCAATGCCTTAGACGTTGTTTTTCAATTGTCACCGTATTATGACTGGGTCATAGAAGAATTACTAGTTATTCTTCAAGAAAAATTGGTTTCTTCCTCGCCAGCATTAACTTCTAAAGCTAAAAAGCTATTGAAGAAGATTAATTGATTTTTATTGTACATTTTTGAATATGGATAGTTTGGATTATCAAGCGTTAAAAGGGGAGATTTTTAATATTTGTTTAGAAGCTTTATCAGCGAAACTCGTAGAATTGAAGGTCGAAGTTGAGCAGTTAAGAGTAAGTATCGCCAACGATCCTAAAAGCAGCATGGGCGATAAGTATGAAACTAGTCGGGAAATGATGCAACAAGAGATTAATCGCTTAGAACAACAGATTGCTTTAACAGGTCAACAAGTTTTTAATTTAAAAACCATCAATCTTGATAAAATATACAACATCATACAGAAAGGAAGCCTAGTTAAAACCAGTATTGGATTATTTTTTATCGCTGTAAGCTATGGAGAAGTTAAAACAGCCACAAAATCTTGCTTTGTGATTTCTGAAGTTGCTCCCCTAGCTAAGCTCTTATTGAAAAAGAAAATAGGCGACACTTTCGAATTAAATAAAAACTTAGTAGAAGTTTTTGAGATTTACTAAACGGTGTGAAATATTTTTAAACTAAGCAACGTGTTGTGAACTACTAATACGGAAACGTAACGCAAGCGCTTTAGCAACGGCTTCAATTAATGTTTGGTTAATGGCGTCTGAATTGTGACGGTCACTTAAGATCCAGCTATTACCGGTTTTTATAAAAATATAAGTTTTACCCCCCAGAAAAACTTCTAATTCTGATTGTGTAGATGGTTTTTCGGTAATTACCTGAAAAATAACATCCGCTTTTTCGTGATTAATTCTTAATAATACTGGCATATTTGGCTGCTAATATACTTCATCATCTATTTTTTTATCTTACTATGTTATTAACATCTGTTAATTCGTTGAATACTAAGCTTTGGCAGGTGGCTTTGTGTAAAAAGAGAACAAATAAAATAAAACAAAACAAAAAAAGGAGGCGAGCCTCCTTTTTCTATTAATTAGTTTTTACTTTATCCACTTGGTGTTCAATTCCTCTTTTAATCTTTTGCAAACAGTCATGAATTGCTTTGGATATATCATCAGATTGAGAGCTAGCAAAAATCGGCTCCATGTTCTCAAGCCTAGCTTCTATGTTACATTTCTTATCGTCTGCACCTCCTTTATCGCCGCCATTTTCGTCACTTAAGTGAACTTCTATTCTAGTTAAATAACTGTCAAATCGTTGCAGTTTTTCATTGAACAAGTTTGTGATATAGGTAATAAGGTCTTCTTTACCCTCAATGTGGTTGTCTGTATTTACTTGGATAATCATAATTATAAGTTTAATAATCTATGGTAGATATTGCAAATTGCGTACCTGATATTAATCTAAAGCATTTGAAATTACAATTGTTTCTAGAAAAAATTAAGACGTTTTTGAAACAACAAATACTCAACTGGTTATAGTTTAGCAACAGGGCATCAAAGTTGTTTAATACCCAGAAAAGAATTTAATTATGAGAATTAGAGAGATACTATTACTATTCGTTATTTCGTCGTTTATGATAATGTCCTGTTCTAATGGCAGACACGAAGAATTTGGACGCGACTTGGCTAAAGCCTTTAAAAGCAAGAACTACAAAGATTTTGACACTACAGATTATAACGCCGTGTTTAAAGCGGAGTTTGAAAAGTTGAAACCAAAACTGCATGATCCAATATGGATAAGTAAGATATATAAAGAAGAAGATAAAGGGTTAACTCTATTGGGCGATTTTTTAGTCGATGGAAAGCTGGATACTTTAAATCAATATTTGTTGACTTCAAAATTTCACGGACTTAACCCAGATTATTTTCATGCAAATGATATCGCTGATTTGCTAACACAGGTTAAAACCAAAAAGTTTAAATCTGTGGAAGAGAGCTACCCGGTACTTGCACAGTTAGAACTTTATTGTGCCGATGGTTTGATCAATTACGCTGGAATAATGAAGTATGGAGCGGTAAACCCAAGAACGGTTTTAAAAAGATATTATGTGGATGTAAAGCGCCCGCAAATTATTGAAGCGCAGCAAGCACTGGATCAAATAGATATTTCGAAATTTCTGGCTGACATTCAACCAAAAAATGGCTACTACCAACGTTTAATGAATTTACTGATTAATGATGGTAAAACGGATGCTAAAAAGCTGACTACAGAGGATAGAGAAAAGATATATTTATCAATGGAGCGTTTGCGCTGGCCAATCAAGGAGTATAAAGGGAAATATTTATTGGTAAACATTCCAGAGTATCAACTGAGATTGATTGAAAACAACACTACTGATTTACAAATGAAAGTTTGTGTTGGCGAAGTTGGAGACCACGAAACACCAATTTTAAGCGGCATGATTGATAGAATGCAGGTAAACCCAGTTTGGAACATACCGGAGAGTATTGCAAGTACCGAAATTTTGAGTAGTTTAAAAAGAGATCCTTATTATTTAGAAGCAAAGAATATGGTCGCTTATAAAGGCGGAGAGCTGGTAAACTCACCAGACGTAGACTGGAATAGTGTAGATATTTCTCAGTATTCATTTAAGCAAAACCCTGGAGCTGATAATTCTTTAGGACAAATCAAGTTTATATTTCAAAACCCATATGCTATTTATTTACACGATACACCAGCTAAAGCCGTTTTTGATCGTGAAGTAAGAGCGGTTAGTCACGGTTGTGTAAGAGTAGAAAAACCAATCGACTTAGCTAAATTTTTATTAAATGATGAATCAAAATTGACTAAAGTGGAGAAAGAAATACAAGCGTCAACAAACGGCCAAAAAATGGACGCGAGATGGCAAATGGTTAAAGAACCAATTCCTGTTTTTATCGCATACTATACCGCTTGGACAAATGATGATGGTACGTTGGTGAGCTCTAAAGATGTATATGGTTACGATAAGCTATTGTTACCGAAGTTTAAGCCTTATATGGCGGGTTTATAAAGCATAAGCCAAACCGAGAGTCGAAAGCCTCTCGGTTTATTTTTGTGGATAACCTAATGTTTTTAGGGATATTTCAGTTTGAAATAAAGGATACTGCCAGCGAAAATTAAAGTAACTCCGTTTGCAATCATAACTGGTAAGTCATTTACGGCTATACCATATATAAACCAAAGTGTAACACCCAAAACAAATAAAATATACATCGAAAGCGATATGCTTTTGGTGTTTTTTGTTCTAATGATTTTTAATGCTTGCGGAACAAAAGAAACGGTGGTGCAAAAAGCAGCTGCTAAACCAACTGCGGTGCTTAAGTGTTCCATTAATTGTTTTTATCGAAATCTAACATGATTGAAAATACATTGCTGTATAAGCCATCGCTTTGGTTGCCGATATTTGTTAATGCGTAATCAATTGAGAAATTTCTGATTTTTATACCCAAACCCAAATTAGGCTGAAATTGAAATTGCTGTGCTCCGTCAAAGTCTGTTATTTTTTGAATATTGCCAACTCCCGTACGTAAAAAGATTGTTTTTTTATAATTAGCTTCTAAACCAATAGTTGGATCAACACTTACGGGTTTTGCAGAAATTAAAACGTTTCTTTTACCATCTGTAGTGAAATTCAAATCAGCTTCGGCAAGGATTCCTATTTTTTCTGTAATATTGGTCTCATAGGCTGTTCCTAAAACTATGCGTGGAAGTGTTGTCTCTGTCGAATTCTTCGGAATATCATTTCCGGTAGCGGTATAAATACTAGAAAACTTATCAGGATTATAGCTCCAAGCGTTAAACGTAGTGGTAATATCTCGACCAACTGCCGCAAAAGTAAATTTGTTAAATTTATATTGAGCAGCAACATCAATTCCAAATCCCCAGGATTTGCCGTATTCCCCAACTTTACGATGGATGATTTTAACGTTTGCGCCGTAGTTTAGTCCGTTTTTTGCTGCCTTTTTTTGCCTTCTGGCGTAGCTAAATAAAAAAGCATAATCTGCAGCCGAAAAAGATTTCACGCGGTTATAGTTGATGTTTCCATCGGCGTCGATTAATTCTGACGTATCAGGAATATCATCCACTCCGAAACGGATTAAAGAAAGCCCAACAACCGCAGTATGGTCTGCAACAAATGTTGAAAAACCTGCGTAATCATATTTTGCAATACCTGAAAAATATTCTGAATGCATTAAACTGGCTTGAGATTCACTTTTCATATTCATCAATGCAGCTGGATTCCAATAACCAGCTGTAACATCTGACGATGAGGCAACTACAGAACCTGCCATTCCAAAAGCTCTAGAACCTACCCCGATCTGTAAAAATTCGTTCGAATATTTTCTTGTTTGTGCGCTTATAAGTAAAGGAAAGCCTAGAAGAAGATAAAAAAAGAGGTGTTTTATCATTAATTTATTTGTGCATCAATTTGGTCAAAGATAATTATAAAATCTTCACGTAATTTTATTTTGTATTCAATTAAACGCTCAGTGATTGCTATTTCCTGTTCTTCTGTAAAAGGATTTGCCCATAACCGCATGCATATTCTTTTTAAAGCATAGGTGATTTTTGTGCTGTCGGCATAACTATACAAGTACTTTTGCGCTATAAATTGATTAAAGAATTTAAGGAATTTCTCTTCGTTAAGTATATTGTTCAGTTGTAAAAAGAGCCTGATTTCTTCTTCTTTAATACGTGATAATTGCTTATATAGTTTTTCGATTGAAATGAGCTTCTCTGCAATCAGGATGCTATCTAAAAGTAATTCCAAACTGATGTGTCCCAGGAAAAAAGGTTTTACTGGCGAGTTTATCAGCTCTTCTCTTAAAACAAGTTTGATTTGATGTTGATGATGTAGAAAAAAAGAAGAATTGTGAAATATTCGATCCACTTCTAAATGTCTTTTCCAACCTTTCAACATCGCCTTTTGATTAGCGTTTATTAAAAATTTATCCTTATCTTTTTCTGGATGGATGCTCCAAGTTTTATCGGCGTTTTTTATTAAATCGGGCAAAAACATCCCGAACACCTCGTAAGGGTTGTCTATACGTCTGTCAAAATAATAATGCGACAAAAAATTCATAAAAAACAAGGTAATGCGTGATTTTAAAATTCAAAATGCAAATCCAAATTGGAATCTTAAATGCTATATGCAAAATAACACCATTTGAATTTTTTAAAACGAATATAAATCAATTTAAATCGAAAACATGAATAGACTTTCCTGTTCACTTCGCTGGTAAATCATATATTTGCGCTTTTCTAAGATAATAACAAATTTTAAATAAACAGAGAATGAATTTTGTTGAAGAGTTACGTTGGCGAGGTTTAATACAAGATATTACACCAGGTACGGAAGAAGAGCTTTTAAAAGGCATGACTGGAGGCTATATTGGCTTTGACCCAACCGCAGATTCATTACATGTAGGTGGTTTGCTCCAAATTTTTACTTTAATGCGGTTTCAAAAAGCAGGGCACAAACCTTTTGCGTTAGTTGGCGGTGCAACCGGAATGGTTGGAGATCCATCAGGGAAATCTCAAGAACGAAATCTATTGTACGAAGATACCTTAGCTATAAATGTAAGTGGTATTAAAAGTCAGTTAGAACGTTTTTTAGATTTTGATTGTGGCGCAAACAGTGCGGAGATTGTAAACAACTTCGATTGGTTTAAGAACTACAGTTTTTTAGATTTTATTAGAGATGCCGGTAAGCATATTACGGTAAACTATATGATGTCTAAAGAATCGGTAAAGAAGCGTTTAGATAGTGAAGTTGGGATGTCTTTTACAGAGTTTTCATACCAGTTGATTCAAGGTTACGATTTTTACTACTTGTGGAAGAACATGAACTGTAAACTGCAAATGGGAGGATCAGATCAGTGGGGGAATATTGTAACAGGAACAGAGTTTATCAGAAGAAAAGGTGGCGGACATGCGTTTGCATTAACATCACCATTAATAAAAAAAGCAGACGGAACTAAATTCGGTAAAACCGAAGGAGGGAATATTTGGTTAGATGCAAAACGAACAAGTCCGTATCAGTTTTACCAATTTTGGTTAAATTCTACGGATAGCGATGCAGAAAACTATATTAAAATATTTACTTTCTTTAACAAAGAAGAGATTGATGGTTTGATTGCAGAACACGCAAAAGCCCCACATTTAAGAACGCTACAAAAAACTTTAGCAAAAGATGTTACCGAAAGAGTACACGGTGCGGACGCTTTGCAAACTGCTTTAAGTACTACCGATTTTCTTTTTAAAAACGGATCGTTAGATTTCTTAAAAGCAATGAATGAGCAACAGATTCTTGAAGTTTTTGAAGGAATTGCGCAATTCGAAGTTTCTAAAAGTGAGTTTGAAGAAGGGATAGATATACCAACATTGTTGGCGGACAAAACCAGTATATTTCCTTCAAAAGGAGAAGCTAAAAAGATGATTTTGGGTGGAGGAGTTTCCATCAATAGAGAGAAGCTGAACAATGCCGAATTATCATCAAAAAATATACAAGCCATTAATAATCAGTTTATAGTCGTTCAAAAAGGAAAGAAGAATTATTATTTGATTGATTTAAAATAGATTCAGACATATATTTCTTATATTTGGATATATGTCTGATTTTGATAAAAACATACTTGAAGAGCCAGTAGGTGTTTACAGCACACATTTCTTTGATGTAGCGCAACAAATGGTTTTGCTATTTGGCGGTATTGGCGCTTTGAACCTCAAATCAAACGTTGTTTCTGATTTTGATTTGCTAGAACTAACCCGTAGAGGTATCCCAAAAAAAGCAATTTTAAGCTTAGTTAAAAAAATATCTTTAACTATTCAAGAGCTAGCGGGTGTGATGCATATTAACGAAAGAACGTTCCAGCGCTTTAACGATACTGATTTTGTAAAATCAGAATATTCTGAAAAAGCAATTGAATTGGCAAGGTTGTACGCCCGCGGCGAAGAGGTTTTTGGCTCTTTAGATAAATTCAAAATTTGGATGAAAACTCCGGCTATCGTCTTTAAAAACAATACCCCGTTTGCTTTATTAGATTCCTCCATTGGTTTTGGGTTGGTTTTTACTGAGCTTGGCCGTATAGAACACGGTATATTTTCATAAATGGAATTATACAGATTAGGTGCTTGCCATTATGCAGATAATTTAAGCGGAGAAGGGGCAAGAATTTACGGTGGAAGATGGAATTCTGAAGGTGTGCCAGCTGTTTATTTCGCAAGTTCTAGAGCGTTAGCAGTTTTAGAAGTTTTGGTGCATTTACCTACTGGCTTATTGCCGAGTAATTTCTGTATGACCAATTTTACGCTCGACTCCAGTTTTGTAGAGCTTAAAGCAGAGGACTTACCCGCTAAGTGGCAAAGCTATCCTTTTGGAAAGCAAACGCAAATGCTGGGAAATCGATTTTTCAAAGAAAATACAGCGCTATTGTTAAAAGTTCCTTCGGCAATAGTGAGTGGTGATTTTAATTATGTTGCCAATCCTTTACATCCATGTATCAAGAACATTAAATTGATAGAGAAGGTCGGTTTCTCTTTTGACGACCGATTGCTTTAGTGGTCGTTAAAGCACCATCAGATTACAACCTCTAATATCGCTATCATCGAATCTTCCTAAAACTTCAAATTCTCCATTCTTTTTAGTTTTACCTAAATCTTGCGTAGCAATAAAAGAGCAGGAATGCATATTTGCCAAATCAATAACGTTTATTCCACCAGATTTTTCATGGTTTAACAAACTCAAAGGATCGTTAGTGTCGCGTATTAGCACTTTCATCCATGGCGGGCATGCAAAAATTCCATCTCCTTTAGAATAAGCTTGGGAAAGCAGTTCTGTCATTCCGTATTCCGAATGTATTTTTGAAATACCAAAGCCTTTGGTCAAAACCGCATGCAATTCTTCACGCACCATTTCCTTACGTTGACCTTTCATTCCGCCAGTTTCCATTACGGTTAAACAGGGGAAGTCGGTTTGAAAATTTTCTACAAAATCTAAAAGTGCATAAGTAATACCTATCAAAATGGTTTTTTGATTGCTCTCTTTTAAAAGATTTAGAGTTTCATTTAGTTCCGCATGGTTGTGCAAGAAGAAACCACTTTTTGGGTGTTTTGATCTTTTTATTAAATCATCAACCATGTAAATTAACGAAGAACCTTCACGTTCTAAATAACTGGGCAATAATGCTAAAACGCAAGTACTTTCAATATCTCCGTAAAACAGCTCGAAAGCTTTTAAATAACTTCGTTCATAAAGTTTTGTATCCTGTACATAATGTTTGCTCGTTAAACTTCCTGTTGTTCCCGAACTCGAAAAGATGACATCGGCGAAAGCTTGATCTTCAATGATTTGGTGAGTTTTAAAAAAAGAAATAGGTAAAAAAGGGATTTGGGTATAATGTCTAAGACTATCCGGTTTAATTTTAAGTGCATTAACAAAATCTTTATAAACTGACACCGTTTGGTATTGTAACTTAAAAACATCTAAACAGACATGGTTAAACTGGGTTTCGTTTTGGATGTTGAAAATGTTCATATCCAAAGGTAATAAAAGACTATTTCATTGTGGTTTTAAATATATAATTGTAATGAGTCTTTTCATTTCAAAATTTATAGCTTTGGTTTTCAATAAATAAATAAGATTTGAGTATCAGTGTTAAAGCTTTAAGCAAGAATTACGGCTCACAGAAAGCAGTTGATCAAATTTCTTTTGAAGCCAAACCTGGGAAAATTTTGGGTTTTTTAGGTCCAAATGGTGCAGGGAAATCTACTACCATGAAAATGTTGACTTCGTTTATTCCTAAAACAGGTGGTTCGGCGCAAGTTTGTGGTTTTGATATTACCGAACAATCATTAGACGTACGGAGAAATATCGGCTACTTGCCAGAAAATAATCCGCTGTATAAAGAAATGTATGTCAAAGAGTTTTTGTATTTTATTGGTGATGTTTACCATCTAAGAAACCTAAAAAATCGTGTTAACGAGGTTATAAAATTAACCGGACTCGAAAAAGAGCAACACAAAAAAATTGGCCAGTTATCAAAAGGATATAAACAACGCGTAGGTTTAGCACAAGCAATTATCCACGACCCTAAAGTTTTGATTTTAGATGAGCCAACATCTGGCCTTGACCCTAATCAATTAATAGAAATTAGAGCTTTGATTAAAGAACTGGGCAAAACTAAAACAGTGGTTTTATCTACCCATATTATGCAAGAGGTGGAAGCCATTTGCGACGAAATTGTGATTATTAATAAGGGTAGGATTGTAGCTAACGATACCTTATCAGGGCTATTGGACACGCACCAAGAAAAAACCTTGGAACCTATTTTTGTAAAGCTTACCAAAGATTCAGAATAATCAACGAAAAATATCAGCGTTAAATGTTAACCATTTATAAAAAAGAACTTTTTGCTTACCTAAACTCCTTGGTAGCTTATATTACCATCGGTGTTTTTTTACTCGTTCTAAGTCTATTCCTTTGGGTTTTCCCAGATACCAGTGTGTTAGAGTATGGTTATGCGAGTTTAGACAGTTTGTTTAACACAGTTCCATACTTGTTCATGTTTTTAATTCCGGCAATTACCATGCGCACCTTTGCTGAAGAAAAAAAGGAGGGAACTTTTGAGTTATTAGCTACTCGGCCTTTAGCTGACTGGCAAATCATTTTGGGCAAATATTTCGCCTCGTTAACTTTAGTGCTATTTTCGCTGTTGCCAACTTTGGTATATTATCTATCGGTATATCAATTGGGCGCAGTAATAGGCAATATAGATTCTGGAGCGGTTATAGGATCATACATTGGGCTTTTTTTACTAGGAGCAACATTCGTTGCGATAGGCATTTTTTCTTCATCGCTAACCAAAAACCAGATAATTGCTTTTACTATCGCTATTTTTTTGAGCTTTTTCGCTTTCAGCGGATTTGATTCCATGAGTCAAGTTTTATCCTTACAAAAGTTTGATAGTGTATTGATTAATTTGGGGATAAACGAACATTATCAGTCTATAAGCAGAGGTTTATTAGATTCGAGAGATTTAGTTTATTTTCTGAGCGTGATTGCTATTTTTTTACTGATTACGAAAACGATTTTGGGAGGTAGAAAATGGTAAATCAGCAGCGTAAAAAAGACATACTGCAATTGGTAATTGCTTTGGTTGTTATCGCGGTTTTAAATATCGTTTCTCAATACGCGTTTACGAGGATTGATTTTACTAAAGAAAAACGCTACACCATTTCGCCAATTAGCATTCAAATTTTAGAAAACTTAAAAGCGCCGGTTAAAATCACTGTTTTTTTACAAGGTGAATTTCCGTCCGGATTTAAACGTTTACAGGATGCAACTAAAGATTTACTGATTGATTATAAGGCTTATGCTGGTGATCATATTCAGTTTGAATTTATAAATCTGATGGAAGGTAAAAATCAGCAAGAGCAAGAAGAAGTTTACCACGAATTAAGCGAAAACGGAATTGAACCTACTAATTTAAGCGTTAAAACAGAATCGGGTTTAAGCCAGAAAGTGATTTTTCCGGCAGCGATGGTCAGCTTTGCTAATCAAAATATTCCGGTTAGTTTGTTGCAAAATAGGATAGGAGTTACGCCAGAAGAAGTATTGAACAACTCTATCCAAAACTTAGAATATGCTTTTTCATCCGCCATAAAAAAAGCTGCCTCGGGCGGTAAGCCAAGAGTAGGCTTTACAGAAGGAAACCAAGAATTAGATGATTTGCAATTGCAAGACGCTATGAAATCACTTGCTGATGGTTATGAAGCCGGACGCATTAACTTAAAAGCAATTACCAGCAGCGGTTTGGCTATGCTAAAAGTGATGGTGATTGCAAAGCCAGAAACTAGCTTTTCTGAGTTGGAAAAATACAAAATAGACCAATTTTTAATGCGAGGCGGCAAAATTATTTGGACCATTGACCAAGTAAATGCTGATTTAGACAGCATGCGAAACGGTGCTCGTCAAGAGCAATTAGCATTTCAAAAGAAGCTAAATTTAGACGATCAGCTGTTTACTTATGGTGTACGTATTAACTATGATTTGGTGGGAGATATGAATTGTGCGCAAATACCTGTAAATGTTGGCGCTGTTGGTGGTCAGCCTCAGTTGCAACTGGTTCCTTGGTTGTTTTACCCTATTATTATGCCGGTAAGTACGCACCCAATGGTTAAAAACTTAGACGGTATTAGAACTGAATTTATCAATACTATCGACACCATTTCGGTAGCAAATGTAAGGCATACGATTTTACTAACTACCTCGCCTTTTAATAGAGAAATGGAAACACCGAATATCATATCGTTAAAAATGATAGAAGACACGCCAGATCCGAAGCTTTTTCAAAGTACGCCAAAACCTGTGTGTGTACTTTTAGAAGGTAGTTTTAAATCTAATTTCGCAACTCAAGCTATTCCAAAAGGCGCAGATTTAGGGACTAAAACTGTTAATAAAAGTGAGTTTACCAAAATGTTAGTATTTAGTGACGGAGACGTTTTTAAAAGCCAAGTGAGCGGTAAAGATGGTTCGGTTTTTCCTTTAGGTTATGATAAATACAGCCAACAAACCTTCGGTAATAAAACCTTTTTGTTAAATGCAGTCGACTATCTTACAGATGATTCAGGTTTAATAGGACTAAGGTCAAAAGAGATAAAATTGAGGTTATTAGATAAAGGTAAGTTGGTTGCTGATAAACTGCAATGGCAATTAATTAATACGTTAATTCCGCTAATTACTTTGTTTCTTTTCGGAATTTTTCAACATCTTTATCGTAAACGAAAGTATGCAGCTTAAAATTCATATTTTTGTTTTTTATAAGCCTTAAACAAACAAAGCGATAAGATGAGATTCATTGTTTCTACGTCAACATTACTAAAACATTTACAAGCGGTAAGCGGTGCATTAAGCAATAGTGCAGTTTTACCTATCCTCGAGAATTTTTTATTCGAGATTAAGGATAGTACTTTAATTATTTCTGCTACAGATTTGCAAACAAGCATGACCACTTCATTAGCTGTAGAGTCTAAAGAAGGCGGTAAAATTGCTGTTCCATCAAAAATATTATTAGACACTTTAAAAACATTGCCAGAGCAGCCAATTGCTTTTTCTGTAGACGATACTACTTTCGCAATAGAAATTAGTGCAGGTGATGGTAAGTATCGCTTAAGTGGAGAAAACGGAGAAGATTTCCCGAAAATTCCGACAGTAGACAATGCATCATCGGTTAATTTGCCTGCGTCTGTTTTAGCAGAAGCAATCAGTAAAACTATTTTTGCGGTAAGTAATGATGAGTTGCGTCCAGCAATGACCGGTGTTTTTTGCCAGTTGTCTCCACAAAACGTAACGTTTGTTGCAACAGACGCACATAAGTTGGTGAGATACAGAAGAAATGACGCTAAAGCAGACGAAGCTACTTCATTTATTTTACCGCGTAAAGCATTAAACCTTTTAAAATCTTCATTACCATCAGAAGATTTAAACGTTTCTATCGAGTATAACTCAACTAGTGCATTTTTTAAGTTTGCGAACATCAACTTAATTTGCCGTTTAATTGATGAGCGTTACCCGGATTACGAAGCGGTAATTCCTCAAAACAACCCTAATAAGCTAACTTTAGAAAGAGCATTGTTTTTAAATTGCTTAAAAAGAGTCGTGATTTTTGCAAATAAAACTACGCACCAAGTAAGGTTAAAAATAAGCGGAGCGGAGTTACACATATCCTCAGAAGATATTGATTTTGCAAACGAAGCTCATGAGCGCATCAGCTGCCAGTTTGATGGTGACGATATGGAGATTGGTTTCAATGCTAAGTTTTTAATTGAAATGTTAAACAATCTATCTGGCGAAGAAGTTACTATTGAAATGAGTACGCCAAACAGAGCTGGAATTTTGTTTCCAAGCATCAAGGATGAAAATGAAGATATTTTGATGTTGGTAATGCCCGTAATGCTGAACAATCACGCATAAGCGTAATTATATTTTTAAATAGATGGCTTGGTATAATAAACTGAGCCATTTTCGTTTTATTTGGCGACGATATAAAATCATGTTGAAATCGATACAAAATGCTTCTTTAACTGTTCTCGGCTTTTTAACTTTGGCTTGTTTGCTTTATAGCTGTGACCCAATTGGGGAAGAATTGCAGGTTGGGGAAGCAAATCTACGAATTATCAACGCAGCGCCAGAAGCAAATGAATATAGTTTCTTTATTAACGATACGTTAAAAACCGGTCAGCCTTTAAAATTTGGAGAAGGAAGTGCGTATCTAAAAGTTTCTGCGGGTACAAACCAAGTATACACCAAATTAAATGACGCAGTAATCTCCAATACGAAGATTAGTCTGTCTTTACTACCAAAAACTAATTATACTTTATTTTTAGCCGGAATGGCCTTAAAAGATTCCTTGATTTATGTTTCCACTTTAGACAGAAATCTAATTTTATCAGATACCATGGCCACCGTTAGATTTATTAATATTTCTCCAAACGCTAAGGCATTGAATTTGGTGTTTCAGAATAACTTGGTGGATAGCGTGAATGTGATTAGTAGTGTAAATTATAGATCATCTTCTCAGTATGTTAAAATTAAGCCTTTGAATTATTTTTTACGTGTTAAAAAAAATGTTGGAGCTGTACGTTTAGCCAATTTGGATAATTATAAATTGGAAGCTGGAAAAATATACACTTTCTGGACAAAAGGTTTAATTAACGGCAATGATGAATATGCTTTAGAACTGAAAGTTTTACAGGATAATTAGCAAAAAAAAGAATCTTATCCACACCACTAAAACAAAGAAAATATTCGAAGCTTATTGTTAGCTTTGCGCAAAAAGAAATTCCCTTGGAAATACTATCAAATATTATCGACTTCATCATTCATATTGATGTTCATTTGAGTGAAATTATTAGAGATTATAGGGTTTGGACTTACCTTATTCTGTTTCTTATTATTTTTGCCGAGACCGGGCTAGTAGTAGTCCCGTTTTTACCGGGCGACTCCTTATTAATTGCAGCAGGTGCTTTAGTGTCTGTTGGGGACACTGGAATTAATATTTACTTACTAGCTGTGTTATTAATTGTAGCCGCAATTGTTGGTAACACAGTAAACTATGAAATTGGACGATATTTTGGTGCGAGGGTTTTTAAGCCAGGCAACAAAATTTTGAAAGTAGAGTATTACGAGCAAACGAAAGATTTCTTTTTAAAGCATGGTGCGAAGGCTATTATCATTGGTCGCTTTTTGCCGATTTTAAGGACGGTGGTGCCTTTTGTTGCAGGTATTGGCAAATTAAGCCGCGGACGCTTTAACTATCTTAATGTGGTAGGCGGTGTAATTTGGATTGTATTGTTCCTTTTTGCTGGATATTTTTTAGGCCGATTTGACTTCTTTAAAAATAATTTCTCCCTAATCGTTTTGATCGTGATCATTGTAACGATACTACCTGCCGTTTATGCAGGTGTAGCGAGCAGGTTTCCAAAAAAGAAAGCACTATAAAGATTATTTGATATTTACATTTAGCTAGCTTAATTTATTAGGCTAGCTTTTTTTTGAGTTGATTTTCTTGTTTAAAAGCGTTTTTGTAAATGGTTTACCCGATTATATCAAGTAAACGCCATCTTCTGCGTATTTCTCGTCAAGAACAACAGATACGTGTTCTTTCAAAACCGTTGAAAGTTCTAAGCCTACAAAATCTGTCGCTACAGGGAAGTTTTTGTGGCTTCTATCTATTAGTACTACCGAACGTAATTTTTTAAGTGGGATATTTAAAAACACCCCTAAGCCGTAGGCTAAAGTTCTTCCGCTATTTAAAACATCATCAACTAAAATAATCACCTTGTTTTCACATTCCGTAATCGGAACGTCAATTGATGATTCAAGCTTTGAGCTGTCTTTATTAAGTTCTAGCTTAACAATTTTAATTTTTAGCGTTGAGATTTTCGACAATATTTTCTCCAGTCTAATTGCCAATCGATACCCGCGAGAAACAACACCAGCTAAAATAATTTCTTTTTCGTCAAAGTTATCTTCTAATATTTGATAGGCAATTCTGTTTATTTTTTGTTGAATTTGATGTTTGTCTAAAATTAGAATCTTTTTTGAGCTCATGGTTGTTGTTTATAACGCTAAAATAAATAATTAAAATGGATTTGTGTTTCGATATGTTAAACGTAGATTCTTAAACCATAGAGTTCACAAAGGATACGGAGCTTTTATAAAGGAAAAAAGCGGATGCTTGAAATTTAACAACCCAGCTCAGTGACCTCCGCGTCCTCTGTGGTAAAAAGAAAACACACGAGACTCTGTCCACTCTGTGAAAAACCTCCGTGAACTCTGTGGTTAACCTTCGACTCCGATCAGGCTGATACCAAAAAAAGCCTCGATTAAAAATAACCGAGGCTTTCCGTATCAAAATATCTCTACAATTTAAAACTCTGCATTTTTAGGGAATCTTGGGAAAGGAATTACGTCTCTAATGTTCGTCATTCCGGTTACAAAAAGCACCAATCTTTCAAAGCCTAAACCAAAACCAGCGTGTGGCGCAGTACCAAATCTACGGGTATCTAAATACCAATATAATTCGTCTTGCGGAATATTCATTTCGTCCATACGAGTTGTTAATTTATCTAAACGTTCTTCACGTTGAGAACCACCAACCATTTCGCCAATGCCTGGGAACAAAATATCCATCGCTCTAACCGTTTTTCTGCCTTGCTCATCAGGTTCATTCATACGCATATAAAATGATTTGATATCGGCAGGATAGTCTGTTAAAATAACAGGCTTTTTAAAATGCTTTTCTACCAAATAACGCTCATGTTCTGATTGTAAATCCGCACCCCATTCGTCAATTAAATATTTGAATTGCTTCTTCTGATTTGGTTTCGAGCGTTTTAAAATCTCAATTGCTTCCGTATAAGTTAAGCGTTCAAAACTGTTTTCTAAACAAAAATTCAGCTTACTCATCAAATCCAAATCGCTTCTTTCTGCTTGAGGTTTGTTTTTTTCTTCTTCGGACAAGCGAGTAGATAGAAATGCCAATTCATCCGGGCAATGATCTATAGCATACTTAATTACGTATTTTAATAAATCCTCTGCCAAATTCATATTGTCTTCTAAATCAGCGAAAGCAACTTCCGGTTCAATCATCCAAAATTCGGCAAGGTGACGAGTAGTGTTAGAATTTTCTGCTCTGAAAGTAGGACCGAAGGTGTAAATTTCGCCCAATGCCATAGCACCTAATTCGCCTTCTAACTGACCAGAAACGGTTAAGTTTGCAGATCTTCCGAAGAAATCTTCTTTAAAATCTATTGTTCCGTCCTCGTTTTTTGGTGTGTTTTCAAATGGGAGTGTAGTTACGCGGAACATCTCGCCTGCACCTTCTGCATCGGAAGCGGTAATGATTGGCGTATGCAGGTAAACAAAACCTTTGTCGTTAAAAAACTGGTGAACTGCAAAAGACAGCGCATTACGCACCTTAAAAATTGCATTGAACGTGTTTGTTCTGAAACGTAAATGAGCAATTTCTCTTAAAAATTCTAAACTGTGTTTTTTAGGTTGTAACGGAAATTTTTCAGCATCGCTTTCTCCTAAAATTTCTATAGAGCTTGCTTTAATCTCACAAGTTTGGCCTTTTCCTAAAGATTCCACCAGTTTTCCTGTCGCACTGATGGCAGCACCAGTGTTAACTTTCTTAAGAATTTCATCGGGAGTATTTGCAAAATCTACGACGATTTGCAGATTGCTCATGCAAGATCCATCGTTAAGTGCAATAAATTGATTGTTTCTAAAGGTTTTTACCCAGCCCATTACGGTGGTTTCTCTATCAAAATCAGTTGAAGAAAGTATATCTTTTATTTTTTCTCTTTTAATCATATCAGCAAGCTATTTCTTGTGGGCGCTAAAATACTATTTTTTAGAACAAAGAGCGCTACGCTGTTAGACAAAAGACTGCTTCGCTGAAAGATGAAAGACCGCTTCGCTGAAAGATGTAAAGACGAAAGATAATTTACTGATTGGAGAGCAAAGACCGCTTCGCTGATAGACACAAGATAAAAGATGATTTGCGAGCTAGAAAAGATTTCAACAGAAGAAAAATTTATCTTTGTACTCACTACTCACTACTCACTACTCACCACCTAAAACTTACACCTCAACTACCTATCCACTTCCCCCAAAACAATATCTAATGACCCAATAATAGCGACTAAATCGGCAATCATTACATTTTTAGAGATTTCTGGTAATACAGATAAATTACAGAAACTTGGTCCACGGGATTTAACCCGGAAAGGTTTATCAGATCTTCCATCGGCAATAAAGTAAAAGCCAACTTCGCCTTTAGGGTTTTCAGCTCTGATGTAAAAATCTTGCGCTTTTGGAATGATTTTTTTAGGGCAAAGTGCTCTCGGATCAAATTCTTTAGTGCGTTTATGTTCCTTGTTAAGCTTTTTTACACACTGTTCAATAATTTTTAAAGACTCTTCAATCTCTACAATTCTTACCTTGTAACGGTTCCAACAATCGCCAATGCTTCCTACTTCTGCTTTGGCATAAGCAACTTCAAAATCCAACTCTGGGTAAACCGAATATTCATCGACCCTACGTAAATCATATTTTAAACCGGATCCACGTAACATAGGTCCAGAACAACCATAATTAATGGCGACGTCTAACGGTAAAATACCAATGTTTGCAGTCCGCGAAATAAAGATTTGATTGTCTGTCAGCAGTTCATTCAATTCCTTCATTTTCGGTTTAAAGTAAGCTACAAATTCGCTGCATCTATCTTCAAAACCTACCGGAATATCGTAAAATAAACCGCCAACCCAAATATAATTGTAGAGCATCCGAGCGCCAGAAGCCCACTCCAGCATATTCATGATATGTTCACGATCTCTAAAGCACCATAAAAAAGGAGTAAAGGCGCCAATATCAATTCCGTAAGTACCAATAGCTATTAAATGAGAGGCAATCCGATTCAGTTCACAAACTAATACTCGAATGTATTCTACCCGTTTCGGAATGTCGTTTTCAATTCCCAACATTTTTTCAACACCCATCACATAAGCGTGATTGTTGTTCATGGATGCGAGATAATCCATCCGATCCGTATAGGGGATAATCTGAGCGTAGTTAAGCGCTTCACCATGTTTTTCAAAACAACGGTGCAAGTAACCAATATGTGGAATTACCTCTTTAACGATTTCGCCATCGGTAATCAGTTCTAAACGTAAAACACCGTGAGTACTTGGGTGTTGCGGACCAAGGTTTAAAACCATTTCTTCCGCAGCAACCGCTTTTATTTTGTTTTGATAGGCAATTAAGCCATCCTGATATTTATGCGATAAGGTATTTTGCAAAGCCTATAAATCAATTTTAATGTTGTGGTAATTTTCTGCGGTTTTGTAATCTTTTCTTAAAGGGAAACCGTCCCAGTCATCGGGCAAAAGAATTCTTCTTAAATCGGGATGATTTTCAAAATAGATACCCAGCATATCAAAAGCTTCCCGCTCATGCCATTCCGCGGTTTTATAAACAGCGCTTATGCTTTTAAAAGAGGGTAGGTTTTCTTCATCACGATTGTTGTCTGTAATAACTTTTAAAACTAACGTATGGTTTTTGATGATGGAACTTAAGTGGTAAACCACGCCAAATTGTTGTTGCTCCACACCATAATCTACTCCGCTTAGGCAGGATAAAAAATCAAACCAAGTTTGTGGATGATCTCTTAAAAATAAACAAACATCATCAATTAGTTCTGCTTTGATAATTAATGTCGGTTGTTTTTGGTTGGCTTCTTCAGCAACAATTACATCGTTGCCAAATTTTTCAATTAAAAGCTGTTTAACTAGGTCAAAAATCATGGAGACAAACGTTCAAATTTCCAACTTTGTGATTTATCTTGAACATATATAATACGATCATGCAATCTGCTACGTCTACCTTGCCAAAATTCAATTCTATTTGGAATTACGCGATAGCCACCCCAGTGTGCTGGTTTTTCAACTTCTTTGTCTACGTATTTTTCAGTAAGCGATTCTAATTTATCTTCCAAAACTTTGCGGTTGGGAATAGTTTCGCTTTGCGCCGAAGTTAAAGCCCCTAATTGGCTGGCTCGTGGGCGAGTTTTAAAGTATTCGGCAGACTCATCATCACTTACTCGTTCAACAACGCCTTCAATCCTCACTTGTCTTTCTAAATCGGCCCAAAAAAACACCAATGCCGCATAAGGGCTTTCGGCTATTTCTTTACCTTTCTGACTGTTGTAATTGGTGTAAAAAACGAAGCCTTCTTCTGTAAATTCTTTTAACAATACAATTCTTGCGGACGGAATTCCATTTGCTTTTGATGTGGCTAAGGTCATTGCGTTTGGTTCTACAACCTTGGCGTTGAGTGCTTCCTGAAACCATTTTTCAAACTGATTGTATGGGTTTTGATCTATATCTTCCTCGTTTAATGAAGCTGAACGGTAGTCTAGACGTAGGTTTTGGATGGCTGTTTTTTCGATGCTCATGATATGCAAACTTAATCATTGTAAAAGTGATTTTAATAGTAAAGCGGAAATTAATAGCTTGATTGGTCTTTAATTACTTTATATTTGAATGAAAAGCTAAAATAACTATGAAGGGATTAATAATAGCCTTTATCATTATCGGTTTTCTTTACAGAGCCTATAAAAACTTTATGAAGGAATCTGAACAGGCGGCGCAACGAGCTAAGGATGCAGAAGCAAATCAGAAAGCCACTCAACAGGCTAAAACTGTAACCTATCGAAAAACTCCTGCTTTCGAACGTCAGGTGGAACAACCTTCATTTGAAACTGCTTATGACAAAGCTGTAACGCAAGAATACGAGCCTGTTCTATCTTTTGACGATAATAAGCAAGATTATTTTAAAGAAAGAGCCAGAGCAAAGCAGCAAAGAGATTCGGATTCTTTAAAGAAAATTCCTGTTTTGGAGTATTACAACCCAGAAGTTCCGGCAGAAGAAGTGATTATGGGTAGACGCATCCATCAACCACATCATCACGGGATTAAAATCCAGAAAACAGAAAAGCATTTAGCTGCTGATTTTAATATGAGACAGGCTTTAATTTACGATGCAATTTTAAGAAGGCCGGAATATTAAGCGTTTTAGTAACTGCTTTTTTATTCTAATCTGGTGTTTGTTTAAGAAAATATAATTTCTATATTTGCACCTCATTTTAAATCACATAAATTAATTAATAATGTACGCAATAGTAAATATAGCAGGGCAGCAATTCAAAGTTGCAAAAGACCAGCATCTTTTTGTACACAGATTACAAGGAGAAGAAGGCGCTAGTATTGAATTTGACAATGTTTTATTAGTAGCTAATGACGGCAAATTTACCGTAGGTACGCCTGCAGTAAAAGGAGCGAAGGTTTCTGCTAAAATCGTGTCTCATTTAAAAGGCGATAAAGTAATTGTTTTCCACAAGAAAAGAAGAAAAGGTTACAAAAAGAGAAACGGTCACCGTCAATCTTTTACCAAAATACAGATCGATAGTATCTCAATTTAATTTTAACCACGCATTAGCTTTTTTGAAAGCTAAAAGATATAAAAAACTATGGCACATAAAAAAGGAGCCGGTAGCTCGAATAACGGTAGAGAATCGCATAGCAAGCGTTTAGGTATCAAGATCTACGGTGGACAAGCTGCAATTGCAGGAAACATCATCGTTCGTCAACGTGGTACTAAGCACCATCCAGATAAAAATGTTGGAATGGGTAAAGACCATACGCTACATGCATTAGTAGACGGTAAAGTTTTATTCAGAAAGAAAGCAGATAACAAATCTTACGTATCTATTGTTCCTTTTGACTTTTCTGCACCAGTTGTTTTGGAAGACAAGCCAGCAAAAGCAGTAGTTGCGAAACCAGTTGCTAAAAAAGTACCAGCAGAGAAGGAAGTTGCTAAAAATGAAGTTGTAGCAGAGGCGAAAGCCGAACCTACAATTGAAGCCAAAGCAGATGAAACAGAAGAGAAAAAAGCACCAGCAAAGAAAGTAGCAGCTAAGAAAGCTGACGACGCAGCTGAGTAATTTTTAAGGTCATAAAATACGAGCCTCGATTGTAAAATCGGGGCTTTTCGTTTTGAGGCTTTTTTGGTTGATGTAATCCGCTTTTGGTTTGTTAACTAATTCACATCAAATTCGTTATCCCGACTACGTTATTCAAATTTCATTGTTTTATCCCGTTATTCGGGCTCCTTCGTCCTCGCTCCTTTAACCCGAGATCGTTATGCCGAATCTGTGGTTTCATCCTTCATTCTTTATCTTGGCTTCGTTATTCCGATTTTTAATCCCGTTATTCCAACTCCATTACACGATCTCCGTTATTGTGATTCTGTCATTTCGACTCCGTCATGTTGACGATAAGAAACACCTCAAGAGTAAGGTTAACATTCTGCGCAGACGTTTTAGATACGATATTTTGTTGTCGTTCAAAATGACGGAATTCTAGAACTTTAATTTCGCCACCATTTTATCGTCTTATTTTCCTGTTCAAACACTAAAACTTCTCCGATTTGCGGAGTAAACACTTTTTGTTTTCCATCAGCATTAGCAGTAAGCAATCGCTCAACAGGTTCTATCCATGGGTGGGTTGCTAAAGTGAACTTTCCCCAGTGTACAGGCAAAAGTGCAGAAGCGTTTAAATCTTTACTGGCTTGCAAGGTTTGTTCCGGCAACATGTGGATTAAATTCCAGTATTTGTTGTACTGTCCACATTCTAGAATCGCTAAGTCAAACGGACCATGTTGCTTTCCTATTTCCTTAAAATGAACATCGTAACCTGAATCGCCGCCTAGATAAATATTCGAATTAGATGTCTTAACTGCAAAAGAACTCCAAAGCGTTTGCCCACGTTTAAACTTTCGGCCCGAGAAATGCCTAGCTGGCAAACAAGTAAATTCAAAACCACCAATCATGGTAATCTCGTTCCAATTCAAAGCAGTGGTTTGTGTTGTTTGGTATCCCCATAATTTTAAATGTTCGGCCACACCCTTAGCTGTAATTACATTTTTTACTTTGGGTTTTAATTCACAAACTGCTTTATAATCTAGGTGGTCGTAATGGTCATGCGTAATAATCAAAAAATCTATTTCTGGAAAGTCTTTTGGCGTATAATGATAAGACATAGGATAAGGCTTTCCGAAAAAGCCAAACGGCGAAGCTTCGTGGAAAACCGGATCTACCAAAATGCGCCTCTCATCTAAAATCATAAAGTACGAAGAATGCCCGAACCATACCAAGCAATTCTCTGAAAGTGGTAAAGTGTTAAGGTCTGTCTTCACCACTTCAATTGCTTTAGCAGGATTTACGCTTTTAGGTCGGTTAAGCATTTTCGTTATCACCTTCCAATAGCTGCCGTTTTCTGTTAACATTGGCGTGGCAATTTGGTTCATGAAACTTCCGTTATAAAAATTCGGTAAATCGTCTAAAGCATTTTTCTTTGGTTCAGCCCCAAAAACAGTTTTATTTAGGAAACTAAAGACCACGAAAAAAATCAACGCAAGTAATAATCCAGTGTAAATTAACATCGCTTATATTCCCGCATCTTTAGAAACTCCTCCTGCAATTCCTTGTACCCAGTCGCTATCTTTGTTGCCGTTAGCTAAGGCGCTTAATAAGCGATTGTAAACCAGATTTAACAATGGGGCAGGCATTTCGGCGTCCAATGCCATTTTGCTTGCTAAACGAGCGTCTTTAAATCCTAAACTTGCTTTAAAACCTACGGGTTGGTATTGCTTCTTTGCAATTAGGCTTCCGTAATTCTTATAGATGGGTGCATTAAACACAGTTTCTCCAAAAAAGTTGGCTATCTGCTCTCTGTTTAACCCTTGTTTTTCTGCCAAAGTGAAAGCTTCTGCCATGGTTTCCATGCTTGCCATAATCATAAAATTACCAGTTAGCTTAACAACGTTTGCTGCGCCTGCATCTGTGCCGAAATCATAAATAGCCTGACCCATTAATTCCAAAATAGATTTCACCTTTTGCTTCACCTCGTCTTCGCCAGATGTACATATAAAAAGTTTTGCATCCGCCGCCGCATTAGGTCGGCCAAAAACAGGAGAGGAGAGGTAGTGATGTTTTTTTTGTGGATGTTTTTTAAACAAGTCTCGTGACGTATCCGGAGAAATGGTGCTCATGCTGATGTGGGTTGCCCCGCTTTCCATATTGTTCAAAAGGCCATTATCTCCCTCGCAAATTTGGTAGAGTACATCGTCTTCAGAAAGCATGGTGATTATAATTTCTTGTCCGGTACATGCCTCTTTGATCGAGCTACAAACTTTAAAACTTCCGGTTAAGTTTTTCGCTTTTTCTGGTGAGCGGTTGTAAACTTGAACTTGATGGCCAGCATTTATAATGTTTTGAGCCATTGGCAATCCCATGTTTCCTAAACCGATGAAAGTTATTTTCGTCATGAATTTTAAATTTATATAATTTATGTATATATACTGATTATTAACATTCTATATTTTCAATTTCTTTAGAGTTAATACGATATTTAGCTACTAAAATGCGTTTTTAGATATTATATTCCCTGCTATTTATCAAATATAACCAAATGAGTTTATGTTTTGTTCTGGTCTAAATCAAGCTAAACAAATTGCTAACTTTGTGGCTTATGAGTTTGTATCAAGAAGAGACGATTGTAGCATTAGCAACCCCTAACGGAATAGGAGCCATTGGCGTAATTAGACTGTCCGGGCCAGAAGCTATAAGGATCATTAATAAGGTTTTTAAAGGCAAGGATTTAGAGCAGCAAGATAGCCACACCATCCATTTTGGAACAATTAGAGAGGGAGATAAGATTGTGGATGAGGTTTTGGTTTCTTTATTCGTAGCGCCTAAATCTTATACTAAAGAAAACGTGGTTGAAATCAGCTGCCACGGCTCAAAGTATATCATAGATGCCATTATTAAACTGCTAATTAAACAAGGCGCAAGACTGGCGAAAGCTGGAGAATTCACTTTAAGAGCTTTCTTAAACGGAGGGCTTGATTTGTCTCAGGCAGAAGCAGTTGCAGATTTGATTTCGTCGAATTCAAAAGCTTCGCACCAACTTGCTATGCAACAGATGCGTGGTGGTTTTTCAAACGAATTAAAGTTGCTAAGAGAACAGCTGATTCACTTCGCAAGCATGATAGAATTGGAGCTGGATTTTGGGGAAGAAGATGTGGAATTTGCTAACCGTGATGATTTGCGACGCTTGATCACTAAGCTTCACACAAACATCTTACACCTAATACGCTCGTTTGATTTGGGTAATGTAATTAAAAATGGTGTTCCAGTTGTAATTGCAGGTAAACCGAATGTGGGGAAATCCACGCTTTTAAATGCTTTGTTGAACGAGGAAAGAGCCATCGTTTCTGAGATTGCAGGAACCACACGAGATACCGTTGAGGACGAGATGAACATTAAGGGAATTACTTTTAGGTTTATTGACACGGCAGGAATTAGAGAAACACAAGACATCATTGAAGCGAAAGGAGTAGAACGTACTTTTGAAAAAATAAAGACTTCTGCAATAGTAGTTTATCTATTTGATGCTCAAGAAACAGATGAAGGTGAATTAGCTCAAATCTTAAAAGATTTGAAAGCAGTAATCAATCAAAATAATAGCACTTTAATTGTGGTTGCTAACAAAGCAGACATTCATCCGCTGGCGAATAGTACCGAAACCATTCTACAAATTTCTGCGAAAGAGAAGCAGAATTTGCAACAATTAGAAGATGCCTTACTGGATGCAGTGAACCTAAATCTCTTGAATTCTGACGAAGTAATTATCAGTAATATCCGACATTTGGAAGCACTTCAAAAAACGGAAGACGCACTAAATCGAGTGATGGGAGGTATCGATAATCCGGTAACTTCTGACTTTTTAGCATTGGATATTAAGCAGGCTTTGCATTACTTAGGGGAGATAGTTGGTGCGGTTACTACTGATGATTTATTGGATAATATATTCTCTAAGTTCTGTATCGGAAAGTAAGACCCCAAACAAAACACTAAAAAACACATACAAACGGCTGGAAAACAATCTTTTATCAATTTTTCTTTGCCTGTCGCTTTTTGTTAATCCCCAACAATCAGCATATTCTTGTATAGCATTTGTACCTCAAAACAGAGTTTGTACCCCGCCCGAAAAAAACGGTGAGCTAACCCGGCTCTGGAAGTAAATATATTGAAGGAGATGTCTCCATACTGGGAGATTTCAGTGAGAGTGGTTAGGAAAGACAACTATTTTGCAATAGCCACCATCATTTTTAATAAAACACTGTTTTAGCAATTTAAATGGGGATAACTGCCGCGACAATGATCTTAAACAGGATGGTAAAGGACAGTAAGGTAAAATTAGGTAACTATCTTTGTGAGATTATTCTTCTATTGACCAAGTATTTCCATGATTCGAAAACTATTGATGACCTTTTTCCTGGCATTCTTTGTTGTTACCTATTCCTTAAAAGCACAAGATGTCTTACGATCCGGGTTCAAAAACCCACCATCTTCAGCAAAAGCGCGTACCTGGTGGCATTGGATCAACGGAAACATTTCTAAAGGAGGAATAACTGCCGATCTGGAAGCAATGAAGAAGGTAGGCATACTGGAAGCTCAGATTTTTAACGTTGATCAGGGTTATCCAGAAGGGCAAGCCACCTTTTTAGGGCCTAAATGGCTTGAACTTTTTAGCTTTGCTGTATCAGAGGCTAGTCGGCTAGGCCTTGAGATCGGATTTAACAACGGTGCTGGATGGTCCTCAAGCGGTGGGCCATGGATCACGCCGGAAAATGCTATGCAAACTATAATTTACACCGAGATAAAACTAAAAAGTTCAAGTAAAGTTCATCAAAAATTGCCTCAACCCGCTACTAAATTTAATTATTACCGGGACATCGCCGTAGTGGCTTTCCCAACTCCTCGGCATGCTCAACGAATTGACGACATAGCGCTAAAATCGTTATCAGGTGACTCCTTTAAAACCCACCTCTATCCCGATGGTAAAGTAGTCAACGGTTCGGCAATCGTGGACAAGGAAAAGATCATTGACTTGACTGATAAAATGATGGCAGATGGTACATTGAACTGGACTGCGCCAAGCGGTGACTGGACGGTGATCAGGTTTGGACATTCCGCAAATGGAACCGAAAATCGTCCAACCGGACTGGGCGGCAAGGGTTTGGAAGTGAATAAAATGAGCCAGAAGGCTCTTGATAGTTACTGGCAAGGGGGGATTAAGCCAATTTTAGACAAAGTTGGACCGCTTGTAGGGACTGCGTTGACCAATTGTTTAATAGACAGTTATGAAGTGGGTTGCAACAACTGGACCCCTGGATTTTTCGAAGAGTTTAAAAAGCGACGCAAATACGACTTAAAAACGTATTTGCCAGCACTGGCAGGATATTACGTAGAAAGCGGAGAGAGTTCTGAAAGATTTCTGTGGGATTTTAGAAAGACCATTGGTGATTTGATCGCTGAAAATTACTACGGCTACTTTGGAGATCTGTGTCATAAAAGCGGGATGAAATTTTCGGTAGAACCTTATGGAGGTCCTTTTGAAGCGCTTAAAGTAGGGGCTTACGGAGATATTGCCATGAGTGAGTTCTGGCTTGGGAGAAAAGAATATTCAAGTTCCTCTAAGTTAGCGGCTTCGGCTTCCCACTTGAAAGGCAATGCCATCACCGCCGCCGAGTCTTTTAGCAGCCAGGGTGGATGGACCAATCATCCTGCAACAATGAAGTCTACCGGGGATTTTATGTGGACTGAAGGAGTAAACAGGTTTATCTTCCATTCTTACGCCCATCAACCCTGGAATGTAGGGCCGGGTATGACTTTTCATATGTACGGGGTAGAGATGAACAGACTTAACACCTGGTGGGAGCAGAGTAGTGCTTACATGAGCTACATTGCCCGTTCCCAATTTCTACTTCAGCAGGGACAAAGCTTCGCTGATGTGCTAATATTTACGGGTGAGTCCTCACCCAATGATGCCATTTACCGTTCAGATATCAAAGCACTGGGCTACGACTACGATCAGATAGGGTCAGATGAGTTAGCGCATCTTACAACGAGTAACGGAAAGATATTTACCCGCAGCGGACTGTCTTACCGCATATTGATACTACCCGAAACAGAATGGGCAACACCTGAGCTGATGCTAAAAATAAAAGAACTTACCTCCGGCGGCGCTATCATAACCGGATCAAAGCCTAAGAAATCTCCTAGTCTACAGGGTTACCCAGCCTCTGATGATTTGGTGGCAAAATTGGCTGATGAAATTTGGGATAAAAAAAATGTTTTGCCATCCTCTTTTTCCAGGGTCAGCAGTAAATTAAAATTGATTCCAGATTTTGATGGTGGGGCAACCGGCACAGATCTCAATTTTATTCACCGAGTGGTAGGTGACAACGACATTTATTTTATATCCAATCCCAAAAATGAGTATCGCAGGGAAACTTGCCGTTTTAGAGTTGCAGACCGTCAGCCCGAAATGTGGAATGCTGAAAAGGGAAGCATCGAAGATATTGCCGTATGGCAGAAAGCGCCCGATAAGTCCACAGAAATCCCCTTATCTTTTGAACCTAATGGCGCCTATTTCATTGTTTTTTCAAACCGAAAAGTGAGTCAGTCCAGCCATATAACTACTATCAAAACTAATATGCATGTTGAAAAGGCTGTCCCCCTGCAAGATTTGAAAATCATTAAAGCGGAATATGGCAACTTTTTGCCGGATGGGATAGTTGATGTAACTGAAGCACTATCTGCAAATATTTGGGCAGATAGCATTCAGTTAACTGCAAACAATCATCTTTCCTCAATTGATCCGGCGCCAGGCGCTGTTAAAAAGCTCCAGGTAACCTATGAGCTTTCGGGAGAGATATATAAGACCGAATTAATTGAGAATGAGCGCCGAACGATAAAATTTAATAAAAGTCAGTTTAAGCTTATCAGGGCATTATATGGTAAACTAAATCCTGAAATTAACATTCTGGAGAATTACCACGTAGTTGATGTCACATCTAAAATAAATACCCTGGTTTCAAGTGGAATGCTTACTTTTAAAGTTACCGATAGCTTACTAGACAATCCTCAAATCAAGCAAGGAGCAGAGAATGGTTTGAGACTAACGTATTCAACCGAGGGTAAAATGAATACCGTTGAGGTACGAAAGGGAGCGTTTGTTCATCTGGAGCAAAATACTCCACAGTCAAAGCTCGTTTATGAAAATAAAGTTGCTACATGGGTTACTCCAAACACAGGAAAGCTAACCTATACTAACAATAATGGTGTTGTAAGAATTGCAAAGGTTAAAAAAGTTCCAAAGCCCATCGAGTTATCTGGATCCTGGGAGCTGAGCTTCCCTAAAAAGTCAGGAGCTGGAAAAAAAGTGACATTTGATAAACTAATATCCTGGCCGTTATCAGCAGATGACGATATCCGTTATTTCTCTGGTACGGCGACATATAAAAAGCAATTTAAGTTAGCAGCCAATTTATTGAAGCCATTGTATTCAATTGAGCTGGATTTAGGGAGTGTACAGGTAATCGCCGAAGTACTTTTAAACGGAAAAAATCTAGGTATACTTTGTAATCCTCCTTTTAGACTTGAACTTGGAGACGCCGTACATGCAGGCACAAATGAGCTTGAAATTCGCATCACGAATTTATGGCCAAATCGCCTTATCGGTGATGCTAAGATTCCAGATGACGTCCTATGGGGAGATTATGTGCCCGAAAAGTGGCCAACCTGGTTGTCAGATGACGGTGCGTCACGAAATTCAAAGCGTACGACTTTTACCACCTGGAAACACTGGAATGAAAACTCGGAACTTAAGCCTTCGGGTATGTTAGGTCCAGTTTCGTTGAGGTTCTTTTCGCATAGGAAACTCCATTAATTGTTCTGCCCTTGTTGACATGGTATCACCTGCAGATCAAAGTAAATTTAGCATTTCATTGTCGTACCCTTTTAGAATAGGACTATTAGGCGACAACTCGGTTATCAAGTAATTAACCTGGCCAGCGCTGCATATTCGTATACGTTGTGCGGTATTTAGTTTTTCTGAAATGCTGAGCACAGCCGTCTTTTTTGAGGAGCGTATGATGGCTTTTTTTACCTGAACTATCTCCCAGTCCATGTCTGTGAGTCCTTCTTCAGCCGAAAAAGCATTCGCACCCAATAGGCAAAGGTCAACTTTGAGGTCTACAAGCTGGTTGATCACACTGGCGCCAATATGCAGGTTTGCGTTTTTTGTCAGCTGACCTCCTATAGTCATTACTTGCAAGTTACTATGCTCGGAAAGGGTAATCGCCACTTGCGGACTGATGGTAAAAAAAATAGCCTTAAGGTTCTCAGGGATTAATTTAGCGAGTCATTTATGTTTGAAATTTTTCAATAACTTATAGGTATCTCAAATTTGCACCTATTTTGTACCTCAAACTCTGTAACCACCTTATAATCAACGCCACAATACTTTCTGTATCATCGGAAGTAAATTGAATCGCCAGTGGCGAAGCATCTTATTTAGTGTTCACGGTTTTTACTTTTGATATGAGTTTCTCTAAATATCAATATGTTCGGTTTTTTTAACGATACTTCGAATCACATCGTCAAGCTCAGACGCTGAAGTAAACAGGTGTTTTAATAACTCGTCCTTTTCTGAAGGTGCCTCCTGATTCAACTCTTGCATAAGGCTCCGCAAAGAAACCATCACCAATACTTTCTAAAATAGAATCTTTCTCGGCCAAAGCATTTTTAATTTTTTCTTCTGCCAGTTTTTAATTGGTCACATCTCTTTCTATAGCGATAAAGTGGGTGTGTACGCCTTTTTTATTGGTGAGAGGGGTTACCGTAAAATTAACCCAAAAAGGTTCACCATTCTTTTTATAATTGATAGTAGTTACTTCATGTGATTCGAATTTTTTTAACGCATCGCTTAATTTCCTAATTTTGTTCTTATCCGTTAAAGCACCTTGCAAAATACGAGGTGTTTTGCCAATCACTTCCTCCGCCTTGTAGCCTGTCATTCTAGTAAAAGCTTCGTTTACATAAACTATTTTTGGTTCAGGGAACTCCAAATGATCCGCTTCGGTAACCATAACAGCGTCATTGGCATTAATAATTACCGAGTCTAATAACTTTAATCTTTCTTCTTCGACTTTTCTCTGAGTAACATCGCTCATTGCGCCTACCATTCTAATGGCTTTACCTATCTTATTTCTGATAAGAAAGCCTTGATCACAAACGTAAGCATAAGTACCGCTCTGGCTTTTAAAGCGATATTCATCAAACCAATGTGATAGGTCGCTCTCAATCAGTTGACTTAATCCGTTCTGTACTCTTTCTTTATCATCGGGATGAATGCGGTTTAACCAAAGATTAGCGTTGCTTTGAGTGATGTTTGCTTCAAAACCAAATAGCTGATAAAACCCAGGCCCCTAATAAATAGTATTATTAGCAAAATCCCAATCCCAAATAGCATCTGAAGTAGCTTTTGCTACATACTCAGATCTTTTGGTAACCACAAATTGTAAAAACTCCCGGCGACCAAAAAAGGTCGTTCGTTTTTAGATCTAATTCCTAAAAGCCAATTTTAGAAATGCTTTCTGTAAGGTTTAGAAGTTCTTCCGCATTTTTTTGATTCATATTAATCCCACTTATTATGTTTTAGTTTTAGAAATAACGGCATCAGCTTCATTTTAAAATTCACCAACGGTGGAAATGCCAAGAATCTTTGAAGTCCCAAGCAATTGAGGTTTAGCTAAATATAAGCAGTTCTCGCTATAGTTAAAAAATAAATTTAGCTTATTTTAAAAAAGAACTATTAAGGTGTTAGGAGCAGATAAAGTACAGTCTACCGGTTTATCAAAGTGCCCAATCTAAGAACGATAGTTTCTTAATGCATTAAGAAGGTTTTTTAAATCAGCAATAAGCTGGGTCTAATTTTTTAGCAGGAAATGGTTGAACGGTATTTCCGAAGTATTGGTTAATCTCATTATCGGTATTCTGTTTTTCTGCTAATCTGTTTAATATTACCAAAATTGGTTTAGAACCAAGCATTTGGCAATTCACTTCCGAACTTTGCCGGGTTTTGCCGAACATTTCCGCCTTTATCCCAACTTCTTCGAGACCGCTACGAGAAAACAGAGGTCTTCCTCGACGAAATGTCGAATAAGTCCCAAAGGTAGTAGGATTTTTTTGCAACCAATCACATTTTTTGTCGTCATTGCGAGGAGAGTAACGATGTGGCAATTCCCAACCTACGGAGGCTGAAACCTTTCTTTGAGCAAATTCGGTAAAATCTGTTTGGAGAAAGTAACGTGGAAATTGCCTACAAAGTTCGAACCCCATCACCGCAATAATGAGTATGGAAACTCTTTCCGATTAGCCAATCGGTGGAACTACGCCACTAAATCCTACAGACTGATAATTTTTTTAAATATTCAAGCCGAATAACTTATGGTTGGAGGATGGTTTATAACGAACTAAACGTATTGCATTTAGAATAACCAGCAATACGCTCGCCTCATGAACCAACATTCCAGATGCCAAATTCACGTTATTGGTTAAAACCCCGACTAATAATAGGACCACTGTTCCTACAGCGAAAAACATGTTTTGTTTCATATTGCGAACAGTAGCTTTGGAGAGTCTAAAGGCATAAGCCAGTTTATCCAGGTTATCAGCCATCAGAACAACATCGGCAGTTTCCATTGCAATATCAGTACCTGCAACGCCCATTGCAATTCCAACATCAGCTGTAGCAATTGCAGGCGCATCGTTCACGCCGTCACCAATCATTGCCAGCTGTACATCTTTACCCATGCAAGCCTTCACTTTTTCAACTTTGTTTTCCGGAAGGAGCTCAGCAAATACTTTATCCATATTCAAGTTTTGGGCAACAATATTTGCAGTATGTTTATTATCTCCTGTTAACATCACTAAATGCTGAATACCATCTAATCTAAGCTGTTGAATTGCGTCTGCAGCTTCTTCTCTAATTTTGTCGGCGATAGATATGATACCCAATACGCGTTCTTGATCAGCAATAAAAACCGCAGTATTTCCATTCTTTTCCTGCTCGGTGGCATAGGATTCAGTCTGATTATCAATAGCAATCTCGTTTTGGAAAAGCCCTTTCCGGTTTCCAATATATACATGTTTTCCGTTAAGTTCCACTTCTATTCCACGCCCTTTTAATACTTTTACCTCTGTGGGTTTATGAATGAGTTTTAAGCCCAATTTTTCGGCTTCCCTTACAATTGTTTTGCCCAAATGATGTTCTGATATCACTTCTGCTTCAGCAGCGATCAACAATAATTCATTTTCGCTCAAACCAAAAGACTTGATGGCCGTAACCTCTGGCTTGCCTCTGGTTAGCGTACCTGTTTTGTCAAATACAATTGCATTTATTTTTGCGAGGTTTTCCATCACTTCCCCGCCTTTAATCAGAATACCATTCTTGGCACCATTCCCAATTCCGGCTACAATAGACACCGGCGCAGAAATCACAAGCGCACCCGGGCAGGCAATTACTAAAAACGTAAGAGACAAATGGATATCCTTTGTTATAACCCAAACGATAACAGAAAGAACCATAACGCCGGGAGTATAAATGGCGGCGAAGCGTTCCAAAAATCGTTGAGTTTTTGCTTTTCCTTCTTGAGCTTCTTCTACAAGTTCGATAATTTTTGAGAACGTGGTATCTTCGCCAACATTTTCTGCAAGTACTTCTAGGTAGCCGCTATCCAATATGCTACCACTAAATACTTGGTCGCCAATGTTTTTAAGTATAGGAACGGATTCGCCGGTAATAGCAGCCTCGTTAACTGAAGCTTCTCCAGAAAGTACCCGCCCATCAATTGGTATCTTTTCGCCAGTTTGAATAATTACCACATCATCCTTAATAACATCCTCCGCCATAATTACTAAACGGACATTGTTACGGAGTACAGTAGCTTCAAGCGGAGCCATTTCAAGTAAAGATTTGAGCGAAGAACGGGCTTTCTCTAAAGTCCGCCCTTCTAAAAATGCTCCGAAGAGAAATAAGAAGGTCACCGCCGCAGATTCCGTATACTCGCCAATAATCAGTGCACCTACTACAGCAATTGTTACAAGCAACTCAATGCTGAACATCTTCATCATTGATGATTTCAAGGCTTTAACGAAAGTAGGGTAGCCCGCCACTAGTGAGGCTACAATTAAAATTGTATTTAAAATAGTCTTGTTCCAGCTGAATAAATACGTGATGAGGGCAAGCGTAAGCAATGCGCCAGACACATACATAATCATGTTTATTTGTTTGCTTTTCATCGCTTACCTCACCTTTTTAATTTGCTGTTTTCGAAGATATAACGGGGTATCCAACCTTTTCAATAAGACTTTCCAATCGTTCGGTAGAAACCTCGTCATCATTATAATTTACCTTTACCTTGCTGGAGTTAAAAAGCACTTTGGCCTCTTTTACCCCAGGTTCTTTTGTTAGCACACCTTCTATTTTGGTAATGCAAGTTGGACAGGTAAGTGTTTCCAATTGAAATTTTGCAGTTTTCATGTCTTTGATTTTTAAATTTAACAATGATTAATAATTAATGCCCGTGTTGAGGACCGTGTTCTAAGACTGCATGGATTGCTTCTAAGGTATGTGTATAATCCACATAAGCAGCTACATATGCTCTTCCTTTTTCCACAGATTCATCCTTCGTTTTGCTAAGTTCTGTTGCTTTATTATATTTTTCTTGAATAACCTTTTCAATATGAGCACCTAAAGCGTCTGTTAAACCCGCAACATCCTTTACTGCTAATGATTTATCTGCCATTTTTATGATTTCGGTCGTAGAACCCGCTGGTTTAAGTCCTGTAAATGGTTCTCCTTCGCCTTCTCTATGCAAGCGTACTAAAGTTTCCAGAAAATGAGTTTCAGCCATTTTTTTAACGGTCTTACCCATGTTTTCTAATGCTTTCGTTTCTTTAAATGACGTAATAATCTGCTGTTCGTACTTTGGCTCCACCCATTTTAAAACAAGTTCGACTTTGTTTTCTTTAAGTGCTGTTAGTGCGTCTTTGATTACCGGACCATCATAAGAATCACAATGCGCAGCAGCTAATTGAGGCAAACTGAATAAGAAAATAAAAATGGTTATTGCTAAAATAAATTTTTGACTGCAGTGTTTTGCGAAGTTTTTAATAGTTTTCATTGCGTTTTATTTATAAATGAAATTTATCTTTTTGTATACCCCAAAGATACGAATAAAATCTATAGAAGACAACTTTGTCTTTTATAGATATAGGGCGTTTATATTTTAAAATTTTTATAGAATAAGAATTAATGAAATTAAAGATTGGTAAGATAAGCGGAACCTGTTTTTAAGCTTTCAGCAAGACTAACGATGGTTGTTTCTTCAAAAGATTTCCGCATCTTGTCTCTCATTTCCGCATGTTGGTAATGCATAGGGCAGGGGTGAGCATCTGTGCACTCATGTAATCCTAAAACGCATTCTGTAAAAACTGACAAACCGTCTATTGCGTTCACAATATTGATTATCGGAAGCTTTAATTGGTTTTTCTCACAAAAAAAACCTCCGTATGGCCCTTTTAGCGAGCTAACAATCCGATGTTTATTAAGAATTTGTAAAACTTTTCCAGTGAACGCGGGAGGCGCATCAATCTCTTTTGCAATTTCTTTAACGCTTAGTTTTACGTTTTCATCAGCTTTAGAAGCGATGTAGATAGCAGAGCGGATTGCGTATTTACAGGATTTAGATATCATTGCGTTAATTTTCTATCAAAGATATAGAAACCTATATAAGATAAGGTTATCTTTTATGAGATAGAACAAGTATATTTTGATAAATGGTAAGAATAACCGTTAATCTAGCTTATAGAGCATCAGGATGTTTACAAAAATACCCTCATTATTAGAAACGGTAGAATAATCGCAATTCAAATTTTTGATTAGCATTTATAATTATAATTACCTAGGTTTATTTATATCATCTATTTAAAGTGCTACGATTCGGAATACCGCATCGTTTCCAATTAAACATCTCATGGGTAAAGAAAAAAAACTTTGGATTGCATTCATTCTAGTAACCACCATTTCCTTCGCTGTATTAGGATATTATGGTTATGAAATCTACCAGAAAGCGCCGCCATTACCTGAAAAGGTGATCACTGCCGATGGTAGGGTTATTTTTGAAGGGCAGGATATCAAAGACGGCCAAAACGTATGGCAAAGTATGGGAGGCCAGGAAGTTGGTTCTGTTTGGGGCCACGGGGCATACCTTGCGCCGGACTGGACTGCAGATTGGCTTCACAGAGAGGCGATCTTTATTCTGAACCAATGGGCTCAAAGAGAACATAAGCAATCTTACGAGTCTTTGAGCAGCGAGAATCAGGCTGGACTTGAACGAAGGCTGCAGTTGGAACTTCGTAAAAATACCTATAATCCTGCCGATGGAACCCTCACCATTTCAGCAATCAGAGCGGAAGCTATTGAGTACCTGAACAATTATTATACTGGTTTGTTCATGGAAAATCCTGAACTTGATGAATTAAGAACCCAATATGCTATCCCGAAAAATTCAATAAAAAGCAAAAACAGAATGCGCCAGATGAGTGGTTTTTTTTTCTGGGCCACATGGGCCTGCGTCACAGAACGCCCTGGTAGCAATATCACCTACACGAATAATTGGCCTGCTGAAGATCTGGTAGGTAACAAACCTACAGGAGATCTTCTTATTTGGACGGGAGTAAGTATTATATTTCTTCTTGTTGGGATAGGCCTAATGGTCTTTTATCATGCCAGATTGAAAGAGGAGAAAGATCCAGAAATGCCTGTAGAAGACCCTTTGATGCGCCAAACAGTTACGCCTTCCATGTTGGCCGTCAAAAAATATTTATGGATCGTAAATATTCTGATTTTAATTCAAGTTACCGCGGGTGTGATCACTGCCCATTACGGTGTTGAAGGAGATGCTTTTTACGGGTTTGACCTTGCCTCTGTTCTGCCATACTCGGTTTCAAGAACTTGGCATGTGCAGTTGGGTATTCTATGGATTGCAACCGCATGGCTTGCAACTGGGCTCTATATTGTGCCTTCAGTTGCAGGTAAGGACCCAAAGTTTCAGAAACTAGGTGTAAACATCCTCTTTGTCTGCCTCCTCATTATTGTTTTTGGGTCTATGGCTGGGCAATGGATGGGAATAATGCAAAAACTAGGACTGGAAACTAATTTTTGGTTTGGCCACCAGGGTTATGAATATGTCGATTTGGGAAGATTCTGGCAGATCTTTCTACTTATAGGCCTGTTTTTGTGGTTGTCCTTGATGATACGTCCTCTTATACCAGTTATAAGAAAAAAGACGTCTGAAAAAAGTTTATTGATCATGTTGTTAGTGGCTTCAGGAGCTATCGCTTTATTTTATGGCGCAGGATTAATGTGGGGTCGGCAAACTAACCTCGCCATTGTAGAATACTGGAGATGGTGGGTGGTACATCTTTGGGTAGAAGGTTTCTTTGAGGTTTTTGCTACGGTAGTTTCCGCATTTCTCTTTGTGCGGTTAGGGCTCCTACGTACTACAACCGCAACCTTAAGCGTACTTTTATCAACAGTAATCTTCCTTTCTGGAGGTATTTTGGGAACCTTTCATCACTTGTATTTTACTGGTACGCCTACCGCCATAATCGCAATTGGTAGCACATTTAGTGCTCTGGAAGTAGTACCATTAGTTCTAATCGGATATGAAGCATATGAAAATTATCGATTAGGTAAAGCCACGAAATGGCTGAAGGATTATAAGTGGCCGATCTACTGTCTGGTTGCGGTTGCATTCTGGAATTTCTTTGGCGCAGGGATACTGGGGTTCGTTATCAATCCACCTATTGCATTATATTATATTCAAGGTCTCAACACCACGGCAGCTCACGCTCACGGTGCCCTTTTCGGTGTTTATGGAATGCTCGGGATGGGATTGATGCTGTTTACATTGAGAAGTCTGTACAGGGAGCAAATCTGGAATGAAAAATTAATAGGATTTTCCTTTTGGGCAATAAATATTGGATTGATGCTAATGTTAGTACTCAGTTTATTGCCAATGGGAATCTTACAAGCGGTAGCCAGCGTAAATGAAGGAATGTGGTATGCAAGATCTGCAGAATTTGCGCAACAACCAGGGATGGCTACCATTAAATGGCTACGGGTAATTGGAGACACCATCTTTGCTGCTGGACTGTTTGCCTTTGTATGGTTTGTTTTCTCTTTGGATAGTAAAAGACGACATTCTAAAAATAATTGAATAGCGCAATGTATTTAATGACAATTAATATCGTTATTGTACTGCAATAACAAAAATGGAACTTATGATAAATACGATTTGGAAAATTGATTCCGCCCAAAGTGAAATCACTTTTAAGGTAAGAAAATTAATGATTATGAATGTTGAGGGAACTTTTGGGGTCTTTGAAGGGCAGCTGGAATCTGAATCTGACAAATTTGAATTCGTTAAGAACATTCATTTTAAAGTAAAAGTTGATTCCATTAAAACGGATGATGAAAAACGTGATGAACACCTGAGATCTGCTGATTTTTTCGACGTGGATACATATCCATATTTCAGTTTCACTGCAAGTAGCTTTAATGCGAAAGATTTAAAAATACAAGGTGAACTCAGCATTAGAGATATTTCTAAACCTGTGACTTTTGACGCTGAATTCCTTGGTACCTCAACCAATGATAAGGGAGCGACCAACGCAAAATTGATGGTTTCAGGTAAAGTAAATCGGAATGATTTTGGGCTCACCTGGAGTGGCAAGAACGCAGCTGGGGACGTAATAGTTGGGGATGAGATAAAGTTAGGGGCTCATGTACAGTTTACTAAAACGGCTCCTTAACAAGGATTACTGAGACTAGATTACATAAAGAATCGTAGAAACCCAGTTTATTAAAGAAAAGGTTGCCATTCATGTTGCTATAAGAGCTCAGATAAGCGGTAGTTTATCGCAACGGGCTTAAAGATCTACAATGTTTAATACCATTCTTTTTGATGTAATTACTGAGTGCGGATTTTGTAAATTGCGGCTTCTTGTTCTCCTCAAACGTGAACTTTTAAAAGAGTAAATTTTATTTTTAAATTTAAAACTAATAGATATAATTATGGACACTATGACTACGGTTTCTGAAGTATTGAACAATCTCAAATCTAAGGGATATACTGTAGATTTTAATCTTGATGACAACTGTTTGGTTTGTCATTCAAACTCATTAAAGATTCATCCAGATGAGTTTGCGGTAGATAAACATTACCGTTTTGAAGGGATATCTGATCCTGCCGATGAAGCGATTGTATATGCAATTTCTTCGACCAAACACAATATAAAAGGGACTTTAGTAGACGGATATGGAATTTCCAGCGATAAATTAACCAATGATATGGTTAAGGCTTTAACTGGAAAACGATCCTCAGAACACGTTAGCATGACACCGATTTCACCTGAAATAAAATCAAATGATTCCACGCCTTTACGCCCTGAGGGCGAACGTGAACTTGATGCTCCGATGGTGACAATGGATTTGTCGATGTTTAAAGCACAAATCAAAGAAGAGGAATCTTATAAAAATGGCGATAGGAATGCAATTACCATATTTAAATCTGAAGGTATGCGTATCGTACTGATTGCACTTCATGAGGGTGCCCAAATGAAAACCCATACGGCGCCTGGCATTATTAGCGTTCAGGTACTTGAGGGAAACATAAGCTTTAAAACGGAACAGGAAACAACGGATCGCACCGCAGGTCAAATGCTTGCACTGCATGCCGGAGTACCTCATAGCGTTTACGCGAAGACAGAATCGGTTTTTCTTTTGACACTATCATTAAAAACGGAAGTTATTTAGTAAGAATAGTTATTCATGAAGTTTGACTGTTCGGCCTTACAACAGTTAGCTTACATTTTAGAACTTCTTTTAGACAGTTTTTTTAAAACGCTATGGGTTCTGTCGTGAATGACCGACTATCCCTCTTATCCTCCCTAGGTGAAAGCATTTGAATTTGTGATGGGATTGCTTAACGTACTCTTGTTAAGTATTTCCTGTTCGAAATGAATGTGTGACCTACTTGAAATTCATTGGTAGTGATTATGGTTGCTCCCCGTCATAACAAAACGGAGAAATACTGATAATTCGAACCTAGCTTTATCAGAAATGGCTGTTTTATAGTAAATAATTACTTTTTTTGATATTTTCTTAAAAACCATAATGCTATCTATTAACTTTTTAATTTACTAAATTCTTTGCTAATTTTTGGCTTTAACATACGCTACGCCCCATAAATCGTCGACTGGGAAAAATGATAACGCTTGGTTTATCTTATCATGTTGATATAACACTATGTGTTTTTGCCGGTGCAATCCCAATACTAATTGGAATGCTGACCAATCGCCATGTTGCATTTACGATGTACCTACCGTAAGCCAAAAAATTATAATCGAAATTTTTGAATAGCAACCAACATTCGCCAACACTATATATAACAAAATCAGGAGTGAACCAGCTTAAAGTGTGCATCATTCTATTGTGCATCTCCGTAAAGTTCATAGTTACTTGAAAACGGAATAATTTCTCTGGATTTGATTTTACTTCGTATCTCAAATTCGGGCGTTCCCATCTTAATTCCTAAAAATTTGCACTCAGCGCTCTTGGCAGTCACGTATTTTACTCTAGGCTATAATTATGTTTATAATCGAATCATTTGGTTTCTACATTAAAAATGAATTAAAAACATCAATTCCAGAAATATATAAAACCTTCGCAAAATACTTATTTAATAAAAATTAGCGTTTATTTGATGACAGTAGCTTTCTTACTTTCTACCTACCGAATTCCAATATTTCTTAAACCATCCGTAAAGTAAGTGTCCGCAACTGTCACACCTGTCTAGAGGATTATTGCATTGTCTCTCCAGATTAAACAATAGAGAGGAATTTCCAAACTTTCTAGCGATTGAAAGGCTTTTTATTTACAGATTTAACAAAAAAAGTATTTAAACTCCTTCCTTTTACGAATCCGAAGAGCACTATATTTAAACTCTACGGGCAGTTAATACTTCTTCGTTTTCCCTTTAAACCAGCAACCCAATCAGTAGAAAGTACCACAAATCACCCTAATAACACCGCTATTCCTATCAGTTTTGTGGTTACTTTTGCTGCATGAAAACGAGCATCCCGGTTTTTGAATTGCATGAAATAGACGGAACTAAAGGTTCTTATGTAATGATTGATCGTTTTGCAGATTATCTACAACGTAACCACCACTTGTTTACCACGCATCGTCATTCCTTTTATCAATTGGTTTATTTTGCCAAGGGAAAAGCGGTAACCAATTGATAGATTTCGAAAGATATACTATGCGTCCGGGTGTAATTTATTTTATGAGTCCAGGGCAAGTACATAACTGGTTGTTTGAAATGCCGCCAGATGGTTATATCTTAAATTTTGAAGCCGATTTTTTCCATTTTTTTTAGCCGATCCAGACTATCTTCAAAAGTTCAGCTTTTTGAATAGTGCTTTTGATACAAATTTATTTTCGCTAGCGGAAAGTGATAGGGAAGAAACAATTAGAATTTTTGAGGCAGCCTTAAAAGCTAAAACAGAGCAATAAGCTTATAATGATGATCTACTAAGGCTGCTTATTTTAGAGCTTTTTATTTTGGTAGGTAAATCTTGTGCTCCAAACGCCGAGCTACCTGCCAATTACAATCGCTTGCTGTTAAACAATTTTAGAAAGCTGTTAGAAACAAATTATAAAGTGTGTCAGTTTCCACGAGATTATGCCAACTTACTTTATGTTACACCCAACCACCTCAATGCACTTCGTAAAGATCAATTGGGAATTTCGGCTGGCCAACTGATTAGGAGCAGAATTTTATTGGAAGCCAAAAGATTACTGGTAAATGTAGAGTTTACAGTACAACAAATTGCGGTTAATCTTGGCTATAAAGACGCCTCATATTTTGTGCGGTTCTTTAAAAAATACCAAGAAGAAACACCAGAGAAATTCAGAAAGAAAATTATATAGTATGGAAAATACAACTCAAGAAAAAACAAAAATTCCTATATCAGAATGGAAAGGTTTTGTAAACGCAAAATGCCCACGTTGTAGGCAAGGTGAGGTTTTTTCGGGAGCTACTTATGCGTTAAATACTAAGAAAATGAATTTGGTTTGTCAGGTATGCAAGTTGAGATTTGAACGCGAGCCAGGTTATTTTTATGTAGCCATGTTCGCCAGTGATGCCTTAAGCGTTGCAGAAATTGTAGCTATCGGCGTAGCAGCTTATATTTTAGGATTGCCTGCAGATTATGAATATTTGTGGCATTACTTGCTATTGATTACCGTAGGCGTTCTTGGTTTCTCTCCCATGAATTATCGGTATTCTAGAATGGTACTTTAATATTGGCTATCGCCAGGTTTAATTTACGATGCTAAATGGAGTAGCTATCTATTAACCTGAGTTCGATTATTAAAACATTCATTAGGGCGTTCGGTCGGGCTCATATCTTTGTAATCTTAAAGAATGAGAGTAATAACTAACTTTAAATATTATTAATCGATAACAAAGCAAAGTTGCATAATCGTGGTCGGGCTAGATACATTTCAATGATATTGAGGAAAAGGAAGATCAAC
>JBBSQW010000011.1:0-114151 GCA_038243635.1 Sphingobacteriales bacterium
TAAAAAAAATAGCCCCGATCAAGTCGAGGCTATACCAGATAAACAACTCATTCCTGAAAATGAACTGCTTTCTATTGTTTGACAAAACTATATAAAAAAGTGGAAATAAATTTTGATTTCAAGATAGTACCTTTTCGTTACTCTAAAGGAGTTCCTTTGGAACAATCTTTTTGCGCTATTCTTCAACTCCGCACAGAAGAGCAAAAAGGATTTTCATTTCAATCCCTAACGCACAACCTTTCTAAATTCAAAAAAACACCTTTATTAATAGCAATTGGTTCTTTTTAATCGAACTCAGGCTTGTAACAGAAGATCAATAATTTCCCTTTATCTTTTTTCTGATTTAAGCGTTAGCCAAAGCCCGGTCTAAATGAACATAACCACCGTCAACATGTAAAATTTGACCCGTAGTATGGCTTGATCTATTACTCAATAAAAACGCAACGGTATTTCCTATTTCCTCAATGGTCGTCATCCGGTTTTCTAAGGGAATGTTAGCCGTAATCTTAGCTAAAGTTTCTTCTGGATTATTCAACGTTTTAATCCAATTTTCATACTGGGGTGTCCAACATTCGGCAACTACCAAAGCATTTACCCTGATACCGTATTTTAGCAATTCAACCCCCCATTCTCTGGTTAAAGCATTTCTACCACCGTTTGATGCCGCGTACGCAGAAGTATTTCCTTGCCCCGTTTCTCCGGTTTTGGAAGAAATATTAACAATATTTCCTTTTGATTTAATGAGCTCTGGCAAAGCATAGTGTGCCATTAAATAATAATGAATCAAGTTATTATGCAGGCTTTTTATAAAATCCTCATAATTTCCATCCTCTAAACCAACGCCATCATTTAAACCGGCATTATTTACCAAGCCATCAATTTTACCGAATTGCTCAACTGCTATTTTTACAGCTTTTTCGCATGCTTCTGGCTTGGTTAATTCTGCTTCAATACCAAAAGCTTTACCCCCAGCTTGCGCAATCAAATCAATCGCTTTTTGATTGTCTACTTGTTTTCTGCCAATAATTACAGCAATTGCGCCTTCTTTAGCTACAGTTTCCGCTATTCCAAAACCGATGCCCTTGGCGCCGCCTGTAATTAAAATGACTTTGTCTTTTAAGTTTAAATCCATCGTTTTTTATAAAAAATCTAGATTGGCAATTACATTATTTGGAAAAATCTACTTTACATCAAACATCTGATCGCTAATCTCACAGGTAATTTATCAAACAGGTAACTATACATTACACTAGCGCTTTGTTTCACCTGTTTGTGAGCTGTCTCCTAGCGTCGACATGATGTTTCTCCCTTATTTAACTTTTTGAATATCCTACAACCGTTTGTTTTGCTTCGCCCAAACCATCAATTCCTAATTCAATGACGTCTCCTGCTTTTAAGTAAAGTGGTGGATTAAAACCTAAACCTACACCATGTGGCGTTCCTGTAGAGATTACATCACCAGGTAAAAGCGTCATAAATTCGCTGAGGTAAGAAACAACATGCGTAACATCAAAGATAAAATCATCGGTATTACCGTCTTGCATCATTTTGCCGTTTAGCTTTAACCATAAACGTAAATTGTTTGGATCTGCTATTTCATCTGCGGTAACCAGCCAAGGACCTAGCGGTGCAAAAGTATCGCAACCTTTACCTTTAGCCCATTGTCCACCACGTTCTAATTGGAAAGCTCGCTCGCTAACATCATTGTGTAAAACATAACCAGCAACATAATCTAAGGCTTCGTCTTTAGAAACGTAACTTGCTTTTTTGCCAATTACAAAAGCCAATTCTACTTCCCAATCTGTTTTTAACGAATCTTTTGGAAGCATAATATTATCATTTGGACCTACAACAGAGGTGGTAGATTTAAAAAAGATAATAGGCTCTTTAGGGATTGGTGCATTGGTTTCCTGTGCGTGTTTTGCATAATTTAAACCAATACAAACTATCTTAGACGGACGACCAATTGGTGATCCTAATCTTTCTGAATCTGAAACTAGGGAAAGACTCGCCTTATTTTTTTCAACAAAAGACACCAACCTATTGATGCCATCTGTTTCAAAAAATTGCTCATTATAATCTTCTCCAAAAGCCGAGGTATCGTACTTTTTATCGTCAATGATTACCGCTGTTTTTTCTTTTCCTAATGTTCCGTATCTTATTAGTTTCATTTTTTTTCTTTTTATTTTTGTTATTAGTCCGAAGACGGCGGTCGGCTGTCTGCGGACTATGGACTACACTTCTAGTTATTCAATTTAATAAATCCCCCATCAATCGGGTAATCGTTCCCAGTAACAAACCCAGCTTCATCAGAACAAAGGTAAAGTGCTAATGCGGCAATCTCTTCTGGCTTGGCCATGCGGCCAATTGGCTGACTTTTAGATAACTTTTCAAACGTTTCTTCTTGGTTATCCGGATAGTTTTTCGTGATAAAACCATCTACAAAAGGTGTATGTACCCTTGCTGGCGAAATGCTATTGCTACGGATGCCATCTGCAATAAAATCACGAGCGACTGACATGCTCATCGCATAAATTGCACCTTTACTCATGGAATAAGCAAAGCGATCTGCAATACCTACAACGGAAGCAATAGAAGCCATATTTAAAATTGCGCCACCGCCAACTTTTTTCATCATAGGAATAGCAGCGTACAAACAGTTGTATGCACCTTTCACATTTACTTGATAAACCCTTTCAAAATCAGCTTCTGCAGTTTTTTCCAGATTACCAATGTGGGCGATACCTGCATTATTCACTAAAATATCTACTTGAGCCATTTTGGCAAACGTAGCCAAAACTTGGTCTTGCTTACTTACATCGCATGAAAATGCTTCAGCTTCACCAAATTGATTGATTTCTTCTACAGCTTGTTGTGCAGATTGCTCGTTCAATTCTAAAATGTAAACTTTTGCGCCTTGTTTTGCAAATAAGACTGCTATAGCTTTACCAATTCCGCTACCACCACCTGTAATTACTGCTGATTTTCCTTTTAAACTAAACATCTTTTTAAATATGATATGTTATTCTCATTTCTTACCATTTGGGCGTTTTAACACGCTATCCGCTATATCTTTTTTTGTCATCCTGAGCGGAGTCGAAGGACAAAAAAAGGATGTCGCTTCTATCGTTAACGCAAAATAGAAGACGATAATGAACCGTTTTCAAATTATCCTAACCAATAAAAAACTAACTAATTAACTAACTAACTAACTAAAGACTAACACCTCGTTTCCACGGAATAAAATCGTCCTGATTTAAAGCAACCGCTTTTGGAGTAATCTCGCCACTTGCTACTTTAATGCAAAATTCCAGAATCTCCTCCCCCATTTCTGGGATTGACTTTTCTCCGCGAATAATAGCGCCAGTATCAATATCAATGATATCCGACATGCGATTTGCCAGTTCCGTATTTGTAGCCACTTTAATAACCGGACAAACAGGATTTCCCGTAGGCGTACCCAAACCCGTAGTAAACAAAATTAAATTTGCACCACTTGCAGCTTTACCTGTGGTTGCTTCCACGTCGTTTCCGGGAGTACAAACCAAACTTAAACCTGGTTTTACAGCTTGTTCCGTATAATCCAACACATCAACTACGGAGGAGGTTCCTCCCTTTTTAGCAGCTCCTGTACTTTTAATGGCATCGGTAATTAAACCATCTTTGATATTCCCTGGCGAAGGATTCATGAAAAAACCAGAACCCACAGCGTGGGCTTGTGCATCATAAGTTCGCATTAAATGGATGAATTTCTCTGCAATTTCTTTGTTTTCGCAACGGTCTATCATATTTTGCTCTGCTCCGCATAACTCTGGGAACTCGGCCAATAACACCTTTGCGCCTAAAGACACCAATAAATCGGCAGTGTAACCAACCGCCGGGTTTGCAGATACCCCACTAAATCCATCACTTCCACCGCATTTTACACCTACCGTTAGGTGTGATAGAGAAGCTGGTTCCCTTTCTACTTTATTAATTTCAACCAAACCTGCCATGGTTTGCTGTATTGCATCTTTAATCAAAGCTTCTTCACTCTGCGTTTTCTGTTGTTCAAAAACTAGAATAGGTTTATCAAACCTTGGATGATACTTTTTAATATCTGCTAAAAAATTACCCACCTGTAAATGCTGACAGCCCAAACTTAAAAGCGTAACCCCAGCAACGTTTGGATGGTTGGCATAAGAAGCCAACAGTTTACCCAGCATTTCAGAATCCTGTCTGGTGCCACCGCAACCTCCCTGATGGTTTAAAAATTTGATCCCATCAACGTTTTTGAAATATCTGTTCTGATTCGATTCTGCCGAAGGACAAAAATCTACCTCATTAATATTTTTGCCTTCTTTTAAATTCTTAAGTAATTTGGCCGAAAACAACTTGTACTTGTCGGTTACTGCATAACCTAAAGTTTGGTACAAGGCTTCCTTAATTACATCCATATTTCGGTTTTCGCAAAATACGGTAGGTATAAAAAGCCAGTGATTGGCCGTTCCAACACTTCCGTCATTTCTGTGGTAACCGTTAAATGTGCGCCCAATAAACTTAGAAACATCAGGCTTGTACCATTGGTAGTCTACTTCTCTATAATCGTAAGGCTCTGCAGCATGTCGGGTATTCTCAGTAGTCATCCGTTCGCCACTTTTCACAGCGTATTGCACTTTTCCCACCAAAACACCATACATGGTAATTTCATCACCGGCTTCCATATCGTTAATAAAAACTTTATGCTTTGCCGGAATTTTATCCTTAATAATTATTGATGAACCTTCAAAAACGATGTCCACTCCAGGCGCTAAATCCTGCAAGGCTACCAATACGTTATCTTTTTTATCGAGTTGTAAAATTAGATGTGCTGACATTTTATTATTGATTTAAATCAAATATCTTGTTCATCAAAACCCATTTCTCACCGGGTTTAGCATAACTTAATGGCTCTTGAAATTCTAGCATCAAAGCGTTCCATTCTTGTACTTTTTTGTTAGATAACTCAGCGCTGTTTTTTTTATCGAAACTGAAAGAATCTATCGCGTCTACGATCATAAACAGCCGTGTGTTCACTCTATAAATTTGCATTTCCTTTATCCCAGAAGCTACAATATTATGAATCACATGAGGCCAAACTTTCGCATGCCACTCATCATAAGCCTGTATAATTTTTTCATCGGATTTTAAATCCAGTGTTAAACAATTTCTTTTCATAAACTTGATTTTAACGGTTTTACTTTATGCCCAAACAGGCCGAAACAAAGAATCACAACAAAAGATACAAAAGGCACAATATAGCCGTATTGGATATTGTGGTAAGTATCACTAATATAGCCGAATACTGGTGGCAATAAAGCACCACCAACAATTGACATAATGATTAAACTACTTCCAAATTTTGTATCGACACCTAAATCTTGGATTCCTAAAGAGAATATTGTAGGAAACATTACCGACATGAAGAAAGCAGTGGCAATTACTACAAAAACTGCTGCCATACCGCCAACAAACATGGCCACAATACTTAATAAGGCGCATATATGGTTAACAGTTTCACAGGACTAATGTATTTCATGAAAAATGTACCAATAAACCTACCCACCATAAACGCCATTCCAACTCCAAAGCCGGCATACGTTGCAGCTTCAATTTCTGTAATTCCTGCGGCTTCTGTAGCGTACAATATAAAGAAACTAAAAACACAAACCTGCGCACCAACGTAAAAAAACTGAGAAGCTATTGCCCATCTTAAATGAGAATGTCTTAATGCACTAGAAATATTTACACCAGTTGAAGACTCTTCCTTAATTTGAGGAAGCTTAGTAAACCAGAATATAATGGCAACGATTAAAATAACGGTCCCTAAAATAAAATAAGGAAGTTTTACCGACGAAGCTTCTGTAGCCAAAGCGATTGTTCTGGCACTAGGTTCCATACTTTGTAAGATAGCTTCCGGAACGCCTTCTGTCAAAATAATTTTTGCACCAATAATGGGCGCAATTGTAGCGGCAAGTCCGTTAAATGATTGCGCTAAGTTTAAACGCTGTACGGCAGTTTTTGGATCGCCCAGTAAAGATGCAAAAGGGTTTGCTGCTGTTTCTAAAATTGTTAATCCACAAGCTATTACAAACAAGGCTACCAGAAAAAACCCGTATGATTGTGTATTTGCAGAGGGGATAAAAAGATACGAACCAATTGCAAAAAACAATAAACCAACAATAATACCTGCTTTATAGCCATATCTTTTCATAAATAACCCTGCAGGAAGCGCCATCACAAAATAAGCGATAAACACTGCAGAATCTACCAAAGACGCTTGTAAAGTGGCTAAACTAAATGCTCTTTTTAAATGAGGAATTAAAATTGGATCAAGATTATGCACAAATCCCCATAAAAAGAATAACGACGTAATCATTACAAAGGCAAACCTTGTAGTACTTTTAGAATTGGTCATTTATAATCTGGCTTAAAGATATATACAAAGTAAATAATTACATTTATATAAAGCAAAAATTTTACATTGTTGAATTTTTTTCTCAGATTTGTTTAAAACTGAGATATGATACAAGTTATAAATCGCTCAATCGACATTTTAGAATACGTTGCAGAAGAGATCAATAGGCCTAAACTAATGGGTAATATTGCTCAGGATTTAAACCTGAATACCAGTACCTGTGCAAATATTATAAAAACTTTAGTTAACCGAGGTTTATTGCGGAAGGCGCATGACGAGAAAGGCTATTTGATTGGCGCTCGATTAACAGAAATAAGCAACGGGAGTTTGGGTTTTAGTGATTTGATAGATCGAGCAAATCATTTGTTTGCTGATAAACCTAAAACACTTGATGAAAACTGCTTAATTGCTGTTTTAAAAGAAGACAAACGCCAAATCATCTTTAACAAGGCTAGCACACAGTTAATACAAGCCACTACGCCGACAGAAAAACTAGCTTATGATTCGTCGACCGGAAGATTGCTCATTGCTTTTTTAGAAGAAAAAGAGCTTCAACTTTACATTAAAAAATATGGCTTGCCTAATAAAAACACTTGGTCAAAAGCAACATCAAGAATTGGTTTTTTTGATGAAATAAAAAGAATTAAAAGCCAAGGCTATGCTTTAATAGAAGACACCGTACAAGTTGTTGGTGTAGCAACCCCAATTTATAAGAATGACAAAGTAATTGCCAGTTGCAGTATTTACTTACCCGCTTTTCGCTTTACGGGCAAACTAAAACCTGAAATGATAGCGCAAGCAATTCAGTTAAGTAAACTAATGTCTTACTAAATCACTCACAGCGTTAAGTAAACAAAGGTGTAATTTAACTTAAAGTTTACCATGTAAGTTAAAACCATCGCTACAACTTTTGTTCTATTGGCTTCTTGGTTTTTAATAAACTTACAGCTCTGCAACATAACTACCTGCTCAAACCAAACAACTTACAGGTGCTACTTAATGAGTCTCTCTGTTCAAATTGGAATCCTTCGATTGCTGGCGTAAGTACTTTTTCTGATTGGGATTCTTGCCTCCTATTCGGCGATATCTATCATCATATTAAAGAGGATAACTTTCTTGTCTGTAAAATTAAGCTTCTCCAGTTCTGCTTTTTACTTCTCCAGCAGTCTGACTTTTTGCCCCAACTCTACGCCAGTTGGCATACAAAAAGATTGTTTCAATAGAACACTCCTTCGGAGTAAAGAGAAGCCAGCCCGAACGCCCAAATGATAACATTAATAACCGATGGCTGATTTACGGCTAATCCCCTTAAATATAATAATCATTATTTAATCTTACCGTTAGTGTTTTTTTTACTAATTGTTAACTTAATTTAATTCATTTTTACAGCGTAAAACAATAATACTAAACTTAACTTCGCAAGTAACACTTTATTCCCTTGCGCTTGAGGACGAAGCTAATGATCGGTAATTATGTTTCGTTTTCATCCATTATAAAATTAAATAGCGCCCACCTAACCTCAAAACTTTCACTACAACTAAAAGTATTAGTATATTTTGCTCAAAAATTATTTCAATTGTACAAAAACGTATCTTAAATAAGATGATTAATTAGCCAGCTAAATCCTCTCAAAACATACTTAAATCATCTCAATATCTTACATGTTCAAATATTAACCGCTATAAAATTAGCGTTGATTTCAATTAATTTTATATTTGGTATATAAACCAATAACCTTGAAAGCTAAAGTTCTAAAATACATACTTCTTTTATTGCTTTTTGCGCCGTTTGTTTCATCGTCGCAGCCGTATTATTTTAAACATTATCAGGCAGAAAACGGGCTTTCTTATAATTCTGTATATAATTTATTACAAGACGCTAAGGGTTTCATGTGGTTTGGTACAAGAGACGGGCTAAACAGATTTGATGGGTATAACTTTAAAGTGTACAGAAACGTAGAGGGCGATTCAACAACTATAGGAAGCAACTTTATACACTCACTTTTTGAAGACTACCAGCACCAACTGTGGGTAGGTACAGAGAAAGGCTTATTTCTTTATCAACCTGAAACAGATAGCTTTACTCATTTCAAATACACAGGAAACAAAGCAATTTTTAGTGTAACTACAGATGCTAAACACAACCTATGGTTGATTGCAAATAACGAACTTTGTTCTTTTGAAGTTAAAACAGGAATTTTTCATCAATACAAAAATCTTGATAATAGCATCCCTACGTCTATCACCACAGGTAATAAAGGGGAAACATGGATATCTTTTAGTGATGGTAAAATTAGAAAATATAATTCTGAGGAGGATAATTTTAGCCAACCGTATGATTTGTTTGCCCACTCCATGCCAACTGGCAGCCATAACATCCGAACGATTGAAAAAGCTGAGGGCAATTTATTATTGATAGGAACGACCAACCAAGGAGCAAAGGTTTTTAACTGTGTTACCAAAACTTATGAAGATTTGCCTATTTATAACGAGGATCACACAAATTTATATGTTAGAAATTTTTTACAAGTTAGCAAAGATGAATATTGGATTGCCACAGAAGCAGGAATATACATTTACAATATAGTTACCCGTCAGTCGCAACACCTAAAAAAAAATATCAACAATCCATACTCTCTTTCAGACAACGCAGTTTACCATTTATATAAAGATAAAGAAGGTGGCATTTGGGCGGGCACCTATTTTGGTGGGGTAAACTATTATTCAAAAACTTTTTCGAGTTTTAATAAATATTTTTCCCGTGTAGGCGAAAACTCTCTTAAAGGAGATGTTGTGCGAGAAATATGCGAAGACAAATATGGAAATCTTTGGATTGGAACAGAAGATGGCGGACTAAATTTATACAACAGCACTAGCAAGAAGTTTGAGAATTTTTTACCCAGTGATCAAAAAGGAAGCATTGCGTACAGCAACATTCATGGTTTATTAGCAGACGATGATAAACTTTGGATAGGAACCTTTGAACATGGGCTTGATGTGATGGATATTCCAACCAAAAAGATTGTAAAACATTATTCGGCGGGAAATACCATAAATGATTTAAAAAGCAACTTTACGCTTTCCATTATCAAAACTAAGGGCGGTAAAATTTTAATTGGAACCACCAATGGACTTTATGAATACAATCCAATTGAAGATAATTTTAATTCTATTGATTTAGCTAAAAAAGCGCCTTTTGTTCACAATATTTTTGAAGATCATTTAGGCATAATCTGGGTTACTACTTTAGATAATGGCTTGTACAAATACAATCCAAGCACACGCACCAGCGTTCATTTTTATCACGTACCAAACACCAATAGCATTAGCTCAAATACGGTAACAAGCACTTTTGAAAGCGCTGACCATCAATTATGGTTTGCTACTTATGGTGGTGGTTTGTGTAAATACGACAGAAAAAGCGGCAAGTTTACCAAGTTTACATCAAAGGAAGGGTTACCGAGCGACATCGTCTTTAAAGTGCTTGAAGACAAATATAAAAACCTTTGGATTAGCACTTCTAAAGGTTTGGTAGAAAAAAAACACGGTTCAGAACATTTTAGAGTCTATACCGCAGCAAACGGTTTGCTCAGTGACCAATTTAATTATAACTCGGGCTATAAAGATAAAGCGGGTAATTTGTATTTCGGCAGTACAAAAGGTATGATTTCTTTTAATCCAGAGGATTTTAATAAAACAAACTTTAAAACGCCTTTATACTTTACAAGTTTCCAGATAAAGGATAAAGAAGTTAGAATTGGAGTACACAGCCCTTTAAAAAAATCGATTCTATATACAAAACACATCACTTTATCACATGGTGAATCTTCTTTTAGTTTAAATTTTTCTGCGTTAAACTTTGCGGCACCAGAGGTAACAGAATATGCCTATAAAATGGAAGGCTTAACCAATGAATGGACTTATTTGCAAACTAACAGAACGGTTTATTTTACAGAACTTGCCCCTGGCGACTATCATTTTAAAGTTATGGTTTCTAACCCACGCCATAACAAGAGCCAATCTATCAGCTCATTACATATCACTATATTACCACCATGGTGGGGCAGTATATGGGCTTACCTAGCTTATGTTTTAACAACCACCTTTTTATTTTATTTAGTTGCCCGTTTTTTCTTTAACAGAGAAAAAGAAAAACACCGTCAAAAATCTGTCCTGCTTGAAAAGCAAAAGGAGAAAGAAATTTACGAAGCCAAAATTACTTTCTTTACACATATTGCACATGAGATAAGAACTCCATTAACCCTTATCAAAGGACCAATGGAAAAACTCATAAAAAGAGCCTCTGCTATCCCAGAAATTGAAGAAAGTCTTAAGATTATGGATAGAAATACTCAAAGATTGCTCAACTTAACTAACCAGCTGCTCGACTTAAGAAAAGCTGAAAGTAACTCCTATAAACTTACTTTCGTTAAAATAAATATCTCCAGAGTTTTAACCGAAATTTTTGGCCGTTTTAAAATGGCGGCTGAACAAAAAAACCTTTCTTATGAACTACTTTTACCAGAATGTATAATGTACGCTGATGTTGATGAGGAGGCTTTTCAAAAAATAACAAGTAACCTTTTAAGCAACGCCATAAAATACGCTACATCTAAAGTATTTGTAAGGCTTCATACAACTAACATTGATCATACTACCTTTAAACTATATGTTTTAAATGACGGAGATTTAATTCCATTTAATCTAAACGAGAAAATATTCGATCCTTTTTTTAGGATTGATGACAATGGGAAAACACCCGGATCAGGTATTGGCTTACCACTTGCCCGGTTTTTGACCGAGTTACATGATGGAAAGTTAAAAGTTGACCAGTCTGAGGAAGAACTGAATGCTTTTGAACTTACTTTACCTTTGCATCAATCGTCAAAAATAGAACTAGAAGATGAAGAGATAGAAGTAGACTATTTATGCCACTTACAGAAACGAGATGATACTTCGGCTAAACCTACCTTATTACTGGTTGATGATCAGGAAGAAATTTTAGATTTTATAGCGGGAGAATTACGTTTAAAATTTAAAATACTAAAAGCAAAAAATGGCAGAGAAGCGTTATCTATTTTAGAAAAAGAAGTAATACAGCTTATCGTATCTGATGTGATGATGCCCGAGATGGACGGATACGAACTTTGCTCAATTGTAAAAACAAATGTACACTACAGCCATATACCCATCATCTTATTGACTGCAAAAAGCACTTTAAAATGTAAAATTGAAGGTTTGGAAATAGGTGCTGATTCTTACATAGAAAAACCTTTCTCACCAGATCATTTAATGGCGCAAATAAACAGCTTACTGGAAAACAGGAATAAGATCAAGGAATATTTCTCCAGTTCTCCTCTGGCTCATATCACTTCCGTTGGGATGAATAAATATGAGGAGAATTTTTTAGAACAACTTCAAAAAATATTACTCAACAATTTAAAGAATGAAAAATTGGATGTAGAGCTACTTGCTTTAGAAATGAACATGAGCCGACCAACACTTTACCGAAAAATAAGTGCCATATCAGACCTTACACCCAGTGAACTCATCAATATTACGAGATTAAAAAGAGCAGCAGAACTTTTAACAGAGGGAAAATATAAAATATATGAGGTTGCTGAATTGGTTGGATATAGCTCGCAAGCCCGCTTCACCAGAAATTTTCAGAAACAGTTTAACGTTTCACCATCAGAGTATGTCCAAAAACCGCGGGAAAACCCCACAGCGTGAATTTTGATTATGTAAAAGCTGACTATAAAACACATTTAGCCTGCAATTGGTGTTTTCACCAAGCCGCTTTTTTACGAGCCATCATTAAAAACCAATTTCCTATGAATCAAGTATTTGACTATAAAACCTATGAATTTAAATGCTAACCTTTAATTAAAGGTACTCATATCCAAATTTCGCTAAATTTATTATTGCATTTTGTAAGCTTACAAAAAAAAACAGGTCACTCCCACAACCTGCTTTTTCTTTTATTGAAACCTAATAAACTTTTAATTACTTGCCTTTAATATCGTCCTGAACTTTTACTACCGGCCAACCATTTTTATAAAACAACGGGCTAATGCACATTAATCTTTCTTGTGGCTCTTTACTTAACTCCGTCTTTTTTATGGCGTGGTAAGCAATCCAATTTTTACCACGTTTATCTTTAAAAACAGAATTATGTCCGGGTGCAATCCAATCTCCATAGCTTTCCAAAATTGCGCTTGATTTTACTCCTTTTTCATCTGCCATGGTTGTGTAAGGGCCGGTCAGATTTTTAGATCTGGCTACCAATACTGCGTAACTAGCAGTTAACCCACAGCAATTATCTCCAGAATAATACAAATAATAATATCCTTGATTATAGTCTATCCAAGACCCTTCTATCAATATATCGTACTTTTTCTCTTTACCCGGCCAAACCAATAATTTAGGTTCAGATTTTTCAGCAAAACTCTTCCAATCGCTTGCCATTTCCTGAACCTTTAAGGGTTCAAATCCCGAACCCCAGAAAAGATAATTTTTACCTGTTTTATTATCATTTATCGCATAAGGATCAATATTTACAAAGCCTTCTCCTGTAATTAAAGGTTTGCCCATATCTACAAACGGGCCCTCCGGATTTTTTGAAAACGCAACACCCATACATTTATCATAGGTATCATCGTCTGCTTTTGCAGAATAAAATAGCACAAACTGTTGTGTGGGTTTATCAAACAAAACGTGTGGCGCCCAAAAATCTTGGGTTGTATGTGCCCAGTTAGGTTTTGTAGGCATCGCATCTCCTACTATCTTCCAGCTTTTAAGGTCTTTTGATTTGGCAATTTGAATATTAAGCATCTTCCCGTCCAACATTCCTTGTGTAGCGTATGCGTAGTAAACCCCACCGTACTCAATAACAGTAGGGTCCGGAAAATTTTTATCAATTACTGGGTTTTGCTGCGCAACTGAACACTTAAAACAATCGGTAAGAACTAAAATACTCGCCAAGCTTATAAAAAAGTTTTTTACTTTCATTTTTTACCGGTTAACATTTTTATACTGTCAACCTCTGCCTGTTTGTAAGGACTTCCGTCTTTTCTAAATATATCGTGAAACCATAATGCAGGCTCGTCGCCACTAGGAATTGGGCTATCCCAAGCATAAATAGTATTTGTTTTACCCGCAACTAAACCCCAATTGTAAGCACCAATATTCTCTTCTTTAAGTATTGGCATAATGTTGCTAAAAAGACTATTATTTCTTCTGGCCATATACTCGGTACATATTAACGGTCTTTTGGATAAGGTTCTTAAGGTATCAATCCAAAATTGATGGTCTTTTGTATCACCATAATTATGATAAGTAGTTACATCGGAGTTTTTGATTTGATAGTCAGATAATTCTGCTAATTTCCAGTTCCATACTCCCACAGATAAAGGTTGAGAAGGATTAACGGTTCTTCCCCACTCGAAAGCTTTCTTCAACAAGGGCATACTTTTATTCCCATTATCAGAGTTACCCGGCTCATTATACAAATCCCATAAAACAATACGTTTATCGTCTTTAAAAGTTGCTAAAATATCTTTTGTATACACTTCAAGCGTATCTATCAAAGTGCTATCGGTATAAATTAAATCGCCCGGATCCCGTAACCAGCCAGAATTATGAACTCCCGGTTTAGGATCGGGTTGTTTACCCGGTTTATAAGTTGGGTTCCAGCAATCGTCAAACAACACAAAAATTGTAGAAATGTGATGTTTGTCTGCAATGTCTAAATAATTTGCCACCCTTGTTTTAAAACCTTCTTTATCTTGTTGCCATGCAACATGATGGAGGTAAACACGCATAGAATTAAGCCCTATGCTTTCGGCATAACCTAGCTCTTTATCAATAGTTGTGGGGTCAAATGTGTCCTTTTGCCACATCTCCAGCTGGTTTATAGCAGTACTTGGAATAAAATCGCTGCCCCGTAACCAGCCCCATTGTTTGTACCAATCATTTGCTTTTTCTACAGTCCATATCTCTCTTAGAGCTGAGGCTTCTGTTTTCTCTGTTTTTTTTTGCCCACAGGCCAGCGCAATAATGCTTAAAAGGGCTACCGTAATAATGGTGTTGAAAATTTTCATGTTTTTAATTTATGATAAGGTATAATTTTTTAAAAATTGGCCAATTGTACTACCGCTCTCCCTTTCCTTTATTAATATCAAATAAAGTGGTTTAAGGGTATGTCAAAAGACATCGATACACCACCAAAATAAATAATTTAGAAGCTACTTCATCTTCTGTTACCTCTCAATATTATTTCATTTTGTTTCAGATTTACCATTATGAAAAAAAAATGTAAAAAAAAAACCAATGTCATTTCAAACGACACTGGTTTTTGACTATTCAGATTTTGGTTTTATTTTACTGCTCTTTTTTCACCTTTAAAATTATATACATAAATGTGTACGGCTTCTTTATCCAGCGGAATCATTCTAGACGATTGTGCCAAATAAGTAGAGCCATAATAAAATTCCACCTTTTTTATTTTGTTATCGGGATAAATAAAGTCAGCATAGAAATCATCTGATTTTAGCTGAATCCACCGGTTAGGCTTTGCGGTAATATTAGACTCAAAAACCTTTAACTCACCTTGGTTTTGAGAAGCTAACCAAAGGCTATTCCCTTTTGCAGAATGCAGTTCAGCTAGCGCTTTACCATCGCCTTTTACAAAAAAACCACTACTATCGATAGATTTTTTGTGAAAATTTCCTTTACCATCGCCCTTTAAAAATAGCCCATAAAAAGCATCATGCCGTCCCGTAAAAGGGTCCATACCATAATCATTACCAACCATTATCAAATCAAGTGCTCCATCGTGGTCAATATCTTTCGCTAACATGCCGTAAACTGGTGCTTGTTGCACTTCTCCTGGCATGGCTTTTATCTCAAATTTACCACCCCCTTTATTTTGAATATAACTGGTATTCATATCTGTAGCAGTAAAAATAGTTGCTCCTTTTTTATCCTCAGCGCTCCAAAAGTCATCCATTGTAGCCGCACCAAAAGCTTTATAAGTCGGAAATTTTTTACGGATACCCAATACTTGACTTATCATGTCATCTCGGGTTGCCATCGGAAACAATTTCATCGTTCCATCTTCCGCTTTCGCATAGCAGAAAACCATGGCGTCATAAGATCCGTTATGATCTATATCTTTCCCAATGATAGTCATCGGTTCCTCAAAAGAAGCTTTGTAATTAGAGTTTTGCCCAAGATTACCAGCAACATAGTCCATTTTGCCATCATTGTTAAAGTCACCAGCGGTAATACTGTTCCACCAGCCTACATGTTTATCAATACCAGTTTGTTCGATCTTTTCAAATCCTTTACCGTTGTTTCTGTAAAAATTAACTGGCATCCACTCGCCAACGGTAATTAAATCAACCTTACCATCATTATCAAAATCAGAAAATAAGGCATCTGTAATCATTCCAGAATTTGCCAGTTCGGGGCATAAACTTTCTGTCGCATCCGTAAATTGTCCCCCATTGTTTATAAATAAGTGACTACGCGGTGATGAGGGATAAGCACCTGAAACGGAGCGTCCGCCAACAAATAAATCCAAATCACCATCTCCATCAAAATCCGCTGCTCTAACTGTAGACCCATTATCGTACTCAATAGGGATGGCGTTAAAATCTCTTTTATACTGTCCTTTTTTATTGTTAATATAAAGCCTATCCTGAGCGGAAGTGTGGTTACTTGAAAATTCATAACTTCCACTAACTATGTATAAATCCAAATAGCCATCATTATTTGCATCAAACAACAATGCTCCCATATCCTCCTCTTCCTTATAATCTTCATCTATAAAGCGTTTGCGATCTAGGATAAATTTACCATCTTTTGTTTGCATGTAAAAAACGCCTTGATTACCTGCAGAACCGCCGATAAAAAAATCATCAAATCCATTATAATCAATATCACCAACGGCCAAACATGGCCCATATTGACTCAGTTTATGGGGTAAAGTTCGCTGAATGTTATAGTCAATAGCATCTTTCTCTTCTGCTTTGTAATTGATGCCCAATTGATTGGTTACGTCCTTAAAAATCTTATTCCCTGAGAAAGGAATACCAGGCTGCACATAGCCAGACGCATTCTTATAGCTAAGTAAGCTGGTTTGATTAACTTTTAAATTCTCAATTAATTGTGTTTTTCCATCAGGCCAACGGATACGTAAAGAATCTACGTTCGTGTTTTTTCCCAAACCAAAGTAGCCTATATTTTCATACGTTGATAAATAACCTCTGGTAGGTTGCTGGTCAAAAAACTGTTGGCTATTACCATAATAAATCCTTACTGTAGCGCCTATCCCATCAACGTTATTTTTATCCCCATCAAATTTCAACTTTAAATAATTTAAATCGCTTTTCGAATCTTGTTGTAAATTATTTCTATATATAAAAGCTTTATCATCAATATTATTGATAACTAAGTCTAAATCGCCATCGTTATCTAAATCGGCATAAACGCCTCCGGTAGAGAAACCAGGTTGTACAATTCCCCATTCTTTTGATTTATCTTTAAATCTACTTCCGTCAAGATTTTTGAAAGCATAACTTGCTATTTTTACTACTGGAAAAGAGTCTGCACTAGCCAATGAGGTGTTTTCTTTTACCGTATTTTGCCCATTGCTGTAAAGTGCATGATCCAAGTCGGTAACATCTCGTGGGTAACCGTTGGTAAAAACCATATCTCTAAATCCATCGTTATCAAAATCTGCAACTAATGGTGCCCAGCTCCAATCAGTCTGATAAATACCCGCTGAATAAGCTTCGTCACTAAATTGGGGATAACCTAAAGGAGTCTCCCCTTGGTTTATCTGCAATACATTTCTGATGTATTGTGGCTCGTAATCATATTTTTCATTGTTTATGTAAGTGATGTAATTATCTCCCATTAACATGGTTTTTTTCCGCGAATTACTTTCGGGAAGCATCTCTAAAGAAATAAGATCTGCGTTTCCGTCATTATTTACATCTACAATATCTGACCCCATAACAGACCAACCTGTATGTTTAAAATACTCTTTAGAGCGGTCGGTAAACGTTCCGTTTTTATTGTTTATATACAGTAAGTCGTTGGATATAAAATCATTGCCAACATAAATATCTTGCCAACCATCGTTATTTATATCTGCAACAGAAACAGAATTTCCGAACCCTTCATAAATTATTCCAGCTTTTTTACTTACGTTACTAAAAGTTCCGTTCTGGTTATTGTGATAAAGGCGGTCATTATTTACCGCAGTTCCATCTTCAACTTTTGGACGATACTCTACCATAGTACCAGAATCTAACACATTTGTTAGCACATATAAATCTAAAAAACCATCGTTATCATAATCAAAAAAGATTCCTTGAGTGCTGTAACCATCGTCTGCAATACCATATTGATTGGCCATTTCTTTAAATAGAGGTATCCCATTTTCTGTTTTCCCCTGGTTTACATATAACAGATTTTTCCGCTTCGTTGAATCTTTACTGAAAGATGAACATACATAGATATCTGACCAACCATCATTATTTATATCTACAACTGCAACACCAGTGCACCACTTCCCTTTTGTATTTATACCTGCTTTTAAGGTTATATCGTCAAATTTAAAATCACCTTTATTAAGGTAAAGTTTGCTTTCCACCATGTTTCCTGTGAAAAAAATATCGGGTTTCCCATCCTGGTTAAAGTCGCCTATCCCCACCCCAGCCCCGTTATATAAATAAGGCCTTGTTAAGATGTTTATACTGTCACTTTCTGTAATGTCATTGTTAAAATCAATACCCGTTTGTGAAGCAGTTAAGAGTGTGAAAAGTGTGTTTTTATCTTCGTTTTTACACCCAAAAAAAAAGCAAAAAGAGCATAGCAACAACCCTAAAGTTTTGCAATCTTTTTTAATTGACATTAGTGGTTTGATAAGTTAGGTTTAATTTGATTTAACGCAATATAAAGCTTTGAATACTAATTATCAAGGCATTTTTTATCATTCAGTCCATTCTTTTTCAACACCATAAAACCCTTAAAATCAAACCTTTTAAATTAAAAAATACCGTTTTAAATTTGCCCGTAACAGTCAAAAAAATAGGTTAAATTTGAGTAAATAAACTTAAATACCTAGTCGTCAAAAAAATATTATGAACAATAAATATTTACTTGTTTTAGTAGTATGTTTTACGCTGTTAAACTCATGCTCAACAACAAGCAATAATTGGAGTGAAAAAACCGAAAAGGCCACTTATATTCACAGGTCAATTAAAAAAATAACGGATGTAATGGTACATGATATTTACTCGCCACTTGTGGCCAGCAGAACTTATTTATATATCAGCACTGCCGGATATGAGGTAGCAATAAATGGCGATAAAAAAAAGGATTACCTTTCTTTGGCAAATCAACTACGCGGATTAAACAATTTACCTAAACCGGATAAGAATAAAAAATACAGTTTCACCTTAGCGGCAGTGGATGCTATTTTAACAGTAGGACAAAAAATGGTTACTTCCGAAAAAATAGTTAGTGATTTTCACAACCAGATAACTAACGAATTTATAGATGATGGAATGCCAGAAGAAGTTTTTAAAAATTCCATTGAATTTGGACAAGAAATGGCTAAAGCAATATTGGACTGGTCTGCAGAAGACAATTATATAAAAACACGCTCAATGGCACAATACGATGTAAGATCTGTTGCGGCTGCTTGGAAGCCAACACCGCCTGCATACATGAAGGCCGTAGAGCCTAACTGGGATAAAATGCGTACGCTATTAATTGATTCTGCAAGTCAATTTAAACCAGTTGCGCCTCCAGCTTTTTCTACAGATTCAACCAGCGAATTTTACCAAAGTGCCTTAATTGTATACAATGCTTTAAAAGAAGATAAGCAAAACAAAGTGGATATTGCAAAATTCTGGGATTGTAATCCTTTTCAGATGAACACTAAGGGCCACATGATGTATGCTTCAAAAAAAATATCTCCTGGTGGACATTGGATGAATATCGCTGGAGTAGCAGCGAAAACAAAAAATGCTGATTACATAAGAACTACTGAAGCATACATATCTGTTGCGATAAATTTGTACGATGGTTTTATTAGTTGTTGGGACGAAAAGTATCGAAGCCAGACCATTAGGCCCGAAACCTATATTAACGAATATATTGACAAAAGGTGGAAACCTCTGCTTCAAACGCCTCCATTTCCAGAATATCCGAGCGGGCATAGCGTAGCTTCCAACTCTGCAGCGGTAGTACTTACTAGATTGTTTGGCGATAATTTTAGCTTTTGCGACTCCACTGAAGTAGAGTTTGGGCTACCAAAAAGAGACTTCAAATCTTTTACCGATGCAGCAAATGAAGCTGCAATAAGCAGGCTTTATGGCGGCATCCATTACATGCAGGCAATACAAAACGGCGCTTTACAAGGGAAAAAATTAGGTGAGTTTTGTGTCGCTAACTTTGATACACGAAAATCTAAAAAATATAATAATTAGCAACCTGCTTTCCATAAAAAAGAGGTTGCTTTGTTAAACAACCTCTTTTTCTATGCATTAAAACTTGATTATTGTGCTATCCTATTTTACTTCAACCTTATAAAGAGCGGTGTTAACTTTATTTAGTTTTTCTATCGGCATCTTAATCACTTTTCTATCGTAAGTCATAAAACCATTTGTTTCGTTTTCCACGTCAGTAGTTTGCGTATAAACGGCAGCAGAAAGCCCAGCTTTTATCAACCCTTGCATTTGATCCATAAACGAGGCATACTTATCAAACATTTCTTCTGCGTTTTTAAAGGTTTGATAACCCCAGTTATTATTATTTTTCCAGTTGTGACCTTCAATTGGCAAGCCTAAACCGCCAAATTCACCTAAAACAATAGCTCTCTCTTTCCCAAAAATATCTGCTCTTGGCATAGCAGGTTGTGGGTAGTTATGAAGATCTACAATATCGCCAGTGCTAAAGAAGTTTCCACCACTGGCACTATTTACCAGTCTAGAAGGGTCTTTCTTCTGCGTCCATTCTGTAATTTCCACTGTCTTAAATTGCCCCCAAGCTTCATTGAAAGGAACCCAAACCACAATTGATGGATAATTATGCAGCGCATCCATAATTGAATTCCACTCTTTTCTGTAATATCCCTCAGATTCTGCAGTTCTATTTTTATCTGTTTCTCCCTCGTAAACACCCGGACGACTTACCCATTTATTGCCATAATCTCCACTAGGCATGTCTTGCCAAAGTAGCATTCCTAATTTGTCGCATTCATAATAGTAACGAGCAGGTTCTACTTTAATATGTTTACGAATCATATTAAAACCCATCTCTTTTAATTTGATGATATCGTAATTCATGGCATCATAAGTAGGAGGCGTAAATAAACCATCTGGCCACCAACCTTGATCCAACGGACCGTATTGAAAAACAAATTTGTTATTCAACTGCATTCTCATAATTCCATTTTCGTCTTTTGCCATTGAACTTTTTCGCATAGCAAAATAACTTTTCACTTCATCTTCTACTTTTCCATTACTAATTAAAGCAATTCTTAAATCGTATAGAAAAGGACTGTCTGGCGACCATAATTTGGGGTTTGGCACTGAAAGAGAGATGGTTTCCTTAGCACCAAATTCTTTCTCTGCAACCTTAACATTCCCATCCCACGCAGTTACTTTTATTTTATCACCAGCCTTTGCATTTGATACTTTTGCGCTAAAAGCCAAAGTTTTTGTATCGATATCTGGTGTTTGTTTAGTGCTTTCTATATAACTTTTATTTACACCCTCTACCCATACTGTTTGCCAGATACCAGTAACTGGTGTATACCATATGCCTTCTGGCGCAACTCTTTGTTTACCAACTGGCTGAGGTCCATCTGTTGTAGGATCCCAAACTTTAACAACAATTTGCTGTTTGCTTCCACTTCTTAAATAATTGGTAATGTCAAACGTAAATGGATCAAACCCTCCTTCATGTGTACCCGCTTTTTTACCGTTTACAAAAACTTCTGTACGCCAATCTACTGCACCAAAATGTAGCAATACAGTTTTTTTTCTGATAGCTGATGGTAAAGAAATACTCGTTTTATACCATAAAACACTGTCTTTACCTACCGTTCTTGAAACACCGGATAAGGCAGACTCTACCGCGAATGGCACCAATATTTTGCCTTCAAAATTCTTGGGTTGATTTTCCTCTTTTTTAACAATAGCATACTCCCACAAGCCGTTTAGATTTTTCCAATTTTCTCTTTGTAAAAGAGGTCTTGGGTATTCCGGCAGAGGAGCGCTAGGGTCAATTTTTGTTGCCCAATCTGTTAATATATGTGATCTATTGATCTTCCATTCTGAGTTTTCCTGTGCTTGGGAAGTACTTAGAAACAAAGCAACCCCTAAAACACTCAACAATATTCTCTTCATATTACAAAATCCTATTAAATAAATAAATAAATAAGGTCACCCAATTACGGGTGACCTCCCAATTAAACCAACTAATTCTAAAAAGAAACTTTTTGAACAGGTGAAAAGATCATATCCTCAACACCACTTATTTTCACACCAATTCGGGCGTACACATAATTTTGAATAGGAGCTGTTGTTGGAATAGCTACACTTAGAGAAATGCTGTTTGGATCAACAATCGCCGACCCGGCTAAGTCAATTTTCGCAATGTTCTCATCGTTGTTTCCGCTCACAAAACTTGTTTTATTAATGTATAAATTTACCCTTTCAATGTTTTTAGCATTTGCATCAGTAATAATTTTTTCTACTTTAAACGTAGCACTTAAATTACCAGCACTGGCAGTAAACTGAGGAGTTCTAATCATGTAATAAGGCATTACCTCAATCATTAACTCTTGATTGCCCGTTAAATCAATATCTAAAGAATCTCTTTTGCCTGACCCAAGTTCTTTCCACATAAATGGACCTTGGTTTGCCGAAATGGTAAACTTATACTTTCCTTTAAACAGTAAGCTTGAAAATGAACCATCAGGCGCAAAAATACCACCAATAGGTGCTTTTTTTCCAAAAGCTGGCTCATAAATACTAAAGGGAACTTGGTTGGTTTCTACTCCAATTGGAGCTCCCTGATAGGTAAGTTGTCCGCTCAGTTTAATGGTAGGCGCATCATAGTTATCTTTGGCGCAAGACACTACTACCAAACTTATGAGCACCGTTATAATATAATGAAATTTGATTTTCATAATTGTTAATTTTAAGTTTGATTACTGATTTGGTTGTTTAACTATTTTAGGGTTTTTACTGGTAACATCGCCCGGAATTTCAGAGTAATAATTTCCCAATTTAAAACTATTGGCTCCGGTAACTTTACTTGGCAAAGTAACTTCAAATATCCATTTCCCATTGTTTACGTTCCCAGGGTTAAAGATTTTATAGGGCCACAAACCCCACGGTCTGGTATTTCTGTGGGTTGCGCTACCAATATTAGTCAGCAAATCTGTTTTTGTTTCTGCCTGTCCGTCCCAAACTATGTGCGCAAGTCTCCAACGTTTCATATCAAAAAGGGTGTGTCCTTCAAAGGCTAATTCTACTCTTCTTTCATGAACAATTCTGTCAAAAGTAATTTCTGCTGGAAGCAAGTCGACAATTAAACCAGCTCTGTTTCTTACCTGGTTAATGTATCCCGCAGCGGTAGTTAAATCACTGAGTTCAAATGCAGCTTCTGCTGCGTTTAATAAAACTTCGGCGTAACGGTAACGGATAAAAGCAACGTCACTTCCTCTGCCTCTTCTTCCAGAACCAACTTGTGGATCTAAATACTTACGTACGTAAAAACCACTTTGGGTTCTAAATTCTAGGTTATTGATAGGACCATCTTTACCCACCACCTGAACAAGATCTGTAGCTGGAGTGCCTGGCAGGGATCTTAACGCCCCCGCCTCAGTACTTGTAAATGTACTACCATCTGCTAGTTTGTAACCTGCCCAAATATCTAATTTACCACTCTTAAAATAATCGCCGGGTAACAACAATGTACCTGCTAAACGACCATCTCTGCCTTCAAAAATAGTTTTTTGTTCATCGTAATAAATAGGATTTCCTAAGTTATCTGTTGTAGCAAAAGGAGCATAAGTATTGTCTAATTTCTCAAAAGATTCTGCCAGATTTAGCGAAGGATTTAACCTACCTGCATCTAAACCTTCATCAGAATTAGAAAAAGGCTGGTTGTTGGTTGTAAAACCATGGGTTTTACCTCCGTTAGCTTTAAAATCTTCAATATAAATAGACTCTTGGTTCACACTCGTTTTATCTAAAAACAAGCCAGCAAAGTTATCGCCTGCATTAGGTAGAACTTCGTATAGTTTATAAATGCCAGCGGTTCCATTTATGATTTCTTGTGCGGCAGTTAACGCCTTAGTATAGTAAGCATTTGCCATAGATGCTGGTATACCAACTTCGTCGCCGCCTAGTGTTACAGTTGGCGTAGTTGCACCATATTTAGCAATTGACGCAGCATATAAAGCAGCTCTACATTCCATAGCCACAGCAGCAGCGTAGGTAGCTCGAGATTTCTCGTTGGAATTTTTAGGTAAATCGACTTTAATTGCTTCGGCCTCGCTGATTATAAAGTCATATACTTCAGATTCCTTTGCTCTTGGCTTTTGATATTTTTCAATATCTCCACTATAATCATAGGTAAGTGGCTCGGTGATAATTGGCACCCCGCCCATTCTCTTTACCATTTCAAAATAATGGCTTGCTCTTAAAAAACGAGCTTCCGCAATAAACCTTTTCTTATCTGTTTCGGTTAATTTAGTTGCTTCTTCTGCTCTTTGTAAGAAGAGATTAAGCTCTCTTATGTAGCCATAATCCCATAAACCCCATTCGCCATAACCCCAACCCGTTCTTTCTACAAGGTATGCAGCACCATTTTCTGAGGGGAAAGCCTCGCTGAAATCTGCAAACGAGGCCCAACCATTGTCCAAAGAAGAAAAATCAACTTCTCTGTTATAAAAATCGCCCAGAATAGACAATACCAAAGCAGGGTCTGAAAACGCCTTTTCTGTCGTTAACAAAGAGTTGGGTGGTATATTCAGGAAGCTGTCATCTCGTTTACAGGAGCCGACAGTTAAAAGTACTGCCCCTGCTGTTATTAAAAATATCTTTTTCATCGAATTAATTTAAAAGTGATGTAAATTTAAAAAGTGATTTTAGTCCCTATGTTAATGATCCTGTTCTGCGGAAACTGTAAACCGTTGTCATCAGTTACCTCTGGATCAACTCCATACTCGCTTAAACCATCTAATGAAAATAAGTTGTAACCGTTTACATAAAATCTAGCTTTCTTTATTTTTACAAATTTCAACAAGGATTCAGGCAAAGAATACCCTAATTCTATGGTTCTTGCTCTTAAGTAACGCACATTATGTAGCCAAAAATCAGAATCACGGTTATAGTTACTTGAGTTTCCACCAGGATTTTGTCTTAAAGCAGGATATTTACCCGGGATCCATGGACTATTAATATCATAGATATCTGTGTGATGCCATCTATCGGTAAAAATGGTGTTTAGGTTACCATTATTTTGGAAAGGTCTACGTGTTTCCCAGTTTTGATACCAAGTATAACCAGATGCACCCGAGAAATCAGCATGAAAATCGAAGTTTTTATAGGCAAACGCAAAGTTAAAGCCGTAATTAACAGTTGGCTGGGTTCCGTAACCAAAGCCAATCGGTCTGTTGTCAGCACCATCAATACGTCCATCACCATTAACATCTTTATAAATTAAATCACCAGGTATTAGCGTTTTATTTCCCATTCCGTCAATGTTTACTGGGTAATCATTGATCTGCTCCTGAGATTGGAACTGGCCAATTACTTGGTTACCCCAACTGATGTTATTATACCTATCAACTGAACCACTAAAATACCTATCTACAGAATTATTATACGTTTGTTTATAAACATCTAACGTTTTACCTCTTGCGTAAGAAACATTACCTCCTACAGAGAAGTTGAATTGTCCGAACGTGTTGTTGTAGTTTAAAGACATTTCGCCACCTTGTACGGCATCACTATTTAAATTTTCTTGGGGAAGGTTATAGCCAAGTTCTACAGGAAGAATAACTTCATTTTTAGCTGCCGGTAAACCTGTACGCTCTCTGTAGAAATAATCAAGCGTACCGCTTAGCTTACTGCTAAACATGGTAAAATCCAATCCGAAATCTGTGATTTTACTTTTTAACCAAGATATGCGATTTACGGGTAAGCCTTTATCTCTTGAAACGATAAGAGAATTACCATTTATAATAGTAGTCCCTTGATTGTAACTATAGCCTGGCAAATAGGCATAAGGTGCAATAATTGGCTGATTAGAATCATAGGGATTTCTATCATCCCCTAAAATTCCGTAAGATCCTCTTAATTTTAAATCAGTAAGCACTGTGCTATTTCCCAAAAGATCTTTCATAAATTTCTCTTGAGTAATTCTCCAACCGGCTGACACCCCAGGAAAGTACCCTACCCTTTTATCTGGCGCAAACAAATAACTAGCATCTCTACGTCCAGAAAGTTCAACATAATATTTGTTGTCAAAATTATAATTGAATCTACCTACGTAACCTAATCTAGCTTCTTGATCATCGCTATCTTGATACTGATCTAAAATTGGGAAGTAAATTAAAGGTAAACTGTTTGATACAGGCGAACCGTGAATCCAATTACGTAAATGTCTGTTTGTTAAACGCTCTGCTACTAAAGTACCTCCAACGCTATGTTTACCAAATGTATTGGCGTAGTTTATTTGAAATTGAGAAGTGGTTGCAAATTCTTTTTTCTGCTCTCTTTCTCTCCATGGGTTAGAGCTACCACCAGTAACATCATAAGTATCAGTTGCAGGCCGATACGTATAAGCGTTGTATGTAAACTCCTGATTATTTAATATTCTATCTGCAACATAGTAAGAATAAACGCCTTTAACATTTAACCCTTTAATTCCAGGAATATCATACTCCACATTAAAATTGGTTTGCAACACTCGCCAGTCGCTACGCAAAGTACCAGAAAGTCCTTTGTTAAGGAAAGCATAATTGGACTCTGTATGTCCAATATCATTTAAGTACAAAGGGTTGTCGTTAGCATACGGTCTGTCCATAGGCGTATTTCTTAAAATAGCGAACTTTGCTAAGAAATAATCATCGCCGCCAGGTACGCCTGGGTTCTCAACACTTTCTATACGGCCATTTAAGTTTAAGCTAACTTTTAATCCATTTGCTACTTTTGCTTGTATGTTAGATTGGATGTTTGAACGGTTAAACATGTACTCTTTTCCTAACATTGAGTTTTGGTATAAGTTAGAAGCAGAGATGTAATAGTTTACCTTATCAGACCCACCTGTAAAATTCACGTTTACCATGTTTTGTGGAGCGCCGTTGTTGTTTAACACGTAGTCTTTCCAGTCAAAACTTTTATACTGTGGGTCGCCTGTATAACCAGGTTGCATTCCTGCTTTAAACTTATCTAACTCTGTTTGGGTAATTAGGGTAGTATGATTATCGTTTCCGTTTACCTGAGCTTCTGCCAAGTAGCGGTTATAATCGTAAGAATTATCTAAAACGTTTGGAAAACGAGTAAAACTTTGAAAACCTAAATAAGCATCTACGTTTATCCTAGTTTCGCCAGAACCTTTTTTAGTGGTTACTACCACAACGCCGTTAGCTGCTCTAACGCCATAAATAGCGGCAGAAGCATCTTTTAGTACGTTGATGCTTTCAATATCAGTGGGAGAAAGGTTGTTAAACTGTCCTTCATCTTGCTGAATCCCATCAATAACGTACAAAGGTCGTCCCATGTTTCTGATTTGGATGCTAGCTCCAGAACCAGGTCGACCGTCTGACTGCCTAAAAGTTACGCCAGGGATTTTGCCGGCAAGTGATGTACTAACTCCGGCACCAGCATGTACGCGGTCAATATCTTTCGCAGTAACGCCGGAAATAGCACCTGTGATAGATTCCTTTTTCTGAGTTCCGTAGCCAGTAACGATCACTTCGTCCAAAGATTTTTGATCACTTACTAGTTTAAGGTTGATTGTACTTTTGCCCTTTACAGAGATACTTTGTGGCAGGAAGCCAATGTAGGTAAAAACTAAAGTGGCGTTAGGTTCGGTATTGATACTGAAGTTTCCATTTACATCAGTAGTTGTACCAATGGTAGTTCCTTTAACGGACACCGCTACACCAATTAAAATTTCGCCGTTTCCATCCGTAACCTTACCAGTTACTTTGTTTTGAGCCATCGCATTTAGCGATAGCATGCAGAAGAAGAGCAGAGCGGTTATGGTACCAATTCCTCGAAATTCAAAGGAAACAGTGCAACCACCGAAAACACTTCTGCAAGAATGCAGTAATCTTTTTTTCATAATTACATTAATTTGGTTTGTTGGTTTATAATTTATCGGAACTATAGGTTTTTCCGATATTCAAAGAAAGCTATTTTATAACTAAATGTACCTTTCAATACCTCTCAATTTTATTTAGTTTTGTCTCATACGCTTAAAAACACCTCTGAATCATGTTCTAAATGATTATTTAGTTGTAAATTATTTAATTTTTATCACATCCTTAGAAGGAAAAAAGACTTTTTAGGTAAGAATTTCTAAAGAAATTACTGGCATTAAGGCCTTGTTTTAAAAAAGCAACTTTAATACGGCGGGGGTTTATTTGATGCAACTTTCCTAAACAAAGTTTTTTTTTCTAGAGCGAAATTAAAGAATCGCCGTTCAAACATAAAAATTCAAAAATTGTACACAAAACAACAAATTGTCCGTGATCAATTATCTAAACAGTAGGTTTGACATTGTTAGATTTTAACCGGCCAGAAACAGCGAAATTTATTGATTAGCTGCTCTTACCCCTATTCTCCTAAAACGTTTGTTGGTTAAACCTAAGCTACCCATTAGTACATCCACCGTTAAAATTTAAAACCTAAATTAGTTTGTTGCAGTAATTAAAGGTTACAAATTAAATACTTTGCGCCTCCCTTTTCCTTTACTTCGTCCTAGCCAATTGACGTTTTATCGAAGTAGGAAAAATTGCTTTCACAAATTTAGCGCATATAAACAGATATGCGCAGCAATTTAACCTGTTCACGACAAAAAATAACTACCACATTTCAGTACATGACAAAAAAATAAAACCACATAGCAACATAGGGTAAATGCTATTAGTAGGAGACAAAGCAACAAATAGATTTTTGGCATATAGCCCGATATGTTGCTATCGTAATGTCCTTGGGCATCTTAAAAATTCTCGTGTTCACGTATAAAAAGCTATGTAGCTATGTGGTTTAAAAAAATATCTGTCATGTACTAAAATGCCACATAATTAGTTTCCAAATGCGCATAGCTTCCCCCCATGCGCCCTACGCCAAAAAACACGTTGCGCTGTTAAACTAAATCTCGGAAACAGACAAATATTTGTTTATTTATTTGACAACTGGAAAGGCCATAATTCTTAGTTTGGTAAAAGCAACCGGCACCAGAGTTATTTCTTCAGTTTCAGATGAAACATCTCCTTTATAAAAACCTTCACGCCCAGAAACTGGCAGATACGCCAAGCCGTTTACCACCTTCCAATCATTAATCTTTTTAGCTTTAGTTATAATTTCGACTGGCGCATTTAGTAAATTCCAGCGAAAATCTTTTTGCAATCCGCTAACTTTCACTTCAGTTTCTGTTAATGGATTTTCTGTAACACTCCTTGGCAAACCGTAGTTCCAAGCCGTAGTTGGGTGAACCTCAAAATATTTTCCTTCGCTAGCCTCAGTTCCTTCGCTCCACTGCTCTCCAATCTTAAGCCCGTAAACCAACGGCCCACGTTCTATTGATCTTGAATTATCAACAGATTCTATCGCTTTTACCTGCATTGGCAAATGCAATACAACCTGATCTTTATTAGTCCAAGTTTTTTTGATATTAATAATTTGACCACCTTTTTCCTTGCTATAAAATTTACCATTTACAGAAATAACAGCTTCGCTACACCATGCGGGAATACGTAACTGAAACGGAAACTCTGCCTGCTTTTTTAAAGAAAAATTAAAAGTGATTTTATCATCAAAAGGGTAGTTGGTTACTTCTTCAATAGTTATTGGCGTTTGCTTTTCGCCGATTGTGGTAGTTAAAGAATTAGGGCTGTAAAGTAAGGCGGCTATTCCACCGTCAGCAGTTTTGTGCCAAAGATTTTGGGTAAACTTTGTCCAGCCTTGGTGCATATTGGCATAACAACAAGTGTAACCACTCTTTACGCCCAAAACGTTATTCATCGCTCTGTCAAATGGCAACGTAAAAGCAAAAACACCTCGGCTTATTTCAACCTGATTGGCAATCTGGAAATACTGCTTTTCGTGGTAATCATCTGTAGTTTGCGGAGGCATGGCATTGAAAGTCATTTTTTCCAAAGCATCCATATATTTTTCATCTCCCGTAACGTTGATTATTTCTTCCAAAGAGAACATCGTTTCTACCGTTGCGCAAAGTTCTGTACCCTGTGTTGGCTGGTTACCGTGTAAATCTTCATCCGCAGAGAAAATCCCGTTTGGTAAACCATGCAGCAACATAATATCTGCAAAACCAGTATTTAAATTTTTCAGATAAGTACTATCGCCAGTCCGCTGAAAATTGATTACAGGATCTTTTAAAGCCATGCCTACGTTTACGCCGTGGCGTGTCATCCAATCCTCTCCATTTGCATGTGCTGCGGCGCTCATTACCCAGTCTCTTCCACCAAACCAATTGCTCCAAGCATAAGACTGCGAGTTAATTAATGCCGCTAAATCCAACAAAGAGCTATCTTTAGTGATACGATATAACCATTGTACCATCATCACATTATCTATCCCTCGAGATGTTGCCCATCCGGTCCATTTACCAACTGGACATATTTTTAAAGCCTCTTTTTGGTAATTGAAATATTTTGTCATAAATGGAATTACGCGTTTATCTTGCGTTGCCGAATGATATTGCTGTAATACTTTTAACATGACCATTTTTGGCCACCAATCATCGCCCTTATCACAGTTTTCCAAGTCAACTTGTTTACCCGTTTCGCGTTCCCAATTGGTAATTGCACCGAAATATCCAGATGGACGCTGGTTTTCTAAAGTCCAGTTAATATATTTCATCACTTTGGCCTTCAGTTCTTCATCATTCAATTGCCACGCCAACGGCACTGCGCCATCCAACCAATATGGTGTTTCTTCCCAAGAATCACCTTTACCACCAAGCCAACCGTTATCATCTTTTATCTTGTCGTAAATTTCGTCGATATGCCCAGTTGAGCCATCCTTCATAACGTTTAGCTGATCTAAAAGCCAGCCTTTCGGATGAATTTCTCCCAATGCCACAGGCTGAAATGCCAAGTTTTGGAAATTCTGTTTTTCTGGATGTACTGTGGTATCTGCGTTTTTTTGCTGAGCTGATATTGGTAGTGAAATCGCCAAATAAATAGCAGAAAGTATAATTTGATTCATAAAATTCACGGTAGGTTTTGTTATTCTTTATTTGGTAAATAATCTAAAAGTACTTTTATAAAACATAGTCCTACCGTATCACAAGCCTAAAAACCAAATTTCTGCTTCGGTTTTTTCTACAAGTAGTTTATGGTATACGCTTTAATGTTATTGTCGTGGTTTATTTTTAGGTAAATATCTTAGGAAACATACAAGTCTTTAATAATCTCAAAGAAGCTCAAAATCGTCGTAAAATCTCATCCATTACCTCTCAATATTTTATCAGTTTGTCTCAAAACAGTTTATTTAGAAAATAAGCCTAACAAAAGATGAGCGCTCTAATATATAAACAAACTACAAATTTCATTTTTTGAAGTTTAGGTTAATTAGTTTAAACATGGGCGAACATTCCCAATAACCTGCCAATTTATCGAAGAACACCTGTTAAAATGGAATAGTCGCTTTGATCAATTATTCATACAGACTGTCATCTACAGCATTTATTGCCATTAAAGGAAAACCTATAGGTTACGGGGTTGGGTCGTAGGTTTGGCTCCCAATTTACTACTTAAAACGAGAAACTACCTTCAGCGGTCGCACTATCGCTATCAACATGCAAATATTGTGATTACTTTTTATTTGTCATTCTTGTTATACCCAGATTACGCATTTCAGCATTCAATCTTTAAAAATGAAGTAATAGTTAAAACGGAAACTATCCAAAAAAGAAAAAAACAACATTATGAGGGAAATAAGATTTTTGACATAAAGGCGAAGAAAACACCTACAAACGAAAAAAAGTTGGTCTCCAGCAGTATCGCTTTAAACCAACTTTGTATCTTAAACGTAGCCCGTAGGGGAATCGAACCCCTGTTACCAGAATGAAAATCTGGCGTCCTAACCCCTAGACGAACGGGCCATAAAAAAAGAGTTGTCTTTCAAACTCTTTAGGTAGCGGGGACAGGACTCGAACCTATGACCTTCGGGTTATGAGCCCGACGAGCTACCAACTGCTCCACCCCGCACTGTATTTTAATTTCCTTACAATAACTATCTTTCTGTAAGTTTTTAATCTTCAAAGCTTGTTAATGTTAAACAAGTTTAATATTGTAGCCCGTAGGGGAATCGAACCCCTGTTACCAGAATGAAAATCTGGCGTCCTAACCCCTAGACGAACGGGCCATTAATTTAAAAGCTTGCCTTGCTTTAGCTTTACGCTTGAAGCCTTTAGCTTTCTAAGGTAGCGGGGACAGGACTCGAACCTATGACCTTCGGGTTATGAGCCCGACGAGCTACCAACTGCTCCACCCCGCACTATATGTTAATGCTTTACTATTTCAAATTTAAAGAAAACACATTCTGTTTTCTATCTTTTTAAGAACAAATCCTCGTTCTTAATTGGTCTGCAAAGATATAATTCGTTTCTTTGTGCTCCAAATCTTTTTTACAATAAATTAAATGACACATAAAGCAGGTTTTGTTAGCATCATTGGTAAGCCAAACGCAGGCAAGTCAACCCTTATGAATCAGCTAGTTGGCGAAAAAATGGCTATCATTACGCCAAAAGCACAAACTACCAGACATCGTATTTTAGGGATCGTAAATCACCAAGATTACCAAATTGTGTTCTCAGATACGCCCGGAATCATCAAACCAAACTACAAATTGCAGGAGAATATGATGCATTTTGTTGATGATGCTTTGGTTGATGCAGACATATTAGTTTTTGTAACCGATATCAATGAGAAGCAAGACGAAGAAGATGTTTTAGAGAAATTAAAAAACACCAATGCAAAAGTTTTGGTAGTCATTAATAAAATTGATGAATCAACAAATGAGTTAATAGAAGAGAAAATCAATTATTGGAAAGAGAAGCTAAATCCCGAGGGCATTGTTGGGTGCGCAGCTTTACATTCGTACAATACAGAGCCTGTAATGAGCTTCATTACGGAAAATCTACCAGAACACCCTGCTTATTACGAAAAGGATGAATTAACGGATCGTTCTGAGCGTTTCTTCGTATCAGAAATGATTAGGGAGAAGATTTTCAAATTCTACAAAAAAGAGATTCCTTACAGTACCGAAGTTATCATCACTTCCTTTAAAGAAGCCAAAGATATCATTAGAATTAGTGCCGAAATTGTAGTGGAGCGTGATTCGCAAAAAAATATCATTATTGGCACCGGCGGATCAATGCTTAAAAAAGTAGGAACCTATGCTCGCCAGGATATGGAAGAGTTTTTACATAAAAAAGTTTTTTTAGAAATGTTTGTGAAAGTAATTCCTGATTGGCGAAACCGCGAAAATTATTTAAAAAGCTTTGGATACGGCGAGTAACGCAAGTGTTATTATTCTTCAGACAAAATTAGAAAAATTTAGGGCAGTTTAATTTTAAGAATGTTATAGAGATTTCTAAGCCTCAGTTTAATTACTGATATTCTTATTCGGGCGTTCGAGACGGGCTTTCCGCTTTATCTTTTTTTGTCATCCTGAGCAGAGTCGAAGGACAAAAAAAGGATACCGCTACAATCCCTAACGCAAAATTCCTTGCTTATACAGGTTTCTCCAACAATTTTTACATTTGGTCGATGTTATCACCGCACCACCCTCAAGAGATATTCAAAGGAATTCTTGGTATGCAAAAAAGTATGAACAAAATTCTACTCAACAGCCTTAGTCTTTTTTAACTTTATTTTAAAAGCTACAGACGGTTCACTTTCATTTTTTACCCGGTCTAAAGCCGTGACCACATAAGTGTAGGTTTTATCGTTTTTTGCGGAGGTATCTTCCCATGATGTAATGTCTCCATAATAAATATTTTTAATAGCAGTTACATCCGTAACGTCTATTGGCATTTGGTCATCAAAACGGTAAATTACAAAACCGTATGCTTTTTCCCCTTTATTATCTGGTAGCGGAAGTTTCCAACTTAACAACACGCCGCTCTCCCCTTCAATACCCAAAAGATTTTGAGGTTTGTTAGGTGCAACGGAATCAAGCCATAGCATTAATGGTGGTAGCGCTGGGTACTTATAATAGTTCTGACTTAAAGTATCTGATACCCCTAACGGATTACGGGTTAGCGACTTCGAACTAAAAAATACGCTCCCTTGCACCCTTGGATTCGCTCTATTAAAGGTAATCTGTCGGCCAATTTGATCTGCATTTTTCCAAACTAGCTCTTTTGTTGCATTTACTTTATAAGCGCCATGCCCAATGTATAAATGTCGTCCGTAAGTATGGTTGCTCCACCAGTCTACTAAATTACCATAAGGCGCTGCTCTAGTCTCAAATGCCCAATAAATTTGAGGATTAATATAATCTACCCAACCTTCTTGTACCCATTTCCTCGCATCAGCATAAATTCCGTAAAACGAATCCCCACCATAGCTTATAGAGCCTTCTGGGTCTTGCGATTTGTTTTTCCAAATACCAAACGGACTTACGCCAAATTTAACATAACTTTTATGTGCGTGTACACTATCATTTACTGCTTTAATCAGTAAATCAACATTGTCTCGGCGCCAGTCTTTAATGTCTTTAATCCCTCTATTTTGAGTCCAAAATGTTGACTCGTCATCTATAAACTGACCCTTAATAGCATACGGGTAAAAGTAATCATCAAAATGTACTCCGTCGATATCATAGTTGTCGACCACGTTTAAAATAATTTTATTAATGTATTCACGTACCTCGGGCAAGCCTGGGTTAAACAGTTTTTTACCATCATACTTAAAAAACCAGCTGGGTTTAAGCTTTGTGATATGGTCTGCGGTAATATTTTCTTCTTTTCCATCAAAGGTTGCTCTGTAGGGATTAAACCAAGCGTGAAGCTCCATTCCGCGTTTGTGGCATTCTTCAATGGCAAATTGTAAAGGATCATAAAATGGATTTGGTGCTTGCCCTTGCTTACCGGTTAGGTATTGCGACCATGGCTCAGTACCTTTTGCATAAAAAGCATCTGTTGCCGGGCGTATCTGAAACATAATGGCATTAATACCTTGTTCTTGATGTTTATCTAATAATTTAATAAGCTCAGCTTTTTGTTGTTGAGTACTTAAGCCTGCTTTACTGGGCCAATCTATATTGACTACAGTCGCCACCCAAACCCCACGGAATTCTCTTTTTGGAGAGATTTCTTGTGCAGTTGAAATTAGCGATATGCTTGTGAACAGAATTGAAAAGAGGATGTGCTTGAAATACGTCATTAAACCTAAGGATTTCTTTTTTTAAAAACGCAAAGATAGGGAATTTGGTATGTTAGGGAAAACAGAATTATGTAAAAGCGACTGCTTATTTTACAATAATCATTTAGACTACTTATTTAAACGACCAAGGTTTATATTCACAAAAAGCGCCCTTTACTTTCGGTAAAGGGCGCATAACTTAAAACAAAATCATAATTCTACAAATCAAACCACATCTTGTCGAAATATTTAGGTTGTGGAGTAGGAATATTAGGATTTGCAGTTGTCTCATCAGGAGACAACTCAAATCTTCTGATAAGCGGACCTGCTGTTGCATCTAGAGGAAGCGTCAAAGCTGGAAACTCATTTCCATCCGAACCGGATCTTCTCCACTGAGTAAATGCTTCTAATGGACGATCCATTAAATCAATCCATTGCTGCGTGTGAATATCTTTTACTGGATCTACTGAAATTGCCAACACTGGCAATTGGGTAGTAAGATATGTGGAAACCGCTGTAGCATCAGATTCATAAAAATCCATGGAAGCTTTTACTCCATTAGAAAACAAGGTTTGAGCTGTAGCCAAATCTTGTGTCACACCGAGACCTCTTGCGTAAGCTTCTGCTTGAAGTAAAGCAATTTCTTGATACGTTAAAATCAAAGATGGCGCATTTTTTCTATATATGTATGCACTTATTAAAGAAGTCGTTTCATCAGCAAGTTCTTCCGTTTTCACAGACTTATAATCTGTCGCGTCCTCACCTTTATCGAAAAACCTTGGAATACGAGGATCATCTTTTGGTTGCATATAATCAAAAACAAAAGAATTCGCAAAAAACCACTGGTTTTCACCGTCTGTATAGGTTTTAAACAATCTGTATTTAGGATTTTCGTTATTAGTCTTATCGTAATATGGATGAAGCCAGCTATCTGCAGGTGAAGCAATCATATCTGCGGCGTTAGCAAGCATTTGACCGACCTGGGATGCCTTAGTTGGGTCTTTATCAACCATTAACATCAAAATTTTGAACTTGATAGAGTTAGCAACTTTTTTCCATTTTGTCATATCGCCTTTGTAGTAGATATCATAATCCGTAATCTTTAAGGGACTAGCAGGATCTATTTGTGCGCTAGCTTCATCTAACAACTTCAATAGGCCTTCCAACACATCTTTCTGAGCATCATATTTGGGATACGGAAATTTGTCTGCTTGCCACGCTTCAGTGTACGGCACATCTCCGTATAATGTAGTTGCTTCGTAAATCATTTGTGCCAAAACAATTTTGCACTGTGCAGCTGTATTGTTATTTGCAGGAACGGCACTTTCAGCATCGCGAATTGCTAACTGCAAATTATTACCTGCTGTACTATAAAAAACTTTCCAGGTATTACCTAAAGTGAAAGGACTTAAATCATAAACGTTACTCTTCTCCCATCCAAAATCACCTCCACTAGCTATATTTTGTGCAAAAAGTCCTGTTGGAAGCCATAGGTCACCACTATTTTTATTAGCGTCCCAAGCGGTAATAGCGTAACCAAAAAGCAAATTAGGTTGCACTTTATTAGCTGTTAGCGGGCTCGTATTTATATCGAGAAACTTCTTACAGGATACTCCTCCAATGGCAACCAGCACCATCAAAAGATATATAATTCTATTTATTGTTTTCATATTTTATCAATTAAAAAGATAACCTTAAATTTAAACCAATTGATCTGGTTGAAGGAATACTGTTAAATTCTACACCCTCTCCAACACTACCTGCTCCAAAGAAGTTAGATTCTGGATCAACATGAGGAACGTGGCTTTTAATTAACCAAAGATTTCTTCCTTCAATACCAAACTCCGCCCCTTTCAATACAGAATTACTCTTGAACAGTTCTTTCGGAAGCGTATACGCAAATCTAATCTCTCTTAACTTAACAAAAGAAGCGTCAAAAATATTCCCCTCTGTGTTCTCCGTTTTCGCTTGATTAATCCAGTACTCCTGAACAGAAGTCACAGCTTTGGTGTTTGGAATATAAGTAGTACCGCTTTTCACCACGCCTTTGTCAACAAATGGAGTTCTGTCTCCTCCTGTTTCTATAGCTAGACCATTAGCTCTCAAGCTTGAAACCGTTCCAGAATAGAAAACACCACCTTGGCGGATATCAACAAGACCGGAAAGACTAAAGTTTTTATAGCTAAAGCTATTGTTTATACCCAACATCCAGTCGGGATAAATGTTACCTAACCTCTGGTTAGCCACAACACTTTTTAAACCGTTGTTTGGATTGATTACAAAATCATCTGTACCAGGTGCTCTCTCAAATTTTGTACCGTATAGGCCGAAAGGTTCGCCAACTTGTGCTTTGATTTGTAAACCGCTCCAGCCACTTGCTAAACTATATTGTTTAAGTTCCGGAGTCAATTCCTCAACAATTTGCTTGTTTCTAGAATAATTTAAATTAATGTCCCAAGCAAAATCTTTCATTTTAACTGGTGTACCGGTAACAGCTAATTCAATACCCTTATTGCTAATTAATCCAACGTTAACGTATTTTGCGAAATATCCAGTTGAAATTGCAACGTCAATTGGTATTAACTGATCTTTAGTCTCCGTGTTGTAGTAAGTAAAATCAAACCCAACTCTGCTTTTTAAGAATCTCATCTCTGCGCCAACTTCAAAAGATCTTTGTCTCTGAGGAACCAAATCTGCGTTAGGCAAAATGCGAGGACCTGTAAATGCTGTAGTAATTGGTCCAATAGGGAAAATATTTGTTCTTGCATCGACATACTGAAGGAAGATAGTAGATACAGGATTAAATTGGAAATCTAGATTATAAGGATCCAGATCACTACCCACTTCTGCATAGCTACCTCTTAGTTTACCGAAGCTTAACCAGTCAAAACCTTTATTTCTCAATAATTCTGAAAACACAAACGCACCACTTACCGATGGGTAAAAGTATGATCTATTCTCGATTGGTAAAGTTGATGACCAATCATTTCTACCAGTGACATCTAAGAATAAAAAATCCTTGTAGGAAACGCTTAAGTTACCATAAACACCTACCAATCTTCTTTGAGAAAATCCTAGCGTGGGAGTCTTAGTAGAAGCATTAGTATAATTGTAAAGTTGGTCAATTGTTATATCAGATGCGTCAACAGTTGTACTTTGTGACTGCCTTTCATTAATGTTATTTCCTACTAATAATTTAAATTTGAAGTCTTTAACCAGCTCATTTTGCTCTAAAGCAACGATAAAATCGTTATTGATCTGGCGATATAATAAGTCGTAGTTAGAAAACTTACCGTTAATCACACCAGCTGTCCCTTTACGAGTAACAGAAGAACGTTTCTCCGTATAAATATCCCCTCCCAAATTATTGGATATGGAAATCCAAGCCAAAGGTTTGTAGTTTAGGGAATAAGAACCAACAAACCGATCCACTGTGTTACCACTTTTGTTATAGTTCATAATCCAATAAGGATTGTTACCTGTCTTATCCGTACTTAAGAAAATTTGATTTCCTGTAACTGGGTCTTGATAATTGTTCTTTAACTTTTCGATATCAATTGTCCTTGGCAATCCATAGATTGACGAGGTTATTATATTTGTATTGTTTGAACTCTGAGCAGGGCGTCCGCCTGAAGATATTCTACTGTATGTTCCCGAAAAACGAGACGATAATTTCTTAGAGAATTCTCTACCAGCGTTAAGGGAGAAATTGTATCTATCCAAAGATGTTTGTGGAATAATACCTGTTTCGTTAACTCCTGTGAAACTTAAACGGTAATCAGAATTATCCCCACCGCCTGAAAAAGAAACGTTATTTGTATAAGATGCCCCAGTTTGGAAATAGTCTTTTACGTTATCAGGATAAGCCTGTAAAGTTACTTGATTGCCTAAAAAGTCGGGAAATTGAGTATTTTGCACATCTGCAATCTTTGGCCCCCAACCGTTGGTGTACTTCAATCCGTACACGCCTAAGTTTCCTTGAGCATACTCGTTTTGAAAATCTGGGAGAACTAAAGGATTGTCAAATCTTACAGACGAATTTACAACCACAGCAGTTGTAGATCCCTTTTTACCACGTTTGGTTGTTATAATAACAGCACCATCCTTAGCTCTTGAACCGTAAAGAGCAGTTGCAGCAGCACCTTTTAAAATTGTCATAGACTCAACATCATCAGAACTTAAATCTCCGATACGGTTTCCGTAATCAATGTTATTTGATGTTGTACCGCCTGATGCTGTTCCGTTACTAACTGTCATACCATCAATAACAAATAAAACATCGTTACCGTCTAAAGAGTTAACCCCACGAATAACAATCTTTGCAGATCCACCCAGCGTACCAGAAGTTGAGTTAATTCTGACACCAGCAGCTTTACCAGCTATTGAGTTTAAAACGTTTGTTTCTCTTGCATTAGTTAAATCTTCCGACTTCAAAACAGAAGCACCGTAACCCAAAGATCTTGCCTCTCTGGAGATATTTACAGCCGTAACGATAACTTCACCCAGCTGTTTGGTGTCATTCTCTAAAGAAATATTAATGCTAATTCTTGCTCCAAGTGTCACAATTTGGTTTAAGAAACCAATGTAGGAAACCTCCAAAGTGTTAGCGGACGTGGGCACATTAAGTGCAAAGTTACCATTTGCATCTGTTTGAGTTCCTTGATTTGTTCCAGTTACTTTAACTGAAACGCCAGGTAATGGCAATCCATCTTCAGATGCTGTTACCTTTCCTGTAATCCTTCTATCTTGCGCAAGCACCGTGGATGCTATCAGCAACAAGACGAATAAACTTTGTACAAGTTTTTTCATACAATTTAAAAATAAAGTTAATTAGTAATTAGTGTTAATTATTACTAAATATACCACCTCCTACATGTTAAAAACAAATTAATATTTAACATTTTTTAACAAAATAGGCTAAAATACTGATAAACAGACCATTAAAAAATTAATAAAGAATTAAGTGTTTTATATCATTTTTGTTACGAAAGACGCCGTCTGCTTTACGATAAACACAACAATAATGCATTTTTGTTAAAAATATTTCAATATTAACAATTTTACTATGCTAACATAGTAAAATTTTAAACCTATTATTGATTTTGCTCATTCAAACCTAATTACCTGTTTATTGAATTTATTACTCAATTAATTTTAAAAAGTTAAAATAGATTTGAACTAGTTGTTCTGAGACAATCTCACCAAAAACCACATTTTTCCAAAATTTCATTTATCACTGATGCCTGAAATCGATTTACAACATAGCTAATAATTCAGCTACCCGAATTTGTTTTAATATAATGTGAGCACTTGCGGATATCTAAATCCACCTCTACTAAACGTTGGAGAAATTCCGGCTAGGGATCTTCAATTAGGAAACTTAAAAACAGCAAAGACCAAAAGATCAAAAACTACAAGGCTTTTTGAGGATTGTTAAAACCAAATGCTTTGCCGAAAATAAGTGCGTTTAATATTCCTGAAAAATAATTCTAAAAAAATAAACTCAAAAACGGCATTCAAGATATATTATTCGCCGTTTTCCTATAAATCAGTAAAAAATAAACGAGTTTTATAGTACTATGTATAACATAATACCAACTAATACATATATCTTTGCTATATGTTAGCAGATAATACTCAAACACAAATGAGGAAAGGTATTTTAGAATACTGCATTCTCTCCATCATATCTAGAGGCGAAATTTACGCTTCGGATATTATAGAAGAACTAAAGGAAGCAAGACTATTAATTGTTGAAGGCACTTTATACCCACTTCTAACTCGATTAAAAAATAACGGTCTGCTGGTTTACAATTGGCAAGAATCCACCTCGGGTCCGCCACGAAAATATTATGAGCTTTCTGAAAGCGGGAAAGAAGTTCTTTTAAAACTAGACCAAACTTGGCAAGATTTAGCTTACGCAGTCCAAAACAGCATCAATAAAAGAGATTTATCATCAAACAAATAAGACTAAAATCATGAACAAAACCATAATCATAAACATATCTGGGGTAATTTTCCATATAGAAGAAGACGCCTACCAGCTTTTAAAAAGCTACATGGACGATATTAAAAGACACTTTGGCAACTATAAAGACAGTTTTGAAATTGTAAGCGATATAGAAGGTAGGGTTGCAGAAATGTTTTCTGAACAATTATTGGCAGACAAAAAGCAAGTGATTGTAATCGCTGACGTTACCCAAGTAACTACAAGGATGGGAAAACCTGCTGATTTTGAACCAGACGATAACGAAAATGAGTACACAGATTCTAACGAACCGACAGCTTCAACAAAAAAACTTTTTAGAGACACAGAAGATCGATTTATAGGTGGTGTTTGTTCCGGTATTGGCCATTATTTTAGTATCGAAGCTAAGTGGGTTCGTGTTTCGTTTATCGTATTGCTGATTTTTGCCGGATTTGGTGTTTTGCCTTATGTATTGCTTTGGATTGTGATGCCAAGAGCTATAACCCGAGCAGAGAAAATGGAAATGAAGGGTGAAAAAATCAACTTACAATCCTTCCAAAAAAATATTGAAGACGAATTGAATGCGGTAAAAGCAAATTTTAAAAACGTAAGAGAAAATGCGCCAACAATCGATAAAATCATCGGTTTTATTAGGGAAGCTTTTAATAAACTAATCTCGGTTTTAGGCGTAACGGGTAGAGTGACCATCAAGTTTTTTGCAATTGCTTTCATACTCATTTTGGGAATTTTGTTAACGGTTGCATTTGTTTTTCTAATGATTTTTTTAGGCTACACAGGTAGCGCAGAAGTTGAAACTATGTTTCCTTTAAATATGATAAACGAAGGGTTGCGACCAATTTTACTTACTTGTGCTTTTTTGGTCGCTGTGATCCCGTTAATATCATTGATATTTATTTTGTTACGGTTAGTTTTCAACAGCAGAACAATATCCAAGAACATTACATATGGTTTAGCGGCGATATGGATTCTGGCTATCGCTACTGGAACTTTCTTTATTGCAAAAATCTCTACAGACTTTAAACAGGAAGCAAGCTATAGCGAAACTATAAACTTGAAGGCAAATGCCGCTAATACTTATATTTTACGTTTGGGAGATGAGCGAACAATACAAGAAAATTTTTATGGTGATAGCACCAGTAGTAGAATAATAAAAATTAGTGGAAGTGATGCCGATTTTGACACGCCGGATGATTTAGATTTTGATTTGAAAGTAGCAGAAGGTGACTTGCCTACTCTATCTAAAACTTATGCCGCCCGCGGACGTAATTTTAACCAGGCTTTAAAGAATGCTCACAAAATTGATTATTACTATCGCCAAAAAGATTCTGTTTTAACTTTCGATTACCATTATGGTTTAAAAGACAAAAGCTTGTGGAGAAGTCAAAAAGTGGATATCAAACTGCACATTCCTGTAAATAGCAATTTATTGATAGAAAAGCGATTAGCTGAGCGACTTTTTAGATACGAACTTGACGATTGCATAGATGAGGATGCTAATGACGATAGTTTGATTGCAATAACGGTTACCAAAAATGGTTTTTCTTGTAAGAAAACTGCCGACGCAATAAAAGAGCAAAAAAATTACAACAGCCGTAAAGATGTTCAAGAGGACGTTAGCGGCACAGTGATATTCTAATAACTATTATGTGTATATAATAGCCCAACAGTCACCACATAGATTTAAAGTTCTTGTTTGTGAAGACGAAGCATGTTTTTTTAGTTCGCATAGCGTTTCGCCTTGCGGAACATAACTATGTCTCCTACTTCTTTCTCAAAAAACTAAGTACCTAGGCGGCCTTCAATAATCAACGTCAGACTATTGAGTAAATATAATCGATGTAATTTCCAGATTTCTAAAAACAGGACATAAAAAAAGCAAGTCGGTTTGACTTGCTTTTCTATTTAATATGGTTTTAAGCTTTTCGCTTCTAAAAATTACTTACTCAAATACATCGATTTCTCTCTGGATAGTTGGATAAAGTATGGGTCTTCTAAATCTTTAATGAAACGAATGGCTTCACCAGTTGATTTCATCTCCGGACCTAATTCTTTCTGAATTTCAGGGAATTTATTATGAGAAAAAACGGGTTCTTTAATGGCATAACCTTCTAGCTTTCTTACGATGGTAAAGTCTTTCAATTTTTTAGTGCCTAACATTACCTTAGTTGCAATGTTGATATAAGCCACACCGTAAGCTTTCGCGATAAATGGAACTGTACGAGAAGCTCTTGGATTTGCCTCGATAACGTAAACATCTTCTCCTTTAATCGCAAACTGCATATTCATCAACCCACGAATGTTCAATGCTCTCGCAATTTTCTCCGTGTATTGCTCCATCTTTTTAATAACTGCTGCTGATAAACTGAAGGTAGGCAGCACAGCGTTTGAATCTCCAGAGTGAATTCCCGCTGGCTCTATGTGTTCCATTAAACCGATGATATGCACCTCATCACCATCAAAAATACAGTCAGATTCAGCTTCTTCTGCTCTATCCAAGAAATGATCAATTAACACACGGTTACCGGGCAAATCTCCTAAAAGTTTTACTACTGCGGTTTCTAAATCTTCATCATTAATTACAATGCTCATTCCTTGTCCACCTAAAACGTAAGACGGGCGAACCAGCACCGGGTAACCAACTTCCTTAGCTACCGCGATAGCTTCTTCGGCACTTTCCGCAACGCCATATTTAGGGTAAGGGATGCCTAATTCTTTCAATAAGTCAGAGAAACTTCCACGGTCTTCAGCAAGATCCATGTTCTCGAAACTAGTTCCGATAATTTTAATTCCTTTTTCATGAAGTTTTTCAGCCATTTTTAAAGCCGTTTGACCACCAAGCTGAACAATTACTCCTTCTGGTTGCTCTAGCTCAATAATTTCACGTACATGTTCCCAAAAAACTGGCTCAAAATATAATTTGTCTGCCATGTTAAAATCTGTAGAAACCGTTTCTGGATTGCAGTTAATCATGATAGCCTCGTATCCTTCTTCATGAGCAGCAATTAAACCGTGTACACAAGAATAATCAAACTCAATTCCTTGTCCAATTCTATTTGGGCCAGAACCTAAAACAACAACTTTTTTCTTTTTTGAAGGTATAGATTCGTTCTCGCCTTCGTAAGTAGAGTAGAAATAAGGGGTTTGTGCTGGAAATTCCGCAGCACAAGTATCCACCATTTTATATACTCGATTAATGCCTAAAACTTTCCTACGGTCGTAAACTTCGTCTTCGGTTACGTTTCCTAATATCCAAGCAATTTGGACATCAGAAAAACCTTTTTGTTTAATGGTATAGAAGAAATCTTTAGGGATGTTATTTAAAGAATAACGCTTAAGCTCTTGTTCCAGAGCCGTCATATCTTGAATCTCGTTCAAAAACCATTTATCAATTTTAGTAACTTTACGGATGGACTCTAAAGGAACGCCCATACGCATCGCATCTTTTATGGCAAACAACCTGTCCCAACTTGGATGCTCCAACTTGTGCATGATGTCTTCAATGTTGCGGTTTTCTTTTCCGTCTGAACCTAAACCAGCTCTGCCAATTTCTAAAGACTGACAAGCTTTTTGTAAAGCTTCAATGAAAGAACGACCAATTCCCATTACCTCACCTACAGATTTCATCTGTAAACCAAGTTCTGTGTTTGCGCCTTTAAATTTATCGAAATTCCAACGAGGGATTTTTACGATAACGTAGTCTAAAGTAGGTTCAAAATATGCGGAAGTAGTTTTTGTGATCTGATTTTCTAGTTCATCCAAGTTGTAACCGATGGCCAATTTAGCCGCGATTTTTGCAATTGGATAACCTGTTGCTTTTGAAGCTAAGGCTGATGAACGTGATACACGTGGGTTAATTTCGATAGCGATGATGCTTTCATCGGCTGGATTTACCGAAAACTGAACGTTACAACCACCTGCAAAATTACCGATTGCTCGCATCATTTTAATAGCCTGGTTACGCATATCCTGGTAACAACGGTCAGACAAGGTCATTGCCGGCGCTACCGTGATTGAATCCCCAGTATGGATTCCCATTGGGTCAAAATTCTCTATCGAGCAGATGATAATTACGTTGTCTTTATTGTCACGCAATAACTCTAACTCATATTCTTTCCAACCGATAACCGCTTGTTCTACCAAAACCTCGTGAGTTGGTGAAGCAGTTAAACCATGAGAAAGTGCTGCGTCGAAATCTTCTTTTTTATGTACGAAACCACCACCGTAACCTCCTAATGTATAAGAAGGGCGAATTACCAATGGAAAACCAATTTCTTGTGCTGCTTCTTTACCTTCTAAAAAGGAGTTTGCAATTTTAGATTGCGCAACGCCAATACCTATATCAACCATTAATTGACGGAAAGCCTCGCGGTTTTCAGTTTTTTCAATCGCTGCGGTATCAACACCTATAATTTTTACACCGTATTTTTCCCAAATTCCACGTTCTTCTGCTTCAATAGCTAAGTTTAAGGCAGTTTGGCCACCCATGGTTGGCAATACAGCATCAATCTGGCGTTCTTGTAAAATCTCTTCTAAAGAAGCAACAGTTAAAGGCTTTAAGTAAATGTGGTCCGCAATTAGCTCATCCGTCATGATGGTTGCAGGGTTGGAATTGATGATCGAAACTTCGATTCCTTCTTCTTTTAAAGATAAAGAAGCCTGAGAACCGGCATAATCAAATTCACAAGCCTGACCAATGATAATAGGTCCTGAACCGATGATTAAAACTGATTTAATGGAAGTATTTTTTGGCATGGCGTAGTTTTAAGGGGATTTTACGCTTTGTAATAAAACAAAAATCCCGAATGCTTGTTCGGGATGCAAAGGTAGGAAATGTAAACTTTTATTTAGAATAAATTTTAGAATTTCTTGATTTTGATATCGGAGGATGATGGATTTGTAAGTTCTATGTTTAAAGAGCTCTTCTTTTGGGCGTTCCCGCAGAAAAAAGTGGTTAGGTTACTCGTTGCAAATACTCTCCAGCACCTATCTGAGGTGATTTTTTTAAGTGAGCCAAAAGCTTTGCTTTGGAACTATCCGTAATGTGGCTTCCGTATATTAAAAAAGGTCGTTAAAAACAGAAGTTTGAATTACAACTTCAAACACGTATTTTTAAATAAAAAACACGTATCATGAGCACAAAACTAACTTTGACAGCAAAAAATCTGTCATTGAACGGGCTAAGTCTTACGCTAAAAGCACAGGAAGAAGTTTGTCAGAAATAATAGAAAACTACCTTACAACGCTTACACAAGAAACTTCCGTCTATGAATTATCTCCAAAATTAAAAAGAATAGTGGGTGTAGTAAATCTACCTGCGGACTTTGATGAGAAACAAGAACTAAGATCAGTTCTAGAAAGAAAGCACTTATGATGATTTTTTGGACACCAATATAATTATCGATTTGATTGCTGATAGAAAGCCTTTCAGCAAACATGCCATCCAGATTTTTCAAAAAGCAGAAGAAGGAAATTTAAAACTTTTCACTTCTTCTCATTCCATTGCTACAACCCATTACCTATTGAAAAAATACGTGGAGGAGAAGGATTTAAGGAACGTATTATACAATCTTTTAGAATATGTTAGCGTAGTTGCTGTTGATATATTAAAAAAAGGATTACGCTCTAACTATAAAGGTTTTGAAGATTCGATTCAAATCTTTTGCGCATCATCCGTAGAAAACATTAACGCCATTATTACCAGAAATGTAAAAGACTTTAAAGGAAGCGAGATAAAGGTTATGACACCTGACGAGTTAACTTTAAGTTTTTAAACCAACTCACGATTTCGCATTATGGTAATTCATTGTGATTGGTCGCACCAAAGAATACGAATATGGTTGGCCATAATTACGTAGCCATAAAGCCAAATGCATTCATCTAACAAAAGTTTCAAATTAAATCCTACCTGTGGTCAGTGCTTTCACCACCTAATGTAGCTTCCGTTTGAACATCTGACTTCGTTGCCTCAACCTACAGGCATTTCATGGTGTGAGGCTCTCTTTTGTATTTGAAAAACACTAAATAGTGATTTTATCCGGAATATGTACCGTTAACTTAAATTCCGTCATAACTTTCAAAAGAAGCGAAAGTTTATTGTACGTAAAGAACATTCAAAGTTTTTTACCTGTGGTCGGTGTTATCACCGCACCACCTATGTGTTCCATGTATTTAGTAAGCAGTGAATCAGCAACGTTTTCACCTGTGGTCGGTGTGATCACCGCACCACCTATGTGTTTCATGTATTTAGTAAGCAGTGAATCAGCAACTTTAGTGGTATGGTGATAACACCAACCACCGGGAGCGAACTAATTACTCGTGATGATTCACCTGTGGTCGGGTTATCACCGCACCACCTATGTGTTCCATGTATTTAGTAAGCATTGAGTCAGCAACGTTTTTACCTGTGGTCGGTGTGCTCACCGCACCACTATATATGATCCATATAGTGAGTAATCAAAGGATCTGGAATATTTAAAATGTAATACTTGGCAGAAGAGAAATGATATTCTTCAGGCAAACTACATAATTCTTTTTTAACAGGGTTATAATGAATGTAGTCGAGCTTTTGCTCTAATATTTCACGAGAAAACATTGTTGCTTTGTATGGTCGCCTTTCCCAAAAATGATATAATCTATCCGCTTGAGTGCTTCTATAATTCTCAAGTTCAAGCGGGTGATGCTGGAGCATGTTAAACTTGATTTGCTGGGCTGTAAATTTAAGGAACTGTTGCTGGACATTCTTTTCTACCCATTCATCTTGTTTCCTCCATAGAATATGACTGTGGTTTGGCATAATTACATACCCATAAACCCAAATCCGTTTTTCAGCAACTAAAAATCTCAAACTGTCCAGTACTATCTCCTTGTGTTTTGGCCAAGCCAGAAGAGTTTGCCAGTTAAGACAGGTTGCGGTAAAGAATTCTAAACCATTGGACATAAGTTAAATATAAAAAGAAAATTGGTATGGTTATAACACCAACTGAAAAAAAATCGGTATCAAGAGTGGTGTGATGATAACACCAACCACAGGATAAAATATAAAAAGAATAGCGGTATATCTGTAGTGGTTTGGTGATAACACCAACCCTGAAGAGTTATCACTAAGTTTTTAAAATTTGCGATAAAGCATACGAGCGGATTTCACCTCCATGTTTTGGCTCCACCAGATTTCACTGTGGTCGGTGTTATCACCGCATTACCTATGTGTTCCATGTATTTAGTAAGCAGTGAATCAGCGACGTTTAGTGGTATGGTGATAACACCAACCACAGGGAAAATAACACCAAAAAAAACCTAATGGGCTGATGATAAAATTAGGGTAAACCTGTGGCCGGTGTTATCAACGCACCTTACAGTAGGTTGTGTTCGATACTGAATTGTTGAATAAATTGTAGTGGTTTGGTGACAGAACCCGCAGAAAAACTATGACCTATTGTAGTGGTTTGGCGATGACACCAACCACATAAAAGAGATAAAACTTATTCGACTCAGACTTATTAAAACGGGTCGAATCTACTTGGTTTTGACTTTGTTGGATTAGTGTTAATTAAGCTCCTATCCTTTGTTAATTTGAAAGATATTGGAAGCATACACAACCCTCACTGGTAACCCTTTTTGAATCCCGGGATTCCATCTTGGTGCATTCATAAGCACTCGTAATGCTTCTCCGTCGCAACCATCTCCTATTCCACTTATAACTTTACCTTCTACTATAGATCCATCTCCATCTACAATAAACCTAACCGTAACCCTACCTTCAGTACAATTATTTTCCGCCATTTTAGGATATCTTAAGGAATTACTTAAGTAATATGCAACTGATTCCCTACCACCTTTGAATGACGGCAACACTTCTTCTTGGGTGTAGTTAGTCACTTTTCCTTTATCGTTAATAGTACTTCCTTTTAAAAATTGGTCATTTTATATTCAGCTAAGTAAGTTTCTTTACTTTTTGGATTGTATACCTTCCAAATTCCGTTTCTATCCCCTTTTAGGTAATCTTCCTCAACAAGTTCTCCATATTCGTTTGTAGCTTTATAGATCCCCGTTCCGGTTTTGTCTAAAAAATGATGCTCTAAAGAATCGCTAAGTGCCAACATCTTCTCAAGTTTCGCTTTTTTATCGTCATAAAAGTAATACACCTTTTTTCGCACACTATCGTTCTGAAAATAATAAGTAGCTATCCCATTTTGGCTTACGGCTTTGTACATTTCTACAGAAAGCTTTTTTCATTTGGATAATAGTTAATTACCTCGCCCTGATACCTGAGCCTAAAATTATTTGTTAATGAGTTACCAGTTTTCTTTAAGCTTTTATCCACGTAGTATTCAGTTACGGCATAAGTATTTTCGGGGCTTTTTATCAGACTTATGGTACGAATACAAACAGCACTATCAATAGTACTAACTGGGCAAATGCCATCTCCAACATAATAAGTACTTGTTTCTTGTGCTTGACAAAACAATACGCTTAGCAGCAGTGCAGTTATAATAAAAGTCTTCATAATTTTAAATTCATTTGTCAATAGTAATGTTTTTCTGGAATAATCTTTGCCTACTCCTTTCAAAATAATAATCATGAAAAAGCAAATATTAGCATTCACATTTATTGTGTTCTTTATAAGTAGCTGCGCTACCTTACAATCTATTGTTAAATCAACATTTCCTTACACCGCAACTTTAATTATTCCTGCAAATCAGAGTACTGGTAAAAACTACTCGGCCACTAGCTCTGCAAGTAGTCTTGATCAAATTTTTACCGGTAGTAATTCCAATACCGATCAAATTAGTGAGGTACGAATTAACTCTGCAAAAATTGAAGCAGTAAATCCATCCAACCAAAAGTTGGGTGTATTTAAATCCATCAAAGTTTACCTTTTGAATGGAAATACCGAAGTGATGGTTGCCTCAAGAAACGACATTGCTTCTACCGCAGGTAATAGCTTAGTTTTAGACATTGACAACAGCAGGTTTTTAGATAGTTATTTAAAAAATGGTCCAGTGCGAGTGCGGGTTGATTACGTTTTACAGAACAACTTAACAGTGGATTTAAGCGTGAAAGCCAGCTTAGGGTTTAATACCACACCTACTGCCAACAAATAAAAACAATCACATCTACCTTGAAAAATCTCAAACAGTAAAAACGGTTTGAGATTTTTTATTTTAGGATACATTAAAGCTGTTATATTTGTGTGTAGCTATTTTTCTGCAATACCATATCAAAATTGAAACAAGCTTCAAAAACTGATGAATAAAAGTTTGATTAAAGTTGCTATTGTTGGTCCAGAATCTTCTGGAAAGTCAACCGTTTCTCAAGATTTAGCAAAGCATTACCAAACACTTTGGGTACCAGAATATTCCCGATTTTATTGTGAAAACCTAAATAGAGATTGTACTTTACAGGATGAACTCAATATGTTTCACGGGCAGCTTGCTTTAGAAACAGCGGTAGAAAGTATTACTAAAAAAAATATTTTAATTTGCGACACCACTATTCTCACTGTGAAAATTTGGTGCGATGAACTGTTTGAAGAAACGCCAGCATTAGTTATTGATCAGTTAAAGTCTCACCCTTACGATTTTTACATTCTCTTAAAAAACGATTTGCCTTGGCAAGATGATCCCTTAAGGAATTTCAAAGGCAGAGGTGATTATTTTATGAATGTTTGGCGTAAAGAATTAAAAGTATTAAATGCTTGTTACCAAGAAGTAGGTGGCTTAGCAGACCGAACGACGAATGCTATAAAAGCCACAGACGATTTTTTAAACGCTCTATAAATTACATTATACTCCCTATAAAAACATGAAAATTAAACATCTCGCCTACTCCATCTTAGCTTCACTTTTTGTAATGGCTTGTAGCCCCAAAGTGAATAACCCAACTACAAAGACAACAAGTGCGATAATCCCAACTGATAGTAGCGTTATTATTGGCAAACTGCCAAACGGCTTAACTTACTACATTCGTAAAAACGTGGAACCAAAAAGCAGAGCAGAGCTTTACTTGGTCAATAAAGTAGGTTCTATTGTAGAAAACGACGACCAACTAGGCTTAGCGCACTTTACCGAACACATGGCGTTTAATGGAACGCGTGATTTCCCAAAAAACGAATTAATTAGCTACCTGCAAAAAGCTGGAGTTAGGTTTGGTGCAGATTTAAACGCTTATACTGGCTTTAACCAAACCGTTTACCAATTGCCTTTACCGACAGATAGTGTGGCAGTTTTTGAAAAAGGCTTTGATATTTTAGCAAACTGGGCGGGCTACGTAAGCTTTGATGATCAAGAAATTGACCAAGAACGAGGTGTAATTGTAGAAGAAGACCGCCAAAGAGGTAAAAATGCACAAGAAAGAATGAGTAAGCAGTTGCTACCTGCGTTATTAGCAAACTCCAGATATGCCAACCGCTTACCAATTGGTAAATTAGATATTCTAAACAATTTTAAATACGACACCATCAAGCAGTTTTACAAAGATTGGTACCGCCCAAATTTACAAGCTGTAATTGCTGTTGGCGATTTTGATGTTGCTAACGTTGAACAATTGATTAAGGACAATTTTTCTGATTTAAGCAATCCAGAAAACGAAAGAAAAAGAGAAGAATACGGCATTCCAGATAATGCAGAACCACTGGTTAAAATAGTAACGGATCCAGAATTTCCTTATAACGTTGCATCTGTTACCTACAAGCACAAAGAAGTTATAGAAAATAATGAAGCACAATTAAAAACTAAAATTTTAACCAGCTTAATTAACACCATGCTTAGCAGCAGGTTAACGGAGATTGTTCAAAAAGGAGATGCACCTTTTGTTTTTGCACAGAGCAATTACGGTGCTTTCCAAGGTGGTTTAGTAAACCTAGATGCTTTTAATAGTGTAGCTGTTTCAAAAGATGCAGCAGGTTTAGAGGCTGCTGTTAAAGCGGTACTAACAGAGAATGTAAGAATGAAGAAGTATGGTTTTACCGCTACAGAATTAGAAAGAGCAAAAACGGGTTTGCAAACAGCGGTAGATAACCAGTTTAAAGAGAAAGATAAAACGAAGTCAGCGGTTTTTGTACAACAATATGTGGAAAGCTTTTTAAAGGGGCAACCAATACCAAGTTTGGATTATATTCATAATTTTTACACCAAAAACCTAAGTGGTATTTCTGTAGGCGAGATTAACAAACTGGCTGCTACCTTTGTTACAGAAGACAATCTGGTTGCCATTATACAGGCTCCAGACAAAGAAAAAGAAAATTTACCAAGCGACGCTACGTACTTGACGTGGATTAAAACTGCCGGTGATAATGTACAACCCTACGTTGATAATACGGTTGATAAACCGCTAATGGCAAATAAACCTGTTGCAGGATCAATTGTAAACGAGAAAAAAATCGATGAAATTGGAGTTACAGAACTTACTTTTTCAAACGGTGTTAAAGTAGTTTTAAAACCTACTGATTATAAAAATGACCAGATTTTATTTACCGCAGCAAGTAAAGGTGGCACTTCTTTAGCATCTGACGAAGATTTTAGGTCGGCCCAAATGGCAGATGAATTAATTGGAAATTCTGGAATTGGAGATTTCGACGAAAGCCAGTTAGGAAAATTACTGACAGGGAAAGTTGCTAGCGTTAGGCCGTTCATTGGCACTTATGGCGAAGGCGTTAGCGGTTCCGCTAGTCCGAAAGATTTAGAAACGGCTTTACAGTTAAACTACTTGTATTTTACGGCACCAAGAAAAGATGCAAGTGTTTTAAAAACACAGCTTGAAAGTATGCGAACTATTCTAAGTAATCGTTTAACGCAGCCAACGGCGGTTTTTCAAGATACTGCTACTGCAGTTTTAAACAGCTATAAAAAACGAGCACAACAAATTACCATTCCAGAGCTTAGCGAAATTAACTTGGATAAAGCCGTTTCGTTTTACAAACAACGTTTTACTAACGCAGCCGATTTCGTTTTCACTTTCGTAGGTAATTTTAAACTTGAAGAAATTAAGCCTTTACTTGCGACCTATTTAGGGAGTTTACCAGCAACCGGCAATAAAGAGACGTTTAAGGATTTAGGTTTAGAGCCTCTTTCTGGCGATATTACTAAAAAAGTGTACAAAGGTTTAGAGGATAAAGCGAATGTATCTTTGGTTTATCATGGTAACTACAATTATTCGGATAAAGAAAATTTACAATTAGATGCGCTTAAAGCGATTCTAGAAATTAAGATTTTGGAGCGCCTAAGAGAAAAAGAAAGTGGTGTTTACAGCCCAAGAGTCAATGTGACTTACGATAATGAACCAAAAGCACAATACAGCGTCGGCATTTCTTTCAGTTGTGCATCTGCAAATGTTGATAAGCTAATTGCTGCGGCAGTTGATGAGGTAAAAGAACTTCAAAAAGATGGTGCTTCTGCAGATGATATTCAAAAGTTTAAGGCAGAAGAAGTGCGTCAATTAGAACTTCGGATGCGTGAAAATGGCTTTTGGTTAGGCTACTTACAAAATGCTTACAATAATAATGATGACCCTAAAAAGGTTTTAACTTATACTAAAAGCCTAGTCGAGGTAAATAATGCAAGCACTAAAACAGCTGCTAGCAAATATTTGAATACCAACAATTTTATCAAGCTGATTTTATTGCCTGAGAAAAAATAGGTTAAAAAACTCAAAATCAATAGTCTTTTAACCTAATTAATTCAATTGCTTCGGGATAAGCCCCGAAGCAATCTGTATCAGAATTTCAGAAACCTATTGATGTTAGGTATATCTTCTCATTCACAGCAATAGCCTTTAAAAAAGATTCTACGATATTGAATTTGTGTTTAGGGAAAGCAAGACTTAATACTTCAAGAAGTTCATGCTTAAGAGTAAATGAAAAAGTGGAACTGGATTGGGTTAATTGCAACTACTTCTAGTATTAAAAAAAAGACATATTTAAAACCTTTTTCCTTCTTGTACATTTTTGTTAGCGGTTTAATGAAAACGAATACAATACCAAAGTAGGGTAGGAAATCCAAAACATAAAAAAAGGCTGTCTCAATTATCTTTTGAGACAGCCTTTTAGCTAAAATATAAGTTTCAAAATTAAAGTTTAATCTCTTCCTCTTTTGCGCTTAAAAAATGAAATTCTGTTAAATGATAGGATGATACTGAACGTACCTTAATCCACTGGCTGTATTTAAAAAACCACTTCATTTGTAAAGAAACCAGTCCTTTGGTAATATAAGCCTCAATGTATGGGTGCACACATAGTGTTATCCCTTTCTCCGCCTGTTCATTTAGTACATAATCTAAATTAGCTACAATATCATCCATTAGCATAATACTAGCTGTAATCTCACCAGTTCCATTACAGCTTGGGCATTTTTCATTGGTCACAATATTCATCTCTGGGCGAACCCTTTGACGTGTAATCTGTACCAAACCAAATTTACTTGGAGGCAATATGGTATGCTTAGCCCTATCTAAAAGCATTTCTGATTTTAAATAATCAAAAAGATCTTTACGATTTGGAGCTTTGTGCATATCGATAAAATCGACAACCACAATACCGCCCATATCTCTTAACCTTAGTTGACGAGCAATTTCTTTGGCAGCCTCTTTGTTTACCATGAAAGCATTTTCTTCCTGGTTTTCTGGGCTTGCCGTACGGTTACCACTGTTTACATCAATTACGTGTAATGCTTCGGTATGTTCTACCACCAAATAAGCACCACCTGCAAGATTTACAGTTCTACCAAAAGATCCTTTAATCTGCTTTTCTATTCCGAAATGCTCAAAAATTGGTTCTTTACCTTTGTACAATTTTACAATTTTCTCCAACTCCGGAGAAATCTCATGTACATAGGATTTTACTTCTTCGTAAATGGCAGGGTCGTTCACATAAACGTTAGAAAATTCATCATTCAAGAGGTCTCTTAGAATGGTTGAAGCTCTTCCCATCTCGCCCAAAATTCTTTTAGACGGATCTGTATGCGGTAACTTTTTCATCAAAGTTTCCCACTTAGAGATTAGATCTAGTAAATCTTTCTGGATTTCCGCTACGCCTTTATGCTCAGATACGGTTCTAATAATTACGCCAAAGTTTGCCGGCTTTATGCCTTCAACTATTTTCTTTAGGCGTGTTCTTTCTGTGTTACTTCTAATCTTTTTAGAGATTGAAATTACATCAGAAAATGGTACTAATACCACAAATCTGCCCGCAATAGATAAATCTGAACTTAAACGGGGACCTTTTGTAGAAATAGGTTCCTTAGCAATTTGTACCGGTAATAACTGATTTTTTGTAAGAATAGACGAAATTTTTCCGCCTTTATCAATATCAGCTTCTTTCTTAAAATTATCTAATAAATGATCTTTATAAGAATTACCTCTAACTTGCTTGTTAAGTTTTAGTAAAGATTGTACTTGCGGTCCGAGGTCTAAATAATGCAGAAAAGCATCTTTCTCGTAACCAACATCAACAAATGCAGCATTTAACCCGGGCATAATCTTTTTGATTCTGCCCATATAAATATCACCAACAGCATAGCTGTTGTTAAGTTGCTCTTTGTTAAGTTCTACGAGTTGCTTGTCTTGCATTAATGCAATCGTTACCCCACTAGAGGTTAGATTGATAATTAACTCCTTTACCAACAGCTACTTTTTTAGAAAAGATTGTTAAATACAACCTTTTATCAACAAAGAAAAAAAAACACAAACAGAACATTTACGCTTAATAATTTAAACGCTAATGTTCTGCTAAAAAGTTCAAAGCTTAGCGCCTATTTCTTATTCTTATGTCTGTTTTTTCTTAAGCGTTTTTTACGCTTGTGAGTAGCCATTTTATGTCTCTTTCTTTTTTTACCGCTTGGCATAACTTTGAAATTTAATGTTTTATTTAATTATTTTAATTACTTAACTCTTTGATCTTACGATCCACAAATCCTGTTAAACTTGGATCAGCTGCAAGTTCTTTACTTTTCTGATAAGCTAAAATAGCTTCGGGCTTTTGCCCTAAGTTCTCGTAACTAGTTGCTAAGTAAAACCAAGCTTCTGGTGTTGGCTTAACATCAATTACAGTTTTAAACCTGTCAATAGCTTTTTGAAACTGACCTGATTTCATTGAAAACATGCCAAGGTTCATATTAGCTTTTTCGTTTTTTGGGTCTTCTTTAACCACACCCAATAGCAGCTGAATTCCTTGCATAGGGTTCTGAGTACCGCTAACATACGCCACGCCTAATCCAGTTTTTGCATCTAAGCTATTTTCATTCAACTCTAACGCTTTATTATAAGCATTAATAGCCTTATTTACTAAGCCTGGTGTAACAGTAGTGTCGGTATTATTTTGGTATCCTGAAGTAAACCTATCGCCCGTGACCAACCAATTTGCATAATTTGGCTCTGCATTAGCAACTTCTTCGTAAGAAAACGCAGCCGCAGCAGGTTGATTTACATCATCCCATTTTTTAGCAAGCTGCTTTTGAAGCTCGATTTTTTTAGCTCCATCCGCAGATTTCGCTTCCTTTTCAAGTTTTTCAATATCAGCAGCTAAACTGGCGCTAATCATCTGCTTTGATACAGATGTAACGGTTGTTGCACTTACTTCAGCGCTTTGAGTGTTTACAGTAGCACCCGCTTGCATTTCGGTGGCTTCTTCTTCACCCTCCTGTTTCACTAAACCTTTGATATCTAAACTGTATAAAACAACCATTAGTACTCCTACTAATCCTATTACAATATATTGTTTAGATTTCATCATGTCTTTATGCAGTTACAGCTATTTTATTACCATTTTTAACTTTATCAACAAACACTTTTGCTGGTTTAAAACTTGGTACAAAATGTTCAGGGATAATTATTGCAGTATTCTTTGAGATATTTCTTGCAGTTTTCTCGGCTCTTTTCTTAACTACAAAACTACCAAAACCTCTTACATACACATTTTCTCCACCTACCATTGCGTTTTTTACTACTTTAAAAAACGCCTCAACAGTCTCTTGTACATCAACCTTCTCTATTCCGGTTTTGTTAGCAATTTCTGCTATAATTTCTGCCTTTGTCATTTGATCTATATTCTTTTAAAATTATTATGTTGTGCAAAGATTTCGGGTTGCAAAAGTATTGCTTTTAGTTGAATAAGGGAAATAAATAACTTAATTTTTTATTTCAACATCTTATTACACAACAATTAAGCAATTTGCACCGCATAATTTTTACAAAAACCGAACAAATGGCGTTTAAAAATGAGCTAATAAGCTGGTACAGAAACCATAAAAGAGATTTGCCTTGGCGTAACAGTAGTGATGCTTATTTAATTTGGTTGTCAGAAATTATCTTACAACAAACTAGGGTTGAACAAGGAATGCCATACTTTTTGCGTTTCGCGGAAGCCTACCCTACCGTAAAAGATTTTGCAACAGCGAGTGAGGACGAAATTCTAAGATTATGGCAAGGGCTAGGTTATTACTCGAGAGGAAGAAATATGCTTAAAAGCGCCAAAAAAGTGATGACTGATTTCGGTGGCACCTTCCCTACTGCTTACTCCGATTTAATTACCCTTACCGGAGTTGGCGAATATACTGCATCAGCAATAGCCTCTTTTTCAAGCAATGAGTCAAAAGCGGTGGTTGATGGAAACGTTTACCGGTTGCTGGCAAGATATTTCGGCATCAACACTCCTATTAACTCTACACAAGGCAAAAAAGAGTTTCAGGCTTTGGCCGATGGAATATTAGATACACATAATGCTGGCGAGCACAACCAAGCTATGATTGAGTTTGGAGCATTGCAATGCAAACCCAAAAACCCCAATTGTGAGATCTGCCCTTTCATCACTTCGTGTTTTGCTTATAAACACCAGCAGATAAATGTATTGCCCGTAAAATTAAAAACGATCAAAATTAAAGAGCGCTACTTTCAGTTTTTTATCATCACTAACGAAAAAAATCAATTGATTATAAAAAGGAGAGGTAATGCTGACATTTGGGCGGGCTTATATGATTTGCCAAGTTTGGAGTTCGAAAAAGCAGAATTAGCAATGCCAAGATTTAATGCCTTCGCAAGTTGGTTTAAACAAACGCCTATAATTTCTAGCGTCTCAGATCAGGTTAAGCACATTCTAACGCATCAAAGGATATTTGCCAACACCGTCGAAATTAACACTGATACCAGCGATGTAATTATGCAAGAAGGTTGGATTTGGATTGATTTTGAAGAAATTAAAAATTTCGGAATGCCTAAATTAATTTTTGACTTCCTTAAAAAAAATCATAAATTGAATTAAAATTTATCGCTAGAAACATGTCAGGAATTAATAAAGTTATTTTAGTAGGTCACTTAGGTAAAGACCCAGAAGTGAGGCATTTAGACGGAAACGTTTCTGTTGCGAGTTTTCCTTTGGCCACGTCTGAGTCATACAATAAAGACGGAAAAAGAATTGAACAAACCGAATGGCATAACATTGTAATGTGGAGAGGACTGGCAGATGTAGCCGCCAAATATCTGCAAAAAGGAAAATTGGTTTATATTGAAGGGAAATTAAGAACTCGTTCTTTTGAAGATAAAGAAGGACACAAAAAATACAGTACAGAGATTGTTGCCGAAAACTTTACGCTTTTAGGTAGAAAGACTGATTTTGAGGGCAGTACTACTAATGCTACAACAAGCACCACTGCAACAACTGAATCGGAGCCAGAAACTCCAAAAGACCTTGGAACCGGTGAGTTTGTAAAAGACAATGATGAACGAGATTTGCCTTTTTAACTAATAAAATTTTTAAGAGCGACTAAAAAGTCGCTTTTTTCATTCCTGACCAACAAAATCCATTTCAAAACTTGGACTCACTGCCAAGAAAAACTTTCAAACGGTTTTACGATTTTAGTAGACGACGAGCACAAAAAAATAAAATTTTCTGTAATTTACCGCTTTGCTATGGTTTTTAATTGTAGTAACGATTAACGCCTTCAAAACAAAAGAATCAGTTAAAACCTAACACCTATTAAATGGCAAAACATATAAAAGCTATAAAATGCCCAAACTGCGGTAGCGTTGACAAAACGGAGATCAAACCTGATTATTTTAAATGTAACAGTTGTCAAACAGAATATTTTTTGGACAATGACGACGTTAACATCAATTACAACCATAACTATAACAGTTCGTTTCTCGAAACTCTCAAAAAACACAAGAAAACCCTTATTTATATAGCCTGTGGTTTTTTTCTTTTGTTTATTCTTCCATCCATAATTACGGGTCTTTTTTCCAGCAATAAACAGCCAGTATCAAATGACAGCGCTTACAGTGTTCGGGAAGAAGAGAAAGAGGTTATCGATCAAGGTTTTTCCAGCAGTTTTGGAAACAGTATTATCTTTTTGCAAGGCAAATCTCAAGAGCCAGTTACTCTAATAGTAGAGGGCAGGCGATATAAGGCGAGAGAGAATGAACTTAAGAATGGCCTTTATTATGCTTTTTACAGCCCCACCAAGAAAAAACTTTTAGCAGAGCAAAAATTTAGCGATGACACTGATGATTCTTATAAGATAAAGTTTAAAAGACTTTCTGACGGTAATATTTACACCATAGATAAACAAAGCCGAATTTTTAAAGTTGACGAAAATGATTTGAAACTGGTAGACATGGATGATCAGTTTTTCGCCAAAGTCAAAGGCCTTGAAGTGGGGGTTGCCAAGTTAGAATTTGTTAGAGATAGCTACGGAGACGGGTTTATTTTAACAACCAACGAAAACAAAGTCCGTTACTTTTACCCATTAATCGGCAAATTATATACGGAGAAAGAATTTTATCAGGTTTCGGGTGGCTTCAACAACATGTTGGCAAATGCCAAGAATACAACCTTCCATCTTTTTACAAATGAAAGCACCTACTATCCAGAAGATTTACGTCAACTGTTAAAAGTGACCTATAAAGACAATGGAGCTGGCCCTAAAGAAATTATAAGTCACGTGAGTTGGAACAAAGACTATGGCGGTTCCGGAATTTTTACAGATCGGGATCCCTATAAAAAGGTTTTAATAAGCGATTACCGTAAACAGAATAGCCGGATTTTGAATTGGAAAGACATCACTCCTGGCAGGCTTTACCTTAAGCCTAGTATTGTTTTAGACGAAGGCGATGACTTAGTGATCAAATTTGATACTGATGCTAGCGAAAAACCTGTAATTAAATTGCAAAAGCTGAGCAACACCGATGGAAAAGTGGAGTGGACGTCAACGATACCAAAAGGGATGAGTATAAAAGCCCTAAAACGCTATAAAAATGGATTTATAGGTGTTTACGGAGATGGAACACTTTTGTTTGATGCAAAAGGAAACATAACCACAGATTTTAAAATAGAATAGTATATGGGCTTAGGAAGTTTTTTTAAACGACAATTATCTCAAGTTATTGAGTGGAAAAATCAGGATAAAGCATTGCTGGTTTATAAGTTCCCTTCAGTTGATGATGAAATAAAGAATGCGAGTAAATTGATTGTAGCGCCAGGACAAGCTGCGGTTTTGGTTTACGAGGGCAAAATTGAAGATCATATTGTAGCGTCTGGGATTTACGATCTCGAATCTGACAACCATCCATTTATAACCACTTTGCTGAAACTGCGGACTAACTTCGAGAGTGAGCATAAGCTTAAGATCTATTTCTACAGAAAATCTGAAACTGTGAATATAGGATGGGGAACCTCACAAGCCATTAAATACATCGATCCAGTTTATAATATCCCTGTAGAACTTGGTGCAAACGGCAGTTATTCATTCAAAATAAATGATTTCTTATACTTTTTTGATGAGATAGTTGGCTCGAGAGATGTTTTCACTGTTGCAGAGGCCCAATCACTTTTGCAAAGTCGTTTCCCGCAATCTATCTCGTCTGCATTGGCACAAAACGCCATCGCCTATCCTAAGATTGATGCGCAATTGCCAAAATTGGCTAGCGATATTAAAGAATTGCTAAACGCCGAAGCTGAGAATTTGGGTCTGGCGCTCACCGATTTTAAGATCAATGGGACTATTTTTGATGATGCCACCAAAGAAAGAATTGAGAAAGTAGCCAATATTACCGCAGAAGCAATGGCTGCGAAAGAGGGTGATTTAACTTACGTTGAACTTGAGAAACTGAGAGCATTGAGAGATGCTGCAAGAAATGAAGGCGGCTTGGCAGGTGCTGGATTGCAATTTGGTGTGGGAATGGAACTTGGAAAAACGTTTAACAACACAAAAGATACGCAGTTGAACGCTCCAGCAGATGATGTGGTCGTTAAACTTCAGCAGTTGAAGTTATTGTTGAATGAAGAAATCATTACCAAAGAAGAGTTTGACGCCAAGAAACAAGAATTGTTAAATAAAATGTAATCGATTTATCATGAAAAAAATCATAGGATTTGCCATTGCATTGCTGGGTATTTGTTTCATTGGCATTTTAATACTTAGAATTTGGGATATAGAAATTGTAACTATCTCAGATTTAGTTAATAGCGGATTAACGCTGCTTTTATTGGGTATTTTAATTACCGTCTTAATTGTTGTTTACGGATTGTTTTATAAAAACGCTTCAAAAGGTTATGATAAATCTGTGGGCAACAGGGCACACTTAAAAAATAATTAAATTTTAAATAAACAAGTAGGGATTGCGTAATTGATAGCAGTGAAAAGCCCACATCCGCCAGCCGGCGGAGTGGACTTGTAACGAATAGCCCGACCTTCTTTTTATTCGGGATACGCCCAAAAAGACGATTTAAATATCATTCCTCCCTAATAATTTGGCAATCTTTTAGATTTAAAACCGGTTTAATTACTAAAACTTTATCTTTGTTAAAAAAATAAATTCAACTATGCTTTCCAAAATCAATTTCACGCAAACACAAGCCTACGAATATCTTTCAAATCATTTAGTTGATATGGCAGATACTCACATGAAAGACCTTTTTGCTAAAGATCCAGAACGCTTTAAGAAGTTTTCGCTTCAGTTCAATGATATTTTTATTGATTTTTCTAAAAATAGAATCGACGATAAAACCATTGCTTTATTGTTGCAATTAGCGAAAGAATGTGATTTAGAGAATGCGATAAACTCGATGTTTAATGGCGAAGCGATTAACGAGACTGAAGACAGAGCTGTTTTACATACCGCTTTACGCAACCGTAGCAACACGCCAGTTTTAATAGACGGGAAAGATATCATGCCTGATGTGAATGAAGTTTTGGCCAAAATGAAAAAGTTTTCTGAAGCTATTATTTCTGGCACTTGGAAAGGTTATACCGGCAAAACCATTACAGATGTGGTAAATATTGGTATTGGTGGATCTGATTTAGGTCCGGTAATGGTTACTGAAGCGCTTAAAGCTTACAAAAACCATTTAAACCTGCATTTTGTTTCTAACGTTGACGGTACGCATATTGTTGAAACTTTGAAAAAAGTTGATCCAGAAACTACCCTATTTTTAATTGCCTCAAAAACTTTTACCACACAAGAAACCATGACTAACGGACATAGCGCTCGTGACTGGTTTTTGGCTAGTGGTGCAGCTGAAGCAGATGTTGCTAAGCATTTCGCGGCGCTTTCTACCAACGCAGAGGGTGTAAGTAAATTTGGTATTGATACCGAAAACATGTTTGGTTTTTGGGATTGGGTTGGTGGTCGTTACTCCTTGTGGAGCGCTATCGGAATGCCAATTGCACTTTCAATAGGTTACGATAAGTTTGAAGAATTGTTAACTGGCGCACATGAAATGGATAACCATTTCAGAGAAACTCCATTTGAACAAAATATTCCAGTAATTTTAGCCTTATTAGGTGTTTGGTACAACAACTTTTTTGAAGCTGAAACCCAAGCTATTTTACCTTATGACCAGTATATGCACCGTTTTGCAGCTTATTTCCAACAAGGAGATATGGAAAGTAACGGCAAACATGTAGATAGAGCTGGAAATGAAGTTAATTACCAAACCGGCCCAGTAATTTGGGGCGAGCCAGGTACCAACGGACAGCATGCTTTTTACCAGTTGATTCACCAAGGCACAAAATTAATTCCTTGTGATTTTATTGCTCCGGCACAATCACACAACCCGTTGGGCGAACACCATAACATGCTTTTATCAAACTTTTTTGCACAAACCGAAGCTTTAATGAACGGTAAAACCGAAGAGGAAGTAATTGCAGAATTGAAAGGCAAAAGTCAGGAAGAAATTGACACCATTGCGCCTTTCAAAGTTTTTGAAGGTAACAGGCCAACGAATTCTATTTTAGTTAAAATGATTACTCCAAAAGTATTGGGTTCTTTACTTGCCATGTACGAACACAAGATTTTTGTACAAGGCGTAATTTGGAATATTTTTAGTTTTGACCAATGGGGAGTTGAACTGGGCAAGCAATTGGCTGGTAAAATTTTACCAGAACTTAAAAATGATGCTTCTGTAACTACTCACGATAGCTCTACCAACGGATTAATTAATCTATACAAAGCTTGGAGATAAGCATTCCATAAATAATTTTTAAATGGCTTGTGTTTTCACAGGCCATTTTTTGTTTAGTTAAAAACCAATAATAATTGTTTGGCTACAAACTAGCATCATTTTATAGCGAGCAAAAGATCAATTCCTCCAGCTCATAAACACACAGTTTAGCTTTCTAGAATGACATTTTGTTGAGTTAAAACGGTATAATAATTAACCTGAGTTCAATTAATAAGTTTGCTTAACAGTATTCTAAATAATTTGTGGAGGGTTTAATAGCGTTAACGATGGGAGCGGCATCCTTTTTGGCTTTTTTTCCAAAAAGATAAAGCGGACAGCGTGTTAAAACGCCCTTGTAATTAGTCACCTTCCTTTTTCACTATTGGACTTAGGTTATCACTAAACACCTAATTTGCTGATTTTTAAAGCTTCTATACAAAACCGATTTTTTTAACTTACCTTTGCCAAAAAATTATGCCGGTAAGATAAGACCGGGAAACCCCACATTATGAGTAACATATTAGCGATCGTCGGGAGACCGAACGTAGGGAAATCTACCCTATACAACCGTTTAACAGAATCTAGAAAAGCCATTGTTGATGACCAAAGCGGTGTAACCCGCGACAGACATTACGGTATTGCCGAATGGACACACAAAAGTTTTACAGTGATTGACACTGGTGGATACGTAGCAAATTCTGAAGATGTTTTTGAAGCTGCCATTAGGGAGCAAGTACACATTGCCATTGAAGAAGCTAACGTTGTTGTGTTTTTGGTTGATGTAACTACAGGAATTACCGATTTGGATGCAGACATTGCACAAATTTTAAGAAAAAGCAAAAAACCAGTTTACGTTGCAGTAAATAAAGTGGATAATTACCAATTACAGTCTGATGCTACTGAGTTTTACAGCTTAGGATTAGGTGAAATCTATTGTATTTCTTCTATGAGTGGTTCTGGAACTGGAGAACTTTTAGACCAAGTAATTACCAATTTTGATGAGATCAAAGAAGAGGAAAACAAGCTGCCTGTTTATGCAATTGTTGGACGTCCGAATGTTGGAAAATCATCAATGATTAACGCTTTAATTGGTAAGGATAGAAATATCGTAACCGAAATTGCCGGCACCACCAGAGATTCTATCCATATCCACTACAACCAGTTTGGGCATGAATTTATGCTGATTGATACTGCTGGTTTGCGTAAAAAAACCAAAGTTCATGAGAACTTGGAATTTTACAGCGTTATGCGTACCATTAAAGCGCTAGAAGAGTGTGATGTGGTAATTATAATGATTGATGCAGTAGATGGAATTGAGTCTCAGGACGTAAATATTTTCCACCTTGCAGAGAAGAATAAAAAAGGCGTTGTAATTGTGGTAAATAAATGGGATTTGGTAGAAAAAGACCACAAAACTGTTTTAGAATTTACAGACAAAATAAAACAGAAATTAGCCCCATTTACTGATGTGCCTATTGTGTTTACCTCGGTAACTGAAAAACAAAGAATTTTTAAAACCATTGAAGCGGCTGCTAAAGTTTACGTTAACAAGGTGAAGAAAATTCAGACTTCAAAACTAAACGATATTTTATTGCCTATTATTGAGAAAACGCCACCACCGTCTATCAAAGGAAAGCACATTAAAATCAAGTACATTACGCAAATTAACGCTACGTCGCCAATGTTTGCTTTCTTCTGTAATTTACCGCAGTACATTAAAGATCCGTACAAACGTTTTATAGAAAACAAGCTGAGAGAGCATTTCGATTTTGAAGGTGTGCCGATTCAAATATTTTTTAGACAGAAGTAATTAAGGGAGTCGGGAGTTGTTTAGTCCGCAGTCGGCTGTTTGAATGGCAACTCTTGACTACGGACAACGGACTTTAGACCACCGACCCTAACTTTTTAACCAAATAAAAAACAATATGAGAAAATTTATTGCACTTTTTGTAATCACCACTTCCTTAGCATTCGCGGCTTGTAGTAACCAGCCAAAAACAGAGGAACAAATAGATGCTGCAAATCAATCTGCTGCAGATTCTTTATTAAATGAGGCTTTAGCCGATACTACAGTTAAGGACAATGTTGCGGTAGACAGTTTAGCGGTAGACACTACGCATGCACACGTTCATTAGAATTTGTAAAACTAGCGATAAAAAACCTGGCTTAGGCTGGGTTTTTTAGTTTACTAAGCGCTGTATTTACAAAATCGTCATTCTGGGTGTAGATACTATAAAACCCCTCTTCCCCAAAATAATACCTGGCAAGTATGGACTTGATTTGGCTAATAATTAAAGGCTTAGAAAGTAACGCTTGAGCTTTATCTACTTTAATTTTCTTGATGGAACAGTAGTTTAAAAAACCGGTATAATCTGCATCAGTAAAACGATAACTGTTTTTAAATTCATCTACTGTTTTAAACTGATTAATCTTTACGCTGTTGGTTAACTTGCCGTATACATACCGGGAAACTAAACCGCTAGCATTTATTTGTTGATAGATTTCTGTAAACTTAGAAGTATCTAAAGCCACAAAAACATCCGGCATTATTCCGCCACCTGCATAAACTGTTCGTCCTTTTAAAGTTTTATACTTTTTTTGCTGATTTAAAAATGTGCTGTCTTTTAATGCGCTATCTAAAGATGTGTAATCACCATGTTCATACCGTTGATTAATTTCGTCTTTATAAACCTTAATACCTTTACTGTAAGATTTTTGGATAGACCGACCACTTGGAGTATAATATCTGGCAATCGTTAAATTCATTGCCGAACCATCGCCAAAACCAAACTGTTCTTGCACTAAACCTTTACCAAAAGAACGTCTGCCAATAATCAAGCCTCTATCTAAATCTTGTATTGCGCCAGCTAGTATTTCACTTGCAGATGCAGTACCTTCATCAATCAAGATAATTAACTTCCCATTCTCAAACATTCCGTCGGTAGTCGCTTTGTAATCAGTACGCGGCTCATGTAAGCCTTCTGTGTAAACAATCAGTTGGTCATCGCCTAAAAACTGATCGGCCAAAGCGGTTGCAGCACTTAAATATCCGCCACCATTTCCTCTCAAATCCAAAATAAGACTTTTCATCCCCTTCTTTTGAAGCGCATTTAGTTCAATACTAAAATCCTCTGCGGTGTTTGCTCCAAATCTGGTGATTTTCACAAAACCAATCTCAGGTTTAATTAAGTAGGCAACATCCACGCTGCTCACTACAATTCTGCCACGTTCTATTGCTAAAGAAATAGGTTCGGTAAATCCGAATCTCAAAACGGAAACATTTAGCTTACTTCCTCTTTTTCCACGCAGCTTATTTACAATCAGATCTGTATCGCCTTTAACAACCATACTTTCTCCGTTCACGGCAATGATTTTATCGCCTTTTAACAAGCCTGCCTTGTCTGATGGTCCTTTCTCACGTACCGAAGTAACCAGTAAAGTATCGTTCAAAAGATAATACTCTATTCCTATCCCATCAAAATTACCTTCCAAGTTCTCGTTCTGCGATTTTGCCTGCATGGGTGGCAGATAAATTGTGTGAGGGTCTAACCCACTTAAAATTTCATCTATAGCCAGCTTTTGTAACGAATCAGTATTTACAGAATCAACGTAATTGGTTTTAATAACCTTTAATATTTTATCTAATTTTTGATTGCTGCTGAATGCAAAAGAAGGAAATGCAGAATTGCTGTTGATAGCTCTATTTTGCTCGTAGGTTGCACCCAAAATAACTCCGAAAAAAACCGCAATTAGTGCAATAATGAAGTACGAAAAAGCGCTTTTTGGTGTGGAATTCATTTGTACAGCAAAATAAAACCATTAATGTTGTAATTACAATTATTTGAGTGTTTTTTAACAATAATAATTCACCTAAAAATAACGCTATCAAACAGCAAAGCAATTAAATAGGAATGCTTTAACAAGCTTCGAGTCACAACTCTTTGCAAAAAAAGAACAGATTGAGATTCCAAGTCTCGAAAGAAAAATTTTTTGAGTATTCATTAACGCAAAGCAGACAAAAAAAATCCTCCGAATAAAGGGAATATTGCATTTAGTAGCGGGCGAACAATTTCTTTTCAGCTATTTTTTTCCGACTTTCGTTAAAAAAACTAAATGGGTATAGAAGTAACCGAGCAAGATTCGCTTTACAATAATTTAGAGCTAAAATCTACTTCAGAAATTTTAAGCAACATCAACAAAGAAGATAAAACCGTAGCACTTGCAGTTGAAGAAGTAGTTTCTAAAATTGAAGATTTTGTAAATGCCGCGGTGGAAAAAATGAAAGACGGAGGTCGATTATTTTACATTGGCGCTGGAACTAGCGGACGCTTAGGTGTACTTGACGCTTCCGAGTGCCCCCCTACTTTTGGGGTTCCGTTTGATTTAGTAGTTGGCATTATTGCAGGTGGTGATACCGCAATTAGAAGAGCTGTAGAAAATGCCGAAGACGATAATGAACAAGCTTGGAAAGATTTAGAAAAGTTCAATATTAGTAAAAACGATGTTTTAGTAGGCATTGCAGCATCTGGCAGAACGCCTTACGTTATTGGTGGTTTAAAACGAGCTAATGAGTTAGGATTAATAACTGGTTGCGTTGTTTGTAATGCTGATAGCGCTGTAGCGGCAAGTGCAAAATACCCTATAGAAGTTGTTGTGGGACCAGAATACCTTACCGGCTCAACAAGAATGAAAGCAGGAACTGCACAAAAGCTAGTTTTAAATATGATTAGTACCACCTTAATGATCAAATTAGGGAAAGTGAAAGGTAATAAAATGGTGGATATGCAGTTAACCAATAACAAACTGGTAAACCGGGGAATTAATATGATTATTGCCGAAACTGGGACAACTAAAGAAAACGCCACGCAATTGTTAAGCACTTATGGAAGTGTTAGAAAAGCAGTAGAAGCTTTTTTAACTGACCTGGAATAAAAACACAAAATATGCATGAAATAGAGCCTTATTATAAATGGAGAGACGATTATATAGCGTCAGAAGATGAGCGCTCTCCATTTTATGAAATGGAATACAACGAATTTGAGTACGACAAACAAGTTTATAATTACCTTTTGCACCCGCAATGGGACTTTTTTGGATCACATACCCTTTACCTAAAAATTCTCTTTGTTGATTATGACCGTAATTACGCAATTCTTGAATTTATTGGGGAATGGAATGATGCGATAGACAACGATATTATGTTGTTAAAAAGAGAAATTTTGGAATCTATCATGAGCGAAGGCATTGATAAATTTATCCTTATTGGCGAAAACGTATTAAACTTCCATTCATCTGATGATTGTTATTACGAAGAATGGTTTCAAGAAGTTGAAGACGGTTGGATCGCTGGAATAAATTTTAGAGAACACGTGATTGATGAATTTAAAACCAACAACATTGATTATTACATTAATTTTGGTGGTCAGCTTGATGATTTAAACTGGCGGCAGTTGAAACCATTGCAGTTTTTTGAAAAAGTTGAGGAGTTGATGACCAAACGATTGAATTAGAATTGAGTACCACCTCGGTAAACAAAAACTAACAATATAAGAAAGCCACGCGAACGCGTGGCTTCTTCATCAAAAACCTAAACATTATAACCGAAACAAACCATTAAATTTGCTGTAGATTTATGACGTTATAGCTACAAAAGGCTTAATCTGTCGTTCAAAAAATGATATTTCAACTTACCGAAGAACTTATTTTTCCAAACCCGACGCTTGCTGATGAGGACGGCTTACTTGCTATTGCTGGAGATTTATCTTTGAACAGGTTAGTTTTAGCTTACCAAAACGGGATATTTCCTTGGTTTACTGAAGATGACCCTATTTTATGGTATAGCCCACCAGAAAGGTTTGTGCTATTTCCCAAAGAAATAAAAATAAGTAAGAGCATGCGACAGGTTTTAAATAGCAAAAAGTTTAAGGTAACACACAACCAAAACTTCAAAGCTGTTATTCAAAGCTGTGCAGATAGTAAACGAGAAGGACAAGATGGCACTTGGATAAACAGTTTGATTTTAGATGCTTATTTAAAGCTGCACAAAAAAGGCTATGCCCACTCTATTGAAGTTTGGGAAGGCGAAGAATTAGTCGGTGGCTTATACGGCGTTTTAATCAATCGGGTGTTTTGTGGGGAATCTATGTTTTCTAAAAAAAGTAATGCTTCTAAAGTTGCTTTGATTTGGCTGTGCGAAAACGCCAATATTAAATTGATAGATTGCCAAGTTTACACTGAGCATTTAGAAAGCATGGGAGCAAGTTTAATTCCTCGATTTGAATTTCAACACTATCTCAAACACAACTAAAATAGCTGAGAAGTGTTCCTTACATTAATTGTATCTTTAGCAACATTGTAAATCGAATGAGTCAACCAACAACTAAATTAAATAGTATAAAAAAAATCGACCATAGACTATTAATCTATGGTCGATTTACCCAAATTGGGAATATTTATAACCTATCTTACAATTACAGACATATCTACTCGTCTTGCGTTTTGTTCAGAAGATGATTTGTCCTCACCTCTAAAACTTACAATCAAACGATTTTTTGCTATTCCGTTTTCCATAAAAGCAGTTTCTACACTTTCCGCTCTGCGCATAGAAAGTTGTTTGTTATAGTCAGACTTTCCTATAGGACTAGCCCAACCTTCCATCAAAACTTTTGCTTCTGGATATGTCTTTAAAATTTGAGTGAATTCTTTGATAGACTCAAAATAGTCAGCGCTCAATTTCTCTGAATTATTTGCAAAATAGACTTGTTGTTTAAAATAAGTCTTTTCTCCTGAATCGTTTTTCTTAACGGTTTTTCCAGGCGGGGTCATCTTCATTTCCAAGCTGTCCAAAGATCTTCTAACATCCATCAATCTGCTATTCATTCTGTCTAAGCTATCTTTCAGAGAACTTTCTCCTTTAACATTAGTAGGTTTAGCATTTCTCAAAGAATCGATTTTAGATTCTAAGTCTTTGATTTTATTGTTGTTTGAAGGAACCAAAGTTGTGGAGCTTCCAGTATTTGGGAGATAACCTTGACTAGATCCTGAATTGCCAGGAAGAATATAAGTTGAATTATCTCTATTTCTAGATGGAGCACCATTATTATTTTGACCCATATTATCAACCCTTTGATTCAAGTAACGCAACTCGTTCAAGATTTGCTGATTTGATCCCCCATCATATCCAAAATTTTGCATAGTTGGACGCTGTTGATAATTTTCTCTCAACTCGGCTAAATCTTGCTTTACCTGACCGCTTTGTCGCTCCATAAGCTGAGCTTTCCTAGCATCAGCTACTGTTTTAAGTAACGAAGCCAGCTCAGTTTTTGTCATTACGATTGTGTTTTTTTCAGTAGTCTTTCCGCTTTGAGCGAAAAGACTAGTTGAAAATAAAATACATACACAAGGTAATATTGTTTTTAATTTATTTAGCTGCAACATCATATTAAAAATTTAGTTTGTATCCAACAGATATTCTGTGAATATCGATAAAATTATGAGCGGTGTAATCTGCAAACAACTTTCCGCCTAAAAGGTTGAATGATGTACCTAACACAATGTTAGGGCTAAAAGTGCTTTTACCAACAGCATCGTTATAACCAAGGCCTAAACCAATGTAAGGGTTCAAAATAACTCCTGCATCATAAGTAAATGGCAGTATTACGTTGGCGTTAATTCCGAAGCCAGTATTTTTACCTGGAACCAAATAGAAGTCTGGCATGAACTGAAACGGTGTGTTAGTAAATGCATAGTTTCCTCTAATTCCAATTACCATACCCACTCTATCAGCGATAGCGAAACCAGTAAAAACTGATGTTCCTTGATTTACCACCCATCCAGTTGCAACGCCTTTAATTTTAGCTTCCTCTTTAAGGGTAGTATTACCATCTGCATCTGTAACTAACTTAGTTTCTGTAGGCTGTGCAATTTGCGCTGGACCTACAGGCGCTTGTTGTCCTGATGAAATTACTACTGTTTTATCTTGATTCTGGTTTTGAGCATTTCCACTCAAATTATCAACTCTATCAGTGTTTCTGTCGATTTTTCTGTCTAAATCATTTAACTTGTCAATAATTCTTTGTGAAGCATCTTCTTGACGAGCTGGAGTTAAATTTTGTTTGTATGATCCTGTGTTAACTTCTAACAACAAACGCTCTAAACGATCCATACGTTGATCAGTAGTTAACGTTTTGCGAGAATCTTCATCAACACCCTGAATTACTTTTTCAATTAAGTCTTCAAGTTCTTTTGGTGTCATTTCTACTTTAGACTCTCTATCAGCATTTTTCTCTTTTATAGTAGAGTTAGATTTAGAACCTCTATCTAATTCGCGTTCTAGGCTTTTCTTTTCCTCAATAACTTCAACCGCTTTTTTAGTATCATTATTTTTGTATGCATCAGAAAGCTCATCTTCTAATTCATCAATTCTTTTTTGGTAAGCTCGTGTTCTGTTGTCAACATTCTCATCAATCCTGTTTTGTATCATTTTGTCAGGATCACCAGGTTTTTTTCCAAGTTGTAAACGGATACCAGCAGAGTAAACTGTATGCTTTTTCAATTCATCTGGCGCAACTGTGTTTACTAAATCATCAGCTGCTCTTTCAGAGGTAAACATCATATTCGCATCTCCAAACAATTCCAAATTTGTACCAAGTGGTACATTTAATCCTAAACCACCTTTTGCAAAGTAGCCTGAAGTAGCACCAAATATCCCATCTTTGCCAACATAGCTATCGTAAGCATTTAAGTAACCACCACCCGCAGTAATGTAAGGTACCAACCCGCGGGAAACATTTAATTTTGCAATGAAGTCACCGCCATACATTGCTAAATTGTCCCAATCAGTAGAAACTTTTTCATCCTTCATAGCTTGAAAATAATAACCTCTCAGGCCAACATACTGATTAAAATCAAAACCAACTTTGCCTCCAGCAAAATAAGAATCTGAAAAATTGCTCTCATTATCAAAATTAATAAAAGCACCAGCAGGTTCAAAAATCAACTTTAAACCACTTAATCCACCAGAATACTTATCTCGATATGCTCTATCAATTGCACTAGACTCTTCTGGAGTACGGCCACCTAGGTAAAGTTGCAAACCAGCTAAAACAGACCAGTTATACATGCGGGATCTGCTATTGTCGTTCAAAAAGTTTTGAATATCGCTTTGATCTTGGCCGTCTTGGTATATTACCGAAGAAGGGTTTAGATTAAACACGGTATTTTTAGCTTCTAAATTAAGAAACAAACGCTCTCCCAATTTAATTTGAGTCCCTAAACCCACATTGGCATAAATTTGCTCAGATTTTTGTGTGTTTGCTGGACCGTTGATTGCGCTAGCATCAACTTTTAGTTTTTGTATACCAGCCCCTAAGGTAAAGTATGGAACAAAAGTACCGCGTGTGGGAATGTTTGCTTTAAACTCTCCACCAAAACGCTCAAGATCCACTTTTCTAGAGTTGAAGTTGTTTATGAACTGATCCGAAAAAGTTCCGAATCCTGCTACCGTGTTTTTTAAATCTGTTGATTTTTCGTAACTTCCTCTAAGTTCGATTGCTTCGCCAAAACCAAAGCCTATTCTGCCTCCGTAAGTTACACCATCTTCGATGGCGGTCTTGTTATCAAACCAGTTATAGCCAACGGTAGGTTGTAAAGTTACAGTAACATCTTTTAATTGAGCAAAGGCACTGCTCCCAAGCAAGCCTAAAGTACAAATAGTAATAATTTTTTTCATCTGATATGATTTTTAATAACTAAAACCCCATTAAGTCAAGAATGATGCCAGTAAAAGGGTGTTTTTGGTATTTAAATTAAAATGACAAACTAGTTGTTATCAACAGTTACCTGCTTCCGAAAATCATCTTGGTAACGAGAGGGAAATTAGAACGATAAGATTTCTTGAGTAATACATAATACGTTATAGGAAGGAGGTAGAGTGTGTTATAACAAAAAAATCCTCAGTTTATTAAACCAAGGATTTCAATTAACATATTAAAAATGCTGCCTATTGATACTGAATATAAATCGGTTTTGGCGTTAGCTTCAACAATTCTTCAGGAGTCATTAAACGGTGTGGTGCTTTCTTTAAATCGTTTTTGTAAAAAATCTTAAATCCTACAAACTGAACTGGCTCTCTGTACAAGTAATGACGGTAAGTCCCTTTTTTCAACTCAGGCTCGCCCCAACCATCCATGTGCATTACCATCTGCACTTCTTTTTGCTTTTTAATGTTTTGGTAATTCTTCACCATTCCTTGTGTAAAACGGTGTACCACTAATATTTTAGCAGGTAAATTATTTTCTTTTACCAATTTAGTCAAGTAACCAGATGCGTAATTGATATCTGCAGCATCATAGTAACCTATCCTTTTACCTGGTTTTTCTCCTGTTTTCATAGAAAACTCAGGATCGATACCTAAATGTACATTAGGCATCTTTAAATATTTCTCTAAGCGTGGCAATTCTTTTTGTAAAGTACTCAACGCTACCTGCACATCTAAAAAAACGATAGCATTGTGCATTTTTGCAATTGCTAAAGCAGAATCTATCTGACTATCTGGCATACGGTTGATATACATATTATCCTTACCAGGCGTTCCACTTGCTACTGTCGCGATGTAATGTATGGCAGCTATAGATTTAATTACCGTATCTGCTTTATTCCATTTAGCAACTTCCGCATGAAGCATTCTCCACATTTCTTTAGGTGCGTATTCCCCCAAAGCACCCATTTTTTTAGAATAAAGGTTTCCGTAATAAACGATAACTCTGTTGAAAGGTAATATTGCACCGTTGATTGGCAAAGGATCAACTTTAACTGGCCATTTGCCGGTAGTATCGCCATTTGCTAAATATTTTTGTAAATCATAATATTTTGCAGAATCAACTGGCGTATTTGTATTTTCCTTTGCTACGTCTGCAGTGGCTTCAACCTGAGTTGAATCTTTTACTTGCTTTGCATCTGTTTGGGAAGTTTTACCGTCGGTATTTCCAGAGCAAGAGCAAAACAATGCAGCCGCAAGTACTAATTGAGGCAAAAGGAAATGATTTTTTTGAGCTAACATTCTAATTAAAATTAAAGCGAAAAATAAGGCAAAGCATTGGTCTTTTACAAAAAAGATATTAACAATTAAACAAACTAAATTTACCGAAAACGCCTAAGGGTAAGTTAATTCCACTTCGGGCTTTCAGATATAGCTCACCAATGTTTAAATTTTCCACTTGTGGGTAAGCACCCCTTATTAAATTCTCCACAATAATGGATGAAAAACCTAAAGAATAAGTGTTTAAAATCAAGAAATGCTCTTCTGGATCTAGCAATTGCACCACGTCTCGCATCATTTCTCTAATCAAATCCTCAAGTTTCCATTTTTCGCCTTTTGGTCCATGACCGTAAGCTGGCGGATCTAATATAATTCCGTTGTATTTTTTACCTCTTTTCAACTCGCGTTGTACGAATTTTAAAGCGTCCTCTACCACCCAGCGAATATCTTTTAAGTTAGATACTTCTTGATTTTCATTTGCCCAACTCACCACTTGTTTAATAGAATCAACATGGGTTGTATCCGCACCCGCAGCTTTTGCAATTAAAGACGCACCACCTGTATAGGCAAACAAGTTTAATATTTTAGGCTCTGGCGTTTTAAATTTTTTGATGGATGACGAAATAAAATCCCAGTTTACGGCTTGTTCTGGAAAAATCCCCAAATGCTTAAAGGACGTTAAAGCCAAACGGAATTTAATGGCAACATCATTGTTTTTATATTCGATGTGCCAACGATCTGGTGTTTTGGGATTCTTTTTAACCCACTCACCGCTGGTTGCTGATCGTCCCTTAAATTTGATGTGATGCAGTTTTTGCCACTCGCTTTCTGGCAATAGCTTATCCCAAACGGCCTGTGGTTCTGGTCTAATCAGAATAACATCTCCAAATCGCTCTAATTTTTCAAAATCTCCACAATCTATCAATTCGTAATCTTTCCAATGCTGTGGAGTAAGTGCTTGTATATTTGGCTGCATGCGTTATTTAATTTTGAATGAGAGAATTTTGAATGAGTGAATTTTGATTGATAGAATTTTGTTCATTGTCCGTTGACCATTGACCATCGACTATTAACTTACTTCTTCTTCAACAATGTTTCCATCAGCTTAGTAGCGAAAACAAACTCGTTCAGTTCCTTATTCTCTGTAGAGGTAATTTCATCTTTCGAACCTTCCCACCATTTTTCTCCTTGGTGCAAAAATAAGATATGTTCTCCAATTCCCATTACCGAATTCATATCATGAGTTACGATAACGGTAGTAATATCATATTCCTCTGTGATTTCTTGCAATAGCTCATCAATCATGATGGAACTTTTTGGGTCAAGGCCCGAGTTAGGTTCATCACAGAAAAGATATTTTGGATGCATGGCAATTGCTCTTGCTATGCCTACTCTTTTCATCATTCCACCCGAAAGTTCTGATGGATAAAGCGCATTCTTACCTGCAAGATTTACTCGTTCTAACACAAAGTTAACCCTATCTAATTTTTCTGATTTGGATTGTTCGGTAAACATATCTAGCGGAAAGCGTATGTTTTTTTCTACAGTCATGGAATCAAACAAGGCAGAACCTTGAAAAAGCATTCCAATTTCTTTACGGATTTCTATCCGTTCTTGAGTGCTCATTTGTGTAAAGTCTCTACCATCATAAAGCACCTTGCCTCCGTTTGGCTCATGCAAACCAACCATGTTTTTCATCAGGGTTGTTTTTCCAGAACCAGAACTTCCGATAATCAGCGAAGTTACGCCGGGCTTAAAATCGGCGGAGATGCCTTTAAGCACTTCATTATCTCCAAAACTTTTGTAAATATCTTTAACCTCAATCATAATAAAAGCTGTGCGATAACGTAATCAGAAATTAAAATAGCAATACAGCTAACTACCACCGCTTTTGTACTAGAGCGACCAACTTCAAGAGCTCCTCCGCTGGTAAAATATCCTTGGTATGCAGATACCGTGGTAATTATAAAAGCAAAAACCAGTGCTTTAACCATTGCTACTACTAGCGTGAACGGGATAAAATCTGTAGTTAAACCTTGAATAAATTCCGCTGCGCTAACTGCTCCAGAAGCCGTACCCGCTAAATAGCCACCGGTAATACTTAATGCAATTGCAACAATTACTAATAGCGGGATCATAATTACCCCGCCTAATAATTTTGGTAAAATTAAATAGCCCGGAGCATTTATTCCCATAATTTCTAAAGCGTCAATTTGCTCGGTAACTCGCATGGTTCCAATTTGTGAAGCAATGCTACTACCGACTTTACCGGCTAGAACCAGAGAACAGATGGTTGGACTAAGTTCTAATATGGTTGAATCTCGGGTAATGCCACCTATAATAGATTTAGGTATTAAATCGCTTGTCAACTGAAAAGCGGTTTGCACCGTTGTTACCGCTCCAATAAATATCGAGATGATGCTGATAATTCCTAAAGACCCTAAACCTATATCGACCATTTCTCTAAAAACCTCGTTTTTATAAATGCTCATTTTCTCTGGCCGTCTAAAAACTGCTCTTAGCATTAAAATATATTTTCCGAAATGATAAAATACCATATAATTAAATTTGTGTAAAAATAAGCTTTTTTATCAATTGCAATTATTAAACCTAAATTGCTTAAAAATCAAAAAATCATGAACATTTTAATTACCGGTGCAACAAAGGGAATGGGTAAAGCGGTGGCTTTAGAAATGGCGAAAAATAATCACTCGCTTGCTTTGTGTGCTAGAAATCAAAAGGAACTCGACTCATTAAAAGAAGAACTTTTGGCAATAAATCCGAAAATTAATTTACTATTAATTCAAACAGATTGTAGCCTAAAAATAGAGGTGGCTACTTTCGCTGATCAAGCAATTGCACATTTTGAAACGATTGATGTTTTGGTAAATAACGTAGGTATGTTTTCCCCTGCTCCAATTCTTGAGGAGGAAGACGACATGCTTGCTATGCACTTTAATGTAAATGTTCTAGCTCCTTATATTTTATACAAAAAAATAGCTCCATTAATGCTCAAGAAATGTAAAGGGCATATATTTAATGTTTGCTCTATCGCGAGTATACAAACAATTGTAAATGCTGGTTCTTACTGTGTAACAAAGGCGGCCTTACTTAGTCTTAACAATATCATGAGAGAAGAAACCAAACCTTTCGGAGTAAAAGTAACCGCTATTATACCCGGTTCAACGCTTACTTCATCTTGGGATGGTAGCGATGTTTCTCCTGATAAATTTGTACTGCCAGAAGATGTGGCAAAATCAATTCATCAAATTATGCAATTGAGCAAAGGTGCAAATGTTGACCAAATAGTAATTACGCCACAAAGTGGGCAGGTTTAGAATTTAAAGAGATGGAAAAAAAATTAACAAGAGACCCGCAGGATAAAATGATAGCGGGCGTATCTGCGGGGCTTGCAAAATACTTTGAACTTGAAGTTACATGGGTTAGAATTGCTTTTGTATTCGCTGTTTTTTTTGGTGGTGGCGGATTATTGATGTATATAATCTTGTGGATTGTTGTTCCTGAAGATCGTAAACTTCCATATACTTATACAGATTACAAAACGCAAACCGGAGAACCTTTGAGACCCACTAACCAAAGTAAAAACAATAGCAATTTGAGTTTGCTTTTAGGCTTTATACTGGTTGTAATGGGAACTTATTTTTTAATGGGCGAGTTTGATCTTCTGCCTTACTGGTTTAGTTTAAGAAAATTATGGCCTTTAATTTTCATTGTGTTTGGATTAATCATTTTAGCGAAAGCTAAAAAACGCAATGAAGCGATAGATGAGCAGCCGACTGATGAAAAACCAATAGAAGATGAATTTAATAACCCAAATCAAAACAGTACTAATCCACATTAAAAGATGAGAGCAAGTAAAATTTCCTGGGGTATTGTTTTTATTTTTATCGGTACTGTTTTCTTATTAGAGAACTACGGGATCATTGATTTTAGTTGGAGCTACGTCTGGCGTTTTTGGCCACTTATCCTTATTGTTATGGGGATAAATATCATATTCTCTAGGTCAAATTCTAATTCGGGGAAATGGCTAGTTATTGGCACCACTGTTTTTGCGTTATGTTTATTGGTTTATGCCAATGTAAATGCACCTAAAACTTTAAACAGACATTGGTCTTATAATTTTAACGATGATTATGATAACGACGAAGATGTTGATACCGTAACCTCAGCCGCAGAATCACTTTACCAAGAAGATTACGACGCTAGATTTAAAACAGCAACCTTAAACATTAATGGTGGCGCTAGTAAGTTTGCTATCGCTAATGGAAACAAAAGCCTTTTTGAATCATCAACCCAAAATGACAACAACCATTACTATTTAAGAAAGACTGATACAGATAGTACCGTTGTTTTAAATTTTAATTCAAAAAACAAACACAACAGTTTTGATTTTGATGATGCCGATTTAAGCAACGTGAATATGAAAATTCACACCGCTCCGCTGTGGGACATCAATTTAAATATGGGTGCGGGTAAAGCCGAGTTTGATTTTAGTAATAATCGCGTTAAGCAAATTAACATTAAAGGTGGTGCGGCAGATTTTAAAGTAAAAGTAGGCGACCTTTACAACGATGTAAACTTATCCGCAGAAACTGGAATTGCAAAAGTTAGCATCCAAATTCCTACAGCTTCTGGTTGTAAAATCAATATCAAAACAGGTTTATCGACTACAGATTTTCCAGGTTTTAAAAAAGCTGATGACGGAAGTTTTACTTCGTCTAACTACAGTTCGGCTACCAACAAAATCATGATTAACTTAAAAGGTGGTTTAAGCGATTTTGAGGTGAAACGTTATTAGAAATGAGCGAAAACCTTTATTATTTAGTTGTGAACGGCAAACCAACCGGACCTTTTACCATTGAAGAGTTACAAAGTAAAGCGGTAAAACCAGACTCGTTTCTGAAAACAGCAGGAATGGACGATTATAAAGAAGCGCATGAAATCGAAGAATTAAGAATTGTTTTAGGCTTCACTCAAATTTTTACCGCTCCACAATATTACGCAGGATTCGATTTGCGTTTGTTAGCAACCGCGATTGACTGGTTTATCGTTTTCGGAATTTTTGCTTTTTTTGAACTTATCATTGCAATTTTCGTAGCCAACCAAAATGCTACCCAGCAAAATATCGCCAGTGGTTTATTGCTATTACCATTTCTAAAGCTATTCTATAACATTTATATGGAAAACTATCAGCAAGCCACTATCGGCAAAAAGTTGCTTTCCATTAAAGTGACTAACATGCATGGATTAGCGCCATCTCTTAAGGAAAACATAACCAGAAATCTTTCTAAAATAATAAGCACCATACCTGTTTTTGCTGGATACTTTTATTTATTCCTAAACAAGCAACAGCAAACTTTGCATGATAAACTAGCGGATACCTTGGTGGTTAAAGATAGGTTGCTTTAAAAAATTGGCATTTCCTTTCTTCAGGTTCCTATTCAAATCGGAATAATAATTGCAATAGCTTTTTAGCGTTTCTCCTCACATTAAACGCATTTTGCAATCCCGAAAAAAATGAAAGAAGCTAATAAACTCAACAAACCCCAAAGCTGGCGAAAATGGGGTCCATACCTATCCGAAAGACAATGGGGAACAGTTAGAGAAGATTACAGTGTAAATGGCGATGCTTGGGAATATGTTTCGCATGATATGGCCCGAAGTAAGGCTTACCGTTGGGGTGAAGAAGGAATTGGCGGACTAAGCGATGATCAGCAAGTTTTGTGCTTGGCAACGGCTTATTGGAACGGCAAAGACCCGATTTTAAAAGAGCGACTCTTTGGACTCACCAACCCAGAAGGTAACCATGGTGAAGACGTAAAAGAACTTTATTATTACTTAGATAACGTTCCTTCCCACAGTTACATGAAGTTTCTGTACAAATATCCACAAGGTGAATTTCCGTATCAACAGCTTTTGGCTGAAAACAAAAAAAGAGGAAAACAGGATCCAGAATTTGAGCTTATTGATACTGGACTATTTGACGACGACCAATATTTTGATGTTTTCACCGAGTATGCAAAAAACACAGAAAACGACATCCTGATTCAATATACCATTCATAATCGTGGCAGCGAGGATGCAGTGCTGCACTTTTTACCTACACTTTGGTTTAGAAATCCATTGGATTGGAGCGAGAGTAACAGACCAGTTATTTCTCCATTAGATTGCGACGTTTTAATGTTGCAAACCAAAAAACTAGGCAATTATTACTGTTATTTGGAAGAGCAAGCGCCTTTCTTATTTACCGAAAACGAATCCAACAATCAAAAGCTTTATAATTCCACTAATACAAGCAAACACGTAAAAGATGGAATAAACGATTATGTAGTCAACGGTAAAACAGAAGCCATAAACGAACAACAAAACGGCACTAAAGTCGCAATTCACTATCAAAAAACGATACCCACGAAAGGCAGTGTGACCATTAGACTGCGACTAAGTGATCAAAAAAACAGTAACCCTTTTAAAGATTTCGAAGCTATTTTCAAAGCTCAGCTATCGCTGGCTGATGACTTTTATGCGGAGAAACAAAAAGGAAAAAATGAAGATCAAAAACTGGTACAAAGACAGGCTTGGGCCGGAATGTTATGGAGCAAACAGTTTTATTACTACTATGTTAAAGAGTGGCTAGAAGGTGATAAAAACGAACCTGCGCCGCCGCTGAATCACCAACGAGGGCGAAATAAAGATTGGGAACACTTGATGGCTGCAGATATTATTTCTATGCCCGATAATTGGGAGTATCCATGGTTTGCTGCATGGGATTTAGCTTTTCACTGCATCCCGCTAGCAAGTATTGACATTGGTTTTGCCAAACAGCAAATTTTATTACTGATTACAGAACGTTATATGCATCCAAACGGGCAATTCCCAGCTTACGAGTGGAATTTTAGTGATGTAAATCCGCCGGTACATTCATGGGCGGCTTGGAAAATTTATGAAATGGAGAAAAAAAATACCGGTAAAGGTGATTTGATTTTCTTAGAGCGGATGTTCCATAAAATGTTGCTTAATTTTAATTGGTGGGTAAATAGAAAAGACACCGAAGGCAATAACATTTTTGAAGGAGGCTTTTTAGGACTGGATAATATTGGTGTTTTTGATCGAAGCAAACCTTTGCCGGGCGGAGGAATTCTGGAACAATCTGATGGAACCAGTTGGATGGCGATGTATGCACTTAATATGATGCGAATTGCCATGGAACTCTCTTACCAGAACCACGTTTATGAAGATATGGCGGTAAAATTCTCCGAACACTTTTTCTACATCGCCGGAGCCATGGCTAACATGAACAATGTAGAAGGCGCAGGACTTTGGGACGAAGAAGATGGTTTTTATTACGACATGTTGCACAGCGACGATGGGGACTGGAAAAGATTACGCCTGAGAACATTGGTCGGTTTACTTCCGTTAATAGCGGTAGAAGTTATTGAAGAAAACAAATGGGACAAACTACCTAGGTTGGTTTCGCACATTAAATGGTTTACGGAACAAAGACCTGACTTAGCTATGTTAGTAAGCAATTGGGAGGGTAAAGACGGAAAATCACAGTTATTAAGTTTGCTAAGAGGGCACCGAATGAAATGCCTTTTACGCAGAATGTTAGACGAAAATGAATTTTTCTCTGATTTTGGTATTCGTTCGGTATCTAAAGTTTACGAAGAAAACCCTTTTATTTTTGAGCTTGGCGGGGAAGTTTTTGAAGTAAAATACACTCCGGCCGAAAGCGATACCGGGATGTTTGGCGGTAATAGCAATTGGCGTGGCCCGATTTGGATGCCCGTAAACTATTTATTAATAGAATCCATGTATCGTTTTCATGATTACTACGGTGATGATTTCAAGATAGAAATGCCCACTGGATCTGGTCAATACACCACTTTAAAAGATGCGGCTAATGAAGTTTCTCATAGATTGATAGCTATATTTTTGAAAGACAGCAACGGACAACGAGCTGTTTTTGGCGATAACAAAAAATTACAAGAAGACCCACACTTTAAGGATTACATTTTATTTCACGAGTATTTTAACGGAGATAATGGCAAAGGTTTAGGCGCAAGTCATCAAACAGGATGGACTGGATTGGTTGCGATGTTGATTTGAGTGATTAGTTTGACTGGTTAATCAAACCATTGATTTCTTCTTTCAACAAAGGAAGATGTTTTATGAGTATTGCCCAAATATTCTCGTCTGAGATATTATCGTAAGCATGGATTACTTGATTTCTCAAACTAATTATAGCTTTTGATTTTGTAATTTGATCTGCAATCTCAGGGTTTTGCTTTAGTATCCGATTGAGAGCTTCTCCTATAATTTCGAGATTTCTTTCGACAGCCCTCTTCAACATCAAGTTTTTCTTATATTTCGAAAAATCCTTTGCTTCGCTAGCAATGAATAAATCTATCTCGTCTATCGCAATTTTAACGTCGAAAAGCCATTTAAGAATCCGCTCATCCATACACTATCTTTTTCGAATTATTGATAGAATTAATAAGAATTGGGTTTTTTAGTGCTTGCTCTTCTAACAAATCAACTTTCCTTTTAAAAAGTGATTCTAAATTTTCTTTAAATCCAATATAATTATCAAAATATTCGGAAAGTTCTATGGGTTTAAATTTAACCAGAAAATCTAAGTCGCTTTTCTCGTTGAATTTAGAATTCATTGCTGAACCAAATAGGTACATTTTCTCAACCTGAAAAGTTTGACAAAGTTTTGTAAATGAATCTTTATGTTGCTCAACAACTCTCATAGTACGAATATATTAAAAAATCACCATTGTAAACCTGTGGATTTTTAACATAATAAAAACTTATAGATGAATGGTGTTTTAAAAGTCTCCTCAAAAAATACAACCCTCCCATTACGTCCTAAAATTAATTCTAAAATTCCCGAGCTTTTTTTTCTTAAATTTGTACGCTATGCAGTCTAAAATCAATCAATACACTACCGAAATCAATGCTTTTGAACCCAAAACAGCAGAAGACTTAGAGACCTTCCGTATTAAGTTTTTAGGTACAAAAGGAATTATCAAAGATTTATTTGACGAGTTTAAAGCGGTATCGCCCGAAGAAAAACGCGTTTTAGGAAAAGTGTTGAATCAGTTTAAGCAACTCGCGGAAGCTAAGTTTAACGATTACAAGGACAACTTCACTGCTGGTGATACGCAGACCAATAAGGATGACTTAACCTTACCAGGTGAAGGATTCGAAATCGGCGGTCGTCATCCACTTAACTTAGTACGTAAAGAAATTGTGGAAATTTTCAAGCGTTTAGGCTTTGTTTTAGCAGAAGGCCCTGAGATTGAAGACGATTGGCATAATTTCTCTGCATTAAATTTCCCCGAAGAACACCCCGCGAGAGATATGCAGGATACATTTTTTGTACAAAAACCAACAGGTAACGCAGAAAACACGCTAGAAGAAAACGGGAAAGGTTCTTACGCATTACGTACTCACACATCTTCGGTTCAAGTGCGATTAATGGAGGCTGGCAATCCACCTTTCAGAGCTTTAATGCCAGGAAGAGTTTATCGTAATGAAGCAATTTCTGCTCGGGCACATTGCTTTTTCCATCAAGTGGAAGGGTTATATGTTGATGAAAACGTTTCTTTTGCTGACTTAAAGCAAACCTTGTATTACTTCGTTCAAGAATTATACGGCGAAGGTACAAAAGTTAGATTCCGCCCTTCTTATTTCCCTTTTACCGAGCCATCTGCAGAGATGGATATTTCTTGCACTATTTGTAAAGGGGATGGTTGCCAAATGTGTAAACATAGCGGTTGGGTAGAAATTTTAGGTTGCGGAATGATCGATCCTAACGTTTTAGATAACGTAAACATCAATTCAAAAAAATACACTGGTTTTGCTTTCGGAATGGGAATAGAAAGAATCACCAATTTAAAATATCAGATTAAAGATTTGCGCTTATTTTCTGAGAACGATGTTCGTTTCTTAAAGCAATTCCAAACTGAAGTGATTTAAATGAAGAAAATCGCGTTTTATTTTCCGCTATTCACAATTTTACTGATACAATCTTGTGGTAAAGAGAAAAACTACATCACGGATGTTCCCGTGGATATACGTATCCCGATTAACGATTATCGCTTTTCGGCATTAAATAGCGCTGGTGGATTTGTGATTGTTAATGGCGGAGTTGCTGGAATTATCTTATACAAAAAAACTACAGGGCAAATAGTAGCGTACGACAGATGTAGCACTTATAATCCCGAAAGTAAATGTGCTGTAAACGTAAGTGACCCAAGCATTACCGCAACAGATCCTTGTTCTGGATCTATATTTACTTTAGAAGATGGATATTCCATAAAAGCACCAGCTACGCGACCATTAAAGCAGTATCAGGTTACTGTAACTAGCTCGCAACTTAACGTTTACAATTAATTTATGGAAGTCGATAAAATAAAAGAAAGTATAAAAAAAGCCGCTCAAGATCTTTTCCGTAAGTATGGTTATCACAAAACTAGTGTAAACGAGATTGCCAAAAAAGCTAAAATTGCTAAAGCCACCATTTACAAATATTTTGAGAGTAAGGAACTGGTGTTACATGCTATTTTGATGGATTACTTAAAGGTGAGCATCAATGATTTGGTACATCAGAACAGTAAAAACATCAACAAAGAAGAACATTTAACTTTATTGATTTTGAGAGTCAGCAAGCTTTCTTATACCGTTTGTAACGAATTTATTGGTTGGGATTTCATAAGAGAGTCTACCAATGCACAAGAGTTTTTAAAGAACCTTTCTGATGAGCTAGAACGTTTACTTTATCAAGAGTTTTTAGGTATTGAAGAGCTGAATAATGACGAAACTTATCCTGAAAGACTTCGTTTTTTGATTAAGGCCAGTAAGAGTATTATTTTCTCCTTTGCCTTTACGTCGGTTAGCGATGCGGACGTTCGTAAGAACTTTATTTCTTTCCAGAAAGAAATTTTACCTTATTTGGTCAAGGCTGCTTTGTAGATAGACAATTCGTCACGTCGACGAGCGAGGACATCTAACAGATAGGTAAAAAATTCTAACAGCAGATTCCGCTTGTGAGAATTCTCTTTTACCCAGGTAAGCGTAGAAACGGAATTATTGAATCTTATTCTTTTCTCTAGACCGCTTATAAATTTTCACTGCCATCATAATTGCTGAAGCAAAAATCACCAAGCCTACCAAGCCGTAGACCCAGTCGACGGCGCTTTTCAAAATCACAGTAAAAACAATTGCAACTAAAAAGATAGTAGCTAACTCGTTCCACAAGCGAAGCTGTGTGCTTGTTAACCAGAATCTTCCATTCTTCAACTGTCCAATAATCCCAGCGCACATAAAGTGGTAGATAAGCAAACCAACAACAAAAGCTAGTTTGACCCACATCCAATTGGTATGCAAAAGACTAGGGTTAAGATAAAGCATGGTTAAACCAGCAGCAACCGACAATACCATCGCTGGCGTGGTGATGATATTCCATAGCTTAGATTCCATAATCTGAAATTGCTTTTGCAGAATCAAACGCTCTTGCTCTGGCTTATCATTAGCCTCAGTATGGTAAATAAACAAGCGCACAATATAAAACAAGCCTGCCATCCAGCTCACTACGAAAATAATATGAATAGCAAGTACGTATCTGTACATTTTTAGGTTGTTAGGTGTAAGTTTGTTAGGTGGTTAGGACTTAGTTGGTTTGATGATTAGTTTGGTAGGTGGTTTGGATCCAGTTAGTTTGGTGGTTAGTTTGTTAGATACTTAATTAGTGATTTGATTGAAAGTGAGCGGTGATGATTTGTAACTCCATTTGACACGCTATATGCCTAAAAAATTAACAAAGTCACTCCTAACAAACTAAAAAACTTCTAAGCCTAAAAACTAACCACCTAACCCCTAACAAACTAGTACTTAAATTCTTTAACCACCTCAACCGCGTACTTTACGTGATCAAAAGGAATATCTGGCATGATACCATGACCTAGATTGAAGATAAATCCATCTTCGCCACGCATACGCTCAAATAAACGATGGATGCGATCTTTAATTACGTGTTTATCTGCATACAAAATATGCGGATCCAAGTTACCTTGAACAGCAATATTGGATGGCATTATGTTTTTAATATTTCTTAAATCTGCGTTCCAATCAACAGATACCACATCTGGCTTTGACTCTGCCATTAAAGGCGCAAACACTGAACTTCCTTTACAGAAAGAAATTACAGGAACATCTTTTCTATTTAATTTAGAGATGATATCCACGTTATATTGGTGCGAAAACTCTTTGTAATCATCCCAACACAAGGAAAGTGCCCAGCTATCAAACAACTGCACCGCATTAACGCCGGCAGCAATCTGTAGGTTTAAATAATCGATAGTCACAGCAGCAATTTTACTCAATAATTTATGAGCTAAAGCCGGCTGGTTATGAATGAAAAGTTTGGTTAATTTAAAATCTTTTGAAGAACCGCCTTCTATTAAATAGCTCATCACGGTAAAAGGAGCTCCAGCAAAACCAATTAAAGGAAGAGAACCGTTTAAGCGTTGTTGAATAACTTTAATTGCATCAGCAACATATTGCAAGTTATCCATCACATCAACACGTAAATTGTCAATGTCCTTTTCATTTTTGATAGGATTAGCAAATCTTGGTCCTATACCTTGAGTAAAGCTTAAATCACCACCCATTGCTTCACCAGTCACCAAAATATCGCAAAATAAAATAGCGGCGTCAATTCCCAATAAATCTACAGGCAACATGGTTACGTCAGCAGCAATTTCTGGGGTTTTACACATTTCTAAAAACGAGTATTTGTTCTTAATTTCCCAATACTCGGGCATAAAACGGCCTGCTTGACGCATCATCCAAACTGGTGGGCGCTCTGTTTTTCTAGAAAACGCCGAATCTATAAACAAGGAATTCATCATCTAATCTTCTGTATTTCTTTTTCGATATTACTTAATATACTCTTGTATTTTGCAGTTAAAGGCAAATTTTCAGCTTGCTTAATCCACACCATTCCCTTTTCTTTATCCTTATTTCTAAGGCTAATGTTCGCCAAATGCATTAAGGCTACGCCCAAATCACTAGCTCGCAAACCTAACACTGCTGACTTTCCTAGATACAATTCAGCTGTATCATAATCTGCGTTAGCAACTGCAATACTACCCAACATAAAGTGATAATAAGGCTTTCTGCGTTTATTTAAAAGTTCTGGATTTTTTACGCTATGCAATAAAGCTTTTGCTTTATCGTAGTTTTTGAGCTTGAACTGCTTTGCGGCTAAAATGATAGGGCCTTCTTTAAAATATCCCCACATTACCAAAGCAATAAACATCCCGCTTAAGGCGGCAATCTCGTAAACTTTTAGCCAAGTAGCCAAGCCAGCAACCAAAGCCAGCAAAAAGCAAACTAAAATCCTCGCTTGGTTGCTAAACATTTTTATGCGTGACCGTCGGTAAATTTATAACCTACCCCACGAATTGAGTGGAAATAAATTGGATTTTTTTGATCGGGTTCAAAGTACTTTCTAAACGTTAAAATAAAATTATCAATGGTACGAGTTGATGGATAAACATCATAATTCCATACCGTTTCTAAAATCTGCTCACGCGAAACCGCCTCGTCTTTACGCTCAATCAAAAGCTTTAACAACATGGTTTCTTTTTTGGTTAACGCGGTAATAGTTCCATCATCATTTTTCAACTCAAAAGAATTAAAATAAATGGTTTTATCACCAATCTTATAGGAGTTAATTTCTTTCAAATCATCACCTTTCATGCTTCTTTTAATCAAATTATTGACTCTTAAAATCAATTCTTCTAAATTAAAAGGTTTGGTTAAATAATCGTCCGCTCCTTTTTTTAAACCTGTAATTCTGTCTTCAGATGTATTTTTGGCAGTTAAAAACATGATGGGCACTTCGCTGTTTTCTAAACGAATTGTTTCCGCAACTTGGAAACCATCAATTTCCGGAACCATTACATCTAAAATGATCAAGTTGAATTTCTCCTCCTTATACACTTTAAGTGCCTTTTTACCATCGGTAACGGCTCTAACAAAAAAGCCTTCCATTTCTAAATTCAGTTTGATGGCCTCTAAAAGATGTTCTTCATCTTCCATCAATAAAATTCTTTGTTTTGCAGACATGTTCTTTTTCTATTTAATTAAAAGAGACTTCAAAAACCGTTCCCTTTGGTTGGTTATTTTTAACTTTAATTTGAGCTTGGTGATGATCTAAAACTTGTTTCACAATAAACAAACCTAAACCAGTGCCTTTTGTTCTTCGGGTATCTTCGCTTCCCACCCTATAAAATTTGTTAAATACTTTCAGTTTTTCATCATCCGGAATACCGATACCTAAATCAGCAACTTTAAAACACACTGTGCCGTTTGCTTTACGATGCAAATCAATATGAACCGGGACACAACTTGGCGAATATTTCACCGCGTTTTCAATTAAGTTAGTCACTACGGACGACATAGCAAACTGATCACCAGTAATATAAACATTGGGATCAATAGAGGTGATGATAGATTCTTTACTGCAAACATGAATCTGCAAACGCGAAACAATTTTTTCTACCAATTCTGATAGGTTTAACTCTTCTTTAGGAAAGCTGTATGATTTATTCTCGATTTTGGTAGCCAATAACATGTTCTCCACCAAATCGTCTAACCTTTCTATATCTAATAAACACTTAGAAATAAAACTGCGTTGCTGTTCTTTATCAAGTTCGCGTTTATTGATGGTTTGTAGGTAGAGTTTAATAGATGCCAAAGGCGATTTAAGTTCGTGAGTAACAGAAAGTAAGAAGTTTTTTTGCTGATCACTCGTCCTTCTCTCTCTATTAATTGCTTGGTGAAGTTTATAAATACCAAAGGTCATCATGGTAATAAAAACGAAACCTTCACCTATAACCATTCCACGCCGGGCGGGCTGCAACTCAACCAATAATGCGGCCCACCAAAAAAGTTGGGAAATCACGTAAAAAACGAGTGCATAGAATATGGTAATAGGTTTTAAACGCATATTTATTTACTTCTAAATACAATATCTAAACACTCAAAAATTGCTCTTTTGGCTTTTTCTAAATCTAATTTACTATGTGCAGCAGAAACAAAGCCAACTTCATATCCTGACGGACCAAAATACATTCCCCGGTTTAATAATTCACGGTGCATCATTTTAAACTTATCCATGCTGGCCGGATCAATTGCTTCTGAGGTTTGTACTTTCTCTGCATCAGTAAAGGCAAACCAAAAAATAGAACCAATTTGAAACACCTTAAACTGGTAGTTTTTAGAGCTTGCATAACGCTGAATAGCGTTTGTAAACTCTCCTGTTTTGGTATTTAATTCTTTATAAAAATTAGACTTTGCCAGTTCACTTAATTGTGCAATACCCGCTGCCATAGCAACCGGATTCCCAGAAAGTGTACCCGCTTGATAAACTGCGCCATCTGGAGAAATATTAGCCATTAACTTCGCCGAAGCTCCGTAGGCACCAACTGGTAAACCGCCTCCAATAATTTTTCCGTAGGTGATGATATCTGGCTGAATACCGTAATAACCAGCGGCACCTTCAAAACCTACTCTAAAACCAGAAATTACTTCATCAAAAATCAATAAAGCACCGTTTTCTGTACAGATTGTCCTTAGGTATTGCAAGTATTCTTTATCCTGCAACAGCAAACCATTATTTGCTGGTATTGGTTCAATAATTACTGCTGCTACCTGATCTTTGAACTGCTCGAAAGCAGCTTTTACAGCATCTTTATCATTTAAGGAAACCACAATAGTTTGGTCTGCAAAAGCTTTCGGAATTCCCGCTGAAGAAGTTTCGCCAAACGTCACCAAGCCCGATCCTGCTTTTACCAATAATGAATCACTATGTCCGTGGTAACAGCCTTCAAATTTGATGATTTTATCACGTTTGGTTGCGCCTCTTGCTAAACGTATGGCAGACATTACTGCTTCTGTTCCAGAGCTTGTAAATCTTATTTTCTCAATGTATTTATTGTTCTTAATAATGAGCTCGGCAAGTTCTGTTTCCAGTGCTGTGGGTGCACCAAAAGACATTCCGTTTTGCATTACCTCTATCACCTTTTCCCTAACTTTTGGGTGATTATGACCCAAAATCAACGGTCCCCAAGAACAGCAGAAATCAATAAATTCGTTTCCATCAGCATCCCATAAACGGCAACCGTCCCCTTTTTCTATAAATAGCGGTGTTCCGTAAACAGATTTAAAAGCCCTTACCGGGGAGTTTACACCACCTGGAAAATACTGCTTGGCTTTTTCATATAGCTCTGCAGATTTCTCTCTAATGATATCAGCCTTCTCACCGTATAATAGCGGTGTTTCCTCGTTGCTGTTGTTGAATATATTTTTTATTGAATCGAACATTTTTTGAAAGCGTATTGCTTAAGGCCTAACACCTAAAGCTAATTTTAAATCCATTTATTTTTTAAAACTTCTTTGGCATGATAGGTCAAAATCACATCTGCACCAGCTCTTTTGATACACATTAGTTTTTCCATAGTTGCCTTTTCTTCGTTTAACCAACCTCTTTGCGACGCTGCTTTTAGCATAGAATACTCGCCACTCACATTATAAGCTGCAATTGGCAAATCAAAATTATCTTTCAACAACTTAATTACATCCAAATAAGCTAAAGCTGGTTTAACCATTAAAAAATCAGCACCTTCCTGCGTATCCAAAGCACCTTCAATTAATGCCTCACGCTGATTAGCGGGGTTCATCTGGTAACTTTTTTTATCCCCAAACTTTGGTGCAGAATCTAAAGCGTCTCTGAACGGACCGTAAAATGCGCTTGCATATTTCGCCGTGTAAGACATGATAGAAACATTTGTAAAACCTTCTGCATCCAACGCTTCACGAATAAATTGCACTCTGCCGTCCATCATATCAGACGGAGCAATAATATCCGCACCTGCTCTTGCCTGAGCAACCGACATATCTCCTAAAATCTTTAATGTTTTGTCGTTAACTATTTCGCCGTTCTCTACTAAACCGTCATGACCATCACTGCTGTATGGATCCATAGCTACATCAGTAACTACACACGCTTCGGGGAAACGAGACTTCACCTCTTTAATTGCCCTCAAATACAAGCCTTTCTCGTTTATACTCTCGCTCGCGGTTTTATCTTTTAACGATTCCTCAATATTTGGGAACAAATCAAAAGCTTTTAAACCCAACTCTAGACAACTTTCTACTTCATGTAATAAGTTATCAATCGAATACCTAAAAATCCCCGGCATGGAAGCTACCTCAGTTTTTTGCTGCTTTCCATCAACAATAAACAATGGAAAAATAAAATTAGACGCATGAAGATGGTTTTCCTGCACCATATCTCTAATCACCTGCGATTTCCTATTTCTTCTTGGTCTGTTTAACATTCTTGTTGTTTAAATATTATTAGGGCGTTTTAACACGCTATCCGTTATATCTTTTTTGCTTAGCCTTCGACTCCGCTCAGGCTGACAAAAAAGGATGTCACTGCTATCGTTAACGCAAAATTATCTTCGTAACCATGAACTTTAGACTTAATTAGACTTCATTTATATATTTTTATTTAATGAATCTGCTACCTATCTGTGAGATGTTTCACTATCGTTCAACATGACGGGGTGGATTTGCTTTAACTCCTGCAAGTTTGAACTAAATTAACAACCTAGCTCTGTGTTCTCCGCGTCCTCTGTGGTTAAAAAAACCTAGTCTATGGTGTTTCTCAGTGAAAAAACTCCGTGAACTCTGTGGTTATTGCTATACTTCAAACCAACAGCGCAAATCTCTCAATTCTCAAATCTCACTACTCAATACTAATTAACGTCTATGCCAAAAACAACTTCAGCCAAACCAATCTCATCTGGCGAAGCCGGCAAAATATATGTCACACCCATTTCATCAAATTTTACCCCGGTTGATTTACCAATAGAAACGACTTGCTGACCCGGTTGCAGTAAATTATCAGCAAAATAAGCATCTACATTAGACGGGCTGGTAAACACTAAAACATCTGCATAAGTTGGCTCAACTTCTTCCTCTAAAATAGTTTCGTAAATTACCATTTCTACAATTTTGGTATCCTCAGAAAGACTTTGTTTAATGCTACGTAATGAATCTTTTGCTAATGGAAATAAAACTGTAGTTCCGTTTGCTACAACTGCAAATTCTTTTGAAATTTCTGCCGTGTCACTACTTTCTCCTACAAAAGAAACCGTTTTGCCTAAAGCTCTTAAAGCATCTTCTGACCCACGACCAACCACGCCAAACTTAATATCCTTTGGCAACAATGGTTCTAGTGAAAAAAAGTATTCGATTCCATTTTTGCTACTAAAGAAAATCCAATCAACTTGTTTAAAAACGTAAGAATCTAACTTATGAATGGTAGGTACTGTTCTAATTAAAGACTTAGCTTCAATTTCGATATTATGCTTGCGTAAAGCTTTGCCAAAATAGCTTTGTTCGCTTAGTTCTCTTGAAATAAACACCTTTTTAGGAAGTTTACGATTTGGAATATCAAACTTCTCCAATATCATTTCCGCTAAACCTTCGGTGCTTTTTGAAGTAATGTAAAGCCTATCCGGAAATTCATCCTGATCAATCGATTTTGTTGTCCAAACATGGAACAAACCATCTTCATCTTTCTCACAATAACAACCTAATGGCATGTGGCAACCACCATCAAATAAGTTTAACACCTTACGTTCTACAGCAATTCTTTCGGCAACAGCGCTATCATTAATCTGTTGTAAAACATTAAAAAGCTCTTGATCTTCTTCCCTAATTTGAACCGCTAAAACACCTTGCGATGGCGCTGGAACTAACTCTGCTGTTGGCTCAATTACCTCGATATAAAATTCTGATAAATCTAATTTTAAACGACTAATTCCTGCTTTCGCCATAATAATGGCATCGTATTTTTCGTCCCGCAGTTTTTGGATACGCGTATTTACGTTTCCTCTTAGGTTTTCGAATTCTAAATCGGGACGAACGGCTAAAAGTTGTGATTGTCTACGGTTAGATGAAGTGCCTACAATCCCGTTATGTTTTACGGATAATTTTTTTGAAGAATCTACACAGTCTTTCAAAATCAAGATTACCTCTGAAGGGTCTTCTCTTTCTGAAACTGCAGCTATAATTAAGCCTGGAGGGTTTACAGTAGGTAAGTCTTTATGCGAGTGTACGGCTAAATCAACAGACTTTTCAAGTAAATGTTCTTCCAACTCTTTAGTAAAAAAACCTTTACCTTCTAACTTATCTAATCTTAAGTTTAGAATACTATCGCCCTGAGTTTTAATGATTTTTAACTCCGCTTCGATATTGATTGCAGCAAGCCTATCTTTGATATAGTTTGCTTGCCATAAAGCAAGGTCACTACCACGAGTTCCTATAGTGATTATTCTGTCCAAAATGTATGATTATATTGCAAAAATAGAATTAACAATTAGCTTTGCCCATTGATTTCCAGAAAATTAATGATTTGTGTTGATTATGACTTAATCGTTATTAACTAAAATATTTTTAGCCATAACCATTGGAACGCTAATGTATTTTTTCTCCATATAGCTCATTACTTTTTCCAATACCAACCTCGAATTTTCGTCTAAAGCGTTCACTTCATCAGCAAATACAGCATTTAGCGCTCTTTCTTTAATTTCCTTTATTTTAACAGGCACTTCACGCATTGCAAGTTCTACTCTGCGTTGCTTTAAAAGTGGCTTAAATTCTTTAATATTCTGCTCTATAATAGCTTCACCATTGATCAATTCATGGTAACGTTCTTGCAAGTTTCTTTGTGCAATCTCTTTTAACGATTCAACCTCAATATATTGAACGCTATGATTAAGTAAAACTTGCGGATCAACATCATTTGGAATAGCTAAATCAACAACAACTTTGCTACTTGTATCGCCATTTAAAAGTTTGGCGTAAAGTTCTGATGTGATAATAGGTTCTTTGGAAGATGTACAGGTAATAATTACATCAAAACCTTTATCAAAATTTTGGAGTTCAGCTAAATCAAAAGCTTCGCCACCCAACTGTTTTGCTAAATCTTGTGCTTTACTAAACGTTCTGTTAAAAACAGAGAAGTTAGTGTAGGTATGTTTTTTTAGATATTTAGCGATATTTTGGTTGGTTTCGCCAGCACCAATAATTAAAATCCTTGATTTAGAGCAAACATTAAGCTCTCTTAAACGTCGGTAAGCTAAAGAAACTACTGATATTGGGTTTTTAGAAATATTTGTATAAGTATAAACCTCTTTTGCCGTTTTTACAACTCGGTTCATGATCAACCTCAGGTAATCTCCAGTGAAACCTTTTAATCTACACTCTTCGTAACTTTTTCTTACTTGTGCTAAAATCTCTTTCTCGCCAACTACCAAACTCTCTAATGAGCTAGAAACACGCATTAAATGATTAAGTGCACTCTCTCGTTCAAAAACTAAAGCGTTTTCCACAATTAATTCTAATTGTGACGTAAGTAATTTATCGCTGTGTAAAGCCTGTAAAAAAGAACGAACAAAATCCTTATCTAATTCTTGACTAGCGGTAAAAACGAATTCTACCCTGTTACAAGTTGCCAAATAGAAAATCTCTGGAATATCAAATTTAGATTTCACAAATTGAAGCCTTTCTTCGCTGGCTTCGTTACACAAAACCAAACAGCCCAACTCTTTCAAATCAATTTGTTTGTGCGTAAAAGCTATAACCTTTAAATCCTTCAATTACAATGTTTTTAGACAGCTACAAAAGTAACCTAGCAAGCCATACAATATGTCAATTATTTGTCAATTGAAATAATTTAGAAGAAGTATAAATAGCCTTTTTATGCTTTAAATCATTTTTAAACCCAATAATTGGCTTGTTCTCAGTACAAAACTACGTTTCCGCATTGTTAATATTTAATGATTGCTTGGGAGAACAAAAACTTACTTGATGAGGTTATACAACTCATCCAATTTTGGCGAAAGTACAATTTCAATTCTTCGGTTTTTACTTCTATCATCCGCTGAGTTGCCCAATTCAATTGGCTGATATTGCCCTTTACCCGTCGCAGTTAAACGTTCTGGCGAGATAGCCTGTAATTGTGTTAGATAACGCACTACGGAGGTTGCTCTTAGTACACTTAGATCCCAGTTATCTTTAATTTGTCCGAGGTTTCCTACTTTTTGGTTATCAGTATGGCCTTCTACCGCGATATTAATTTCTGGTTGTGTGTTTAACACCTTAGCCAGCTCTTGCAAAGCTTGCTTTCCTTTATCATCAATCACAATTGAACCGGTGCTGAAAAGTAATTTATCACTCAACGAAACGTAAACTTTACCATTTTTAATTTCTACCGTTAAACCGTTTTCTTGAAAACCTAATAAAGCCTTCTGTAGTTTTTCCTTTAACGCGTTAGTTGCCTGATCTCGTTTTCTTAAAATTTCTTCTACTTCTTTCAACCTAGCCTCACGTTTTTCTAAATCGGTAGAAAGCTTATTAATCTCTGAAGAGCTTTTGGAGCTTAATGCTGTATAATTTGTATTTAAACCTTCTAGCTGCTTGTTTAAATCATAGATTTTTGCATTTAGTGTAGCAGTATCCGTTTTTAGATTGGCAATCATCTCGTCCAACGATTGGATTTTAATATTTGCTTGATCCCAACCAACATTTAAAGAATCTTTTTGCGAAACTAACGCTTCGTATTTCTTTTTTGAAAGAACTACGCAGGAGCTTAAAAATAGTAATACGCAAATGGCTGATAGAATATATTGCTTTTTCATTCTGTAATCGTATAATTTAACCTCAATATATAAATCTTTATTGGTTCGCTATGGCCTCTTGTAAAAAATTATTGAGTGGCATAATTTGTTGTAGCGCTTTTACAACCTCAGATATCACGCCGTTTGTTTGCAATTGCTTATCGCTAAAAGCACTACTAACTGTAAAACTTTTAAGTTTCAATAGTTCGATATTTGGGTGGTCTGCCTCGTAGTTTTTTGGCGTAGTTTTCAATTTATCAGTTTGTTGTAAACCGTCCTTAAAAAAAGCTTTAAAGTCATTGTTCGCTAAAATCTCTAACAGCTGACTGCCGTTGTAATCAATTTCTTGTCTTATTAATTTTAGATGGGGCGCCTCTGGCATCCACATTCCTCCTGCTACAAAACTGCGCCCGGGTTGTAACTGCACAAAATACCCCGGACCATGTATTCCTTTAAGACTAGTTGTAATGCTAATTCCGAAATTTGATTTGTAGGGAACTTTGTTTTTACTGAACCTTACGTCCCGATAAATTCGCTTTACGCTTTTCTTCCCCGTTAATTCTGGAGATACGTGACGGTTAACTTTTCTAAATTCGCTAATTACTTCCTCAGCGAACGCTTCTACATTTTCTTTAGCCGTTAAATAAAGTGATTTATTCTCCTGAAACCATTCGCGGTCATTATTAACGGCTAAATCATTCAGGAAATCGAAAGTTTTTGCACTAATCGTGGTCATAATGTGGAAGATATTTTATCCTTGAAGACATAAAGTACAACAAGATAACTCTGGAATATCTAAAGTTGAATGGCGCTAAAATTAAGCTACATAAAAATATAATTCCAACATAAATCCATGGTGATTCCGTTTCGCCTGTGATTAGGTAAGTTAAAATACCTACTGTTACCGACAAAGCCACATTTATAGCATAACTAATGTACATCGCTGCGTAAAAATAGCCCGGCTCTAACTCGTACTTTAAATTACATTTGGGACAGTTGATATGCATTTTTTGCGACGACCATCCGTACATCGAATTCTTAAACAAATCTCCTCGCCTACAACGCGGACATTTGGCATTGATGACTGCCTGTAACTTTGGGGTTTCTGTCATAATCTCTTTTGCTATTAAGCCGAGAATCATTAGTTTAAGTTGATTTTTTCAGTCTTCATGTCTAAATTAACATCTTTTTTGCGGTACTTTTTGTACCATAAAAATCCAATTCCTGCGACAACCAAATAAGGCGCTGCCAGCAAATACATGATACCGCCATTTAACCCACTACCAACTGTACCTCCAGATTTTAAATTAGATTCGATAGTTGCTTGGCACATAGAGCATTGCGCAAAGGTTACATTTGCTAACAATACAAAGGCAACTGCAAATAAAAGAGATAACAAAATTTTTGAATGCTTCATAAAAACAAATTTAAAAATTATAATAAGGAGCTATCATTAAATATACGACTACGCCTGAACTTGTTACATAAAGCCAAATGGGATAGCTGTATCTTACCAATTTTTTATGTCGTTCAACTTGCATTTTAAGTCCTCTAAGAAAGCTAATCAATATCAAAGGCAACACGGCTGCAGCAAGAACAATATGAGTAATTAAGACAACGTAATAAACATAGCGCAAATTGCCCACGGTCAACTTTTCTTGTGCGCTTACAACTCCATCTCCGTTTGCATCACCAAACTTAGTTTCTGGCGCAAAGTAGTGGAATACTACGTAAGAGATTAAAAAGACAGCAGATAACCCAAAAGTCAAAATATTGATGCGTTTATGCATCTGGATATTCTTTTGTTTGATAAAATATAAAGACAATAACAGCAATACCGTACAAGTACCATTAATAATTGCATTCAGCTTTGGGAAAAAGTAAATGAAAGACGGAGTAGGGATGGTTACCGGAATAATTTTACGGTTTAACACAAGCACCAACAATAATACCGCAATAGAAACAGCGGTGATTAATCTTAATATAACTTTGTCGCTCATGGTAAAATATGATTTTTGTTACAACTCTGCTTTTATTTTGCGCAGTTCCTCGGTAATTAAAACTTTAATTTCGTCGCTCATCCTCCTAATTTCATCGTCAGATGTTCCCGTGTAATAACCCCTAATTCTATTCTCGGCATCTAATAAAATCAGTTTATCGCTAAACACAACTTCGCCTTCCTTGGTTTCTAAAGCATTTACAAAAAACTGATCCCGAGCTAGCGGATAAACAACTGCAGTATCAGCAAATAAAACATCCCACTTTTGTGGGATTGCGCCAATCTCGCTTTTGTAAAGCGCTAGTTGATCAACCGTGTCATTTTTAGGATCTAGATCAATAGAAACAAACCTTATCCGCTTATTGTCCTTAAACTGTGCTTGTAAATTTTTAATTCCTTTATTAAGCGCAGGTACAACATCTTTATTGTTGATGTAAAAGAAATTAACGATTGTTAACTGTTGCTTTGCCGTATCAAGCTTAACTATTTTACCATCACTAGCATACAGTTCTGGAAAAACTATTTGATGATATACAGTGTCGGGAATTTTAACACCGCGTTTTGTACGAAACGTTGAAGCCACCACTTTAGGTCCAAAAACAGGTAGTGGTTTGTACCTGTTTTTACCTTTTTCCTTAAGTAAATAATACAAAAATCCTGGCAACGCTAATATGGTTACCAGGATTAATATTTTAGCTATAGGAAATTTATTCCTACTCATATTGTCATGTGACTGTGCAAATAATTCCCTTCAATTAACATCAGCACAATAAAGTAGACGATAAGAACAAGAGAAATCATAAGTCCCGCTTTGAGGGCATACTTTTCAAACTTTAAGTGCATAAAGAAAGCAACAATATAATAGGCTTTATATAATGTCAAAATTATATAAATTGAATTTCTAACTAAATGAGGCATCGCTGTTTCTGGCACACCTAACGCAATTACAAACTCGACAACTGTAAGACCCAAGAGTATAAAAAACACTCTCCATATTTTTGCTTTTGTCATTCCTGCATGTTCTTCCTCATGCGCTAATCCTGTATTTTCTAAAGACATATTCTTATTGTTTTAATTATACTAAATAGAAAAAAGTAAACACAAACACCCAAACTAAATCTACAAAGTGCCAGTATAATCCAATTTTCTCAATCATTAAATAGTGCCCTCTACGTTCGAACACTCCAGTCATTGTCATTATCAGTACGATGATATTAAGAATAACCCCGATAGTTACGTGAAGTCCGTGGAAACCTGTAATGGTAAAAAACAAGTTAGCAAACTGCAGTCCACTTACGCCATCCGCACCCATTCCTTTTAAAACATCTAATGCTGGAGTTTCTCCCCACCAAAAACCAGTGTGGTGCAGGTGAGTCCACTCTAAAGCTTGGCAGCCTAAGAACATTAAACCTCCCACAATAGTACCTACCATCCACCAGGTTACCTCTTTCTTTTTGTTGCGATGTCCTGCTTCAACAGCCAATACCATTGTAACGGAACTCATAATTAAAATGAATGTCATTACGCCAACGAAAACCAATGGTGCACCTGAGTCAGTTATACCAGGAATAGATTGGAAAACAATATCTGGATCAGGCCAACTTGTTTTACTGAAGCGCTGCGCTCCGTAATAAATTAAAAATGCAGAAAATGTGAACGCATCTGATAAAAGAAAAATCCACATCATCAGTTTACCATACTCTATCGAGAATGGCGATCTGCCTCCACTCCATGGGGTGGTTTTAACTTCGTCTAATTGTGCTGTTGTATCCATCAAATATTAATTTGTAATTCTCGAGTAAAATTTTATTAGTTCAAAAGTAAGAAAAGGTATAAATATATCCATACAATATCTACAAAATGCCAAAATATAGAAGTTATTTGCATTCTGAAGGTATTCTTGATACTTGGTAATTGTCCGTAGCTACTTTTAATAGCGGTTAAAAGCATAATCAACCCGGCTACTATGTGCAAAACGTGAAATAAACTCAATGCATATACGAAGGTAATAGTAGCGTTTGAGTTAACGAAAAAGATGCCCAGATTAGTCCAAACCGTCCACCCGTAAACTTGTAATCCTATAAAAACAAGTCCTAAAATAAATGTAGCCCAAAGCCATAATTTCTGTTTTGCAAACTGCAGTTTATTGGCACTTAAAGATGCCATAAACATGGTTAAGCTACTAATTACAATAACTACGGTACTGTACATAAAAGCTTTAGGTAGCTCAACGTTTAAAGATTTTTCTGCACCACTACCAGCGTAAACAATAAAGCCACTGGTTAAGCCTGCAAAAAAAATAATTGACGAAACAATAAAAAGCCACAACACAAACTTTTTTGGTTGTAAACTATGTTTGTCTAAATCATTATTAATTACCATATCCATTATTTTAAGTTAAACAAAAGCACCAGCTGTACAACTGGCAGATAAATAAAACTGCCAAACATCAACTTGCGGGCAGACTTAACATCTAAGTTTTTAGTCAGCATGAAGGCTTGGTACGCAAATAATAACCCCATTACCACCGAAACCATGGCAACTAAATCTCCACCAAAGCCAAAGAAAGTTGGCAAAAGACTTACGGGAATTAAAATTAGTGTTGATGCAAAAGTTACAACAGCACTTGTTCTGTCTCTATGTGTTGTTGGCAAAAGGCGAAAGCCAGCCTTTTTATAATCATCATCAATAACCCAAGCAATTGCCCAAAAATGAGGAAACTGCCAAACAAACTGAATACCGAAAAGTACTAAAGCAATGGTATCAATTTTTCCATGTGATGCCACATAACCAATTAAAGGAGGTAATGCACCAGGTATAGCTCCTAAAAATACAGCAATTGGCGATTTTCGCTTCATCGGGGTATACACAAAAGCATAAAGAAAAATAGAGAAGACCGAAAGCATCCCTGTCAGCAGATTTAAACTTCCTAACAGGTACGTTCCAGAAATACCCATCAATAAACTTAAAACCAACGCTTGTCCCGTGGTCATTCTGCCAGAAGGTAAAGGTCTATCATGTGTTCTAGACATCAACTTGTCTAAGTCTTTCTCTATGATTTCATTAAATCCGTTTGCAGCACCTGTTACCAAAAAGCCACCTACAATTAACTTAATCCAATTCATCCAGTGAATTGAATCTTGATAATGTTCGCCAACCAAAAAACAGATTGACGCGGAGAACACTACCAAAAGCGTAAGCCTTAATTTCACTAAGTTTTTAAAATCGTTAATAAACTCCCGCACTATAATCTGATTAAATTAGATTTTTTGGTATAAAACAAAAATAAAATATAAACTTGAACTGAAAATAACACAACTGCTAAAAAAACATGAGCCGCTTGTGACCATGCTGCCATGTCGAAATAAGTTAAGGTCAATCCTGTAATAACTTGAAGCATAAAAATAGCGAGCATCCAAAGAGCAAGTTTATACAAAAGCCCCTTGATGTCGTACTTTTTGATCAGCAGAAAAAGCGCTAAGCTAACCACCAAGTATAGCCACGCTATTTGTTTATGATCAGTAAATATTCTCCCGGCTTCCGTGAGCCATTCACCACGCATTAATTCTGGAAACTTCGACTTCACCGCATCAACTTCTTCTCGTACTTCGGTACCTACTGTGATTTGCCAAATTGACACCAAAACCGTAATAAACGAAGCAATTCTTAAATTAAGTAGTTGCTTATTTGTAATTGACAATAACTCTTTAGGCAACTTAACTAAGTAATAAGTATATAAAGAAATTGCAACAATTAGAACTGCCACTAGCATGTGAACAGTAATCATCCATGCTAAAAGGTTTGTGGAAACTACAATAGAACCCAACCAACCTTGAAAAGCAACTAACAACAAATTTATTCCGCTGACCCAAAAAACTATAGGCTTGCTTTTAAATAATGGAATTGCTAAAGCAAAGCAAACTAATAAAATAATGCCCGTTGAAGCGCCGATGAGCCTATTTACATATTCTGTATAGGTTTTTGCAGGGTTAAACTCTTCAGGAAGCTTTATTGTTTCATCGTGACGGATTTTTACCGCCAAATCAGCATAACCTGTTTTATCTAAAAGCTTAGCAAACCGCTCGTTTTTATCTACCCTTTGCTGTACATACTTCTCTTTGTAATTGCTTGGTAGCTGTGAAATATGTGTTGGTGGAATATACTGATCAAAACACTTTGGCCAATCAGGGCAACCCATCCCAGACCCAGAACTGCGCACCACACCGCCAGCAAGTATGAGTAAGAAAAGAGCAATCAACGAAATAAAATTCGCAGATAAAAACCGACTTTCAGCCTTTGAATACATTTAAGTTTTATAAAATTGGGGTATCCATAAAGTGAATACCCCAACTATATTTCATTCAAATAATAATGTTATTTGAACTCGTCAGAAAAAGTTATTCTGTTGTTATCTAAATTCCATTGCTCCTGAATCTTCTCAGCAGCCTCGTTACCTTCAAAATCGTGAAGAAGATTTGAGCTCATTGTTAATGAGTGTGGAGTATTTTGAGAGATAAAATCAGTATCGTGTCCTGGCTTGCTGTAATCATAAGGCCAACGGTAAACGGTTGGGATTTCGCCAGGCCAGTTTCCGTGAATACGCTCTACTGGAGTAGTCCACTCTAAGGTATTTGCTTGCCACGGATTCTGCGTTGACTTTTTACCGAAGAAAATTGAATAGAAAAAGTTAACCAAAAACGCGACTTGGGCAACAGCACCTAAAATTGCTGACCATGTAATAAATATGTTAACAGACAACCATTTATCCATTGATTCAAACTCGGTAAAAGCATAGTATCTACGGGGAACGCCGTCTAATCCCATAAAGTGCATTGGAAAAAACACCAAGTAGGCAGAGATAAAAGTTAACCAAAAGTGTAAGTAACCAAGCTTTGCATTCATTAACCTACCAAACATTTTTGGAAACCAGTGATAAACACCAGCAACCATACCAAAAATAGCCGCAGAACCCATTACCAAGTGAAAGTGAGCAACTACAAAGTATGTATCATGTAAGTGAATATCTAAAGCGGCATTACCTAACCAAATACCAGTTAAACCACCAGAAATAAAGAAAGAAACCATACCAATTGCAAAAAGCATTGCAGGCGTAAATCTGATATTTCCTCGCCATAATGTAGCTAACCAGTTAAAGGTTTTAACCGCGGACGGAACTGCAATGATTAACGTTGTAATCATAAACACTCCTCCTAAAAACGGATTCATCCCTGTAACAAACATATGGTGACCCCATACAATAAAGGATAAACTAGTAATACCTACCAAAGAGTAAACCATGGCATGGTAACCGAAAATAGGTTTCCTTGAGTTTACAGACATTACTTCGGAAATGATACCCATTGCAGGCATAATTACGATATAAACCTCTGGGTGACCTAAGAACCAAAATAGGTGTTGCCACAAGATTGGGCTACCACCTTCGTGAGCTAATGCTTGCCCACCGATGAATATATCAGAAAGGTAAAATGAAGTACCAAAACTTCTGTCAAAAATCAACAATACCACACCTGCAACCAGTACTGGGAAAGATAAAATGCCCAAAATAGCGGTTAGTAGGAAAGACCAAATAGTCAATGGCATTTTCCAAAGATCCATCCCTTTGGTACGCATATTTAAAATAGTAGATACGTAGTTGATACCACCCATTAAAGAAGATGCGATAAACAAAATCATCGAGATCAACCATAAAGTCATACCGAAACCAGAACCTGGCATCGCTTTAGGTACTGCAGATAAAGGTGGATAAATTGTCCAACCACCACCGGCAGGTCCCGACTCTACAAAGAAAGTTGAAAGCATAATCACTGATGCAATAAAGAATAACCAGTAAGATAGCATATTCATGAAAGGAGACGCCATATCACGGGCTCCAATCTGAAGCGGAATCAATAAGTTGGAGAATGTACCACTTAAACCTGCTGTTAACACAAAAAACACCATAATGGTTCCGTGTATGGTTACCAGAGAGAGGTAAAAGTTGGGGTCTAAACGTCCTTCAGGCGCAAACCTTCCTAATAAAACTTCCAATAATGGAAAGCTATGATCTGGGTAAGCTAACTGAATTCTAAATAGAATTGACAATATCATCGCAATAACCGCCATTATAATACCCGTAATAAGGAATTGCTTTGCGATCATCTTATGATCTTGACTAAAAACATATTTAGTCAAAAATGTTTCCTGATGATGTGCATGATCATCATGGTGAATTGCTGATGGGTTATTAATTGCAATTGTAGACATAATATCCTTCTGTGTTTTTAATCTTAATTGTTTAATGCGATTTTGTTAGTAGCATCAGTTGCTTTGTCTTTCATTACTAATTGATATTCTTTTTTCATATCATCAGTAACAATAAGCTTCTGTTGTTTAATCCATTCTTGATATTCTTTATTTGAAACTACACGAACCTTAAATTGCATGTTGTAGTGAGAACCACCACAAATCTTAGCACAAAGAAGGTTGTAATTAAACTTTGGATTATCCGTATCCTGACGCATCTCTTGTGTTGTTTTAGTTGGTGTGAACTGGAAGTAAGTATTCATACCCGGAACGCAGTTCATTTGCACTCTAAAATCAGGCATAAAAAAACTATGAATCACATCTTGAGAACTTAAAGTAAAACGTACTGACTTATTAACTGGCAATACAATTTCCGTTACTTTTAAATCGTCGAAATTTGCTTTATCGGATAAATCTAAACCTAAATTGTTTAGCCCATTAAGACCGCCAATAAGCTTATAGTTTTTTCTTCCGTTAATATTATCTTTTCCACCGTATCTAACTTCCCAGGCAAATTGGTGAGCAGTAACGTCAATTTGAATTGCAGCCTTCATATCTTTTTCTGACACATTGGTTATGCTTCTCCAAGTAAAGAATCCCATCAACACCAAAACGGTTAATACAATTGCTGGGATAACTGTCCAGTATTTCTCTAATGTATTGTTGTGCGGGTAATAATAAGCTTTCCTTTTTTTGCTACTGTTATATAGAAATGCAAAAGAAAATAATGCGATATGTGTTAAAACCAATACTATTGTTGTCAATATCATGGTGATGTTGAACATTGAATCAATTTTAGCACCATGCTCTGAGCCAGCTGCAGGTAAAATCTGTGCTCCTTGAACACTATAACTCCAATAAACACCGTACATACCTAAAACTAGGATTAAGCCGAAAAGCACTCCATTGATCTTATCCCACTTAATACCGTTTCTTCTACTCTGAATTTTACGCGTTAAATCGTAAACACTTAGTATTTTCCCAACGATACCGATAAAAACACATACCAATAAAAACAGAAGGATATAGTAACCCACTGTTTTTCCAAGTCCTTCGTGTTTAGTTACCGTCTCAGTAGCCGCTGCAACATCTTGGGCAACTGCTTGGGAAAAAGTAAGCGCCGTTAACGCTCCCATAGCAAATAAACTCTTCAAATTAAAAAATCTCTTAATATTCATTATCATTTAATTGAGTCCTATGTTATATCTGATGATTCAAGCTTTCTTCTAAGAAAGGGTGATTTCTAGGTGCTAAAGGCACTTTGCTTAATGACGTTAGGATTGAGAAGGTAAATAAACCAACGAATCCTAAAAATACACCTATTTCAACAACACCAAAACCAGCGGCTTCGCCAAGTGTACCTGGCATAATCATCATGTAGTAATCTAACCAATGTCCAAGTATTAACAAAATAGAAACACATAACAAAATATTTGTTTTTCTTTTCGCATCTCTTGACATTAAAATTAAAACTGGAGCTAAAAAGTTAATCAGCAGGTTTAACCAGAATAATGGTAAATAAAAGCCTTCCCATCTCTTAAAGAAATAAACCGTTTCCTCTGGAATGTTTGCATAATAAATCAGTAAAAACTGAGAAAACCAGATGTATGTCCAAAAAATAGAGAAAGCGAAAACGAACAAACCTAAGTTATGGATATGACTATCTTTTATCCAAGGCATGTGACCAGCTTTCCTAAGTAAAATTACCACAATGCTAATAGTAGCCATACCAGCTACCCACATTGCTGCAAAGTTATACCAACCAAACATGGTTGAAAACCAATGCGCTTCTAAAGACATGATGGTGTCAAACGCCCATAAAGGAGTAGTAAAACCAAAAATAACTAAGAAGATGGTAGAATATTTAATGCTTTTGTCATAACTTTTTAAACCGCCCTGAATATCTTCATTTACAGAAAGTTTAGAAAGTAACAATCCAAAAATGCTGTAAGCACCTAAGAAAACGATTAATCTTCCGATGAAAAACAAAGGGCTCAAATATGCCGCCTTGGTGGCACTAAAGTGATGTGCACTTTCTTCTCCAGGAGCATGATTCCAACTACCATAAAGGTTATGTGAGAATAAACCTGCCGCTACTACAATTACTAATACCAAACTTGCAAAAGGCAATACTTTAGAAAAAGCCTGAGGTACTCTTAATAAACTTGCCGACCAACCTGCTTGCGCAACATACTGTATAGCGCAAAAGAATAAACCAGCAGCACACACACAAGTAAAATAATAACTCATTAATAATAAGTTAAGAAAAGTACGCTCTGCATGTCCTGTTAAAAAACCATAAGCGATGGCCAATACGCCTATAACGATACCTATTAAGCTAAATGTTTTGGCTTTTCCGCTAAAACTAAATTGCTCTGAAAAATTATATGAATGATGATGAGCTCCCATATTTTTATTAATCGATTATTGTCCTTTTTGTAATTCGTGAACATACATTACAACTTTCCATCTCTCTTCGGGAGAAAGCTGCGATGCATAAGATCCCATTAAGTTTAAGCCGTAATGGATAGTATGATAAATTTTTCCGTCGGTCAAATCTTTCATTGCTCCACCTCTAGAAGAATTACCAGTAGCGTAAGCTGGTGGCGCTGGGTACTTACCTAATTCAACGATGTGTCCATTTCCACTACCGTTTGCTCCGTGGCAAGGGCCACACATTGCAACATAAAGTTGTTTACCTTCCAAAAGATTTTCCTTCGTAACCGGAACTGGATTTGCTATCGCACTTGCTGCTTCGTAACCCTCGGTTGTGTTAGGAAATTCATCAAACCTGGTATAACCAATTGGAGTTGTACCAGCAGGCGGAACCTGAGCCGTAATCCCATTTTCAAAATTTTTATTCTTTTGATCTGGATTGTATGCTATTGGGTAATACATGTTAGGTGCATACTCTAAACCTCTACTCCTTTTATCTTGGCATGAGCTGAATATTGTAGCAACGGAGATTGCTATAAGTGCTAATCCAAAAATACTTGTCTTATTCATAACTTATATATTTTCTATCGTTGTGCTTAATTTCTACCGCACCAGCTTCTTTTAATAAACTATCAACTTGTGCGCTATCGGTAATTGTACTTGCGTCAATTGCAATAACAAATCTATCTGCGCTGGCTCTTAACTCCATCACTCTTGGTGCTCTTCCGGGGAATAAATGGGTTCTGTAAAAAAATGCAGCAACCATTCCAAGCGCACAAAAAAGTACGGTTAGCTCAAACGTAATTGGGATAAAATTGGCAAATGCAAAATTAGGTTTGCCACCTACGTTCATTGGCCAATCATAAGCCATTGTATAATACATAAACCCCATAGCTGTGAAGCTACCGGTAATTCCACAGCAGAAAGCTACGATTCCAAGTCTACTTCTTTTAACGCCTAATTTGTCGTCAATTCCGTGTATGGGCATTGGCGTATAAACATCATATATACCAATTTTATTTTCCTGCAGTTTATCAATCCCATGCATCATATGATCGGGATCGTCAAATAAACCTAAAATATATTTTATTTTGCTCATGTTTAAAGTTTTACGTAGTCGGTTTGTTCAACACTATCGTATGCGCTTAAAGAATCGATATAGTAATCTGCTTCTTCTTTCTTCACCTTACCTTCTTCGATTAATTTCTTCTTCGCTTGCTCCGAAGAAGACTTAACCAATAATCTTACTTCAGCCATCGCTACTGAAGGCAATACTCTGATGAATAATAAGAATAGCGTAAAAAACAATCCGATGGAACCAATGAATACCGATATATCTATCCAAGTAGGATAAAACATTACCCAACTTGAAGGCAAATAATCTCTATGTAATGAGTTCACAATGATCACGAAACGCTCAAACCACATACCGATATTTACTACAATTGATAAGCACCAAGAGATTGCGATGTTTGTTCTGATTTTCTTGAACCAAAGCAACTGAGGCATCAATACGTTACACCCGTACATCATACAACCTGCCCACCAATATGGACCGATGAAACGACTTAAGAAAGTATATTGCTCATACTCAACGCCAGAGTACCATGCGATGAAGAATTCTGATAAATAAGCTACACCTACAATGGAACCCGTCAATACAATGATTTTATTCATTGATTCGATATGAAACATTGTAATGTAGTTCTCTAAACCTAAAACCTTTCTAGTTACTAACAATAGTGTTTGTACCATCGCAAATCCAGAAAAAATTGCTCCCGCCACAAAGTATGGAGGAAAAATAGTTGTGTGCCACCCTGGAATTAGAGATGTTGCAAAGTCCATGGATACAATTGTGTGTACCGAAAGTACCAATGGCGTTGCAATACCTGCAAGGATTAAACATACTGTTTCAAAACGCTGCCAGCTTTTAACCGAACCTGACCATCCAAAAGAAAGGATAGAGTAGATTCTCCTTGTCATTCCGGTTGCTCTATCTCTAATAGACGCGATATCTGGCAATAAACCAACATACCAAAACACCAACGAAACTGTAAAGTAAGTGGAGATTGCAAAAACATCCCACACTAAAGGAGAGTTAAAGTTAACCCATATAGAACCAAACTGATTTGGAAGTGGCAATGGCCAATACGCTAACCAAGGGCGACCCATGTGAGAAACAACGTAAGTTGCTGCACAAATTACCGCGAAGATAGTCATCGCCTCGGCCGATCTGTTAATCGAGTTTCTCCAGTTTTGGCGGAAGAGTAATAACACCGCGGAAATTAACGTTCCGGCGTGACCAATACCAACCCACCAAACGAAACCCGTAATATCCCAAGCCCAACCAACGGTCTTGTTTAATCCCCAGGCACCAATGCCGTTCCAAAATGTATAACTAACCGCAAACAACCATAAACATGCGCCGGCTGCAGCAACGATAAACCCAATCCACCAAGCTCTGTTAGCTTTGTTTTCTATCGGCCATAAAACATCATCCGTAATTTTGCCATACGTGATATTTTTACCGGTGATTAAGGGTTCTCTTAATATTGATTCGTTATGAGATGACATATCCTAAATTATATTTTTAAATATTAAGCTTCTTGAGATCCTGTATTAGTAATTTTAGTCATATAACCAACTCCTGGCTGTACGTTTAACTCTTCTAATACGTAGTAAGTTCTTTCGTTCTTTAACGCTTTTGAAACCTCAGAATTAGGATCATTTGCGTCTCCAAATACGATTGCATTAGCTGGACAAGTTTGCTGACAAGCAACTTTAACATCGCCATCTACCATTGCTCTCTTATCCATTTTAGCTTCTAACTTACCTGCTTGAATGCGTTGGATACACATTGAGCATTTCTCCATTACTCCACGAGAACGTGTGGTAACATCTGGATTTAATACCAACTGTGTAAACTCATTATTTAAGTAGTTGTCGAAACGGGAATCATTCCAGTAGTTAAACCAGTTGAAACGACGTACTTTATATGGACAGTTATTTGCACAATATCTGGTACCTACACAACGGTTGTAAGCCATGTGGTTTAAACCTTCGTTTGAGTGTACGGTTGCTAAAACCGGACAAACAGTTTCACAAGGTGCATGCTCACAGTGCTGACACATCATTGGTTGGTGTACCACTGAAACATTTTCCATGTTTCCTTGCATATCAACAATCTCGTGTTCTTCGGTTAAATTCTTTCCGTCTTCTTGGAAAGTGTAATACCTATCGATACGAATCCAGTGCATCTCTCTACGACGACGAACTTCATCTTTACCTACCACAGGAACGTTGTTTTCTGCATTACAAGCTACGATACAAGCACCACAACCTGTACATGCATTAAGGTCAATCGCCATTACCCAATTGTGGCCTGGCTGGTCGTATTTACCCCAAAGATCGTAAGTTGGATGTTTTTCATAACCATTGCCACTACCGTGGGTAGGATCTTTTTTGTATTCTGCAAAAGTAGCTTCGCGGATGATGTTTCTACCTTCTATAGTTTGGTGAGTTTGTGTTAAAGCCAACTCATCGCGTTTGCCTGTATTGCTAACCGTAACGGTATTCACAAAATTTGCAACACCTTGGTTGTACGTAATAAATGGATAAACGTTTTGTCCAACACCATCACCTACTTTACCTGCTTTTGTTCTACCATAACCAACCGCAACAGAAACTGTTCCTTGCGCTTGTCCTGGTTGGTGTATTACTGGTAAATCAACACTGTATTTATCTGTTTTTACAGTTACAATATCAAATTGTCTTATTCCTAAAGATTCAGCAAATTTAGGGTTAATGGCTGCGTAGTTATCCCAAGTTACTTTTGATACCGGATCTGGCATCTCTTGTAGCAAAGGATTGTTACCCTGCTCTCCAGAACCTATTGCAACAGATTGATAAATATGTAATTCAATATCTTTAGCTAATGCCTTACTTTGCTTTAATACTTCAGTAGCATCAATTGCGCCGTTGAAAGAATAAACGCCAGCTGCTTTAGCAGGTAAAGCTACAAAGCCAGCCTGTAAAACATCATCCCACTTTTTACCAGCTAATCCTAAAACAGATTTTTCCCAGTTGCTTCTTACAAAAGCATAATAATCTTGATTTGGATAATTAGCCCAAACCAACAAGCTTAATTCCGCCTGGCGGGTGTTGTAAATTGGGTTAATAGTTGGTTGTACTAAAGTGTAATAACCTTCTATTGAGTTCTCATCGCCCCAAGCTTCTAAAAAGTTATGGTTTGGTGCAATTACATTACATAAAGAAGCTGTTTCATCTGCTCTATCAGCGAAAGAAACTGATAAATCAACTTTCTTAAGTGCTGCTGCAAACTCTTTTGCTAATGGATGGTTATAAACCGGGTTTGCATCTAGAAACAAAACCGCTCCTACTCTTCCAGCATTCATATCTGCCAAAAGCATCGTCAAATCCTCATCTTTACCAGCGAACTGGTATGATGGATTGTCTAAATCTATTGTTGTTCCGTAGCTTCCTAAGAAACTATTGATTGCATTTATGACGCTTTGAGTAGCTACACTGTTTGACCCGGAAATTACCAAGGCCGAACCTTTTGCAGCTAGTAATTCTTTTGCAGCTAACTTAACTGCTGCTGAAGCTGGATTGTTATTAGTTAAACTTGCACCGCCTACTGCTGCGCCAGTTAATTCTGCATACAAACTTAAAATTGCAATACCTTCTTCTGATGGCTTAATCGCAATTCTTGAATCTGCATTTGTTCCCGTCATACTTAATCCAGTTTCAAACTGAATATGTCTCGACATTCTCTTTTGGTTTAGAGATGCCATATTACGGTTACTTACATATTGCTTGGTGAATTGAGTTGGAGATATCCAAGTTCCTAAGAAATCTGCTCCAAAACTTACAATTATAGTTGCTTTATCAAAACGGTATTGCGGTAAAACAGCTTTACCAAAATTTGCTTCGTTTGCTTTGATGATACCTGAGTAAGACACTGCATCAACAGTTACTTGCTTAGTTGCTGGGTATTGCGAAGAGAATTCTGCAATAGCAACTTTACTTGAAGGACTGTTAATGGTTGAAGAAACCAAAGCGATTACTTTACCAGAAGCCTGTACTTTTGAAAGTTGGCGTTTTACGTAAATATCAACATCATCCCAAGGTTTTTCTGCACCGAGCTTTAAAGGTCCTTTTAATTTAGATATATCATAAAGATCTAAAACAGCAGCTTGCGCTTGACCATTTAAACCTCCTTGGTTAACTAAGCAAGATGGATTTCCTTCTATTTTGATTGGACGACCTTCTCTGGTTTTAACCAAGATACTTCCACCCTTATAACTGGAAGCATAATAGTTAGGAATACCAGGTGTTACTTCTTCTGGTTTAATTAAGTAAGGAATAGATTTTTGAACTGGTGCAACATTACAAGCTGCTAAACTTACGGCCCCTAATCCAAAACCCATGGCCTTTAAAAAGTCTCTACGAGGAGCCACAGAATTTAATCCGCTACCTTCTAATAGTTCTTCTACAGGAATCGGCTCGGCAAACTCGTTTTTACTATGTTCCGCGAATTCAGGAGTATTACTTACTTCCTCTAAACCTTTCCAATATTTCTTTGTGCTCTCCATTTAAGCTATATAAGACTGTAATTGTTTATTGCTAATTATTAATAATGACACTTTCCACACTCTAAACCACCCAACACTGCGGCTGTCACTTTCTCTCCTTTTTTGATCTGATCGTGTGCAGCAATTACCTTGTCATAGTAAGCATTACCTTTTGAGTTAACTTCTGTTTCTTTATGACAGTTGATACACCATTTCATGGTTAATGGAGAATATTGATAAACTTCTGCCATTTCCTGAATTGGACCGTGACATTTTTGACAATCAATACCTGCAACTTTTACGTGTTGCGAATGATTGAAGTAAGCTAAATCTGGAAGGTTGTGTATTCTTACCCATTCAATTGGGCGGGTATTTGTTCCGTACTTTTGTGTTTCGGGGTTGTAATCCAATGCGGTATAAATCTTTTGGATTTCTGGAGAAATTTCGCCGTCGTAAGCTTCAGTTGCTTGTACATACTTGTGACAGTTCATACAAACGTTTAAAGATGGGATTGTAGCGTTCTTAGACTTCCAAGCACCAGAGTGACAATACTGACATTCAATTTGGTTAGTACCTGCGTGTAGCTGGTGAGAGAATTTAATTGGCTGTACCGGCTGATATCCTTGTTGAATACCTGTATTCCATAAATCCATATAACCAAAAGAACCTAAAGTAATTAACAACGCTAACACTACGAAGAAAACAAACTTCTTGTTTTTCGCCAGCTTCTTAACTACGGCTAATCTATCTTTCCCTTCGCCTTCAACAATTTCTTCGTCGTCTTCAGCAGTTAGGTCAACTTGCTCATCTTTTTTAACTAAAAAGAGTTCTAACGTACCAATTACTCTGTTTAAAACCACAATCACTAAGAATGCGATTAACACAAATGCAATCAGCACGATAATCATAAAACTACTAACACCAGTTTCAGCCGGAGCTGCACCTTCTGCGCCAGCTGCTGCACCAGCCGCAGCTGCAGGTTTTTTAACACCCGCTTTTTGTATGTAGGTTAAAATGTCGTCAACGTCTGTATCGCTAAGCTGAGGAAAACCTGGCATTGCTACCTTGTTGTACTCTTCGAAAATAGCTACCGCATCTTTATCGCCAGAAGCGATTAGTCCTGCAGAGTTTTTAATCCACTTGTGCAGCCATTCGTTACTTTGCTTTTCGTTAATACCTGCTAGAGCAGGACCTAACACACGTTTATCTATTGCGTGACAAGCACCACAATTAGACTTAAACAATGCTTCGCCTGCTGTGGCATCTCCCGATAATGTAGAGCCAGCACCACCAGCCGGAGCAGCGGCTGCACCAGTTGCAGAAGAATCTGCTGGAGCTGCCTGAGCAAAACTTAAATTAATAGCACTTATTGCGATGACAGTCGCCAGGGCTAAAGGCTTTAAAAAGCTTCTAAAATGAGATGAGAAGTTTCTCATATTGAGTTTGTTATACAAAAATTAAATTATTAATACTATTCAAA
>JBBSQW010000012.1:0-104410 GCA_038243635.1 Sphingobacteriales bacterium
ACCACTAATTCCTTCTAAGTTTGTTTTTTTGGTAATGATGTTTACAATTCCTGAAGTTCCTTCGGCATCGTATTTAGCAGATGGAGAAGTGATGACTTCTACACTTTTAATTTGATCTGCAGGAATTGCTTTTAAAGCATCGGCCATATTGCCGGCCATTGTGCCTGATGGTTTCCCATTAATTAAAACCTTTACATTATTGCTTCCTCTCAATGATAAATTACCATCGTAATCCACTGAAAGTAAAGGCACTTTACGTAAAACATCAGTCGAATTCCCTCCTGCAATGGCAACGTCTTTTTCAGCGTTATAAACTATTTTGTCAATCTTATTTTCAATCAAGTTCGCCTGACCGGTTACTGTAACTTCGTTCAGCATTTTATTGCTTTGCGATAGCGTGATTTCTCCCAAATTTAAATCTGGCTTAGATAAAGTTGTTTCTACGTTATCAATAATTTTGGTGTTATAACCAATAAAAGAGATGGTTAACCGGTATTTTCCGGGTTTTACGTTCTCTATTTTAAAAGCACCTTTTCCGTCTGCCAAAGAACCATTTGTCGATTTTGCTTGCCCAGTTTTACCGAGTGCTACCGTAGCATATTCTACCGGCTTTTTGGTAAGCGAGTCGATAACCGTAGCTGTGATTTTTCCGGTGAGCGTGTTTTGTGGTTCTGCCCCTGGGAATTGAGCAAACAGACTAGAATTGAAAATAAGGGTGATGAGAAAAATATATAAGTACTTCATATGTCAATTTTTATTCTGATAGGAAATTGGGTACAATGTTACGGAAAATGTATGTTTTTTTTGTGCCGTTTTTGTTACGTAAACACGGAGAGAGATTGTTGCTAATTCAATGTTTGCATGAGTGACCGGCTGTGTGAGAAAATCTTTATCCGTTCTGGAACGAGAAAGATTGAAAAAGATGATTTAAAACACATTTGTGAATTGTCTTGTATTGTTGCCACGACGAAGGAAATGAAGTTGCCATTCATATAAGTTTTATAATAGCATACACCTTTTTAGAGCGTGTCCAAGCAGAGTCATCTGCGAGAAACCTTGCTTGGACGGCAATAACGAAAAACGCTGAAGTATGAATGAATCTCCATTAGAAAGTCCAGGCAGATTCTCGGAGTTATTGCTTCGTGAATTCTAACGTTGAATAGATATTGGAAATCACAGTTTGTGATTTCCAATAAAGTTTAGATATATTTATTTCACAAAACCTTGAACTTATGTCAAAAAGCATATTGTTATCTGATGAAATCGTTACTAATAATATTTACTTGATAAGGGGGCAAAAGGTAATGCATGAACATGATTTGGCATAATTACAAATCCCGTGGTTTCAATCGAATATTTTTCTCTGATCAAATTTAACCAGTTACAAACTAAATCATAGGATTTTGTGATTTCAAATAATGGAATCCAGTCAAAACAGGTAAACGTAACGAACCAAGTTTTATCGGTTGTATTGTGAATAGTTTTGATTGCCATTTTCAAATGTAGTGATTCTATTGGACACTAACGCAGGGTCCTCTGCGAGAGACCCTGCTTGGACGGAGAGAGTAATTAAAATTAAAAAAAGACTTAAAAAGGATACGGTTCCCATTTAAAATCGTCGTCTAGCTCCCTGAAATTGTTCGATTCAATTTTTTTAATCAACTTTTTAAAAAATGCATCTATATTCTCAATAAAAAAAAATATTAATCTTTCATCCACGATAACTACATAACTCATGTAATTAATCATAATCATCTTTTGGTATTTATTAACTAATGAATATTCCTTTTGTTTTTCAATTGGTAAATCGTCGTCAGTCATTAAGTTACCGTTATTATGAACAATTATATTCCTTAATTTAAAAATATCTTTAATGATTTCCCACTCTTTATTTAACTCATCTAAACTTATCTCAAAAATTAGCAATAAATACTTTTACATTTCTCTATTTGATTTAATGCGTTTATATCTTTTAATTTTATTTTTTTCTCTGTTTGTTTTTGAGTTAGCTTCACAATCATTGTAAAGTGGTATTCGATATAAGAGTATAAGCTAACTAACATAGAATTATAATATAGCTTAGGAAAAGATCTAAAATGTGTATCAATCTCATCTTGATATATTCCATCAATAAGATGCTCAATGTCAAAATTCAATCGTTTTTCCATCCGAATAATTTCGTTGATTCTTTCTTGTTCTTCTGAAATTCTTAAAGCATTTATTGATACGAATTCCTTAAAAAATTTATTTCTTGCTTCAAGCTGGAATATCCCAAGCTTATATTTGCCATTTTATATTGTTTTTATAGCTAAAATACATCAACCAGTACCTAAAAAACGAAAAAGCTCGTTTGAAAATATTTCAAACGAGCTTTTCTCACTTGCCTTTAAATTTATATAACTTAAATCAAACTCACACTTCTATTCACAAAAGCAGTTAAATCAGCTCCGGTTAACATACCTTGAGAAAGCAAAGCCAAATCAAAAGCTTGCTTAGCTAAAGCAGATTGTTCAGCTTCATCAGTGCTAGCCAAAATTTTGTTTACAATTTTATGGTTTCCGTTGATGGCAACTTTGTAACTATCTGGCATATTTCCGTAGAAACTCATACCACCGCCCATTGCAGCCATGTCTTTCATTCTACGCATAAACTCATCCATAGTAACCGTTACAGGTAACTCATCGGGACTTAAAGCTTCTACTTCAACTTGGTAAGCAGGTTTGCTGATCGCTTTTTCAAAGATTTCTTTAATCTGCTTCGTTTGGTCCTCGCTTAAAACGTGTTCCATCTTCTCCCCTTTGTCAATCAGTTTGTCGGCAGTGCTAGAATCCACACGTTTCAATTGTGTTTTTTCTAATTTCTGCTCCATCTGACTTACAAAATGTGAGTCAATTTGCGTATCCATCAACAAAACATCGTAACCTTTTCGGGTTGCTGATTGGATAAAACCATCCTGCTTTGAAGGGTCAACCGTATATAGGTAAACCAAATTCCCGTCTTTATCCGTTTGGGTATCTTTTACTTTATCACGGTACTCATCCATGGTAAAGTTTTTCTTTTCGGTATTAGTGAACAAAGCGAAATCTTTAGCCTTATCGTAGAATTTCTCTTCGCTAATCATACCGTACTTCACAAATAAGCCTATATCGCTCCATTTGGTTTCGTAAGCCGCTCTGTCTTTTTTAAACAGTTCACCTAGTTTTTCAGCAACTTTTTTAGTGATATAGCTGTTAATTTTCTTCACGTTGCTATCAGCCTGTAAGAAACTTCTGGAAACGTTCAACGGAATATCTGGTGAATCGATTACACCATGCAATAACATCAAAAACTCAGGAACAATGTCTTTTACCTCGTCAGTAATAAACACTTGGCGACTAAATAATTTAATTTTGTTTCTCTGGATTTCAACATCGTTTTTCAATTTTGGGAAGTATAAAACGCCAGTTAAATTGAAAGGATAATCCACGTTTAAATGGATCCAAAACAAAGGGTCTTCTTGGAAAGGGTAAAGTTCTTTGTAAAATTTAATATAATCTTCGTCTTTTAATTCAGACGGAGACTGCGTCCAAATTGGTTTTGCACCATTAATTACGTTTTCAACTTCAACAGATTTGTATTGTTTTTTACCTTCCGCATCTTCACCGTCTTCAACGCTATCGGTTGTTGTTCCAAAAACCAGTTTTACAGTTAAAAACTTAAAATACTTATCTAAAATTGTCTGTAGTTTTTGTTGGTCTAAAAACTCTTCCGATTCGCTGTTAACATGTAAAATAATATCTGTTCCGCGAGTTGTTCTTGTTCCTTCTTTAATCTCAAATTCTGTACTACCGTCGCAAATCCAAGCTGCAGGCTCTGCACCTTCTTGGTAAGATAATGTTTGAATTTCTACATGGTCAGAAACCATAAATGCAGAATAGAAACCTAAACCAAATTTACCGATGATCTCATTGGCATCTTTAGCATCTTTAAATTTCTCTACAAATTCAGTTGCTCCAGAAAAAGCAATCTGGTTAATGTATTTCTTTATCTCTTCGGCAGTCATTCCCAAACCATTGTCAGAAACGGTAATGGTTTTTTTGTCTTTATCAAAAGCAACGTTAACTTGTAGGTCGCCAAGTTCGCCATTGTACTGACCTAAACCCGATAGTCTTTTTATTTTTTGCGTAGCATCTGCTGCGTTAGAAACTAATTCTCTTAAAAATATCTCGTTATCAGAGTATAAAAACTTTTTGATGATGGGGAAAATATTCTCCGTGTGAATTGAAATTGTTCCTTTTTCCTGCATGATAATATGTCTATTTTATTTATTTAATATTTACATACGGAGCTTATCAATGCTTGTTCCAAAGGATTTTTTGGTGTCAATTTGGCAGAAGGATTTTGTTAACCATCCTATATATAAACACCGAATCAAATAATGAAAGCATTTTGATGGCTATGCGTATAATATGCTATCCTTTTTTTTGCCTGTTGCTAAATGATTATAAAAACAACAAACGATGCACATACTGTCCTTAACGCGTAATCTTGTTCCTAACACAAATCATATTTATCGATATAAAATTTCATCCTTAAACAGATCAACTTATTTTTGTTGCTTCAACGTAAATAAAAGTAAAAATCTTTATTTCTTTTCTGGAGATAATCTATTTTTGGAACATGGGCATTACTACATACCAAGCAGCAAAATCAGCTTCGCCACTGATTGAAGATCATTTTAGAAATCTCATCAATAATGCCCTATCAAAAGGTGAATTACACTTAGCCAAAGCGCCCAACCATCAAGTTATAGAAGAAATTATTAATGCTGCTTTCTGGGCAAGTTTGCGCAAGGAAGAGGGCAATTCTCCGAAAATTTCTATCGCTTATTTATCACCAGAGCAAGCTGAACAACCCTTGTTGTTTGGCTCAAAATTACCATTAACGGTTTCGGTTTTAACCAAGCTTGCCCCCGGAGTAGAAAGAGCAGGAATACACCTTGGTGTTTGGGAAGAAAACGGTTTACTATATATTTGGGGCACTACTTTAAAAATTCCAAATTATTGCTTTGTATTAGATGTTTCTGAACCGGGTTTAATTGTAGTAAAGCATCGCCGTTTACAAGGCTTTGGAAAGTATACGAACGTAGCTGTATTAAAAGGCGACGAAATTAAGTTTGTGAATAAAGATTACGGTCATTTTAAAGAATGTCCTTCTTTTATCACTGCTCTTTTAAACATTGATGCACCCTGTTCTTATAATGATGGCGTAAACGTTTTAATTCAGCTGGCAGTTTCCATGCGAGCTCATCAACACGGTGGATTATTGCTGGTTGTACCGCCCCAATCAAGCTTATGGAAACGTTCTATTGTGCATCCTTTGCAATATCCAATATATCCAACATTTGGTTCGTTAGCTGGTTTATTGAGCCAAGACCAAAAAGAACATACAAATACATCTTGGCAAACAGCATTGCTTAATGAAGTAGAAAATATTGCCGGCTTAACCGCTGTTGACGGAGCAACGGTTATTGGTAGAGACCATCATTTACATACTTTTGGGGCAAAAATTGTTAGGAGTAACGACACCGCAACTGTAGAAAAGGTGCTTTTTCTAGAACCGCTTAGGAATACCGAACCCATCATCAAATTTATTGGAGAAGTTGGAGGTACACGTCATTTTGCAGCAGCGCAATTTGTTTATGATCAGCATGATGCTTTGGCTATGGTAGCTTCGCAAGACGGCCATTTTACGGTTTTCAATTGGTCGCCAGCTTTGGAAATGGTGCAAGCTTACCGAATTGACACCTTGTTGATGTAGTTTAAAGTCCGAGGTCCGCAGTCAGCGGTCATCCGTCGGCGGGCTACGGACTTCTTAGCTATCCAAAAAAATAAATATCTTGCAGCAAATTAGCACACATGAAAACTCTTTTTTTTATTCTACTCACTTTTTTTTCGGTTTCAACTTTCGCGACAAAACCGACCGACACTTATGTGAAAATGGAAACCAATTACGGTACTGTTTACATTAAATTGTACAATGAAACTCCTAGACATCGGGACAACTTCTTTAAACTAGCGAAAGAAGGAACGCTGGATAGTACTTTATTTCATCGTGTTATTCAAGAATTTATGATTCAGGGTGGTGATGTTACTTCTAAAACTGCCAAACAAGGCGACCAATTGGGTGGAGGCGATATTGGCTACACCGTTCCTGCTGAATTTTCAGCCAACTTATTCCATAAAAGAGGAGTTTTATCTGCAGCTAGAGATAACAATCCAGCGAAAGCTTCTAGTGGTTCTCAGTTTTATATTGTTCAAGGAAAAAAGTACACTGATACCGAATTGGACGGAATAGAGAATAACCGTTTAGAAAACAGAAAATTCACACCTGAGCAAAGAGAAATTTATAAAACTATTGGCGGTGCTCCGTTTTTGGATGGTTCTTATACCGTGTTTGGCGAAGTGGTAAAAGGAATGCAAATGGTCGATAATATTTGCACCGTAAAAGTCGATAGAAACGACCGACCTTTAACAGATATTAAAATGAGTGTTTCATTGGTGGAGAAGAAAGAGTTGAAAATGCTCCTAAAAGAACTTAAAACTAAAAAAGCCTAAAGCAAAAGGCAGAAAGCTTAAAGCGATTTGCTTGGAATTATAAAATTAATAAATGAAGATCATATCATACAACGTTAACGGAATTAGGGCGGCAATTAATAAAGAGTTTTTTGCGTGGCTACAAGCTGCTGAAGCTGACGTGGTTTGTTTACAAGAGATTAAAGCCACGCCAGATCAAATTGCAGATATTGCTGTTTTAGAAACTTTAGGCTATAAACATTACTGGTTTCCGGCAGAGAAAAAAGGATACAGCGGGACCGCAATCTTCTCTAAAGTCGAGCCCGACCATGTGGAGTATGGCTGTGGAATAGAAGAATATGATAGAGAAGGGCGTGTAATTCGAGCAGATTTTAAAGATTTCTCTGTAATCAGTGCTTATTTTCCATCTGGCAGTAGTGGTGATATACGCCAAGTTTTTAAATATAAGTTTTTAGATGATTTTGCTGATTACATTGCAAAGCTAAAGGTTGATTTCCCGAAACTGGTAATATCCGGCGACTATAATATTTGCCATAGAGCGATTGATATCCATAATCCTAAATCAAATGCCAATTCATCAGGTTTTTTACCCGAAGAAAGAGCTTGGATGGATAGTTTTATTCACCTGGGTTTTATTGATACTTTCAGACACTTTAACGCTGATCCGCATAATTACACTTGGTGGAGTTATAGAGCTGGTGCAAGAGGTAAAAACTTAGGTTGGCGTATTGATTATCACATGTGTACCGTTGAGTTATCAGACAATTTAAAAAGAGCGGCTATTTTGCCAGAAGCAAAGCACTCTGATCATTGTCCGATTTTATTGGAATTGGCTTTTTAATTACCTAAACACATCTTACAGTTAATTACACAACAAAAAACTAAACCACATAGAGACATAGCAAATTACCGTTTAACTGAAAAATAGTAAATCCGACCAAATAAGCTATAATGCACCGCTAAACTTTAAAAAATCTATGTCAGCTATGTTTCTATGTGGTGAAAAAAATTCAAATTACTAAATGGGTCTTTACGAAAATAAACGTAGGTGGAAGTATTTTTTGCTAATTGGCGCAGTGGTTATTGCTGCAACCTCGTTATGGTACACCGATTTATTGGTCCGGGGAATTTCACAATCGGAACGTACAAGAGCAGAAGTTTGGAGTCAGAGTTTTAAAAAAATGTTTGAAACGGATAACGAAGAAATGATGAATTACCTTTTTACCGTGAAAGACAGTTTAGTTGTACCTGCAATTGTAACGGATGATAGGGATTCCATTATCACTTATACTGCGCTTGATACCACCAAAACTTATTATAAAATAGACACCGACCGGAAATATGATCCACAATATTTTTTACGGCAACTGAAAAGTATGAAAGCCCAACACGACGCCATTCCTATAGAAATGAATGGCAACGTAAAGTACGTTTACTATAAAGACAGTTTTCTGCTTACCCAATTGCGTATTTTCCCCTATATTCAGCTTACTATTATTGCGCTGTTTTTAATGACGGCCTATTTAATTTTTAACTCTTCTCGGCGAACGGAACAAAACCAAGTTTGGGTAGGATTGGCTAAAGAAACTGCGCACCAATTGGGTACGCCCATATCATCTTTAATGGCGTGGATAGAACTTTTGAAAAGCAAGTTTGATGCAGAAGAAGACCCGCTTATTTTACAGATGGAAAATGACATGAAGCGGTTAGAAATTGTGGCGGATCGATTTTCTAAAATTGGTTCAATGCCGGTTTTAACCAGTCATTCAGTTTACGAAACCATTAAAGATTATGTTGATTATTTTAGTGTTAGGGTGAGTGATAAAATAAGCTTCGAGGTTAACGGCGACGAGAATCAAGAAGCCTTACTAAACATCCCTTTATTTGACTGGGTAATAGAAAATATTTTAAAAAATGCGGTAAACGCAATTGGAGGCGAAGGTAAAATATCGGTTAACATTATAGAAAATATTGCGAAAGAGCAGATATTTGTGGATATTACCGACACTGGAAAGGGAATTCCTCGTTCAAAATTTGACGCTATTTTTCAGCCTGGTTTTACCACCAGAAAAAGAGGATGGGGTTTAGGATTATCCCTCACCAAGAGAATAATTGAAAACTACCATAAAGGACATATTTTTGTAAAAGAATCTGAAATTGGAAAAGGAACAACATTTAGAATCATCATTAAAAGCAGCTTAAACTATGTACCAACCACTAGCTAACGAATACGCACCATTTTATCAAGAATATATTGACCTCGCTTGTGCAGGCAACCAGCCTATTTTGCGTCGTTTAAAGAGTCAATTAAACAGCATCGACGATTTTTTGGCAGATATTCCAGAGAAAAAATATGATTTCGCTTATGCGGAAGGAAAATGGACAGTTAAAGAAGTGCTTTCACATTTGATAGACACGGAACGCGTGATGACTTACAGAGCCATGCGAATTGCCCGTAATGACCAAACCGATTTACCAGGTTATGACCAAGACGCTTTGGTAGCAAATACGGATATGAGTAAATATGCTTATAGCGATTTGGTAGATGAACTGGTGATGTTACGTCAAGCGAATTTATTTTTCTTTAAATCTTTGTCTGACGAGGATATGAAGAAAAAAGGATCCGCTAACGGAAGCAAAGTTTCTGCTGGTGCATTGCTTTTCATCATCTACGGACATATTGAGCATCACTTTAATGTGTTAAAAGACCTATATCTTAAAAAATGATTTGGTTTACGCAACCAACTGTGGCGGAATTAAACAACCGCCACAATAATCATCTTGGTGCTTTTTTAGGAATTGAGTTCACCGAAATTGGTGACGATTTTATTAAAGCAACAATGCCCGTAAATGCCAAAACGCATCAGCCTTTTGGCATTTTGCATGGTGGCGCAAATGCAGTGCTTGCCGAATCTTTAGGAAGCGTGGCAAGCAACTTGATTTTAAACCCCGAAAAAAATATGGGTGTTGGTTTAGAAGTTAACGCCAATCATTTACGCCCAGTAAAAGACGGTTTTGTAACCGGCATTTGTACGCCATTGCATATTGGCGGTAAAACCCATGTTTGGGATATCAAGATTTATAATGAACAAGGAAAGTTGAGTTGCGTGAGTAGGTTGACGGTTGCGGTTGTGCCGGCTGTGGTGAAATAAGAGTTTTTTTGTTAAAAAAACCTTATATGTGTATGTTACTGCGCTTTTGTTACTTACAATAACTGTGCGAAACGTAGATTTTCTTCTCCATTTCCGTTGAACGTCAGGTGAGGTATTTTCCTTGCTATCGGTTTCATCACTAACCGCTTTTCTACTTATTACTTTGATTTTGCCGTGGGTGTGACAACCAGCTTTTAGAGTATTTTGTATAAACAGTGATCTCATGTTTGATGATGTGCTAAGTAGCACCTACCGCAAGAAACCATATCGTAAAAAAACCTTAAACTAAAGACTTGGAGATCCTCCTGTCTTAAGAATATATTACCTACCTTTAACGTTAGTAACGCAAAAGGTATGGTATTGTCATTTGGCACTAAAGAGACTGAGCAAATATGGAGCGGGGTCCGAGTTAAGAAAATGCCGCTTGAGATTCAGGATGTTGGACGGCGGAAATTGAGAATGCTAAACAACTCGCAAGATATTGCTGACTTACGCATTCCACCATCTAACCGACTTGAAAAATTGAGTGGAAAATTAGGTGAATTTTATAGTATTCGCATCAACAAACAATGGAGAATCATTTTTATTTGGAGTAACGGGAATGCGAGTGAAGTAGAAATAATTGATTATCATTAACAAAAGAATTATGGAAAAGCTATCAAATGTACATCCTGGTGAAATCTTAAATTACGAGTTTCTTGAGCCTCTAGAAATTACTGCCTATCGGCTTTCTAAAGATTTGAAGGTTCCGCAAACCCGAATCTCCGAAATCATAAAAGGAAACCGCAGAATTACTGCAGACACCGCTTTAAGGCTTAGTAAATATTTTGGTAACTCGGCCAAATTTTGGTTAGGACTACAAGATGATTATGATATCGAAGAAGAAACGGAAAATAACGCAACCGAATTTAACGAGATTAAAAAGTATGATACTTTAGTGCCTGCATAACATATAGTTATGTGTTAGATTTTAGAACTGAACCAATGACTAGAATTTGAACGCTAATAGAGCTTTTCCTTCAAACGCAAAAAAGGATTTACAACATTAATTGTAAATCCTTTTTCTATAAATGCTCAGTCGAACTATATTTTATTTCAATCTAAAATTAATTCCCAGCGTTAAGTAATCTTTATCCTGTCTGAAGTCATTGTTAGAAAGGTTAAAGCTATGACCAAATTGTGCTTGAAATTTAACCTTATCAAGACCGGCTCTTAAAGTTAAAGCTGGCTCGACTAAGAAATTAGACTTGTTATCATTTAAATAATTGATTTGGTTATTCCCTTGGTATATTAAAGTCCCTTCAACTTTATTATAGTTTAAGTTTACAAATCGAGAGGAAACTATTGCCTCAAAGTTTTTTGACTTATAACCAAAGTTAGGTTGGATACCATAACGCACCACATTTGCAGAAATATCTCCCCCATCAGTTCCATTTGGCTCGAAATGATTTTTCATACTTCCAAAACCTAAAATTGCATAAGTTTCGAAAACAAAATTTTGATTTACCGGCGTAAAATATCCAGCGCCGACTTCAATTAAGTTGCCAGAACCGCCATTTCCGTTATCCTCTTTTGCGGGAATAAAAAATGCTCCGTTTGCTTTAACAGCGATGTTGCTAGTAACACCCACTGCACCTTGGAATTCGATCTGATTTCCGTTACCGGCAATAGTTAAGTTTTTTTCTCCCTTTGCAGAAATTAAAGGGACGTTTTGGGTATTAGCAGTATAATACTTTGGGCTACATGCGCTAATTAAAACAGCAAGGCCAGCTAAGGTTAATAATTTTTTCATTTTTTGAGTGGTTTTATGTTGAGTTGTAAAAGCGTCAGCGCAATATCCCTGCCACTTAAAATTAATCACGAAAATTATTTAACTATAAGTGCTATTCTAAGTAATTCAAAATCTGATATTTATAGCTTACAAGTGCGCTAAACAAAGCAAAATCTAGCTTTTGATGAGTTCATTAATCAATTGCTCAAATTCTTGGGTGAATTCTACATAATGCTTTCCTGTTCCCGGACCGTTAAAGCCAGTATGAATTTTATTTACATTTCCTTCCTTATCTATAACGATTAATGTGGGGAACGCCATCACTTTATTCAACATCGGTAAACTTTTAGAAGCTTCCTTATTGGTAAAACCGGTAATTAAAAAGGGATAAGTTGTACTAAACCTCTTTTCCACTTTCTCAATATTAGCCTTTGCTTTTGCGAAGTCTGTTGTTCGTTCGTACGCCAAGCCTAAAACTTCAACATCTTTGTTTTTGTAGCGCTCATAAAATTTAGCCAAATACGCAGTTTCGTCCATGCAATTGGCACACCATGAACCAAACAATTGTAAAACCACAACCTTATTTTTAAACTTAGCATCCGTTAGAGAAACTAGTTTTCCATTTAAATCTTTAAACATAAACTCAAGCTTGGCATTCTTATCTTTTAAATAGGTAAGCGAATAAGCATCAGGAAGCGTCGCTGTTGAGTCCAATTTTGCAGTGAAGTTTTCTACATGAGAAAAGCCAGCGTAAAACTTCCCGTTTGTTAGCGTACTATCGGCATTTACTTTTGCGGTAAATAAATAAGCACTAGCGCCATCAAAAGTGGATAAATAAAGTTTATCAGCATCTATTACACCTTCTAAATAACGATAATCTCCAGTGGTGGTTAAAAAAGTACCGGTAACTTTTGATTTATTTTGCAAAAACTCACCAATTGCCTGCGTAGTATCTTTGCCATCTTCGCTTGTAAAAGTGGTTTTCCACTTTCCATTTACTTTAAACCTACTTTTCACCACTTGCTCGCTAATTCTCCAGTTGGCATTTGCTTTCGCATAAAACGTCATTTCCACATCCTTGTCCGCAAGATGCTTCGTCCAAACACCAGTAATTTTTTCATCTAAAATAACTCCGTTAATCTCCGAATCAAACAAGGGCATTTTGAAATGGATAGAATCTCCAGTTCTGGTAATTTCATCTATTTTAAACCGTTCTTCACCATTCATGATATAAATAGTGTAGTTAGCCGCACTATCCTTTACCTCAAAATTGAAAGGGATCTCGATTCCAGTTTCTGTAATTAGTGCCCCTCGCCAAATACCTGGACTAAATTTACCCGATGGCTTATCGCATGAGCTTAGCAATATAATTCCTGTTAAAATGGATGTAAAAATTAAGCTCAGCTTTTTCATGCAATAAATATAGATGTTGTTTAAACTATTTCACTATGTAACAAAAAATCAAACCACATAGCAACATCGTTTTGGCTACTGAAAGGATGCATTTTTTGCTGAAGCAGGGCTTCAGCTACCTTTGTGTACCTAAAAAAAGCCATGCTTCTAAAATTGAATTCTATGTACCTATATGGTAAAAAATACCATGTACTAATGTAGTACTATTTTAAAATACTTCTTGATATTACAATTTTTTGAATCTCGGAAGTCCCTTCGTAAATCTGCGTGATTTTAGCGTCACGCATCAATCGTTCAACGTGGTACTCTTTTACAAAACCATAACCACCGTGAACCTGTACCGCTTCAACCGTGGTCTTCATCGCCACTTCGGAGGCAAAAAGTTTAGCCATTGAACTCGCTTTATCATAAGGCAAGCCTTGATCTTTTAACCAAGCTGCATTGAGCACCAACAACCTCGCTGCTTCTATTTCGGTAGCCATGTCGGCCAATTTAAATGCTATGGCTTGGTGATGAGAAATAGGTTTTCCAAATGTTTTTCTTTCTTTGGAGTAACTGGTTGCCAACTCAAAAGCTCCAGATGCGATTCCCAAGGCTTGCGCTGCAATCCCGATTCTACCGCCTTCTAAAGTTTCCATGGCAAACTTAAACCCAAAACCATCTTTCGCAATTCGATTTTCTTTAGGAACTTTAACGTCGTTAAACATTAAAGAGTGTGTGTCTGAACCTCTAATTCCCAATTTATTTTCTTTCGGGCCTATGGTAAAACCTTCCATCCCTCTTTCAACAATCAGAACGTTTATGCCGTGGCTACCTTTAGAAACATCTGTTTGTGCTATCACCAAATAGATAGAAGCTGAGCTACCGTTCGTAATCCAGTTTTTTGTTCCGTTTAACAAGTAATGATCACCCATGTCCACTGCTGTAGTATGTTGAGAAGTAGCGTCAGATCCCGCTTCAGGCTCTGATAAACAGAAAGCACCTAATTTTTCACCTGTTGCCAAAGGCTTTAAGTATTTTTCTTTTTGCGCTTCCGAACCGTATTTCTCTAATCCAAAACAGACTAAAGAATTGTTAGCAGAGACTACGACAGATGCCGATGCATCAATTTTGGAGAGCTCTTCCATTACCAAAACGTAAGAAATCGTATCCATTCCGGCTCCCCCGTATTTTGGATCAACCATCATTCCTAAAAATCCAAGTTCACCTAATTTCTTGATCTGCTCAGTCGGGAACTTTTGATGTTCATCTCTTTCGATTACGCCAGGTTTCAACTCAGTATTTGCAAAATCTCTTGCTGCCTGCTGAATCATTAAATGCTCTTCGGATAGTTGAAAATTCATAGGTATGGTTTTATATAATTGGGATGATTTAGTTTTTGCCTGATTGATGTGCAAACGCTTAACTCAAATATATTAAAATTTATTATGCAAGCATAGCAATACTAAACCGATTTCGACAAAAAAATAGCTCAGTGATTTTGGAGTAGTCGTGTAGAGGACACGAGACATCTCACAAGCAAAGTCTGCTTATAGAATCTGACACCTATTTGTGAGATGTCTCACTCTCGTTCGATATGACGTGATGAAGAAAATATATCTTAAATAATGGCGTTGCCCAAAATGAGTCAATTTGAGAATCCACAAAAAAAGGGTTGCTCAGCTGAACAACCCTTCATCAATTAGTTTACAGAAACTAAATCATATAATTCCAGTTCCGAGTATCTTCTACTCTTCCGTACTTAATATCGTCCATCGCTTTTCTCATTTTGTTCGCAAAAACACTTTCATCAGGGTTTGGCAACGTATAAGTTTTTCCATTGTAAGTCATGTCGGCAACAGATGCAATAACCGCGGCAGTTCCCGCTCCAAACGCATCAGTACACGTTCCGTTTTCAATAGCTGCTAAAACCTCTGCAACAGAAACCCTGCGCTCTTCTACTTCCATTCCCCATTCTTTTGCTAAAGTAATGATGCTCTCGCGAGTGATACCATCCAAAATCGTATCACGGGTTGATGGCGTAACCAACTTTCCATCAATCACAAACATGGCGTTTGCAGCACCCATTTCTTCTACGTATTCGTGAGTTTTGGCATCGGTCCACAAAATTTGGTCGAAGCCTTCTTCCGCCGCTTTTTTTGCTGGATATAATGAACCTGCATAATTACCGGCTGCTTTTGCATAACCAAAACCACCTTCGGCAGAACGGGTGTATTCTGTTTCTATTTTTACTTTCAAGTTTTTCGAGAAATACTTGCCAGTTGGGCATAATAAAACCATAAACTTATAAGTAGTTGATGGCGCTACCCCTAAATATGGATCGGTAGCAAACATAAACGGACGAATATAAAGCGTGTAATCTTTTTTGTTTGGAACCCAATCTCTATCTACATCTACTACCGTAGCAATACTTTGTATAAATAATTCTTCGGGCAAAGCAGGCATACACATTCGATCTGCAGATTTGTTAAAGCGCTTTGCGTTTTTATCCGGACGAAAAACAGAGATTTCACCATCATCATGTTTATACGCTTTTAAGCCTTCAAAAAAAGCTTGACCGTAATGCAAAGAAGAAATAGCTGGGCTTAAACCAATATCGCTGAAAGGGACGATTTCAAAATTCTTCCATTCGCCATCTGCGTAATCTGCAGTAAGCATGTGGTCCGAAAATATTTTACCGAACGGAAGATTCTCATAATCTACCGTTGAAAGTTTTGAAGAAGTGGTTTTTGTTACCTTGATAGCTAATGTATCTGCCATGATTATATGATGTTAAAGGGTGGGCAATTTACAAAATTGTTTATCAAAATATCAATAATTAGTAGCTGATTAATACATTTTCAAGCGCTTTTTAAAATTTTATTCGCCGTTTTCTCTTCGCTATTAGAACTTCTACTATTTATGTAATATTTTAAATCGGCAAACGCCAAATAATTAAAATTTGTAAATTGCTGCTGAAATTTTGAAAATCTAATTCCTGCATGAAATCCAAGTTTTTAAGTCTACTCCTTCTTTTTATTACTTCGCTATCCATTGCTCAAACATCGCCACAGCTCAGTTCCGCTGACTTATTGTTGTCGATAAAAAAATTGGGCGTTACCGGCAGTGTATTGTACATAGCCGCACACCCAGATGATGAAAACACCAGATTATTGGCTTATTTAGCCAAAGAGAAATTGTATAAAACAGGGTATTTGGCTTTAACTCGAGGCGATGGTGGACAAAATTTAATCGGAAACGAACAAGCGGAAGATTTGGGTTTGATTAGAACGCAAGAACTTTTAGCCGCCCGTAGAAATGATGGTGCTGTTCAGTTTTTTACACGAGCAAATGATTTTGGTTATTCAAAAACACCAGAAGAAACGTTTAATATTTGGAACAAAGATTCGATTTTGTCGGATGTGGTTTATATCATCAGAAAGTTTAGACCAGATGTTATTATAACCCGCTTTCCGCCGGATGCTAGAGCAGGACACGGACATCATGCAGCTTCGTCCATTTTAGCGCAAGAAGCTTTTTCCGCTGCTGCAGATCCAAAAAGATTTCCCGAACAACTGAAAGAAGTTGCTGTTTGGCAGGCAAAACGCATTTTGTGGAACAATTATAATTTTGGCGGAAATGACAATACTGCCGACGATCAGCTAAAAATTGATGTTGGTGTTTATAACAATTTATTAGGGAAAGGCTACGGAGAAATAGCTGCTGAAAGCAGATCGATGCATAAAAGTCAGGGTTTTGGTAGCGCCAAGCAACGTGGTAGTAGTTTAGAATATTTTAGCTCGTGGAAAGATGCTTTGCCTAAAGGCGATTTGATGGATGGCATTACTACAGATTGGAGCAAGATTAAAGGTGCTGAGCATGTTGGTGGATTGGTAACTTCTGTGGTGAACAGTTTTAATCCGCAACAGCCAAAGGAGAGTATTGCGCAATTATTAGCTATCTATAAGGTATGGATAAAAGCTCCAAAAACTGACTTGATAACCGACAAACTAAACGAGCTTAAAAATATAATTTTAGCTTGTAGCGGAACTTGGTTCGAGGCTTATTCTACTTCAGCATTTAATGCTGTAAATACGTCTTATAAAGTAAAGGTCGATTTGATCTCACAAAGTTCGGATGTTAGCATTTCCATAAAAAATTGGGATAAAAAAGTTGTACTGCAACCTAACAAATTAGCAACTGTTGAAGGTGAAAAAATGTCCGCAAATATCAGCCAACCTTACTGGCTAGCGGAAGCGCATGATATTGGCAGGTATCATCTTGCTAGTCAGAATTTATTGAACTACCCAGAAGGGAAACCCGCTGAATCAATTAATTTTTCAGTAAATATCAATGGTGTAAATTTAGATTTCCAGCGCCCGATTGTTTACAAATACACGGATGCAGTGCGTGGCGAGGTTTATCAGCCTTTGGCAATTACGCCGTCCGTCACTGCAACCATTAACACTAAAGCTTTTGTTTTTAACGAAGAAAATCCAAAAAGCGTCGTTATCAAACTAAAAGCTTTTAAAGAAAATGCAAAAGGTTCACTGACTTTAGAAGTACCAAAAGGTTGGAAGATTTCTCCCGATAAATTTGACTTCCAGCTTAAAAATAAAGACGAAGAACAAAGTTTAGTTTTCACAGTTCTGCCTTCGTCAAACGCAGAAAACGGGTTGTTAAAAGCATCAATTTTGATAGATGGAAAAAATTACAGTGAAGGCATTAAAACCATCAGCTATGAGCATATTCCAACAATTACTTACTTTCCTCCTGCGGAAGCGAAATTGGTAAAGCTTGATTTAAAAAATACCGCTAAAAACATAGGCTATATTGTAGGTGCAGGTGATTTGGTCCCCGAATCCTTACGGGAAATTGGTCTAAAAGTAACCTTACTTTCAGAAAATGATTTGGCAAATAATGATTTGAGTGTTTACGATGCGATAATTGCTGGCGTAAGGTTATACAACGTTAACGAACGAATGAAGTTTGTACAACAGAAACTAATGGACTATGTGAAAAATGGTGGAGTTTATTTGGTGCAATACAATGTAAACCGTCCGTTGGTAATGGATCAAATTGGTCCTTATCCGTTTGCCATTGTGAGAGATCGCGTTACGGAAGAAAACGCAAAAGTGAATTTTATAAACCCTAAAAGCAAAGCTCTAAACTACCCTAATAAAATAACTGCCAATGATTTTGACGGTTGGATTCAGGAGCGTGGAATCTATTTCGCCAGTGACGCAAGCAAAGAATATGAAAAACCGTTGAGCATGAAAGATACCGGCGAGAAAGAGAGCGACGGTTCATTGTTGATTGCAAACTATGGAAAGGGCAAATTTGTTTATACGGGTTTGGTTTTTTTTAGAGAGCTACCAGCTGGTGTGCCCGGTGCGTATAGGCTATTCATGAATTTATTGGCGAAGTAGCATTTAGCAATTCATTACGATTCATTAAGGTAGGAACGCAAATAAACCGTCATTGCGAAGCGAAGCGATGGACAAAAACGGAAAGGCGCTGTGGCAATCTGTATTTTCTTTGCACAAGCCCAACTCTATCGCCTTTGGTCAAAAAAGGGGTTCACCCTTTGTAGGTTAGAGATTGCCACGGCTTGAAAAAAGCCTCGCAATGACGGTTTAGCGCAAATTCACCACTTTTGGTTAAAAGAATAGGTTTACCCTTTGTCGGTTACAGATTGCGATCCGCCAGCTGGCGGATCGCAATGACGTGTTAAAAAAATTACTCATCATCACTACCCGCGTTAACACCTACACCTCTTCTCACAACTGGCATTCCTAAGATCTTATAGACATCATCTATCTGGTTGATACTTCCGTTTACCAAGTTGCTTAATATTACGATGGTGATATCACGCTTCATATCTCGTAAATAAATATGACGGAAACCATGCCACCAACCCGTATGGTAAACCACTTGCTCTTTTCTGGTAGAATCTACGTACATACGCCAGCCTAAACCATAACCAAAATAGTTACTTTGCAATTTGCTGTGCGGCGTATATGCCGAATCTAAAGTCTGCTGTTTTAACAACCTACCGTCTCGCAAGGCCCGGTCAAATAAGAATAAATCTTCAACGGTAGAATAAACGCCTTTATCGCCAGTTACACCATCTAAAAAATCCTGACGAACAGAGCGACGCCAAATCCGATCATGACCTACTACGTCAACAGGAATTTTCTCATACTTTGCAGTTGTGTAAATGGCGGTATTCTTCATACCCGAAGGTTTAAAAATATGCTCCTGCATGTAAATATCAAAATCCTCTCCAGCAACTTTTTCTACAATAGCGGCTAGCAACATAAAATTACTGTTGTTGTAATGAAACTGTCTATTTGGCGGAAAATAAGGCGCTGGCTTATGCTCTGCATAAAGCCTAATTACGTCCTTATTAGTCATGCCTTTATACTTTTCTTTCCAAACGCCATCTGTAAAATAAACGTAATTGTTTAACCCAGATCGGTGCGAAAGCAACATTTCTACAGTAATGCCTTTATACGGGAATTCTGGATAAAACTCATCCACCGTTTGCGACAATTTTAGTTTGCCTTGTTCCATCAGCATCAAAACCGCGGTAGCTGTCATCGGTTTAGAAACCGATGCCAATTGAAACTTAGAATCTATTTTTAAGGAGTCACGGTGCAGGTAATCAGCCCAGCCAAAAGTGCCTTCGTAAATAATTTTGCCTTTTTTAGCAATCAGTACGTTTCCGTTATAATTTCGCTTTTTGTGAATATCTTTAAAATACGCATCAAGCTTTTTATCATTGTTTGCAGGATCAAATATGAGCGACAAACTGTCTTTTTTGGAGTTATCAACTATCTTTTGTTTTGCTTTTTCTTCTTTAGAACCCGAGGAAGAACAGGCACCTAAAATTAAGACAGAAATCAGCAAAAAGTGGAACGAACGAATCTTAATCATTGTAATTTTTATACATTTTAAACGAGCCGGGAAAATAGAAATTATATATGTATAAAAACAAAAGGAGTTTTACACATTGTTGATCTAATAATTGGGCTTTGACTGTAAAAAGGATTAGTTTTGCACCCGTAACAAAAAGCAAACAAATGGAATACAGAATAGAACATGATACCATGGGCGAGGTTAAAGTTCCGGCAGAAAATTACTGGGGAGCACAAACTGAGCGTTCGAGAAATAATTTTAAAATTGGTCCGGAGGCTTCTATGCCAATCGAAATTATACATGCTTTTGCTTATTTAAAAAAGGCGGCTGCTATGGCAAATGCTGATTTAGGTGTTTTACCTACAGAAAAAAGAGATTTAATTGCCAAAGCATGTGATGAAATTTTGACTGGTAGTTTAGACAAAGAATTTCCCTTAGTCATTTGGCAAACAGGTTCGGGTACGCAATCAAACATGAATGCGAACGAGGTTATTGCCAACTACGCTCACGTAATGAATGGTGGTTCTTTAGCTGATGAGCAAAAAGTTTTGCACCCGAATGATGATGTAAACAAATCGCAATCATCTAACGACACCTTTCCAACGGCTATGCACATTGCTACTTACAAGCAAGTGATGGAAGTTACTTTACCCGGTTTGGTGCTTTTGCGTGATACGTTGACCAAAAAATCCGAAGAGTTTGCTACCATTACCAAAACTGGCCGTACCCATTTTATGGATGCTACGCCCCTTACTTTAGGTCAGGAGTTTTCTGGTTATGCACAACAGATTACCAATTCTATAAGAACAATTAAAAACGCTTTAGAAGCCATAAAAGAATTGGCACTGGGCGGTACAGCTGTAGGTACTGGTTTAAACACGCCAAAAGGTTATGATTTTTTAGTTGCTAAACATATTGCAACTTTAACGGGTTTGCCTTTTATTACCGCTCCAAACAAGTTTGAAGCCTTGGCAGCACATGATGCTATGGTGGAAATGTCTGGCGCCTTAAAACGTACTGCAGTTTCTTTAATGAAAGTTGCTAACGATATCAGAATGTTGAGTTCTGGTCCTCGTTGTGGAATTGGAGAAATTATTATTCCAGATAACGAACCAGGTTCTTCTATTATGCCTGGCAAGGTAAATCCAACCCAGCCAGAAGCATTAACAATGGTTTGTGTACAAGTTATGGGTAACGATGTTGCCGTTTCTATAGGTGGTGCAACCGGTCATTTCGAACTGAATGTTTTTAAACCAGTAATTGCTTCAAACGTATTGCAGTCTGCCCGTTTAATTGGCGATGCCTGCGTTTCTTTCACCAATAATTGTGCAGCTGGTATTTTACCAAATTTGCCTGAAATTCAAAAGCATTTAGAAAATTCGTTGATGTTGGTAACAGCTTTAAACCCACACATCGGTTACGAAAACGCAGCTAAAATTGCGAAGAAAGCACATAAAGAAAACAAAACTTTACGTGAAGCAGCGGTAGAATCCGGCTTGCTAACTACCGAACAATTTACCGAATGGGTAAAACCTGAAGATATGGTTGGTTCATTGAAATAAAATTTAAAAAACATGGAGCTTTAAGGGTTTCGTGTTTTTATACGAAACGTTCTCAGAATTATTTGGGCGTTTATACAGGCTTTCCGCTATATCTTTTTTGTGTCACCCTGAGCGGAGTCGAAGGGCACAAAAAAGGATGCCGTTCCAATCCCTAACGCAAATTCCTAAGCAAAAAATGAAATTTAAAACATACCAATTCTTCGTTTCAACAATAGTTACCCTACTTTTCTTTACTGCTTGTAAATTTAATAAAGTACAAACTTCAACGGGAGAAGCTTTTTTGCAAGGGAAGTGGTCAGAAGATTCATTAGAAAATGAAAGTCAGCTAGTATCTTACCAACACTTTGATTTCACGTTTACTTGTGACTCTTTTTATACCGTAATTAACAACTTTTCCAAAGCAGATCTACAAGGTGGCGAATGCTACGACAAAGGAACTTGGAAAGAATATGCCAAAGGTTATTATAAAGTTGCTGGCGACACGCTAAAATTCGATGGTAATTTTGTGGATATGGAGTTTAAATACAAAACCCAGGGAAGTTGTTATCGTAGCGGAAAGTTTACCGACTCGTTTCTAATCAACAACAAAACGGACAGTATCTTCACTTTAAAAAGCCTTGAAACCGGAACGCTGCACCAACTATTGTTAAAAGAGAAATTGAGCTGTGAATAAGACGAATTTAACTCAAAATCACGTCATCTTTACGAAAGGAGAGATCTGTAAGTTCCTTTGCTCTAACTTGGTTCTCAGAAGAAACAAACAGATTTATTCACGAGCTTTTAGATTTTTAAAGGAGTTCATGATTGCTTTGCATTCTCCTTGTACCTCTTTCGAAATGGCGGATAATGTAAGGTGCTCGTTTATCATGTAAATTAAATTTAAAGAAAACTTAATCGACCACACGTCTTAGGTTAAAAAATCACTAATAATAAAATACAAAAGTCTATGAAAATATTAATGGTATGCTTAGGCAACATCTGCCGTTCGCCTTTAGCCGAAGGAGTTATGCAGCATTTAGTAAAAGAGAAAAGCTTAAACTGGGAAATAGATTCTGCCGGAACGGGCGGCTACCACATTGGTAGCAAACCAGACTTAAGGTCTATCAAAGTCGCTAAAAAACATGGGATCGATATATCAACGCAAGCAGCCCGAAAGTTTAGCGTTGGTGATTTTGATCAATTCGACCATATTATTGTAATGGATAAACAGAATTACAAAGACGTAGTGTCTTTGGCACAAAATCCCGCTCAAAAACAGAAAGTAAGACTTATGATTAATAACGATGTGGTACCAGATCCATATTATGATGATGATCTTTTTGAACCGGTTTTTGAACTCATTGAAGACAGTTGTGCAAAACTTTTAACGGCTTTGCAAAATACTAAGGCGTAGCTTTATTTATAAATCATTAATCAATGAAGAAACTGCTCATTTTAGTATTTGTATTTTTAAGCGCAACCACTTATGCGCAAAAAGTTGAAAAGGACTTGACCTATTATTACTACTATGCCAATCAAGATAAATATTTCAACAATTATTTGAACGCTCGTAAGTTATTTGATGGTAAAAAGTATGACTTTACTTTACCGTCTTCTAAAGAAGCAGTAAAAGAGTTGGAAGATAACCAGAACAAAATTTTCAAAAATGCCAATACCTACGCCGATTTCTTAAACAAATACGGAATGAAAAATGCTGGCGAATATGCCGAACTCTGGTTTAACCAAATGGAAGCGTTAAAAACGTTTATCAAAAAAAATCCAGAATTCTACCAACTTACTGCCAAAGAACGTCAGAACATCATTGACAAGTGGTATTTCTCTGAAATAGCAGCAAGATAAAAAAGAGCCGTTTGGCTCTTTTTTTGTTTCAACGCGATTTGGTATTCTCGGTTGATTAATATGATATTGACTATTTCTTAACTAAAACTACTACTGAGTCTTAATAGGTCGCTTTTCCAAATTTGGTTCGCTTTCTAAATCCGAAAACTGTTTGTTCTCGTCTCCATTTTTTTCTTTGTAAGAACCTTCACCCTTATCGTCCAAATTCTCTTTAATTCGGTCAGACTCTTGCTTAGCTCTTTCCAACTGTTCGTCTGTACGTTGGTCATCAGTTCCCTGTACAGGACCCGATTCCCATGTTTTACTTTTAGCTTCCATAACGATTAAATTTATAGGTAAGTTACCCATAACTCAAATCCTCTGCCAAAACTAACAAGCATAAAAATATCAGTAAAGATAAAATGCTTTAAACGCTATAACGCCTTGCATGCTAAACGTTATTTTTCCAAATTACTTCAGCGTAATTTGACGCTTAATACTCTCTTCTAAAGAAATAAAGGTCTCTGTACGCTGTATACCCGGAACAGCTTGTATCTCATCATTTAAAACATGACGTAAATGCCCCGTGTCTCTGCAGATAATTTTCGCAAACATGGAATAATTACCAGTGGTATAATGTAGCTCAACAATCTCTTTGATTTTTTTTAATTCTGCAACAGCATCATGATAAATAGATCCTTTTTCTAAATAAATCCCTAAAAACGCACAAATATCATAACCTACTTTTTGCGCATCTACAATTAGGTTAGAGCCTTTGATAATGCCCATGTCCTGCATTTTTTTCATCCTAACGTGGATAGTGCCTCCAGAAACAATCAACTCCTTAGCTATTTCTGTATACGCTGTGGTAGCATCGTTCATTAAAATCGATAATATGTCGATGTCTAAATTATCAATTTCTAAATTAGGTCGGGTTTTATCAGTCATGTTTTTATCGAATATTAATATAAAACAAGTATAAATAAAAAATTGGTAAAAATTAAAATATTCTGTTGAAATATTTGCAACATATAGCTATTCCTCTTACATTTGTATCATACAATGAATCAAAAGGGCAAGCTTTTTGATTATAATTGAAAAACAAAATATACTGTAGGGTGGTGAAATTGGCAGACACACCTCCTTGTCTCGGTGGCGAAGGTTTGGGAAATAGCAGCAATGTGAAATAACCACTTCGTGTAGGTTCGACTCCTACCCCTACAGCCCTTTCGTTTAATTTAGGTTTATAATTGGTTAGTTTAAGCTCGATCCTCCCCGTTTCGAGCTTAACTGTTTTATAACCTTTTGGTTACAGCGCCTAGTAAAGCAATTAAGTAAAAAGTATTAAGTACTCGAAATAGCATCAAATTAAGGTGTATTAAGATCGAAAATACCAAAGTGATACTCAAATTGATACTCATTTTTATTTTCCAGACACCTTTTTTAGGTACTTAGTGTATTTCTATAATTAACACCTTGAGCCTACTTTTTAACCTCAAATAATCTTTTCGTATAATCAAGCAATTCCACTCCGCCCCAATTCTCATGACCGGGAACAACGATTGTCGGGTTTAACTTTACCGCATTTGAAATCGTCTTGCTCCACTGTAATGTATCAGCGTCAGCTAAATTCCCCTTTGCGGCGCCTAAAGCTTTTATCATACAACCACCAAATAGCACTTTTTCTGATGGAATATAACTTACAATATTGTCAAGAGTATGCGCAGCACCAAAATAGTAATTCTCTACCGCCGCTCCCTCAACGTTTAAAACTAATTTTGTTTTAAACCCATGCTGTGGGATTTCATATTGATGGGCTTTTGCTAAAGCGATAGTTTTATTGTTAGCGTAAGAAGGTATTTTTGATCGATGAAAAATCTTTAGACCAGCAAGGCAATCATCATGAAAATGATTGATAACAACACCTAAAATTTTGGCTTTTAAACTATCTTGGATAATGGCGAGCAGCTCCTTTGTGGCTGCTTCATTAGCCGGAGTATCAAAAACAATTGCCTTGTGTTTGTTAATGAAAATTAAACCATTACAGGAAACTTTACCCCAATCTTTGGTTTGTAAAAGAGACTCGTGAATGTAAATTTTAGGTCCTATCTGCGTAATATTGACTAATCTTTTTTGAGCAAAAACATTAGAGCTGACAGATAATAGAAGATAAAGGCAAGTGATTCTAAAATTCATAATGCAAACTTGGTGATTTTGCATTAAATACTAAACCCAGAACTCAAATTACATTTTATAAAGTCTTAAATCAATTTAAAGAAGGAGGTAACTTTAAATACCTAAGCAGTTTTCGGGCCTGTAAAACACCGAAGTGGATGATCTATGTAGAAAGCCAGGTGACACGCCACTGAATGGTATTTCTTTAAAACCCGCAGCCTTTAAAAACTCAATCCCTGGCTTGTATTCAGTTCGGTAAGAATCGTCCAACACAATAACCCCATTCGCTGTCAAAGCGCTTACGGCTTGCTTACAGCAGTTTACACGGTCTCTGCCATCCACGATAATGATATCAAACTTTTGATCCAAAGAAACGGGCTTTTTGCAATATTCGCCTCCTTCTTTTAGCTCACAAAAAATCATGTTGCTGTTTGCAGGTTTCGTTGCTACAATTTTATCGTACCAAGCTTTATCATTCTCAACAGAAGTTACTGAGCCAACATGTTGCGCATAAAACAAAGTTGAGTTACCAGAACCGAATTCAAAAATGCTGTGTTCTTTTTTTAATCTTCCTTTGATAAAATCTAAAAAAGAATAAGTTACCCACGGAATCGGATTTCCTTTTTCATCAACAGAAGCTTTGCTTTCGTAAGCCTTGTACCAACCAATCTGCTTTAAATAACCTTTATGGTTTAAAGAAAGTAGCGACTTTAGTCGGGCTGGTTTTGATATAAGCTCTAAAACTGAGGAGAATCCGTTCATTAGGTATTTATAAATTTCGCTTTAAATATAAAGGTTCGAGAATAAAAATCTGTTTATTTCTTTAGTAAAAAGGCTTTAAAATCTTCAAAGTTGTTAGCCATCTCCACTTGATGCTTATCTTTTTTATAAAGTTCTGCAACTTGCTCTGGCTCCTCATATTTAATGTTCAATTCCTCAAAAACATCTGGAAATTTGCATGGATGCGCGGTCGCTAAAATGATATAGGCAGTTTTTTCGGTAACTGGCGTGTTTTCTTTTAAATCTTTAACCGCTAAATAACCCGTTGCAGTGTGCGGACAAAGCACATATTGCTTAGCATTGTAAACTTCGCGGATTGCTGTTTTAATTTGCTCGTCGTTATAAGCATAAGCGCTTAACATCTGTTTTAGTTTTTCTATATCACCGTCAAACATATCCAAGATGCGCACAAAATTACTTGGGTCACCAACATCCATTGCGTTTGCTAAAGTCTGTACAGACGGACGAGGAGTGTACTGTCCAGTGTGCAAGTATTGAGGAACAATATCGTTACTGTTGGTTGCGGCGATGAATTTTTTAACAGGCAAGCCCATTTTATACGCAATCATTCCGGCAGCAATATTTCCAAAATTTCCGCTTGGCGTTACAAACACCAAATCCTTAAAATCATTTTTAAGTCTAGCATAAGTATTTGCGTAATAAAACATCTGTGGAATTAACCTGCTGATGTTGATAGAATTTGCAGAAGTCAAATTCAGCTTTGCAGTCAATTCTTCATCGTGGAATGCCCTTTTAACTAAGGCTTGACAGTCGTCGAAAGTTCCATCGATCGCGATGGCTTCAATGTTATTTCCGTTAGTGGTTAACTGTAGTTCTTGGATCAAACTAACTTTTCCTTTCGGATAGAGAATAGTAACTTTTATTCCCGGAACATTTAAAAAGCCCAAAGCAACTGCACCGCCAGTATCGCCGGAAGTAGCGACTAAAATTTGAATTTCTTTCTGTTCTTTTTTCAGGAAATGAGCCATCATGCGGCTCATAAACCTCCCACCAAAATCTTTAAAAGCTAAAGACGGACCGTGAAACAGTTCCAACACAAAAGTATCATCCTGTAAAGGAACTAACGGAGCATCAAAATTGGCAGCTTCATCTACAATCGCCTTTAAATCTTCCGCAGAAATATCGTCTTTCAACAAAGTATAAGCAATGTCAAAAGCAATCTCTGGTAAAGATTTTTTATCCCAATTCTCTATGAGACTTTTATCTATCTGAGGAAATACAGTAGGCATATACAAACCTTTATCAGCCGGAAGGCTATTAAAAACAGCAGTTTCTAAGTCAACTGATAAATTATGATTTTTTGTAGAGTATAGTTTCATTGTTTAGTTGGTTAGGGGTTAGTTTGTTAGGTGTTAGTTTGTTAGTTTGTCCGATAGTTAGTTTATTGGGCTTTGTGACGTTCAAGAGCCTAACAAACTAACCACCTATTCTAGAACAACCTACAAAACCACTGGCCCACTTTCGTTAATTTCTGATAAATAAATATTGCTTTTAACACCTTTATCTGCTAACATCTTTTGTAAGTTGGTAATTACTCTTTGCGCATCATCTGGTGAGCGGTAAAGTGAGAATACCGTTGGTCCGGAGCCAGAAATACCGAAACCTAGGGCACCATTTTGCATCGCGTAAGCTTTCATATTGTCGAACTCGGGGATCAAAATAGATCGAATAGGCTCAATAATTACGTCTTTTAAGCTTCTACCTAACAAATCATAATCGTGAGTGTAAAGCGAACTTATTAGGCCAGCGATATTGCCCCATTGTGTTACCGCATCTTTCAACAAAACTTTGGAACGTATAATCTGGCGGGCATCACGCGTGGGCACATCCACGTGTGGGTAAAGCAAAGCGCAAAATAACTTAGGCACTGGCAACGCAATTACTTCTAAAGGTTCATAGCTTTTAATCAGCGTAAAGCCACCAAACAAAGCTGGCGCAACATTATCTGCATGTCCGTGACCGCAAGCTAATGCTTCGCCTTCCATCGCGAAGGGCAAAAGTTCTAGTTTAGTCATTGGTTTACCCAATAGCTCATTGGCTGCAAATAAACCAGCCACCGCACTTGCCGAGCTTGAGCCTAAACCACTGCCCATTGGCATTTTTTTGGTTAACCTTAGTTCAAAACCAACGTCTTCCCTACCAATGTACTTCAATAAACTAATTACGCTTGAACTCACTGTATTCTTTTGCGGCTCCAAAGACAATTTGCCTTCATCGCCATCAATAGACAGAATTCTAACACCTGGTTTGTCTGAGGTTTGCATCTCCAGCTCGTCGCCAGGTTCGTTAACAGCAAAGCCTAAAATATCAAACCCGCATACAACGTTTGCAACAGTTGCAGGGGCAAAAACTTTGATCGATTCTTTTTTCATAAAGAGTGCCTCATCCTAAATCCTTCTCCGAAGGAGAAGGACTTGCTTATTTTGTGGTTTGTTTGGAGGATTTGCAGGTTATCTGCATATCTCCAGGATTAACCATTCTTTTTGTTTCTTATTGTTTGGGCGTTCTAACGGGCTTTACACTATATCTTTTTTGACTTATTCTTCGACTTCGCTCAGAATGACAAAAAAGGATGCCGTTTCAATCCCTAACGCAAAACCTTTATTCTTTTAACTTTCTACTTTGAACTTTTCACTTTGAACTTTTCACTTTCAACGCTCAACTTATTTAGCTCCTACCTTTACCAAGTCAGAGAAAACCCCGGCAGCAGTAACCGCAGCTCCCGCACCTGGTCCTTTTACTACCATTTGGGTTTCGTTATAACGCTCTGTCGTAAAAGCAATGATATTATCACTACCTGATAAGCTGTAGAAAGGATGATCAGCACCAACAGCTTGCATTCCAATCTCTACTTTTCCGTTCTCTAACTTGCCAATATAACGCAATACTTTCCCTGCTTGTGCCGCTTCGTTTTTTACCTGCTCAAAATAAGCATTTTCGTTTTTCAGCTCCTGGTAAAAGTCATCAACACTTGCAGCCTTCGCACAGCTTTCTGGAATAATGGCTCCTAATTTCACATCTTCAGCTTCAATTTTAAAGCCTGCATTACGAGCTAAGATTAGCATTTTACGCATAAAATCTATCCCAGCTAAATCATCGCGAGGATCAGGTTCCGTGTAGCCTTTTTCCTGTGCCATTTTAACTACGTCATGGAAATTAGCATCACCTTTAAAGTTGTTAAAGATAAAAGAAATAGTTCCTGATAAAATAGCTTCAATTTTTGAAATTTTATCCCCGCTGATGATTAAATCGTTCAGTGTTTTTATGATCGGTAATCCTGCACCAACGTTGGTTTCGTAATAAAAATCAACCCCGTGTTTTTGTGCAGTATCTTTCAAATCAACGAAAGCGGCGTATTTACCCGAATTTGCTATTTTATTACAAGTAACTACCGAAATATTAGCCTCGAAAACTTCTTTGTAAAATGCTGAAGGATTGGGGCTTGCCGTGTTATCAATAAAGACGCAGTTTGGTAAGTTTAAAGCTTTCATTTTAGCTACAAACTTCGCTAAATCAGCTTCCTCGTCGGCATTAGCCAAGTCTTCCTGATAAGTATTTAAATTTATTCCTTCAACATCAATCAACATTTTTTTAGTGTTGATTAAGCCTAAAACCTGAATATTTATTAAATTGTTTTTTGCTAAAAAGTCTTTGTGCTCGTTAATCTGACGTAAAAGTTCCTTACTAATATTGCCCACGCCTACCAGAAATACATTTAAAGTTTTTTGCAACTCCGCAAAGAATGCATCGTGAACAGCATTTAATGCTTTAGATAAATCTTCTTGCGGGATAATTACAGAAATATTAAACTCTGAAGAACCTTGCGCAATAGCAACTACGTTTACACCATTACGCCCCAAAGCATTAAATAGTTTTCCCGAAATACCGGTTGTTTTTTTCATGTTCTCGCCAACAATAGCTAAAACAGAAAGATCGATTTCAGTTCTTACGGGTTCCAATTTACCAGCCAGCAATTCCAATTCAAACTCCTGCTCAATTAAAGCTTTCGCTTTTAAGGCGTCAGCTGGGTTAACCGCAAACGTGATAGAATGCTCAGATGAGGATTGGGTAATTAAAATGATGTTTACCTGCTCACGAGAAAGTAGGGTAAACAAACGGCCACTAAAACCTGCTTTACCCACCATTCCACTACCCTGAATATTAATGATACTAATATGATCAACAGAAGAAATTCCTCTAATTATAGTTTGTGACGGTTTTAAATCGTGTCTGATAAAAGTCCCTTCAAACTCAGGATTAAAAGTATTTTTGATTACAATAGGAATCATTTTCAAAAACGCTGGAATCATGGTTGGTGGATAAATCACCTTTGCTCCAAAAAATGAGAGCTCCATGGCTTCGGTATAAGAAAGTTCCTCCATAGAAAAAGCTTTCTTCACTCGGCGAGGATCGGCGGTCATCATTCCGTTCACATCTGTCCAAACCTCAATTTGTTTAACGTTTAACGCTGCGCCAATAATAGCCGCAGTATAGTCGCTTCCACCGCGACCTAAAGTGGTAATTTGGTCAAAGTTATTACTGGCTATAAATCCGGTTACCACGATCAAATTATCTTTTTGATTGGCAAAATAATTTTTAACAAGATGATTTGTTTGGTTAAAATCTACTTTTGCATTCCCAAAAGCATTGTCAGTTTTTATAATCGCGGTTGCATCTAAAAACTCGGTTTCGGATTTCACACTTCTCAAAATCCGGCTCAGCATAAAAGCAGCGCTTTTTTCGCCGAAACCTAAAACAGCATCTTTAGTTTTTGGACTTAATTCTTTTAGAGCAGCAACGCCATTCAAAACATCTTCCAAAGCCTGAAAATATAATTTAAGCTTGGTGATTACTTGGTTCTGCTGCTGCAAGGCAACCAACTCTTTTACGACAAAAAAATGTCTTTTTTCAATCTCTGCTAAGGCCAAAGAAAAATCGTTTCCAGCAACGGCATCTTCTGCCATTTTAAGCAATTGATTGGTTACACCACCCATGGCAGAAACCACTACGATAATTTGCTCTTTTTGATCTAGGTTAGATTTAACAACGCCTGTTAATGCCTTTAATGCTTCTACGGAACCTAAGGATGTCCCCCCGAATTTTAGAATCTTCATTTTTAAATATTAAAAAAAAACGCCTCCCGTTTTATCGGAAGGCGCTGAATATGTTATTTTAAAACCATAAACTACCTTCCTATACGCAAAAGCGTAGCGGTTGTTGTAGTATATGTGCTTGTAAAAATCATTGTTTTCAAATTTATATGCCAAAGCTAGTATTTCAATTTTTAATTGCAAATTTTTACACGATATTTATTACTCAAAAATTATTTAATAAATTGCGTACAATTACGCTCATACGACTTTTCGATTCCAAACACAAATATGAACCAACTAAATTTTATTTCCGCTGGTGGCGAAATGGGGAAACTCATACGTGAAAAAGATTGGTCGGAGCATCCGTTAGGAAATCCTCGCAATTGGTCGCAAAGCTTAAAAACAACTTTAAGTATCATCCTAAACTCTAGGTTTCCAAAATTTATTTTTTGGGGAGAAGAACTATTCTGCTTTTACAACGATGCATATCGCCCAAGCTTGGGCATTGAGGAAAAACATTCTTCGATATTGGGACAGCGAGGCGAAAACGCTTGGGCAGAAATTTGGCATATTATAAAGCCAATGATGGATCAGGTTTTACAAACCGGTGAGGCAACTTGGAGCGAAAATCAATTAATTCCGTTTCACCGAAATGGGGAGATAGAAGAAATGTACTGGACTTTTAGCTACAGTCCTATCGTCGACGAAAATGGAATGATAGCAGGAATCTTCACAACTGTTGTTGAAACTACAGCCCAAGTGCGTAATCACAACAAACTGGAACGGCTTAATAAGCGCTACTATGACAATATAATGCAAGCTCCTATAGCCATGGCAGTGCTAACTGGCGAAGATTTCGTGGTGGATATTGTTAATAAGATGATGCTCGAGTTGTGGGGCAAGGAGAATGACGACGTGTTAAATAAACCTGTCTTCGAAGGTATCCCCGAGGCGAAAGGACAAGGTTTAGAAGCTGTTTTATCTCAGGTTTACCGTACTGACAAAAAATTTGAAGCTAATGAAAGACAAACTTTTCTTCCGCGTAATGGCATAAACCAAGTCTTCTACCTAAACTTTGTTTATGAGCCAGTTAAGGGAGAGGACAATCAGGTGGTTAGCATTGTCGCAACCGCTACAGATGTAACTAACCAAGTATTAGCCAGGCAAAAAATTCAGGAAAGCGAAGAACGTTTTAAGAAGGTTGCCGATAGCGCTCCTGTGTTAATTTGGATGTCTGGTACTGATAAGCTCTGCTATTATTTCAATAAGGCATGGCTACAGTTCTCTGGCAAAACTATGGAAGAAGAAGATGGAAACGGTTGGACGGATGGTTTGCATCCTGATGATTTTGATAGGTGCATAGAACTTTACACAACCAACTTCGATAAACACCAGGAGTTTTACATGGAATATCGTTTACGGAGGCATGACGGAGAATATCGTTGGCTTTCTGACAATGGTGCACCAAGGTTTACACCCGATGGAGTTTTTGAAGGTTTTATTGGGGCGTGTATGGATATCCACGATAGTGTGACTTCAAAACAGATTTTAAAAGAAAATGAAGAGAAGTTAAATATCGTAATTGAAGCAACAGAACTAGCAGTTTGGGAATACGACTATAAAACTAACTTAGGTGTTTTTGATGCGCAATACGCAACTATTTTTGGGTACAACGATCCAAATGAATTAACGCCTAAGCTTATTCTTGAACATTTGCATGATGACGATACTGAAACTAGGAATGTTGCACATGAAGTAGTTTTAAAAACTGGCAGATTGAGTTATGAAAGCAGAATTACTTGGACTGATGGTTCTTTACATTGGATAGATGTTAATGGAAAGCAATTTAATGATGAAAATGGAGTCCCCGTAAAACTTTTAGGCACAATCAGAGATATAACTAAGGATAAAAAAAACGAACAGGATTTAATAGACCGTGAAGAGAAGTTCCGAGTATTGGCAGACGAGATGCCTCAGTTTGTTTGGACAAGCGGTTCGGACGGACATTTAAACTATTTCAACCGATCGGTTTACAAGTATTCTGGTCTGGATGAAGCTATTTTAAAAAATGATAACTGGATCATAATTGTGCACCCTGATGATCGAGCGGAAAATAATCGACTTTGGGCGGAGTCTGTTAAAACAGGTGAAGATTTTGTTTTTGAGCATCGCTTTAAACGTAAGGATGGCGCATACAGGTGGCAACTAAGTCGGGCCAAAACCCTAAAAGATAGTGCCGGAAAAATCACCATGTGGGTAGGCACTAGTACCGATATTCACGATATTAAGGAAATGGACGAGCAAAAAGACTATTTTATTAGTATGGCTAGTCATGAATTAAAAACGCCAATCACTTCTATTAAAGGTTATGTGCAGCTGTTGGAAAGTAAATACAGAAATGCCGACGATCCTTTTTTAAAAACCGCATTAAAGGTTGTACACAAGCAAATTGAAAGTTTAACAATCTTGGTTGCTGATTTATTAGATGTATCCAAGATAAAAACCGGAAATCTGCAGCCTAAGAAAGCTCGATTCATCATCAACAATTTAATTAACGAAGTTATTTCTGAAATTCAGCACATTAATACAGAAAGTGAAATTAAGTTTAAAGTGGATTCAGAGATTGAAGTATTGGCGGACGAAGAGAATATTCGCCAAGTAATCGTCAATTTTTTAACCAATGCGGTTAAGTACTCACCAAATTCTAAGGAGGTTAATTTAAGCTTAGCTGCACACGATAACCATATTATTTTTTCAGTCACCGATTCGGGAATTGGCATAACGCCAGAGAACCAAAGTAAAATATTTGACCGGTTCTATAGAGTGGAGGGCAAAAACGAGAAAACGTTTCCTGGCTTCGGCATTGGTCTTTACATCGCCGCAGAAATCATCAGAAAACACCAAGGTAAAATTGGCGTACGCAGCGAAATGGGAAAAGGTTCCACCTTCTATTTTACGTTACCTATTTAGGCGCCAATAAGCAGTTAAGCTTATCTGCGGCTGTAACCGAATCTTTATCTATAAAAAACAATTATAAAAACAGGAAATCCTCGCCTTTATCAGACGAGGATTTTCTCTTAAATATGCAAGTCATCTTAATACTTGCTACTCAAATCTTGGATCTTATATAAATTAAGCTCCTAAAACAACTCTTTTGAAAGCACTAACTGTTAATCCTTTAGAGGTTTCATCTAAAAATTTACGAATGTCTTTTGAAGAATCTTTGACAAACTCTTGGTTTAACAAAGTTTGTTCTTTGTAGAACTTATTTAATTTACCAGCTGCAATTTTTTCAATCATCGCTTCTGGCTTACCTTCTGCTCTAATTTGATCTTTTGCAATTTCTAGTTCTTTCTCTATAACTCTTGCGTCAACATCATCCTTATCAATACCAACTGGGCTCATGGCAGCAATTTGCATTGCAACATCTTTTCCAGCTTCGTCTAATCCAGCCCCATTTTGGTTAAAACCAACCAATACAGCTAAACGGTAATTTCCGTGAATGTATGCTACTACTTTCTCAGCAGAGATAGCTTCAAATTTAGAAACACCAATTTTCTCCCCAATTTTACCAGTTTGGTCAATAATTAAGTCAGAAATTTTAGCGCCGTTTAATTCTAGAGCCGTTAATTCTTCGATAGAAGAAACACCGCTTTCTACTGCTTTATCAGCAATAGCTTGTGCAAAAGCAACAAAATCAGCATTTTTAGCTACGAAATCTGTTTCGCAGTTTACTTCAACAATAATTCCTTTTTTACCGTCGGCAGTGGTTTTAGCAATCACAACACCTTCGTTAGAATCCCTGTCTGAACGTGAAGCCGCTACTTTAGCACCTTTTTTACGTAAATAATCGGTTGCAGCCTCAAAATCACCATTAGCTTCTATTAAAGCTTTTTTGCAATCCATCATACCTGCGCCAGTTTGCTGACGAAGTTTGTTTACATCTGCTGCAGAAATTTGTACTGTAGACATTTTATTTTGTTTTTTAAATTTTCAATTAAAAGCAATGGGTTGTTAACAGCAGCCGAAATCAATTCAACTTACAGCTAACAACCCACAACTGAATTTATTTACTCTCCTTTTGCTTCTTCCGTAGCAGCAACTTCTGCAACTACTGGCGTTCCAGCGTCAGCACCTTTACGGGTTCTTTTGCCAGCTTCAGCCGGCGTTTTTTCATCTTTAGCTTGTGGAGCGTCAACTTTTGCTTTTTCAGCAGCAGCTTCTTTATCGCTTTCAGCATCTTTCTCTTGCTTACGCTCTTCTAAACCTTCGTTAATCGCATCAATAATAATGCTGGTGATTAAAGAGATAGATTTAGTAGCATCATCATTCGCTGGGATAGGGAAATCGATGTTTGAAGGATCAGAGTTAGTATCCACCATTGCAAAAGTAGGGATATTTAACTTGATAGCCTCAGTTACAGCGATATGCTCTTTTTTAACGTCTATTAAAAATAAAGCAGCTGGTAAACGGTTTAAATCAGCAATACCTCCTAAAAGGCTTTCTAATTTAATACGCTCACGCTGAATCATTAATTTTTCTTTTTTAGAAAGCACATCGTAAGTACCATCTTTAGTCATCTTGTCAATGTTAGTCATCTTCTTGATAGATTTTCTAACAGTAGCAAAGTTAGTTAACATACCACCTAACCATCTTTCGGTTACAAACGGCATGTTTACAGATTTTGCGTATTCTGCAACGATGTCTTTAGCTTGTTTCTTAGTAGAAACAAATAAAATTTTACGACCAGACTTAACAATTTGTTTGATAGCAGAAGCTGCTTCTTCAACTCTTGTTAAAGTTTTGTTTAAGTCGATAATGTGAATTCCGTTACGCTCCATAAAGATATATTGCGCCATTTTCGGATTCCACTTGCGGGTAAGGTGACCAAAATGTACACCTGCATCCAATAAGTCCTGATAAGTTGTTCTTGCCATTGTCTTGTCCTCCGAATATTAACGTTTACTGAATTGGAATTTCTTACGAGCTTTAGCTCTACCTGGTTTCTTACGCTCAACCATACGGTTATCACGTGTCATCAAACCTTTAGCTCTAAGCGCCGGCTTTCTTTCCGCGTCTAATTCTACAATAGCTTTAGCGATTGCTAAACGAACAGCTCCAGCTTGTCCATTAACACCACCACCTTTAACGTTTACAGTAACATCAAACTGTCCTGTAACTTCCGCAACAATTAAAGCTTGGTTTACAATGTACTGTAAAGGCAATGTTGGGAAATATTCCGTATGGTCTTTACCATTTACGGTTATGGTACCGTTGCCGTCTTTTAAGTAGATACGGGCAACTGCAGTTTTTCTTCTTCCAGAAGTATTAGTAACTGACATTTCTTTTCTCCTTTAAATTTAAAATTTAACTTCTTTAGGGTTTTGTGCAGCATGTGGATGCTCATTACCTGCATAGATGTACAGATTTTTGAAAATTGCTCTACCTAAACGAGTTTTAGGTAACATACCACGTACAGCCTTCTCAATAACACGAGTAGGATGCTTCTCCATCAATTCCTTTGGAGTAATGAAACGCTGACCACCTGGGTAGCCAGTATATCTAACATAAACTTTGTCAGACATTTTGTTTCCTGTCAGTTTAACCTTGTCTGCATTGATAACGATTACATTATCGCCGCAGTCTACGTGTGGGGTAAAAGATGGCTTGTTTTTTCCTCTAATCACTTTCGCGATGTTAGAAGACAAGCGCCCCAAAATCTCGCCCTGAGCGTCAACAACAACCCATTGTTTGTCAACGGTCTTTTTATTGGCAGAGACAGTTTTGTAACTTAACGTATTCACTTGCTTTGTATTTAATTAATAAAATATACTATTCCCCTAATTTTTTAGGGACTGCAAAGATAGAACTATGCTTTTATATATCAAAGGGTTGGGTGTGGATTTATTTTTGGGGGTTTGTTGAAGTTGTAGGTGGTAAGTTTTAGGTTTGGGTGGAGAAATAAAAGTTTAAAGTTAAGGGTTCAAAGTAAAAAGTTTAAAGAAGACAACTTCAATAGTAATTTGGCGTTCCCTTTTTCCACTGCACAGGCTTTTCCACAGGTCGGGCTCACGCTCATACGCCACAAGGCATTAGTCACAGGCCGGTATCCGCTTTAATCCCTAACGAAAAAAATAGAGCAGAATTCTCGAAAAAGAGAAACCCTGCTCGGAGTGAAGGGTCGCAAATGATTGTCATTTTGATACTTCCGTAAACCTTAGTGAAGAGTCTCGAGGAAAATCCCGGCTTTTGTTAGACATTAAGTTTTTTAATACAAGGCCAGCAAGTCCTCTCAATTACCTCGACACACTCATAATACCTCTGCTGATTGAAAAAATGAAAGAAATCTCAATGTTGTCATTTCTTTCATTTGCATAGTGTCTTTGTATCTCCTAGGATATTTAATATATTTAGCATTAGTAAATACCTAATTTTATCATAAATTGATACCAATTCCTAATCTACCTACTGACAGCTTATACAAGTTTATCTTTGTCGGAGGAGTTCTGATGATACTCTCTTCATTTTATTTACTAAATCAAAAGAGTGATACACTTTATGACAGCATTAAAAATTCGGATGCAATTCAATTAAAACTTCAAACAGAAGACAGTTTGGATACATTATTAGCAAAACAGTATCTTGACGAATTTCAAATCCACAAGAAGCAGGCTGAATTTTATGTCTCTCATAATTTGGTCGATTCTGCCGAGAGACGCCTTTCAAAAATGAGAGATCTTCAGAATGGCACATTGCGTTTGCTTAAAAAAGCGAATGCAAAGTATTTAATGTCTACATCTGAAATTAAAATTTTAGATAACATCCAAAAACAATATAATAACGATGTTCGCTTATTATATGTATTGCTTTTCTTAGGTTTGGTTTTAACAACTTGTGGTTATTTTGGGTGGCAGTATAGAATTCAAATCCCTCAAGATAGGATGACTAAAATTCAGTTAGAGTTAATGGAAATCCAATTAAAAAAGGCATCACAATTTCAATCAACATTAAAGTATACTAAATCGTCTCCCCCATTTTATAAATTCAATAGTTTCTAAACTTTGACCTTGTATCAACAGGCCTTTTTTACATGAGTGAAAAAGAAGCTTCCTATCCTCATAATGCCCCTTAGCAGAAATAATATTAACAATTACAGTCCGGTTGTCAATTCTATAAACGAACCTATCTTTTCTATTAATCCTCCTCGACCAATAGCCTGACAAATCAAACTTCAACTTTTCAGGGTTTCCAATGCCAACTTCAGGATGTTCCGATAGTTCTAAAATGATTTGCTCAATTCTTTTGATGGACGCTTTATTACCAGAACGGTAATGGACTTGAAATTCTTTTGTGCAGATTTCTCGAAAATTACAGAATACTTTCCCATATATTTTTTGGGTCTTTTACCGTAACCGTTTCGCCTTTTTCAATATTTTCTTCCCTTTGCTTTATTTCGGCAACAAATGCGGGATTATAAGGATATTTTTCTGCACTAATACCCCAAGATTTCACTAATGCTTTCAAGGCTTCCAATTGCTCTTGACTCTCGGTATGAATAACTAAGGTTTCCATATCCAAATTTAGTTTTAATTCATTAATAAATGAAACTCAATATTTCTCAATTGACAAAACACCTTTTACTACAAATCATCCGGTTTAAACCCTATTCGCTTTCTTGTTGGTGGATTTATCTTCTACTGCATCAGTTCATCCACGTATTTAAAAATAGTGGTGATACCTTTATCATAACTAATTAATCTTTTCCTGTGGTCGGTGTAATTTACCGTCTCATTAAAACAGGCTCAAAAAAAAGCGGCGTGGTTACAATATCAACCACAATTAAAAAGCCTCCAACCATAAATGAATAAAATTGTCAGCATGCTCTATAAAATTTAACAATTAAATTTTATAGAGCTTATAATCAGAAACTCAGTAAACATTACTAGCGCAAGTCTTAATAAAGGAGCAAAGTGCAAAAGCATGACCTGTGCAAATTGCGAATTTTGAAATATAAAATCTGTCGTTACTAAGCACAAGTCACTACACTCACATTACCATCACATGTAAGACTTGCGCTAGATGGGCTACTCTTGTTAAAAAGTCAATTTGACATAAAACAAATTAACTTAAAGTAGTGATCAAGAAAGTCAGTTGGTCATAAAACCAACTATAGTGATGTCTGATTATGCTTATTAACTTTTACTGGATTAACCAAACATTACAATTCAAGCATTTATTACTTTATTATTACAGAAAAACCCATCATATGGTAAATTTGTGACTTTAATCATGTGCTAACAAAAATCATTTACCTTATTTTTGCTCAAAATCCATTTATTATGAAACAAATTAAATTAAAATTCGCTTTTGTAGCCCTTGCGCTAGGTTTAACTTGCTTATTTGCGTGTAACAACGATCAAAAAAGCGAAGCTACTAATGAAACTGCAGTTGCAGATGAAGTAGCTGACGAAACAGCAGCTCCTCAAGACAAAGTAGAAATTACTTTGAATGCTGATGACGCGATGAAATTCGATAAGAATGAAATCACCGTTTCTGCAGGTCAAACTGTTGTGCTAACATTGAACCACACAGGTAAACAACCTGCAACAGCAATGGGACATAATTTTGTACTTTTAACACAAGGTACAGATATGGCTACTTTTGCAACAGCTGCAATGGCTGCAAAAGACAATGATTATATCCCAACTGATGCAAGCAGCGTAATTGCGCACACTAAGATTATCGGCGGCGGAGAAAGTGATACCATCACTTTTACAGCACCAGAAAAAGGAACGTATGATTTTTTATGTTCATTTCCAGGTCACTACTCTGTTATGAAGGGTAAATTTATAGTCCAATAAGATTATAAAGAGTTAATAATCAAAGAGTCCCAGAAGGTTGAAAGTTTTATATTTTCTTATCCTTCTGGGACTTTTTTCATTTCAAGTCACTTTTTAAAATCCGTCTAATACCAAATATATTTAATAAATAGTCTGTTGTTGATTGCTGAAAACCACATAGATACATAGCTTTTTAAGCAAGATGTAAAAGACATAGCTATGTTCCGCAAAGCGGAACGCTATGTGAACTAAAAAAAAATGCTTTGTCCTCTCAAACAAGATTATGTATCTATGTGGGAAATTTAGGCTATTATATATACAAAAATGGTATAACTAAGAGAGTAAAAACTCGATTGCTAGCGCTAACTTTACTTTCCTAAATTACAGTTTGTGAAGTATCTACTCTCTTGAGCTTTATTATCCGGCTAACTAACTCAAGCGATTTTGGATAACCACAATTCACTATCTATGGGTTTATTCAAACAGCCGTTTAAGCTTACCGCCAGAAACGACTGTTTAGATATTAAATAGACGAAGTTAAAAACAACGCCGATGATGCCGCAAGTTTTTTAGCTACGGAAAGTTCACGTTCGCTATTATCATATTGCTTATAAAGAGATACTTCTCTCTTTGTGCCATTATTAAAAGATAATACAAGCATCACATTTTTTACTTCTTTGCCATTATAACTGATATCTTCTTTAACATCTGTCACTTTTTCGAGATCAATTATTTCGTATACAAGATCAATTAGGTTGAGAAGTATCATTTTCCGGTTGTCCGAATAAGCTATCAACAAGTTTCCTATCGTGTCTTTGCGGATTAATTTGCAGTTATTATCAGCCGTAATTTTTTCAAGTTTATTCTGAATTAACACTTGTTTCTTTTTCTTGTTACTTTTTCTGACGATCAAAACAGGAATCCATATCAATGCGGCAAGAACAACCATAACAAGGGCGTTCTCTAAAATATTTGTCATTTCTTTTAGCGTTTAATGATTTTTGATTGTCGCCTTTAGCGACAGATAATAAAAGATTGGAAATTTTTAACGTAAATTCCCTGGTAGAGTTGCCTCGATCTTCGATAGTAAGAAGGAAGATAGGCGGTTTTGTAGCTAATAGAAGGAATGAAAAGGAAACAAGATAAGCCAGAGCCAGCGCTGTCTCAACATTTTAAGTTTTTTCTGACAAAAATTATCCGAAATGAAACCTGAAAAGCTGGTGAAGGCAATGAAAGCAAACAGCGCAGGTGAAGAAATAGGTAAAGTTTGCGAATTTACCGGTGAAGATATTCTTGAATTCTCCAAAAATGCAGCACTCGCACCTGAAGGTTCAACTTTCTTAAATTCCTGTTTTTGATTGCTCTTTAATAACGCTTGGTTATGGAACGCAAATGAAGCCTTCGTATTAAAGACAACCCCAAAAATTAAGATGGTGAAAATTTTTAGTAGCAGCTTCATTTCTGCAATGATACGCAAATCATTGCAACAAAAACATCATACAAAAATCAGCGCATCATTGCTTTGGACTAATTGAATTTATTATTTGTTAAACTACTTATTTTAAAACCTTTAGTTCCAACCTTAATTATTTATTTTTCAGAAACGAAAAACGATTTTATACTCAAGTATTAAAGATTCGCTCAAGTTCCATTACCTCAATATTTGTCGCTAAATTCTAAAAATCACACAGTCCTAAAGAGTCATCTCTAAGCAAAGCCGTCAATCAGCAATAATTTTTTCTGCAAAAAATTCGCCTTCTGCAAACAAACTCTTTATTTTGTATCAAACACTACAATTCAATATACTTTATACGCTAAAGATGCTTTCGAACGGCGCTTCGAATAAATCTAATATAACACAGCTTATGCTACAACAAAGATTTAAAGAAAGACTAAACAGCATTATATTCGGAACCGATACCAAACAAGGCAGACGTTTCGATATCATTTTACTTTGGGTAATCTTGGTAAGCGTGTTGGTAGTTATTGCAGAGAGCATGCCCGAACTCGGTCTTAACTATCCAAAGACGTTTTATTACATCGAATGGTTTTTCACTATTGCGTTTTCCATAGAATACCTGATTCGACTCTATATTGCAGAGAAAACCACAAAATATGTGTTTAGCTTTTGGGGAGTTATTGATTTTCTTTCCGTAATACCTACCTATTTCAGCATCTTTTTTGCGGCGTACCACTACCTTTTGGTGATCAGAATATTGCGGTTATTGCGAATTTTTAGAATATTAAAGCTGGTTAGGTTTACCCGGGAAGGTCAAGTGCTTTTAGCCGCATTAAAATTGAGTGCTTATAAAATTGCCGTATTTATTACGTTCATTTTTACGTTCATTGTACTTTTAGCCACATTGATGTACGTGATTGAACATGGAAATCCTGGTTTCTCCAGTATTCCAACTAGTATTTATTGGGGAATCGTAACCGTTACAACGGTGGGTTTTGGAGATATTGTACCCATGACTTATCTAGGCAAAGCGATTGCTTCTTTTATGATGTTATCTGGCTATGCCATAATTGCAGTACCAACTGGCATCGTAACCGCCGAATTAACTAAGAAGGTTAGAGAAAAACATCAATCAAAATGCCCCAAATGTGATCGAGCAGTAAAAAATGTAGATAACTTTTGTGCTAACTGTGGACAGACTTTAAGCTTAGAAACTGAGTATTAATTTAAGAAAATGTAAAACTATAAGACAAAAATGATTGAAACAAACGCAATTTATACTAACGGCTAACAAATGCCTAATATCAAAAAAATGCACCTTTCCCTTTAATATACTCCACTTATAATTAACAACATATAATCTAAATCAAATTTTTAAAAGGTTTTCAATAAATAACATCAGCACAAACAATGATATATAAAGGACCATTAAATGAGTATTTAAAGCTGGATCAAATTCACAGTGAAAAATGCTTAGAACAACCAGAGGTTTTAGAGAGTTCTTTAACATTTGTTTGGTTTAACGATACTACCAAACTGGTTATTGATAATGAAACACATACATTCCACCAAAATGAGATTGTCTGTTTGACAGAGTTTCATCAAATTGCTGATTTTGATTTCTGTAATGCCAGGATGATTAGATTTAACAGGTCATTTTACTGCGTTATTGATCACGATACGGAAGTGGGCTGTGTTGGCATTTTATTTTTCGGCGCCTCACAACTGCCAGTCTTAAAAATCCCAGAAGAAGATTTAGATACTTTTCGAACCATTTGGAAGATGTTTGAAATTGAAATGCAATCCAATGATAATTTACAATTGGAAATGTTGCAAAGCATGTTAAAGCGCTTTATCATTTTAAGCACTAGAATTTATAAGAAACAACATGGCTACCTGCAAATAGATATTTTGGATGTTGATATTGTTAGAGCTTACAATTTTTTGGTCGAAAAACACTTTCGTACAGTGCACACCGTTGCAAGTTACGCTGGTATGCTCCATAAAACTCCTAAAACACTTTCATCCCTCTTCTTGAAACTAGCTGCTAAAACACCGTTACAATTTATTCAGGACCGTAAACTTTTGGAGGCTAAGCGACTTTTAAAGCATACAGATAAAAGTATTAAAGAAATTGCATTTGAAATTGGATTTGAGGACATCCAAACCTTTGGCCGTTTCTTTAAAAACTACACTGGCGAATCCCCAACTTATTTTAAAGAATCAAAAATTTAGCTAGGAAAAATTACCTACACAAACCGCTAAATTACCTAATACCTACGTAGGCATTCCCCGCATCTTTGTATTGTTAAAATTATTAATTAAACAATATAAAAAAATGAAAAAGTTCACAATCCCCACTAAAGAAGAAGTTTCTGCAGGTAACCAAGCTATCTTTGAAAACTTAGAAAAAGGCTTAGGCTTTGTACCCAACCTTTACGCTTACTATGCAAAAAGCGAAACTGCATTGGCAGATTACCTTGCACTTCAAAATCGTAAATCAACGCTTTCTGCTAAAGAAAGAGAAGTAGTTAATTTAGTAACCAGCCAAATAAACGGTTGCCGTTATTGCCAGTCGGCACATGCTGTTTTAGGCAAAATGAATGGCTTTTCTGATGAACAAGTTCTTGAAATTAGAAAAGGAAGTGCGCCATTCGATAGTAAATTAGACGCACTTGTAAAATTTGCAGCATCCATTGTGGAAAACAGAGGGAATGCGACCCAAGTTGCCAAAGACGCTTTTTTTGATGCAGGCTACTCAGAAGTAAATATGATTGATGTAGTGATTGTAGTGGGCGATAAAATCATTAGCAATTACATTCATAACCTAACTGGATTCGAGATAGATTTTCCCTTAGCACCAGAAATTAATTATTAACCGTTAACAAGAAGTATCATGAAATTAGGAAACATTATTATAAGAATAGGATTTGGTTTGTTGTTTGTTTGGGGCGGTTTAGAAAAATTTATTGAGGGCTTCTTAGGCGGTGTTGGCTTAGATAATATGGCAGGATTTCTAAAATCAAGTGGATTAGGATTTTTGGGAGATTCGGGAACATACATTGTAGGTATCATCTTAGCAAGTTTAGAACTTGTGGCCGGCATTTTAGTATTGGCAAATCAAAAGCTATTTTACGCTTACGGATTTTTAGCCTTTATTATGTTTATGGCGCTGGTTTTAGTACATATACCTTCAGGCAATTGGATGAATATTATGATACACATTGCATTGTTTACCACACTTTTGGGCTTATCAATCCAAAATAAAGAATTAGAAAATAAAGTAGCTGTGGCTTAAAATCATCACCTTAAATTAGTTATGAGGGTTTTCAATTGATTTTGGGAACCCTTTTTTTGTTGATGAGCAATGCGTCAACTGCGATGGTGAGTTTTAATACCTTTGAGATAGATTAATACGAGACGACTTTAAAATAATTAACGAACGCCGTTAATCGGCTAGCTGGTGGAGAAACATCTCAAAAATAAGTTCTTAAACCGCATGCCACTTTGCTGGTGACATGCTTCCTATCGTCAATATGATGAGAAGGGAACAGCGGTTAAACGATTAATCTTATCGAAGGAGAGCGCCGCGAACGTAAATGCGCTAACGATTGAAACGACATCCTTTTTATTTGCTGCCCTGAGCGGAGTCGAAGGGTAGCAAATAAAAAGATAAAGTGAAAAGCGTGTTAAAGCGCCCAAATAACTCTGAATTTCAGGAAACTTAAATCCCGGTCCACTTCTTTCCTGAAAAAATCAAACGCACAAAAAAGCCCCAGATTAAAAATCCGAGGCTTTTAAAAATCTATTAGAAAAACTTATTGACTAGTCAATGTTTTTCCTTTTGTTCTACGTTCTTGATCTGTTAAGTAAATTTTACGTAAACGGATGCTTAACGGCGTAACTTCAATGTACTCATCAGCTTGGATGTATTCCATACATTCTTCTAAAGAGAATTTGATTGCTGGTGATATGCGTGTGTTATCATCTGTACCGGAAGCTCTCATGTTAGTCAATTGCTTTCCTTTAGTTACGTTAATTACCAAGTCGGTATCGCGTATGTGCTCACCCAAAATCTGACCTTCGTAAATATCAACTCCTGGATCAACAAAGAAACGACCTCTATCCTGCAACTTGTCAATTGCATAAGCAGTAGTCATACCTTTATCCATAGAAATTAGCACTCCAGCGCCACGTCCAGGGATTGGACCTTTCCAAGGCTCGTAAGCTTTGAAACGGTGTGCCATAATTGCCTCACCTGCTGTTGCAGTTAAAACGTTATTACGTAACCCAATAATACCACGAGCAGGAATATCAAACTCTAAATGCTGTAAATCGCCTTTAGGTTCCATAATTAATAAATCACCTTTACGCTGAGTTACCAATTCAATTACCTTACCTGCAACTTCGCCCGGTACATCAACAATTAATGTTTCAATTGGCTCGCATTTAACACCGTCAATTACTTTAACGATAACCTGTGGCTGACCAACCTGCATTTCGTAACCTTCACGACGCATGGTTTCGATTAAAACCGACAAGTGAAGAATACCACGACCGTAAACCAAGTAAGAATCTGGAGATTCTGTTTCTACCAAGCGTAACGCTAAGTTTTTCTCTAGCTCTTTGTATAAACGCTCACGTAAACGCTGCGAAGTAACAAATTTACCTTCTTTACCAAAGAAAGGAGAGTTGTTGATGGTAAACAACATGTTCATTGTTGGCTCATCAATAGAAATTACTTCTAATTGCTCTGGGTTGTTAAAATCAGCAATGGTATCACCAATATCAAAACCATCAATACCTACAACTGCACAAATATCACCACATGGAACTTCAGAAACTTTAACTTTTCCTAAACCTTCAAATGTGTATAATTCTTTAATTCTCGACTTTACAATTTTGCCATCACGCTTTACCAATGAAACTGGCATGTTTTCTTTGATGGTACCGCGAGCAACTCTACCAACTGCAATACGACCAACGAAAGAAGAATAATCTAACGACGTAATTTGCATTTGTAAAGTACCTTCGTGGATTGGTGCTGGCGGAATGTTTTCCAAAATAGCATCCATCAAAGGAAAAATATTTTCAGTTTTCTCTTTCCAGTCTGTACTCATCCATCCTTGTTTTGATGAACCGTAAATTACAGGGAAATCTAACTGATCTTCTGTTGCATCTAAGTTGAAGAATAGTTCGAAAATTTGCTCGTAAACTTCTTCTGGGCGACAGTTCTCTTTATCTACTTTATTTACAACAACAATTGGTTTTAAGCCTAAAGCCAAAGCTTTTTGTGTTACAAAGCGAGTTTGAGGCATTGCGCCTTCAAAAGCATCACATAACAAAACTACACCATCCGCCATTTTCAATACACGCTCAACCTCGCCACCAAAATCCGCGTGACCAGGTGTATCAATAATATTGATTTTTACGTCCTTATACTTAACAGAAACGTTTTTTGAAACAATGGTTATACCACGCTCACGCTCTAAATCGTTGTTATCTAATATTAATTCTCCCGAACTTTCGTTATCTCTAAAAATTGAACAAGAGTGTAAAATTTTGTCAACTAAGGTAGTTTTACCGTGGTCAACGTGGGCGATAATCGCTATGTTTCTAATCTTTTGCATTCAAAAATTGCTATAAAAAACTTTTTTGCAAACTTACGTTTTTAATTACAAAAAAAAGCATGCTAATCATTTGAATTTAAAATGACTATGCATTATTTTTAAACTTTTATATTTGTAAGGTTATGAATATCCAACTCATTATTGTTGCATTATTATTTCTGGGCGCCTTACTTTATATCGGAAGGATGATTTACCGAACCTTAAAATCTAAAAAGGGTTGTGCCAGCGGATGTGGAAAATGCAGTGTAGATTTTTCTAAAGTTGAAGCTAAGAAGGATTGAGCGCTTTATTATTCTAGCTAGCGTCTAATTATTTTTCCACCTACTTTATAATTTGCACTCTACTATAAATGTGTTTATTAAAGTGCTCCTACAAAGAAATTAAAGGCCACCCATTTTTAAAGACAAACTGCAAAACTACTTATGTTGTTAGAAATAGAAATCCCTAAAGCAAAAGGAAAGGAAGTAATTGGTGTGCTAAAGGCTTTAGGCGTAAAAATCAACACTCACGCAAAAGTTCCAAATCAACAAACCGTTGTTGCTATAGAAGATGCGAGAGAAGGTAAAACGAAAAAAATCGAAGACGTAAATGCTTTTATGGATAGTTTTTGATGCTTTCATTAGCTTTTACCAATAAATTTGAGAAAGATTTAAAGCGAATTAAGAAACGCTCAAAACCGGATTTCGAACTGATACGTGATTTTCTAAATCAGAATTTAGCTACTAACGGGGTCAAAGGTCTTTTAAAAAAACATTTAGCTCATAAACTTACCGGAAATTATAAAGACAATTGAGAGTGCCACATTAAGCCGGATTTGCTAATTATATCGATTGAGATTTCTTTAGAAAACGAGATTACGTTGATTAAAGCTGGTGCTCAAGCTGACTTTTTTAAATAACCTTTCATTAAAACCACACAGAGATTAAACCTATCACATCATTCCTTTAACATCTTATAATTTTATAGATTTGCTCGTTAGTATTTAGTCGAATAACACCTAAAATCATGGAGATTATAAGTACAGAAGAATTTGCTAAAGCTACCAAGCTTAACGAGCTAAGGATGCCCGGCTTAGCCTCCTTGATGATGGCTATTATGAAAATCACGAATATTAACGAGACTTTTGCTAAAGCCGCAAAATACGATGGCGTTGAATTTGTTGATGAAATATTGCGATTAATTGGCGTAAAAGTAGAAGTTAATGAGTCGGATTGGAAAAACATTCCATTAGACGGCGCATTTGCTGCGATTGCCAATCACCCTTATGGCGGCATAGAGGGCTTAATATTAATTAAGGTTTTGTGTACCGTTAGGCCTGATGCCAAAGTGATGGCTAACTTTATATTAAAGAAAATCCCTAACCTTAGTGAATTTTTTGTCGCGGTAAATCCTTTTGAAAACATTGAACATTCCTCCAGTATCAGCGGCATCAAAACTACTTTGTCTTTACTAAACAATGGAACACCTATCGGTATTTTTCCGGCAGGCGAAGTCTCCACCTATAAAATAAATCAGCAACAGATTACAGATAAAATATGGCACCCGGTAGTAGGTAAGCTGATTAGTAAAGCCAAAGTTCCGGTATTGCCAATCTATTTTCATGGCAATAATGGCTTGTTGTTCAACTTACTATCTCTAATCCATCCCACATTAAGAACGGCCAAACTGCCTTCAGAGCTTTTCAATAAAAAAGGGCATACCATTAAAGTGCGTATTGGAAAACCGATTGCTTACAAGGATATCCCTACGAATGATAACAGCACCGATATGCTGGCCTTTTTAAGAGCAAAAACTTATGCCTTGGGTGCAGGTTTGGAAGAAGAAAAGAAAATTTTTAGTCCGCGGAATCTATTTAAAATCAAATCTAAACCACAAGAAATTGTAGCGCCCATTGCCCAAGACTTAATGGAGCAAGAGGTAGAGCAATTGAAAGAAACACATAAGGTTTGGACAGAGAAAAACTACGAAGTTTACATTACCCCAACGGCACACATTCCAAATATCATCAAAGAAATTGGGAGGTTAAGGGAAATTACATTCAGAGAAATTGGAGAAGGTTCTAACAAAGCGATAGATTTAGATAGCTATGATATTTACTATAACCATTTGTTTATTTGGGATACAGAAACCAAGATGATTGTAGGTGCTTACCGTATTGGAAAAGGCGACGAAATCTTTTACAGCTATGGCAAAAAAGGCTTCTACATTTACGAACTTTTTAAAATTAAATCGCAGTTTTACCCGGTTTTACGAAACAGCTTAGAGCTAGGCCGAAGCTGGATTAGAAAAGAGTATCAGCAAAGACCATTACCGCTATTTTTATTGTGGAAAGGGATTTTAAAATACATTTTAGACAATCCGCAATACCGTTACTTAATTGGTCCAGTATCTATTAGCAATGCTTTTAGTAAGTTTTCCAAATCATTAATCGTAAACTTTATTTACCGCAACCATTTTGATAGCGAACTGGCCCACATGGTAAAACCACGTAAAAAGTTTAAGGTTGATTTTTCTAAAATTGATGCCGATTTATTAACTGCATCTAGCAGTTCCTTAAAAAATTTAGACAGCTTAATTGCCGAGATTGAAACTACACATATTAAAGTCCCGGTATTACTAAGACAATATATTGCGCTGAATGCGAAAATTATCTGCTTTAATATCGACCCAAAATTCTCTGATTGCTTAGATGGCTTTTTAGTACTCGATTTGCAAGATGTTCCTCATGATATGCTAGAAAAACTGGGTAAAAACATTTAACAATGGATGAAAATAGCAAGGATTCTGGCCAGCAAAAGAATAATCCCTTACATGGTTTAACTTTAGAAACCATCGTAACGGATTTATCAAAATACATTGGCTGGGAAAAGATGGCAGAAAAAATCCCAGTGAAATGCTTTTCTGAAAACCCCAGTGTAAAATCGAGTCTTACTTTTTTACGGAAAACACCTTGGGCAAGGCAAAAGGTAGAATATTTATATCGGTATAATATTGCGAGGATCGAAAAAGGGAAGAGTGGGTTGTTGTAGTGGTTTGTTTTTTTATGCGAGTTCTTGCGTCTTAAATCGTTATTGCGAACTACTGATCATAAGCGTTAAATCGTCTCGGAAAATTCAATGCTCGTTTCCGTTTTAAACAGTCAATATCATTATTCACATGGTTCGTCATGACGGAAAATTGGTATTACTTATAGCATCTCGACTCGACAAGTGATATGTTTCACTCTCGTTACCATTGACGTTATTTATAATTGACTAATTATCAATAAAAAAAAGCAGAGCCGTTTGTCCTGCTGAGCGGAGTCGAAGCATTATTCCACTATTCAAAGTGGAAGCCCTTACACGCTCCTTCGACTCCGCTCAGGATGACACCCCTTATTCTCGTGTCAACACAAGTAATTTCAACATCATTTCATATTGATTTATATGAAATATATTAGACCTCAACACGAAAGTGAAACGTAAAAATAAGTCTATTTATACAGACCCTTACTTTCGATAAAAGCAATCACTTCATCGGGTAAAAAATACTTTACACTTTTTTCAGCGGTTATTGATTTTCTAATGAAAGTCGACGAAAGCTCCATCAGCGGGGTTTCTGTGAGGGTAACGGATGGATGGTTCGCCAGTTCAGCGTTCTCGTAACCGGGGCGTGGATAAACGTAAATATGATAGTCGCGGAGAATCAATTCATAATTCTTCCACTTCTTCAACGACTTTAAATTATCCGCACCCATAATCAGCGTAAACTCATGCTCTGGATACAGCTCGTGTAAATGCGTTAAGGTATCTATGGTGTAAGAAGGCTGTGGTAATTTCAATTCAATATCGCTCACCACAATATTCTCGGCGGCTTCTGTAGCTAGTTTGGCCATTTCTAATCGGTCGTAAACCTGTATTAAATCCTTTTTTTCTTTTAAAGGATTATGTGGCGAAACTACCAACCAAACCTTAGCTAAAGCCGTATGGTTTGCCAAATAATTGGCGATGATTAAATGTCCAGTATGTATGGGGTTAAAAGACCCAAAAAGTAATCCTATTTTCAATTTCAATCTCCTTTGTTAGTCCTTTTTCAAACGGTATTTATATAGCAACTAAATGCACAAAACTTAAAGCTAAAAACCTATAGCCGCTATATAGTCGCAAGGGAATATATCGTTTTAAACAAGTTAGCAAATGGAAGCAGCAATCCAAACGATTGACATTAAGCTTTAATGAATTGCAAAAGTAAATCTTCTGCTTCTTTACAAGCTTTACTTAATTCGTAATTTTTTAAGATCACATCAAATTTGGGTGCGTAGCCTAATTCTTTGCCAGCCTTATTAATCCGCTCTTGTACTTTCTCTTTACTTTCTGTACCCCTACCCCTTAAGCGTTCAATCAATATCTCCAATGATGGTGGTTGTACAAAAATAGCCAATGCCTCTTCTCCGTATTTCTCCTTTAGGCGCAAACCTCCTTCTACATCTAAATCAAAAATCACTGTTTTTCCCGTTTCCCAAATCCGTTCGATTTCACTTTTCAGGGTGCCATAAAAGGTACCTGAATAAACCTCTTCGAATTCTGCAAACTGATGCTTTGCTACTTTATGCAAAAATTCTTCTTTGCTAATGAAATAATAATCTTCGTTATTTCTCTCATTTCCGCGAGCTTCCCGCGTCGTTGCCGATACCGAAAAAGCAATTTTACCTGGAAAGGTTTTTAACAGGTGTTGTACGATGGTGGTTTTACCTGCTCCCGATGGTGCAGAAAATATAATGAGTTTACCTTGCATTGGTTTTTATGCTGAAAGCTGAAAGCTAAAGGCTAAAGGCGAAAACCTACAACCCTTTGCTCTTTAACCTTATTACAATACGTTTAATAATTGTTCTTTGATTTTTTCAAGTTCTTCCTTCATCCCAACTACATAGCGCTGAATGTTGGCGTCGTTAGCTTTAGAACCCATAGTATTTATTTCTCGGCCAATTTCTTGGGATATAAAACCCAGCTTTTTACCGTTTGCATCCTTATTTTTCAACGTTTCTATAAAATAGTTGCAATGGCTCTTCAAACGCACCTTTTCTTCGGTAATGTCCAATTTGTCGATATAGTAAATCAACTCCTGCTCCAAACGATTTTGATCTACGTTTTCTTTACCCACGGCATCCGCAAGCATGGTGTTTAATTTCTCTTTGATTGCCGGCACACGATTAGGCTCGTCACGCTCTATCAAAGCCATAAAATCTAAAATACTTTTGATCCGGCCTGTCAAATCGTTCTCCAAAACACCGCCTTCATCTGCTCTAAATTGCTGAAAATGATCTACAGCTTTATAAAAAGTCTCCAGCATCAGCTCCCACTCTTCCTCAGAAACGGAACTTTCATCGTATTTCACGACTTCAGGTAAGGTTAAAACGACAGGAATTAAATTATTTCCCTCGTCACCGATGGTTTGTGCAATGCCTTTTAGTTCTGCATAATAATGCGCAAATAAATCTTTATTGATGGTGGCCGCTTTCGAACCTGCGTCCGTAGTGTCTGCACTAATGCTCAACATCACTTTACCACGCTCCAACAGCTTGCTACACTCGTTTCTTAAAAAAAATTCTTTATCAGAAAACGCTTTGGGCAATTTAATATTTAGCTCTAAAAACTTACTGTTGAGGGATTTGAGTTCAACTGTATATTTGCCGTTAGCCAAGTCGGTAACGCTGGCACCGTAACCAGTCATAGATTTAATCATTTGCAAAGATAAAATTTAAAGGGAAATAATGGAAAGGTTTGTGGGGTGCTTTTTTAGCTTTTTCAATGGGTATTATTTCTTCTCCGTCATTGTGATGAGCGAAGCGATAGCCTTTGCATTGGGGCGAAGTGACAATCCCTGTGTTATTTGCTTCTTGCTAAATTTACTGAATGCCTTTTGTTTTAAGCTTGCTGCTTTAGTACATGACATTTTTTTAAACCACATAGCTACATAGCTTTTTATACGTGAACGCGAGAATTTTTAAGATGCCCAAGGACATTACAATAGCTACATATTGGGCTATATGTTAAAATCTATTTGTTGCTTTGTCTCCTGCTAATAGCATTTACCCTATGTTGCTATGTGGTTTTATTCTTTTGTCATGTACTGAAGCTTGCTGCATTAAATTAAACCGCACCGATCCATCCACTAACCCCGTCATTGTGATGAGCGAAGCACCAGCCTCTGCGTTGGGGGCGAAGCGACAATCCCTGTGTTATTTGCTTCTTGCTTAATTTACTGAATGCCTTTTGCTTTAAGCTTGCTGCTTTAAACTTTTCCGTGGGCACTCCTTTATTCTCCGTCATTGCGATGAGCGAAGCATCAGCCTTTGCGTTGGGGCGAAGTAACAATCCCTGTGTTATTTGCTTCCGGCTTAAAACCACCGATGCGATTGAAGCAATTTCAGTCCAAGTAGGGTCTTTCGTAGGAGACCGTTCTTTTTTATTTCACATTGAACGGCACTTTTCGCATCAGAATACTCCTGCTCATTATCTTGGAGATTATGAATTTTGCTTAAGCTCAAAAGTAAACCTAAGGACCATAATTAACTTAGACAAATTTTTCAATTATCCTCGTTTGAAGTTTTATGTTGCTTTAAAGAACTGTAGCTTATTAAAATACTCGCCACAATTATAAAACACACACTTTTATTAATTGCTACATTAAGATCTACCTAACAGCTATCTACATTCGGAACTTATCAACAGGTTTTACAGACCCTCCTATATTAGGAAAGAAATCACTACGCACCTGAATTAAGAACCCATCCAATACTGGATGTAAAAAGTTAAAGCAAATACACCAACGTTAATGCAAAGATTTACTCATTTTCTTTGTTACCTCTTTTCTTAAACGCCTTGTAACCGAATGCTATTCCTCCAGCCAATAAAGCCAATACACCACCGTCTATGGGTACTTCTTCGAAACCAGGGTCACAATTGGGATCGAGCTCACATGACGTTTGTGAAAAAGCAATTAAACTTACACTCAGCAAGCACATTAACAGCAGCATTCTATATAATTTCATACGAAATCTAATTCTTTATCAATTTACTATTCAACAATATTTTTCCGGTCGCAACATCTTTAATGTCCAAAATGTATACACCAGCAGGAATTCCGTTCGTATCTATTTTATGAATATCGCCTCCCATCGTTACCTCCGCTTTAATGGAGAATCCGGAACTATCGTAAATTTTTATCTGAATCTTTTTAAAAGACTCGTTACTTAAATCCACATATAAAATATCCTCTAAAGGATTCGGGTACGCTTTAACCTGCGCATCTATACCAAAATTAACCGCTCTGATTTCTGAATAACTAACTTCCCCGTTAACAGATGTCACTTTTATTCTATAGTAATTAATCCCTTTTAAAGGCGCTCTATCCAAAAAATTAAACTGTAACGCGTTATTAGAATAGGTTGCTATTTCAGTAAAATATTTGTTAGTTCCCATCCTTTCCACAGTGTAACTTATTACGTTTTCATTTTTGGCAGTTTTCCATGTTAGATCGATCCCTTCGTTTCTCTTTACTGCTAAAAATGATTTGGCCACTATGGATAATACCGTTGGCGGAACAAAGGTTAATACCAAACGCTCCATTCCGTAGGAAGCAGTGTTTGTACGGTCTATGCTAAATGAGTAAGGTTTTTCAGTAGTGATTTCTTTAGTTACATTGGTATAATTATCCTTTATAAAGAAAGTAAAACCCTCGAAGCCTTCTAATGATTTAAAACTTACAACAGAAGTTCCGCTAGTAGAGGAATTAACAAATAATTTCACTAACCTTTCTTTAAGTGGAGTAGCCATTGAGTGGATAGCCAATTGAAGTCCTTCATCTGTTATAGTTGAAAATCCCATTCCAAATTCAACGCCAGGTAGATACATAGAATCATCCTGATCATACCCGTTGGAGAACGAATGTTCTGCTACAATCAACGACTCCTCTTCCAAGCCGTCTTTTTTCATCTGAAGTCTTAATTTATTAGCTGAACTAACTAATGTAGTGTTTGCTGGTACTGCCGTCGACTTTCTCGGAGATTTATTTAATAAGTTAGGTTCGTAGATTTTAGCCGCCATCAAATGTACGGCAGGACTTTCTACTACCTCTTTCGAGCTTTCTTTAAAATTAACACTGCCACCCGAAGCAGAGGAGGCCTGAACATAAAAGCCTTGGCCTGTTTTAAGATATCTGGAACCGCCATTTACATAATTACCGTTAAAAGCATTATAGGTTGCATTAGATTGTCCGCCCTTAACAATAATAATCGTAGGGTTTAGATTACCGGAATCGTTCCAAACCTTATCCCAATCTATGGTAGCTGGATATGGATTACCTGCAAAAAAACGACCGTCTGAAGATTCACCATGATTAGTATAAGCCACTTTTACAGAAATATCTCCACTATTGATTGGACCTGTGTAAGTTACGGTAACATCTTCTGGATCTACAAAGGGTGTTTTAAGTTTACCTGGTTTGCTATCCTTAAAATCTCTATTTCCCACAAAATATGCAAAGAAACCCTGGCCTGCAGGCAAAGCCTTATTGATATCGATAATGTTCTCAAAATTACCTAAAGCATTTGCATTTGCTTCTTTGTAAAAATCTATGAAAGACTTTGAGCCATTTATTAAGGGAACCTCATCAAACCCGCCTATAGCGCCTGTTTTCCCCAACAAGATCACATCTTCTTTTAACTGTGCAAAAGTTTTATTTCCAACTGCCAAAGAAGTTTCTTTGAGTGGACTAGACAGCGACCTTGTCCCTCTCAATCCACCAGAGGGTTTTCCGCTTAAAAACACTTGTACATTTACGTTACCCGAAATGGAAGCGCCTGGTAGTAAGGGAGCGAGATTTGCGCTCCTATTCTGAGTCGCCAACAAGGTTAATTTTCCATTGGCATTTAAGCCCGCCCCAATAATGTTTACAGTTCCGGTTACGTTTGCCGTACCAATAACCGTCTTTGTTCCTCCTTTACTTACGGTCAAATTATTATAGTTGAAAGCAGGTATATCTTGGGCACCTGTTTTGTTAAAGTCAATGGTATTTTCTGTAGTCGTATAATTAACAGATGGACCTGGCGTAAATGTGCCCGCAATGCTTAGAGTTGGTGGTAATATTCTGGGGCCTCCCTCTCCGTTAAAATTAGTGTAGTTACCATCTACTACTGTTTGCGAAGCTACTGCATTGTAAGCTACACCAATAGACCAAGTTGTACCTGAAGGAAGAGGCTGAGCCGAAGTATTCTTTGTAATTAATGTTCCTGATCCACTGTTTAAATTTACAGCGGTCAAAAGAGAAGTGCCTAAATCAAGAAAACCTGAAGGAATGGCTAGCGTTCCGCTAACGCTAAAGTCTCCGGCTTGTAAAACAACACCTTCAACGTTATCTATAGTAAGCTTAGGAAAAGCAACTTCCGAATTACTCGCACCGTACAAACTGCCCCCGGTTTTAGTAACGGTTTGTGGTGCAGGACTCCTAAATTCAAATGTTGTAGTTGGTCCGCCATCTAGATTACCACCACTCATATCAAAATTACCTGAAATTTCAATTTTGGTAGCCGAAACACTTGTAGTGACCCTTCCGCCATTTTGAATATAATTTCTAACTTTTAGTATCTTATCAACCGTTGTAGTAGCAATTCCAAAAGAACCTATTCCTGTATTGAGTATGTTAAAGTTATTTCTTACCATTGTGCCTCCTAGTGCTAAAGTAGGGCCTGTAATTACATTTTGGTTTGGACAGTTCCAGGTAAAATCATAAAAACTTTGAGCTAATCCACTCATAGTACCGGTAGCATTGGTATAACCCACAATTTCACAAGTAGATCCATCAAGCCATGTTGCAGTTGGAATAGTATCGACTTTCGTCAAAAAAGCATGCCTATAAATCCCTCCAGATTCCACCGCCATGCTTCCAAAAGTGGTAATTATACCAGCATTTTGTACAGTACCAGACACCGTAAAGTCTTTGTCAACCGAAACAACGTTTTCAATCTTTAAGGTAGTTCCCGAGTTAATGTTTAATTGACCACCGCTTGAAACGCTGAAGTCGTCTATCTTTGTACTTGCAGTAAGGGTAACAACGTGTGATGCTAGTATGGTTATACCCGCAGAAGAAAGTGTAGGTAAACTAGTAGCAGGCGTCCATGTTACATTATCAGCTGAGCTCTCCCATGTTGTTGTATTATTAAAGTCACCTGTTCCAGCGCTTCTGTAGTAATCAGTTGTGTTGCTAGCTATTGTTGCATCAGTTACAACAACAGGAGTGTTAAATGTACCACTTGTTGCCGTAATTTGCTAAGTGCCCGCTGTTTTTAGCGTCACTGAAAAATCTTTTGTTCCTGTTATTAATGCTGCATCTGCGGGCAAATCTACAGCTGGGTCGTTAGAAGTAATTTTAATTGCATTCGTTACACTTACCAAATTCCAATTATCATCAACGGCTCTTACCGTTATTGTAAAAGGAATCCCGCGAGCTGGAATGATAGGATTTCCCGTTTTGCCACCTGCTAAACCTGGAGCAGCTGTTTCTCCAGGTAGAAGTACCTGCAACTTTGTAAAAGCACCTAGACTTAGAGTAAATGTTGTACTGGGATTATTTGCTATAGCGCCATTTGTAATATTAGAGGCGGTTATTCTTCTGGAGCCTGCTGTTACAAGGGTAACCAAAAATGTACGCGTTCCGCCAGAAAGATTTGCACTGGGAGGTAAAGATGCGTTTACATCAGTAGACGTAAGTACGATTTCATCTGCTGGAGCGTCTGTAATGATGTCCCAATTTGCATTAACCGCATGTACAGTCACGAGGAAAGGTGTTCCCGCTATAAGTGGTGTACGCTTGCCCTTCTTCCCTGTAGGGGTTCCTGGATCTGAAGTTTCTCCAGGCAACAATACCTGTAGTTTTACGTAAGGGCCTTTGACTACAGTAACGTTTGAGCCGGTGTTGCTGGTGATTAATGGCGCTGTTATATCTTCTGCAGTTACCGACTGCGTTCCAAGGGTTCTTAATGTTGTATTTATTGATCTGACTCCGTTGGTTAATTGTGTTGAGTCCACCACGGTTGCCGTAAGATCTGTGGAGGTAATTTTAACCGAATGGTTAATCGAGGTTACGGTATTAAAGTACTCATCCGTAGCCCTAACACTGACGTTAAATCGTAAACCTGCCGTTATTTGGTTAGGCAGTGTTTCAGTTTTGCCAGCAGGAGTTCCTGGAGCGTACATTTCGCCAGGCATCAAAACCAATAACTTATTAATGGTGGAGGCTGAAACAATTATAGGAGAACTGGTATTCTCAGTCTTTAAAGCGTCGCTTATGTTTTTTGCAGTTATTGTTTTGTCTACCGCCGCTTTAAGCGTAACAGAAAATGTTTGCGTTCCACCTGATAGATTTGCGTTTAGTGGTAAAACTGCATATAAATCTGAGGACGTGATTGCTATCTCATCAATTGGTGCATCGGTAATGATATCCCAATTCGCATTCACTGCGTTTACAGTTACGTTGAAAGGTACTCCCGCTGTCTGTGGAAGAGTATTAGTTACGTCCTTTCCGTTTGGAGTTCCCGGCGCTGACGTTTCTCCGGGTAATAGAATCTGTAGTTTAGCATAGGGACCTTTAATTACATTCACGGTTGTTGATTCACTACTCGTTATTGCTGGAGCTGCTAAATCTGTCGCAGTTATAAACTGCAAACCAATTTGCCTTAAGATCGTAGTAGTTATATTTACAGTTCCGTTAGTCAATAATTGCGAGGCCGTTACAGTAGCAGTGGGATCGCTGGATTTAATTTCGACATAGTGGGTAGATGGAACAGTATTCCAGTATTGGTCGGTAGTTTTAACGGTTATCGTAAATTTTGAACCTGCCGTTATTGGGCTAGCTGTTCCTGATTTACCGGTAGTTGTTCCCGGAGCGTAACTTTCTCCAGGCATTAATAACAATAGCTTGTTGATGGTATTAGGCAATACGCTGACTGATGGACTTGTGTTAGCTGTTTTGGTGTTGTCGGTTGTATTTGTCGCGGTTATCGTTGCAGTTGTTAAAGGATTCGCCCCAGTAATGAGTGTAACCGTAAACTTTTGCGTTCCACTTGATAAACTTGCGCTCAACGGCAAAATAGGATATGAAGAAGTAGATGTAATTTCTATTTCATCCAGTGGAGCAGTGCTAATTATTTCCCAGTTCGCATTCACTGCATTTACAGTCACGTCAAAAGGCACCCCAGCTTTTTGTGGCGTAGGAACACCTACCTTTCCGCTCGCCCTACCTGGTGCCGAAAGCTCCCCAGGCAATAGTATTTGTAGCTTTACGTATGGGCCACTACCTACAGTAACATCTGATCCTTTGCTACTCGTTATCAACGGGTCTATTACGTCTTCTGCTGTTATAGATTGTAAGCCAGCCGTGGCTAGAGCGGTAGATAGGGTTTTAATACCGCCGACCAAATTAGTTGGAGCAGCCAAGGTAGCCCGAGGATCTGTGGATGTGGTTTTTACAGAATGGGTAGAAGAAACCGTATTCCAGAATTCATCAGTAGACCTAACGATGATACTGAATGGTACTCCTGCAATTATTGGGGTAGCCGTTCCTGTTTTTCCTGTGATAGAACCTGCTAGGTAAGTTTCCCCAGGCATCAACAGTAATAATTTTTTAAGCGCACCTGCAACCTGAGACAAAGATGCAACCGCTGCGTTATTCGCAAGGCCTGCAATTACTGCCGTACCACCATTTCTCACTATAGAGGTTGAAGCTACTATTGTATTCAATGTAGATTGGACTGCGATGTCTTTGATGGTAATAGAATTCCCTGTACCTACTGTAGCACCTGTAGAAAAAGTTACCGTTATCTCTGTGTTTGTAACTGAAACAGAAGCTGAAGTAATTGTTGGCCCGGTAAAAGTGACAGACCCCACGCCAGTGTTAAATACCCAATTCGTAGGTGCAGGAAATACAATTGTTTTGTTTAATTGACTAGCCTGAAAATCATTAATCGAATTATCCGTTAAAACAACATCTCCTATACCAGTGAAACCGGCAGAACTGCCACCTGGCGATTTATTTGCTGAAATTCCATCCCCTCCAATTGGTTTAGTAATAGTGATATTCGCATGTGTTAACTTCACCGAAAAGAGAGCAACAACAAATAATATAATAATTTTAGAAAAGGTAGGGGTTTTCATCAAAGACCTAGGATTTAAGACGGCGAAACTATGGAAAATAATTGAACTATTATGCAATAGCGCTTTACGAAGAAACCGCTCACCTAAACACCTAAAAACGGACGCAAATTTACTATTATTTAATACCTCAAACATTGTCCGGTTTTCCAAAAAAAAAAATATTCCATTTAAATTTAAACCTGTTTTACTAAACACAAAAACTGCTTAAACCAAATCTTACCTTATATATAATACCAAATATATTTAGTAAATAGTCTGACGTTGATTATTGAAAAACCAGATAGATACATAGTTTTATGAGAAAGAGGCAGGAAACACAGCTATGTTCCGCGAAGCGGACCGCTATGGAAACTAAAAAAAAATGCTTTCTCTTCACAAACAAGATTATGTATCTCTGTGGTGAATTTTAGGTTATTATGTATACATAAATGGTATAAGCGTGTTTACTTCGACCGATTTTGGCTCGATTAAGTGTTTTCCAAATGATAAAATAATTACACAGAATGTGACAACTCCAATAGCACCGCGGCTTACGGCATGGATTGGTAGGGAGAATAATTACTCATTAATCTAGTGCTTCTACTAAGAATCAGCTTTCATTTCAATAAAACATTTATCATACTCATCGTTTTTCTTTTAAATAAACGCATCCAGAATTTTTAAAGCAAAAAAGATGTGGTATAATTGAACAATTGTTTCAAAAAATGAATAGAATTTCGTTCCCTATATATTTAATCCTACTTTCGCTGATTTCGTTAAGCTCCTGTAAATCAAAGAAGAACGCTTTGTTTAATACTAAGAATGAAGATGTTCGAGTTAATTTGCCAGTGTATGTGGTGCAGAAAGGTAGTGACAGTTTATACTTGAAGGAACAAGTGATTGCGCCAGGAGATTTTCTGGTGATTCAAAACCTACAAAATGAAAATCTGATTACGCAAGGCAGCGGAAACTCGCAGGCCATACAAAATATTCAGAATTCTAGCTCCAGCGGTTACCGTTATCGGGTAGAAAACGATGGTAGCGTATTGGTACCCGTACTGGGAAGGGTGAATTTGGGAGGACTTTCCAGAGTAAAAGCTGAAAAACAGTTAAACAAACTTTATGAGACCGACCTCCTTAAAGATCCGATCATCAGCTTAAGCATCGTTAATTTACAAGTCACCATGCTTGGCGAGTTTGGTAAACAAGGGAATTTTGTTTTAGAAAAAGACCAAGTCTCTTTGGTACAAATGCTTGGAGAAGCAGGCGGACTCAGTCCTAGAGCAAACAAGAAGCGCATCAAAATTATTCGTGGCGATTACCAAAATCCACATGTTTTTGTAGTGGACTTAACAGATATCAATAGCTTGAGCGACCCAAGGTTATTTTTGCGTAATAACGATATTGTATATGCCGAAACCAAAGGCATTTTCCAGAACTTAGACGTTTTGGCACCTGCCACTTCTGTATTAGGAATTGGCCTTAGCCTCTTTAATGTTTTTTTGTTGATTAAAACTTTGAACAATTAAATATGGATGCTAAACCGAAGAATACGGCTGCTAAACAGGAAATAGATTACACTAAATTTATCAGAATCTTGCTGAGCAGATGGTATTGGATAGTTGGAACCACTATAATGGCTGCTGTGATTGCCTATGCTTATCTTTGGTACACCCCAAAAATGTATAGCACTGCGGCCTACGTTAAGTTTGAAGAAAAACAGCCAGATTTAACGGCAGCGGTAAGCTTAAGCAATTATAGCCGTTCTTATACCAATAAAATAGCCGCAGAAAGCTGGACGTTTAAAAGTCGAAGAGTAATGGAGAGGGCTGTGGAATATATAGATTGGCGTATTACCTATTCATTAAACGGACGTATTAGGAATTCTGATCTATATCCTGAAAAGCCATTTAAAATCATCATCCTGCAACAAGATAGTACGCAGTTTTATAATAAGCCCATCAGTTTTAAGAAGAAATCAGCTACGGGCTATGAAATCAGCTATCCTTTAGGCGGAAAAACGGAAACAGTGGACGCATCATTCGGGCGACCTGTGAAAGTTCCTGGCGTTATTTTTTCCATAGAAAATGGCAACCACATTTCCGAAACCTCAGTTTACAACTTTAAGTTTAACCACAAATATGAATTTTACGGAAGGATAGGCAGCGGTTTTAACATCAGCGAAGCTGCAAAATATTCTTCGGTAGCCATGCTTACAAAAACAGACCCAAACCCTTATTTCGCTGCTGACGCCATCAACGCAATTATACGGGTATACAGAGAATTAGATTTAGAGGATAAAACACAATCTGCCAAGCAAATTATCGATTTTATTGACCAGCAACTCAACAATCTTTCGCTTACGGTACGCAGTTCTGGCGAAAAGCTGAAAGAGTTTAAGCAAAACAATAACTTTTTAGACCTAAGCAATTCTTCGCAGGCGGTACTCACAAAAGTGACCACCATGGAAACCGAGAACAGAAGCTTCGACATCCAAATCATCTTGCTCAAACAATTACAGCAACAACTTAAAAAGAACGAACAAAATATAAGCCTCAATTTTAACTTGGACGGTGCCATAGACCCGCTTTTGAATTCTTTAGTTACAGAATGGAATAGCTTGATTCAGGAACGGGTGAGTTTGATGAATACCTACAAAGCCAACTCTAAACCAATTTTGGAGATTGATGAAAAACTTGATATCCTACGAAACTCTGCCAATGCCAATATGCAGGCGAACCTCAACCGCATGGTGCAGCAAAAAAATTATAATCAAGCACAATTGGATAAAGCTTATCAAGAGTTGAGTAGCCTACCCCAACAGGAAAGACAGCTTTTTGGTTTGCAAAGGGATTATGATATCAATGAAAAGATTTACAGTTATCTTTCTGAGAAAAAATTAGAGGCGCAAATAGGTAAAGCTTCCGTATTAGCTGGTGCTACCGTGGTTGACCGGGCAGAACCTAATACTTCGCCCATCTCTCCAAACACCTCATCTGTATGGCGAACCGCTTTGCTAATGGGTCTTGCTAGTGGCATCGGTCTAATTTTGTTGATGCGTAGTTTGAACCCTTATATCTACGATAAAGAAACTATCGAGAGCCTTACCCAAATTCCAATTATTGGTATGGTAAGGCATTTCCCAGAAACAATAGATCAAGATAATAAACAGATTTTGACTATTGCAAAACCAAAATCGTTATTTGCAGAGTCTGTACGTTCGGTGCGAACAAACCTGAGCTTTATTGCTTCGGAAAACCAATCGAAGGTGATTTGCATAGGTTCAGAGGTTGCAGGTGAAGGAAAGTCTTTCATTACCATTAATTTAGCAAGTTCTTTAGCTTTGATTGATAAAAAGGTGATTTTTATCGCGGCAGATTTACGTCGCTCTAAAATTCACAAAGCCTTCGGTATCAAGGATAAAAAAGGGTTGAGTACCTATCTTGCCAATCAAGACCAGCTGAGTGATATCATTCACCATACCCAGCAAGAAAATTTGGATTTGATTGTTGCCGGCCCAGTTCCGCCAAACCCTGCAGAACTCATGTACTCCGAAAGAATGATCACTTTAATTGAAGAGCTGAAACAACGATATGACTTTATTTTATTTGATACAGCACCTATCGGTTTGGTGTCTGATGCATTGCCGTTGATCAAACTTAGCGATATTAATATTTTTGTGATTAGAACAGGTAAATCTAAATATTCTGCGGCGAGCGTTCCCGGTCGAATTACTGGCGAATATCACCTTAAAAACACTTTCATTATCCTAAACGATTTCGTCAAAACATCCCTATACTCAAATTATTACAGCACCAAATATAATGATAGCTACTATGGTTATTATTATGCTGATAGCGAAGAAAAAGGATATGGCTATTATGAGGATGACCATCAAAAACAATGGTGGAAAAAAATATTCAACGCGTAAAGTTCGGTTTGCGTATTATTTTCATAAAAGCAACAATTACGATAACCATCGCTTAATGGCGCTATAATTTCCTAATAAAAAATAATAAACTGCTGATTTTAAGCGAATAACGGTTTATTTGTAGCCAAAAAATTATGTTTAAAATAGACGAAACCTACCGTTGGTATCCTATTTACACCTTGCCCAGAGCAGAAAAAAAAACTAACGAACTGCTGGCTAAAAAAGGAATACAGACTTATCTTCCCTTATACCGAACGCTGAAGCAATGGAGCGACCGCAAAAAATGGGTAGATGAGGTGCTTTTTAAGTCCTATCTTTTTGTACGCATCAGCAACAAAGAATATGATTTGGTGGTGCAAAGTGCTGGTGTAGTTCGGTTCATCCATTTTTCGGGTAAGGCAGCTTTCATCCCCGACGCACAAATTGACCTATTGAAAAACTACCTAGCAGGCGAAGCAGATCCTGAACTTACATTCGGAAATCTGGAGCAAGGTCAAAGGATGAAAATAGTTTCTGGTAAACTTATAGGCTACGAAGCTGAATTAATCTCTTGGAAGCACCAGGAAAGGTTGATTTTGAGGTTGAACGCTTTAGGACAATCGTTAGTTTTGAAAATATCTGCCTCAGATGTAGAACCAATTTTCTAACCCTATTCACGTTTAATTTACTGCCTTTCTCGCCCGTCATATAGACAATCCTCCCATTACCGCCATATCGACAATCCCCCAATTAACGTCATATCGACGACCGCAGGAGGAGAGATCTGTCAAACAGGAGTAATTCTGTTCACTGGTGATGCCTTGAGGGCTACCGTAAGCATGAACAGACCTCTCCTAACGTCGAGGTGACGATACTAGTAATGAGGGTTACCGTAAGCATAACCAGACCTCTCCTAACGTCGAGGTGACGTTACTTGTATAATGAAGGATACGACAAGCATGGGCAGACCTCTCCTAATTTCGAGGTGACGGTTGTAAGGTTGAACCATTCGAATAATTAATTTTACTAAAAGTTACTAACCCTAAAAATTATGATATTTTTGCAACCTTAGTAGCACTCTTTCCTTTTTTTAAAATGGGACTGAGGAAGCGGAGCTATGGACAGGGCATCAGGATTCAAGAATAAAGAGCAAAGACCGATAAGCTGCGTTTGAAACAGGATTAAAAAGAATAAAGAGCAAAGACCGATAAGCTGCGTTTGAAACAGGATTAAAAAGAATAAAGAGCAAAGACTGATAAGCTACGGTTGAAATAGGATTCAAGAATAAAGAGCAAAGAGCAAAGACGGATAAACTACGCTTGAAACAGGATTCAAGAATAAAGAGCAAAGAGCAAAGACGGATAAACTACGCTTGAAACACAGTCCAAATTAAAGACAAAAAATTTAAGAGCCATTTTAACTCAAAGAATTTTTGACTTCGCTATCCAAAAAAACTTCGATCTAATGATCATCTTCTATGTGTAGAATAGCTGGAATTGCCAATTCTTCCTTCTCTGAAGAGGGATTGATAGCGCAATTGAAAGCCATGAATTCCGCACAATGCCACGGTGGGCCAGATGACGAAGGGTTCTATACTAGTCCAGAAAAACATTTAATTTTAGGGCACCGACGCTTGTCTATTTTAGACCTAAGCCAATCCGGACATCAGCCTATGCTTAGCGACGATCAGAAGATTGTTGTGGCATTTAACGGCGAGATCTATAACTTTCGGTCTATCAAAACGCTACTCCAAAAAACAGGATATCAGTTCAAAAGCCATACCGACACTGAGGTTATTATTGAGGCCTATCAAGCTTGGGGAACTCAGGCATTTTCTGAATTTAAAGGGATGTTTGCATTTGCGTTGTACGACGTAAAGCAAAAGCAACTTCACCTGGTAAGAGACCGACAAGGTATTAAACCCTTATATATTTACCAAAAAAATGATGTTACCGCGTTCGCATCCGAGGTAAAAGCTTTCGAAGCAACCAAACTTTCGCTCAGCGTAAATCCTGACTGGCCAGTTGCTTTACTGAGCATGGGTCATCTGCCAGAACCCTTCACCACCTTCAACGAAGTAAAAATGCTGCCAAAAGGTGGATATGAAACGTTTTCGGTCGGGTCGGATAATCCTTCGCAATACCATGCCTTTGAAAAAAGAGCAATTGATTCGGAGTCCGAAGCAGCAGGCGTCCAAGAAAGAATCGACCAATTATTAGATCAAGCCATACAAAGTCAGCTGGTAGCAGATGCGCCTATCGGTGTGTTTTTAAGTGGCGGCATAGATAGTTCACTTTTGGCATTGCAGGCCGCTAAATACAAGGAACAGCAACTAGCTACGGTATCACTAAATTTTGAAGAAAAGCAATTTTCGGAAATTAATTTCCAACAGCAAATTAGCAAAATGCTCCCAGGAGCTCACCATAGTAAAACCATCAACGAAAAACTCTTTGAAGAATTTCTTGATGGCATTTTAGAAAACATGGATCAACCGGGTGTGGATGGCATTAACACTTGGTTTGTAAGTCAGGCCGCTCAAGAAGCAGGCTTAAAAGCCGTATTGTCTGGAGTAGGTGCCGATGAAATTTTTGGTGGTTATCCGTCTTTTAAAAGGATGCGACATATCTCGATGTTACGCTCTTTTTCAGCGTTAGCACCGTATGTTAATAAAGTTGTAAAGCAAGATGCCCTAAAAAGATGGACTTACCTCAACGAAAAGCATCCATCGTTCGAATACCTTTTCTTAAGAGGTTTTTTTAATCCGGAGCAACTCAAAGCATTGTTTGGAATACATAGCAAAGCGCAAGTACAAGCTTTCGAAAAAATAACCACGCCACAAGAGGTACTTCCTAAGCGTTTCGACGGAAAAAGAGCGGCTTGGTTTGAGCAACATTATTTCATGCAAAATCAGCTGTTGAAAGATTCAGACACTATGGGGATGCAACACGGTTTAGAAATTAGGGTGCCTTTTTTGGATGAAGACTTGGTGGCATACGCTAATCAGCTTCCTAACTCAACCTTATTTCCAAAGAATCAACCCGCAAAACACCTATTGATCAACGCTTTTAATGGGATTTTACCGGATACCGTGTGGAACCGACCAAAAATGGGCTTTACGTTCCCTTTTCAAATCTGGTTAAAAAAACATCCAAGTTATCTTTTTTTAAAGCACAACCATCCGCAATTGGAATCGCTATTTCAGCAATTCGAAAAAGATCAGCTCCATTGGTCTAAAATTATGAGCCTAATGGTGATGCAGCGGTTTGGAGGTTTCGACATTTTAAGCAATTGAAACCAATAAGGAACATACTTTTCGTTGGCGCACAGGCTTTTTCTGGAACCGGCGGAATTGAGCAGGTCAACAAATCGTGGATTTACACGCTAGCCAAGGAACCAAGCGTAATCTTACGCACTTTGGTACTGTTAGATGCGAAAGAAAATTACAGCTATACCAATCATACTTTTTTTAAAGGTTTTAAAGGAAATAAATTCACCTTTCTTTGGACTTATTTCCAATTGGCGCTTAAAAGTGAGGTGCTCATTATCAGTCATATCCATTTAAGCATTTTAGTTCCACTGCTCAAAATACTCAAGCCAAAGCTCAAAACCATCATTATTTGTCATGGTATCGAAGTTTGGAACGATTTAAGTACACTTAGAAAAGCTGCTTTAAAAAAGTCGGATGTTATTTTGGCGGTCAGCGCTTTTACCAAAGAAAAACTTATTAAGAAACATCAAATACGAGAAGCTCAAATTAGCGTATTTCCAAATGCGTTAAGTCCAAACTTCCCGGTACCAACTACCTTTGAGAAATCTGAAGTATTAAAGCAGCGTTATGCGATCAAAGAAAACAGCGTTGTTTTACTAACTATCGCAAGGTTGGCAAGCGGAGAAAGATACAAAGGATATGATCAAGTGATTAAAGCCATACCGAGCTTACTGATCTCTTTTCCGAACCTTGTATACATCATAGGTGGCAAAGCAGATGCAGAAGAGCAAACAAGAATTGAAGCCTTGGTGCAAGCAAACAATTTAACGCAACACGTGGTTTTAGCGGGCTTTATTGCAGAAGATGAAATGATAGCGCACTATCAGTTGGCTAATGTTTTTGTGATGCCGAGTACGGGAGAAGGCTTCGGTATTTCTTTCATCGAATCTGCGGCTTGTGGAACTCCCGTTTTGGGCGGAAATCAAGATGGCAGCCCAGAAGCTATTATCAGCGGTGTCACAGGCGAACTCTGTGATCCCACATCCATCAACGAAATTGCAGCGAAAATCAACCATTTATTGGTTCAGCCTCGCAATCCAATTTTCGTACAAGAAAACGCTTTAAACAACTATAGTTTTGCGGTATATCAAAATAGGATTTTGAATTTAATTGCTTGAGTTTGATTATTGGAACCAGCTCACCACGATTTTAAGAATATTTTCTGTTAAGAGGAGCGTTAACGATTGAAGCGACATCCTTTTTATTTGTCATCCTGAGCGGAGTCGAAGGACCGCAAATAAAAAGATATAGCGTAAAGCGTGTTAAAACGCCCTAAAAACTCCGATTAGTTTACCAAAGTAAAATCCTAAACCTGCTAAACACGCTCGACTAACAAAATTTAAAATGTCTATCCAACATCACGAAGAACAAGATTGGGATTTAGAGATTAAGCCTCAAAATAATTTAATGGAACTCCATCTTGCAGACGTTTGGCGTTACCGCGATCTCTTGGGCTTACTCGTTCGCCGTGATTTTGTCAGCTTTTATAAGCAAACCATTTTAGGGCCACTTTGGTTTTTTATCCAACCGCTATTTACTACCATCATTTATACTTTTGTATTCGGAAGTTTGGCGGGTATATCTACGGACGGATTGCCACAACCGCTATTCTACATGGCAGGCATTACGGCTTGGAATTACTTTGCAGACTGCCTTACCAAAACCAGTACGGTTTTTAAAGACAATGCCAACATCTTTGGAAAAGTCTATTTCCCCCGACTCATTATGCCCTTGAGTATTGTAGTATCCAATTTGGTTAGGTTTGGGATGCAAATGCTATTATTTTTATTGCTGATGGGGGTTTACTATTTCAAAGGTGCAGCCTTTACAGTTACACCTTACCTCTTATTGTTCCCAATATTGGTATTGTTGATGGCATTACAGGGTTTGGGCTTGGGGATGATCATCTCTGCCATGACCACCAAATACCGTGACTTGGCATTTTTGGTGACCTTTGGCGTACAGCTATTAATGTATGCCACCACGGTAATTTATCCTTTAAGTACCGCTCTTGAAAAATACCCAGACTATGCTTGGTTGATAGAATATAATCTAATGACGCCGATTATTGAAGGTTTCCGCTTAGGCTTTTTAGGCGAAGGAAGTTTTACTTGGGCGAGTTTAGGTTATGTAGCCTTGGTATCTTTTGCTTTAACATCTGTGGGTCTCGTGATTTTCAATAAGGTAGAGAAGACTTTCGTGGATACCGTGTAGCGCTTCGAGTTCGCTCAGCATGACAAAAGCGACTTCGCTCAACGGTAGGTGTCAGTCTGAGCGGAGTCGAAGACAGTTGTCACACGAAGACTAGCATTTTCATGTGAGTGAAGTCAAAGACAACAGGGCATGCTTCGACTCCGCTCAGCAGGACAGAAGCGACTACGCTCAACGGTAGGTGTCAGTCTAAGCGGAGTCGAAGACAGTTGTCACACGAAGACTTGCATTTTCATGTGAGTGAAGTCAAAGACAACAGGGCATGCTTCGACTCCGCTCAGCAGGACAGAGAAGAAGGGCGCTCCGAGTAACGACAGCCCTCGTGTCAGTCTGAGCGGAGTCGAAGACAGTAGGTGTCAGTCTGAGCGGAGTCGAAGACAGTTGTCACACGAAGACTAGCATTTTCGTGTGAGTGAAGTCAAAGACAACAGGGCATGCTTCGATTCCGCTCAGCAGGACAGAGAAGAAGGGCGCTCCGAGTAACGACAGCCTCGTGTCAGTCTGAGTAAAATCGAAGAACCAAAATGAAACAGTACCACGTATATATTTTAAAGTGTAGCGACAAAAGTTACTACACAGGTGTAACTAACGACGTGGAAAGACGTTTACACGAACACCAAACTGGTGTAAACCAAACAGCCTACACACATAACAGAAGGCCAGTAGAATTAGTGTTTAGTGAATATTTTTTAGATATAAATCAAGCTATAGCATTTGAGAAACAGGTTAAAGGTTGGTCAAGGAAAAAAAAGGAAGCGATTATTGAAGACAACTGGGATAACCTGAAAGAACTTTCGGCTTGTAAAAATGGAAGTGCTTCAAATCAGCATGAAAATGCTTCGACTTCCTCTTCGACTTCGCTCAGAGTGACAACGAAGAACAAAGTGACTTCTCTCCACAACACAAAGAGTGATGAAGAGTGACAACGATGCTTCGACTCCCTCTTCGACTTCGCTCAGAGTGACAACGATGCTTCGACTCCGCTCAGCAGGACAGAGAAGAAGGGCGCTCAACGGTAGGTGTCAGTCTGAGCGGAGTCGAAGACAGTTGTCACACGAAGACTAGCATTTTCATGTGAGTGAAGTCAAAGACAACAGGGCAAAAAAAATGCTTCGACTCCGCTCAGCAGGACAGAGAAGAAGGGCGCTCAACGGTAGATGTCCGTCTGAGCGAAGTCGAAGAGATGTCCGTCTGAGCGAAGTCGAAGACTAGCAACATGGAAACTTTAATTATACATCCAGAAAACAAAGAGCAACTGAGTGCTGTAAAAGCTTTGAAAAAAAAGAGCCAGAAAACTATAACCCTCAATTTATAGAAATGGTAAAAAAAGCAGAAAATAATGCTGATTACAAAACCGTTGATCCTAATAATCTATGGTAAAGTTTACAATCAGGGTAGAGAAATTAGCAGAAAACCAGCTAAAAAAACACCTGAAATATGGCACTTCGTCTGGTAGCACCAAAGGGATCAAGAGCATTGTAGGATAATTTTGTACTTCGACTACGCTCAGCATGAGAGAAAGAATCAAGGAGAGCGTTTCTTTCTAACGCTTTACTCTTTCTAGTGTCATTCCGCCGAGGTACGAGGAGGAATCTGTTGGTTTCTTCGGAGAACCAAGCGAGTGCAAAGGAAATAGAGATCTCTCCTATCGTCGAGATGACGTTTAAGGGATGGCGTAATGCACAGAATGAAGACAACAAAAAACACTTACCTTTGTAACATGGAAACACTAATCATACATCCGGAGAATAAGGAACAAAAAGCGCATTGAAAACTTTTATGAAAGCATTTAATATTAGTTTTGAAGCAAAGAAAACTAATGAAGCAAAGAAAGTTATTGGTGTTGAAAAATTTGACTTTAGTTCAATAGCAGGTAAATTACAATGGAATGGAGATGCGCTGTAAGAACAAAAAAAAATTAGGTCTGAATGGGATTAAGTGTTCTACTAGATACTAATGCTATTATTTCCCTTTTAAAAAACGAAAATACTGTTCTTAAAATTGTTTCCGAAGCCGATCTCGTACTGATTTCTATTGTCAATGAGATAGAATTTAAATCCTTTTCAAATTTAACTGACCATGATCTGAAACTTTTAGACAAGCTCTTAGAACATGTATTAGTTATTGATTTAAAAACGGGAGATAAAGTATTATTAGAAAGGATTTACAATCTTAGGAAAACATATCAAATCAAACTTCCAGACGCTATTATAGATGCGGCTGCAATTGTTCATGACGCAAATTTAATTACAGCTGACAGAGGTTTTTCTAAAATAAACGGATTGAAATTAGTTCAAATCTAGTTGCTTATATGCTGTTACTCCAAAGCACAAAACCATGCATCTTGTAACGTTTATAATAGATAGTTTTATTAAACGAGCAGCCATCAAATTAGAAACCTCCTCTTATCTCCCAATCCGGGAAGAGTATTTAATAGTCCCGGCATCTTAAAAAAAAAATGTTATAAATGAGCATAGCTATTAAAGTTGAGAATTTAAGCAAAGCCTACCAATTAGGAGAAATAGGAACCGGAACACTCTCCAACGATTTAAAGCGCTGGGCTTATAAAGTACGTGGCAAGGAAGACCCTTTTTTAAAAATTGGGGAAACCAATGACCGCACTACAAAAGGCAAAAGCAATATGGTGTGGAGCCTAAAAGATTTGGATTTTGAGATTGAGCAAGGTGATGCCGTGGGCATTATTGGCCGTAATGGTGCAGGTAAAAGTACTTTGCTTAAAATATTAAGTCGCGTAACTTCTCCCACCACGGGTTCTGTAAAAATTAAAGGCCGAGTAGCTAGTTTGCTGGAAGTAGGTACTGGTTTCCACCCCGAACTAACTGGCAGAGAAAACATTTTTTTAAATGGTGCTATTTTAGGGATGCGCAAAGCGGAGATCAAAAAGCATTTTGATGCCATTGTTGATTTTGCTGGGGTTGAGCGCTATATTGATACCCCAGTAAAACGGTATTCATCTGGAATGTATGTAAGACTGGCATTTGCCGTTGCAGCACATTTGGAATCTGAAATTTTGGTGGTGGATGAGGTTTTAGCAGTGGGCGATGTTGAGTTTCAGAAGAAGTGTTTAGGGAAGATGAACGATGTGAGTAAGGGCGAGGGAAGGACAGTATTGTTTGTGAGTCATCAATTAAATTCCGTTATGAACTTATGCCCAAAGTCAGTTTTACTGGAGACTGGCCTTATTAAAGCCTATGATTTCACGCCCAAAGTCATTTCGGGATACCTTGCAAATTCTGAAAAAACTCAAAAATTTTGGCTTAGGGAAAATGGAAACTTTGACCACGAAGCATTCTCTCCGCTAAAGTTATCCATGTTTAATACTGATTTTTCGGAAACATTTATCTTCAGTAATGATAACAAAATCGGCATTTATGTTGAGGGAACAGTTGAAACGCTTAATCAAGGATTTTGTATTGGATTCGCTCTCTATGACTCTTTAAACAATTTATTATTTTGGTCTTTAAATACTGATAAAGACGTACCGGAATGGATTCAAGTCAACATAGGACTAAACAAAATAATTTGCTGGATACCAGCGCACTTCTTGAACGAAGGCATGTACAGAGTTGAATTGATTACATCAATTCATCAAAAACAATGGTTTTGCCAGCCAGAACAAAATTCTCCAATGATATATTTTAAAATAAAGGGAGGTCTTAGCAATTCTAGTCATTGGAGCGAAGCTAGACCTGGAATTATGGCTCCAGTTAACGATTTTCAAAAAATATAAATATGGGTATAATAAATTTTTCGATTCCAAAGGATTTGGTGCTATCACTGATTAAAGCTTCACCGATCGAGAACTTCGTGGAAACAGGAACTTACAAAGGCGAAACTTGTTTTTGGGCAGCTCAACATTTTAACAAAGTGTATACAATTGAGATCGATCCCACCATTAGTAGTGAAACTGCGGGTAGAATTGACACGCCTAGAAATATCGAGTTTTTAGTTGGGGATAGTAAGTATGCTTTGAAAAAATTAACCAAAAATTTGACTGGTAGTGCTTTTTTTTGGTTGGATGGTCATTGGTGTAGTGGTGCTGGAGGAAAGGATGAGGAATGCCCATTAATGGATGAAATTGAAGCGATATCTGAAATTAATCATCCAATAATTTTTATAGATGACGCTAGATGCTTTTTAGGCCCACTTCCTCCACCGCACAATTGTAAAGATTGGCCCACGTTCGAGGATATTTTTCTAAAAATGAAAAAGATTTTTCCGAACAATTTCATCACTATTATCGATGATGTAATAATATCCATACCTTATAGTCTAAAAGAGGTGGTAGATGAATATTGGATGAATAGTTATAACAGTAGGTTTAAAACAACTAGTGGTTTAGATTTGCTGAAAACGACACCGAAAAAACAAATTGTCAAACATCTCCTAGGGATAAAATAGCAATCCAATGTTAAAGAAATTTTTAAAGAGAATTTTGGCAAAGTACAATTATCAAATTTGCAAAAATCTAGATGAAAAGTCTGAGCGTTTTGAGTTTGCGTCAAAAAATGAGTGGCTTAAGAAATATCAAATTGATACCATAATTGACATTGGTGCAAACGAAGGTCAATTCGCACAAAAAATACTTACATTATTCCCAGAAAGCGCTATTCATTGTTTTGAACCAATACCTGCAGCACACAAAGTTTTGAAAGAAAAACTAAGTGAAATAAAAAAAGCAAAATTTTACCAATTTGCGTTAGGGGAAACAGAATCTGAAATTAAGATGAATATTAATGAGTACTCTCCTTCATCCTCCTTTCTGACAATGGAAAAAAAACATAAAGTCAATTTTGATTTCGCCGTTGAAACGCACCATGAAATTATGAAAGTAAAAACACTTGATACGTGTAATATCTTAGCAACAGAGAACATGTTAGTTAAAATTGATGTGCAAGGTTTTGAAGAAAAAGTTATTAATGGAGGAACTGAGATTTTGAAATGTGCAAAGGTTTTAATCTTGGAAGTTTCTTTCGAAAGACTATATAAGGGGCAACCGTTATTCAATGAGTTATACACTAAGCTTTATAATTTAGGATTTAACTACTCAGGAAATCTCGAACAACTTAGATCGCCGTTAAATGGAGAAATCCTACAAGCTGACGCTATTTTCATTCGTAGGTAAGCTAAATTTGAATGCGATTATAGTTCTTAAAGATTTTTGTTTCATTTGAAATTATGGGTCAGCCGCTATTCTCCATTATTATTCCAACTTACAATTCCAGTAAAACTGTTTTAGAATGTTTGAAAAGTGTTGTTGGACAATCGTTTACGAATTTCGAGGTGTTAATTATAGATGGTTTGTCCGATGACAATACAGTAGAAATTTGTAATTCTTTTAAAGATATTCGGTTAAAGATTTTTTCGGAAAAAGATGATGGAATTTATCATGCAATGAATAAAGGCATTGGAGAAGCTAAAGGAAGTTGGTTGTATTTTATGGGGAGCGATGATAGGTTGTACAATGACAAAGTATTAGAGAAAGTTCTACTTGTAGCTCAAGAAACTCGTTTGAAAATTATTTATGGAAACGTATTCGTATGTGGAGATTGTGGGTGGGCCAACGACGGCCGAGTATACGATGGTTATTTCAAAAAAACCAAAATTATTAGTAAAAACATATGTCACCAATCTATTTTCTATCGTAAAGCCGTCTTCGATATTTTGCCATGGTACAATTTGAACTACAAGATTTGTGCTGATCACGATCTAAATATTAGAGCAGTGCGTATGTTCGATTTTCTTTATTTCGACATTATAATAGCAAAGTTTAATGGTGGCGGGATGAGTAGCGTTCCTGATAGTATATTTATTAAAGATTATGATAAAATACTAATTAAAAATCATCTCAAAATATTGCATCTCCTAAAAACCAACAACCGCGTGTTGCTCAACGAAGCAATTGGCATGTATCAGGAACGTAGATACTTCTTTTTTTTACGTCTTTTATTGATTTTGAGTTATAAACTTACTATTCAAAAGCTTATTCTAAAAACAAAAAGCTATTTATGATTACATTTACAATTTGTTCAAACAACTACCTTCAAAAAGCTAAAGTTCTAGTTGATTCTATTAAGAAAAATGAGGACGTGAAAGTTTACTTGTTCTTAGCGGATTCTTTATCTCCGCAAATTGACTACAAAGCGTTAGGTTTTGATGCGGTTGTTTTACCAGAGGAATTGGGTATTCCTAATTTACAATGGCAATTAGAAAACTATAATATCATAGAATTTAACACCGCGTTAAAAGGTGAGGCTTTCAAGTACTTGTTTAAAAACACCGAGGCCGAAACGCTTTACTACTTTGATCCGGATATCAAAGTTTATGAATCAGTTTCCAAGTTTGCTCCACAATGGGAAAACGGCAAAATACTATTAACGCCACATGTATTAACACCCATACCTTTTGATGATAAATTTCCTGGTGAAAACTTATTCTTAAACCACGGTATTTATAATTTAGGTTTTTTGGGATTAAAACGTTCCAAAGAAGCAGATGCAGTGCTTGACTGGTGGTGCGAAAGATTATCTGAGAAATGTATAATTGATTTAAGCAAAGGCTACTTTACGGATCAAATATGGTTTACTTTAGTGCCTCTTTTATTTAATAAGGTAACCGTTTTAAAGCACCAAGGGTTTAATGCTTCTTATTGGAACTTACACGAACGCAAAATCACAAAACTGGACAACAAGTTTAAAGTAAATGAAAACGACGCTCTTTATTTCTTTCATTTCAGCAGCTTTGATAAAAGCATCGACAAGTTAATGCCAAGCGACAATCCGCGATATACTTTTAAAACAAGGCCAGAGCTCATTAGTTTATTTGAAGATTACGGAAATGATTTAGAAGGCGTAAAGCAATTTCACTTCCAAGATATCACCTATTTTGAAGGACGATTCCCGCTGCCGAAACCACAACGATCATTGATCAACCGCATAGGGAGTCGGATTAAGAGAGAAATCAAAAGTTGATTGCATGAACTTTCTGTTTATTTCTGAAATGCTACCAATTGACACTTATGCCAGTGAGGTTGTGTTTTACCGGCATGTCAAACGATTAGTTGAAGAGGGACATGAAATACATATTTTAACGGACAGCAATTCATATGCTCGAAGAAAAAAAGAATTGCATCCATCTTTCAAAATTCATTTTTTACCCAATAGAAAGTGGCATTTCCCTCCTTATAAAGCATTAGGAATGCTGCAAAAGCTTAGATTCTTCTATTACTACCATTTCATAACAAAACAAATTATTTCGTCCCATAAAATAGATACGTTGCTAGGTTATGTGTACGGAGTTTTTTTAGGTCCATTCTGCGCATATGTTCAAAAAAAGACCAATTTGCCACTATATAGCTTTTTTCATGACGATACTGTAGAGCTACATTTTAATAAAAATGAGAAAATCGTCAGAAACAATACGATCAAGATTTTAGATAGGAGCAAAAAAGTTTTCATTGCGTCGCAATCTTTCAAGGAAAATTGGCTAAGTTTTGCCGAAAAATTTGTCCTTCTCTACCCAATCTCAGATAGCAAAGAGGTGTCTCAAACAAATGCCGTCACTCAACCTACCATCGGGTATGCTGGTTCGGTATACAATGAAATAATACCTTCTCTGGAAAAAGTAGGAGCTATTTTAAACGAGGAAAGTGTGAACCTGGTGATTATAGGGAACAACGATAACGCAAGATATATCGCTGATAAATACACAAATGTCACTTACAAACCATTGTTTGACACCGCAGAAGAAGCGAACAATTTTTTAATCAACAACTGTTCAGCTTGTATCATTCCATATCCCGAGAAAATTTCCGAAATGCCTTGGATAAAAACATGTTTTCCGAGTAAACTTATCCAAAATACCCTATTAAATATCCCCACCATCGTTATCGCTCCACATGACTCAGCTTTGGGTAAATGGTGTTTAGAGAATAGGTGGTTATTATATACCAGCAAGTATGAAAAACGAGCACTCTCGAAATTGCTAAGTATGGCCATCCATAGCCAAGAGGTGAAAACCCAGATTGGCATGTTTAAAAATAAAGAATTTAATGCAGACATAATTCACGAGAAGTTTAAAACATACATCTTAAAATGATTTCATATATCCAAAAGTTAGTAGACAAGTATTACAGAGACCCGAAAGGTAAGCGTAATCATATCAATAGGTTTGGAGGTAAGCTAGTTTACGATGGAATGCTAGCACAAAAAGAGGAAATGGTAAAAAGCATCTCTGATTTTAACCCAATAAAAAACCCTTTAGGACAGCTTAAAATTCATTTTCTTACTGGTAAGAAATATATTGACCAAACCCTATTTTGTATTTTTTCTTTAGAAAAACAAATGCCCAACACGTTTAAATATAGGTTAATTGACGACGGAACTTTTGATAATGATTTGGCTAATTTTGTCGCCTCAAAAGCCCCAAATGTAGAAATAGTTCTAAAAGAAGAGATCGATAAAAACATCGATAAATATTTTCCCGTAGATAAATATCCTGTTTTAAACAGAAAACGAAAAGAGTACTCGCATATTAAAAAACTCACGGACGTTCATACGCTCGAAAACTGCCAAGGTTATAAATTAGTTTTAGACTCGGACATGCTTTTTTACCACCCACCTACAGAAATTAAGGAGTGGTTGGAAAAACCAAATCAACCTATTCATATGATTGATTGTGGAGAAGCTTACGGCTACACGTCTGGTTTAATGGAAACACTATGTGGTTCCTCCATTCCAAAACTGGTGAATGTAGGCGTATTCGGAATCGAAAGTGGTGCAATCAACTGGGATATTTTAGAGACTTGGGTTTCAGAGTTAGAGCAAGAAGAAGGAGCGTCCTATTATCTAGAGCAAGCGCTTAGTGCAATGTTGATCGCTGGAAAACCTAAAATCGCACTTGATAAAGAAAAATACGTAGTCAATCCTTCTGAAAATGAGATTGATCTTTGTCAGGCAACTTTGCATCATTATGTAGATTTATCTAAAAAAGGCTATTATACCAAATCATGGAAGAATTTCATATAAAACCCCTAGTTTCTATTTGCATTCCGGCATACAATGCAAGACAACACATTTCCTCAACGTTAAAATCGCTTGTCAATCAAACATATAAAAATACTGAGATCATCGTCGTAGATGATGGCTCGCTGCATCCGTGTAAGGCAGAAGTGGAAGCTTTCAGTGATAAGCGGATACAATATATTTTTCAGGAAAATGGAGGTGCAGGTAATGCCAGAAATCATGCTTTTAAGCTTTCAAGAGGCCAATATATCAAATTTATGGACGCAGACGATATGTTATCCTCCAATGCAATTCAAGCTCAATTAAATTTAATTGAGAAAGAAAGCGATGTTATTATTTCGAGCAAGTGGGGTCGCTTCTATAACGATGATCTTGCTACCTTTCGCTTATCAGAAGAACAGGTTTGGCGAACCATGCCGAGTGTTTCTTGGATACAGGAATCTTGGGCTCAAGGCCCAAATATGACCCAACCTGGTATTTTCTTATTCAAAAGGGAATTAATAGAAAAAGCTGGGCTGTGGAACGAAAGTTTATCAAAAGGCCCTATTGATGATATGGAGTATTACACTCGGCTAATTCTGAATACAGACAAAGTTATATTCTGCTCGGATAGTACGCTGATGTACCGCTCTGGTTTGGACGATAGTTTATCCAAACGCAAATCTGAGAAGGCAATGGAAACTGCTTTAGAGACTATTAAACTCGCTACAGGTTATTTATTTAAACACGACCAAACAGATAAGAGTAGAGAAGCAATCTCGGTACAATTCCAGCTTTTTATATACAACGTGTATCCTCACTTCATGAGGTTATATAAAGAAGCAGAAAAGTTTCAACGCAACTATGGTCCCAATAGTTTTTCATTCGCAGCAGGCGGGAAAACAAAATTCTTAAAAAAACTATTTGGGTGGAAGTTAGCAAAACAGATTAAAAGGCGTTTTACGTAATGTCTAAGGCCATAATCTTAATCGTCACCACCACTCATCTTGCTAAAAACCCTCGTTTGGTAAAGGAGATTGATGCTTTACATCAAGACTATAAATTAATCGTGATTTTTTTTCAGTTGTTGCCCCACTACAAATCTTTTGATGAAACAATTATCAAAAAATATCCTTCCGTGGATTTTAGGAAAATCAACTGGTTGAAAAAATACTACCCATCTAGGCTTTTGTATACATTAATTCAAAAAATACTAGAGGTATTCTCTAAATACAGTAAGAAGCCTGCCTTTATAGAACAGCTTTTTTTCGCGGGATATTTGCCTCTAAAAACCTTAAGCAAAACCATAGAATTTGATTTCATACACGGGCATAACCCTGGCTGTTTAGGCGTAGTGTATCAGACAGCGAAGATGAAGAAAGTGAGGTGCGGTTTTGATGCAGAAGATTTTCACAGCGGAGAAGAGCAAGGCGATAATTTTACTGAAAACCTCGCAGATCAATTGGAACAAAAGTATCTTCCTTACATTGATTTACTCATCGGTGCGAGTCCGCTTATTTGCGCTGAATACCGAAAGAAGTTTCACGATTTAGACATTTCGGTGATTAACAATTCATTTCCTAAAAAACAGTTTAAAAATCACGTGACTGAATCAAATGAAGGAAAATTGAAACTGGTATGGTTTTCACAAAACGTAGGTTTTGATCGTGGTTTAGGCGATGTTCTGAATGCACTTCACAGCATTCGTGAATTTGAAGTCTCGTTTACCATCATAGGTGCTTACGATCTTTCAGTAAAGGAAAAACTAGAACGCCATCTGCGAAACAGCCGGCATCAATTAATCTTTAAAGGTTTACTTAGCCACGATGACCTCAACGCGGGACTGAGTAGTTACGATATAGGAATCGCATCTGAACCTGGTAAAGATTTAAACAACTCCATTGCATTGTCTAATAAAATTTTTGCTTACGCTCAGGCAGGGCTAGCCATATTAGCATCCAATACGCTCGCACAAAAACTTTTTATGGAAACATACAGTGGAATGGGCTATGTTTACCAAATCGGGGAGGTTGAAGTTATAAAACGGCTGTTATCCAACTTCCATCATGACAGAGAACTTCTCTTGGCGTCTAAGCAAAGGGCGATTCAATACGCAGAAGCTGAACTAAACTGGGAAATAGAGTCAATTAAATTAAAGAAATTATTAGCCGAACATCTATAAGCATTAGAACATAAATAACTAGCCACTCATCGTAGGACGTCAGCACCTAATCTTTTCTTTATGTGGGAAAGAAACCCGTTGATTTAAAACCTTACTGAAATCGCTTTAAAATTTAAAACACGTCAAGTCCATGTCTTCCAAAAAAATTATAATTGTTGCTCCGCACTTCCCGCCTTCCAACTTAGCGGCAGTTCATCGCACACGATTATTTGCACAACATCTTCCATCTTTCGGGTGGGAACCTATTGTTGTTACGGTACATGAAAAATATTATGAGGAAGAACTTGACTATAATTTAGAAAAACTATTACCTCAAGATTTAAGAATAGTAAAAACTAAGGCTATTTCAACTAAACCTATTCGTTTAGTTGGCGATATAGGTATAAGAGGTTTTTATAGAATGTACAAAGCTATTTTACATCTAATACAGACCGAAAAAATAGCCTTTTTATATATTCCTATCCCTTCCCACTTTGCTGCCCTTTTGGGACGGCTGATCCATCAAAAGACGGGTGTAAGATATGGGATTGATTATATCGACCCTTGGGTGCATCAATGGCCAGGAACAGAAAAGAAATTTTCTAAACATTGGTGGAGTATGAAATTAGGGAAATGGCTAGAGCCCATTGCCGTAAAAAAAGCCAGCTTAATTACAGGCGTTTCTCCAGGATACTATGAAGCGGTATTGAAAAGGAATCCTCACTTACAGCAAGAAGCGATAGTAGAAGCTATGCCTTACGGTGGTGAAGAAATGGATCACGAAATTGTAACCCAGTTAGAGCTAAAACCTTATCTTTTTGACAAAACAAATGGAATAATTGATATGGTTTACGCGGGAGCGATGTTGCCTAAAGCATTTGGACCGTTAGAAAAAGTTTTACAAAGTATTGTTAACGATATAGAACAATTTAAAAAAGTAAGATTTCACTTCATAGGTACCGGTACTTCACCGAATAATCCGGTTGGCTTTAGTATAAAGCATTTAGCATTAAAGTACGGTTTATGGGAAACTATCATTTTTGAGTATCCAAAAAGAATACCGTACATGGATGTTTTAACACACTTAAATGCAGCAAATGGGATATTTATTTTAGGGAGTACGGAAGCTCACTATTCGCCATCAAAAGTATTTCAAAGTATTTTTAGTAAAAAACCAATTTTCGCCATACTACATTCCGAAAGTTCGGCAAGTCCTATTATTGAAAAAAGTCGAGCTGGAATTATTATAAATTTTAATGGGGAAAACGATACTCTAAAAATCCAAAAAGAATTCAAAAATTCTTGGTGTCGATTTCTCGAATATTGTGTAAATCACTCCTCTGAAAAAATGGACGCTAGTTTTTTTAATAATTATTCTGCTCGCCATATTACACATTTATTAGCAAACGCACTAGAAAAAGTCAATCCTTCAAATAATGAGAAAAATTAACTCAATACTTTCACATATTAATAAGCTTGGCTTATTATCGACAATTAAATATATTATACAACGTAAAAGTAAGAACAAAGATAGCCTTATTAAGGTGCTGTTAAAGGACTTAAACATAAGATTGTATTAAGAAATAAATCTTATGATACGCACATCTTTACGCAAATATTTATACAAGAAGAGTTAAAATTCACATTTGATAATGATCCTGAATTAATCATTGATTGTGGAGCAAATATTGGTTTATCAACCCTCTACTTCAAATCAAAATATCCGAATGTAAAAATTTTTTCTATCGAACCTGAGTCGTCAAACTTTAGTTTGCTAAAAAAAAACACTTGCTTCTATTCCAACATCATTCCTATAAACAAAGGAGTTTGGAATAATTCCTGTAGTATTTACATTGTAGACATCGGTGAAGGAAATGCTTCATTTCGAGTAACTACCGATCCAAATCTTCCAAATATTATAGAAACTGTAGATGTTATTAGCATCAATGACTTAATTCTCGATAAAAAAATAAATAATATCTCTTTATTAAAAATGGATATCGAAGGTTCGGAATACCAGTGCTTTCAAGCTAACACAGATTGGGTTAAAAAAGTCGAATGTTTAGCAATAGAAATTCATGATGGTATTTACCCAGGCACAAGTGATTTAATTAATAAAACGTTAAATTCTGATTTCGAAAAATCTAAAAATGGCGAGTATCATATTTATAAAAGAAAAGTTAAATGATTGGATTCGTAGTACCTCTAAAACCAAAGGCAAATTCAAAAAACTGGGAACAAGACTTAAACTTACTAGAAAAAACTTTACGCTCTATTTGTAATCAAACCAAAGACAAGTATAGAGTTTATGTTATAAGCCACGATTTGCCACAAATTCAATTCAAACATCCTAATTTATATTTTAATTTGCTCCCATACCCATATGCACAATTTTTAGACATTAATATTGACGGTGTTTTAGGTAATTTTGAAGAGAATGGAATTGAAAAGGGGTTTGACCAAGGGCGTAAAACAATGTATGGAAGTAAATTGGCAATTGAAGATGGATGTAATTACATCATGTCCGTAGATGCCGATGATTTAATTTCTAATAGAATAGCATCTTACGTTAACGATAATCCCAATAATGACGGATGGTATGTTGATCAGGGATACATATATAGCACTAAGAGCAAAATTCTGATAAATCAAAAACATAAAATGAATCATATTAACGGCTCAACGCATATTATTGCCGCGAAACACATTATTGTTCCTGATTTTAATGACAACATACATATCAACTATAATTTCTTCGCCGCACATTCTTACTTACGATACAGGTTATTAGAAAGTAATATTGAAATCAAAGCTATTCCATTCCCTGCTGTTATATATATTGCACATGACAACAATTGGTTAAACATTTCAAAATCAGCAAACTCACTAAGTTTAAAAAACATCATCAAAACTATATTAAGATATTCACGAAAGACCGAAAAATTAAAAAAAGAGTTCCTTCTAAATGAATAGATTAACTCCTTCAGTAAGAAAATTGGGGAAATTAGCCATCATTGTAACTCATCCCATCCAGTACTATGTACCAGTATTTCAGTTCCTAGTTAAACAATCTGAGTTAAAAGTATTTTATACCTGGGGAAAATCTGGCGCAGAACCCAAATATGATCCTGATTTCAGAAAAAGCATTGAATGGGATATTCCTTTATTGGAAGGTTATGATTACGAGTTTCTGGAAAATCAGGCTAAAAATCCAGGTAGTCACCATTTTCAGGGAATAAAAAATAATAAAATTAAAGAGCGGATTAAGGCGTTTAATCCTGATGCGATTTTAATATATGGATGGGCGTATTCAAGCCACTTAAAAATATTGAGAGAATTCAATGGAAAGATTCCAATTTGGTTTCGTGGAGATTCCACCTTGCTAAACAACCGCCCTGGTTTAAAATCCCTAATTAAAAGCATATGGTTGAAGTGGGTATATAGCCATGTTGACGTAGCGTTTAACGTGGGATCTGCTAACAAGGCTTATTTCGAAAATTATGGATTAAAAAAACAACAACTCATTTGGGCGCCACATTCCGTAGATAATAAAAGGTTCGCCGAAAATTTCTCAAGAGAAGCCCTAGCGCTCCGCACAGAACTTGGAATAGTTTCAAATGCTACATTAATTTTATTTGCAGGGAAGCTACAAGAGCAGAAAAACCCCGAAATTTTACTCAGAGCCTTTGAGAAGCTAAATGCTTCTGATACTCATTTGTTATTTGTTGGTAATGGAGCTTTAGAGCAAAGACTGAAAGAGCTTACAAATAATTCAGCAATGAAATCTCAAATCACATTCCTAGATTTTCAAAATCAAAAAAAAATGCCTGTGATTTACCAAGCCTGCGATGTTTACTGCTTATGTTCAAATAGCGAAACATGGGGCTTGGCCGTAAACGAGGCTATGGCAGCTGGCAGAGCCATTTTAGTGTCTGACCAGGTAGGTTGTGCTATTGATTTGGTAAAAAATAGCGAGAATGGTTTTATATTTAAATCAAACGATATAGCTGATTTAACTAAAAAATTGAACCTGTTGAAAAATAAGTCTACGCTTCAACAAATGGGTGAAGCGTCTAAAAAAATTATTAGTCGCTGGTCTATCGAAAAGCAAGTAGAAAGTATTTTAACCGCATTTCAATGAATCCCTTAATCAGCGTTATTTTACCCGTATATAATGGTGGCCATTTACTAAAAGAAGCTATAAATTCTGTGTTAGCGCAGGAATCAAAATCTTTCGAATTTTTGATTTGCGATGATTGTTCCACAGATGAAAGTTTGAAAATGATCCAAACACTTATTCCTGGATACGACAATATCAAGTTGTTACGAAATGAAAAAAATTTAGGCTTGTTTAAAACTTTAAATCACCTAATTCATCAAAGTAAAGCTCCCCTGATTCATCTTTGGTCGCAAGATGACATCATGAAGCCTAACTGCTTAAGTTCTACGCTCGCATTTCACCATAAACATCCCAATCTTGGATTGAGCTATTCTGCTATAGATTCAATTGATAAACACGGGAAATTGATTAATATAGCGCAAGAAGATGGAACACCAGAGCTGATTTCTAAACAACTCTATGCAAGGATATCCATTTATTGGGGTTGTATTGCTGGAAATATTGCAAATGTAACCCTCAAACGAAGCGCCGTCGATCAAATTGGCGATTTTGATGAGAATTTGATTGTGAGTGGCGATTTTGACTATTGGACACGCATGGCCGGGTTTTCTGCGATTGGTTTTAATAAAGATCCAAATATTTTTCTACGTACGCACAGCGGACAATTAAGTCGCCAATTTTCGAGTGTCTATTTTAGAATTAAAGAAGACATCCCCATCATGAAAACACTACTAAAAATGGCAGATCCAGCTGATTTACCGAAGTTAAGAAAGGCTTGGCGCTGGAAAACGCAAACCATGTATTTCAATGAGTTGATTTATTTGCTTCGTCACAAGCAGTGGGCTTTTGCAAAAGATAGCTTACATGAAATCAATACCAATGCTTTCATCCCTACATTGGCGGTCCGTTGGATAATCATTAAGTTGATGCGTTTAATGGGAACAGAGCTGTGGTTCTATAAAACGATTGTTAGAACGCTACATTAAGTGCTTTAAATTAACGTTTTATAACTATTATCCTGATTTCGCTGCTATAACAAATTATCATCATCGACAAATAATCAATCTCTTTTAAAAAAAGTAATCATTTGGTTTCGATAGTAAAACGCTAAATGAACAAGTTTAGAACGCCCGGCAATATTGAAAAAATAATCATTTTATTTGCCCTACTATACGCAATACTCAGCAAAAATCCATTGCTCAGTATTTGTGCTGTTATCACGCCGTTTGTGCTGATGAAACTAACGTGGCGGACATCCGAGAGTCCGCTACTTTACGTGGCTATGCTTTTGCAGTGGTTAGCAATCACGATTAAAGTGTTTTATGCAAATTCAAACGACTTATTATTTACATCGGAAGAGTTACATCGTTACCCCTTACAAATCGAGAACGCTTTCTATTACGCTTTGCTAGGATTAATAGCTTTAGCTTTAGGCATCCATTTGATGATTAGAAAGTTTGAATTGAAAACGAATGACGATATTTTACAGGATGCCCTAAAATACGATGGAAAAAAGCTTACAACTCTTTACGTAATATTAGCGATTGCCTATCCCATACTTAATAAATTAGCTTTTTCTTTTGGTGGCCTACAACAACCGATAAGTAAAGCAATAGAATTCAAATGGACCATATTTTTTATTTTTATGCTCTACGCTCTTCAGAGTAAAAAGTATAAGGCGTTCCTCACTATTTTTATAGTGGAAATTTTGTTTAGTTTTACTGGATTCTTTTCAGGTTTTAAAGATTATCTTCTATTGCTAGGTATCGGGTCGGTGGTTGCGTATGGAGCTAGTTTTAAACCTATACATTTAATCCCCTCATTTTTACTGATTTTTACTAGCTTCTATATTTTAGTCGCTTGGCAAAATATCAAACCAGTCTATCGAGAATATTTAAATGCCGGTGAAGCGACGCAAACCTCGGTCCGGTCTACGGATGAGTCCTTGGGCTTTCTTTACGAATTAGGAAGCAATATCGACGAGGAAGGGATTAAAGATGGTTTTGAACAAACTATAGAAAGACTGTCTTATATCGACTTTTTATCCGCCGTGATGACTAACGTACCCGAAAATGTGGATCATACGGATGGTTCGCTTTGGACTGGCGCAATTGGCAGAGTTTTAATGCCGAGAATCTTATTTCCAAATAAAGAGGCTATTGATGATTCTGAAAAAACCGTTCTGTACACTGGGCAAGCATATGCTGGCGCAGAACAAGGTACATCAATCAGTTTAGGTTATTTCGCAGAAAGTTATGTCGATTTTGGAGCAATAGGTATGGTCATTATCCTATTTATTTTCGGTTTATTAATCGGTTGGATCTATCAATATGTATTAACACAATCTCCAGATATTTTAATAGGTACGGCTTTAGTCATTCCGCTTTTCTTTATTATTCAAAGCTACGAGACTGCGTTGGATAAAATATTTGGTGCGTTATTGATGTATTTTATCATGTATCTGCTCATTAAAAGGTTTGCATTGGGATCTATTCTCAATTATATAAAACATTAAGTCGTAAAGTCTTTGTTATACTTTAATGATTTTTAAATTAACTTAACTCGTTTAAATATCCATATAAAGAATAGTTTCTATAAAGAGATTTAACGTCACTGTTTTACGCTTTTGCCTCGTGTCTTTCTAAATTTGATTACTCGATGATGAACTTTCCTCAAAGTATTTTTAACAATACCAAACTAACCTTGAACACGAATTGAAAATTTCACGCTGTTTTGAAGCAACGTAGTAATTCTCATTAAAATTTATCTAACTTATTTACTTCAATATGGCAAGTAGTTTTTACGACCAAATTCCAGAAATCATTAATATCGCCCGTAGCATAAAGCCGAATTCTGTTCTTGATATCGGAAAAGGGTTCGGCAAGTACGGATTTTTATTTCATGAGTATTTTGGAATTGACGCATCAAAAAAAATCGACAACTCTCTCACGATGAACCAACAAAGCGAATTGGAAATAGACGCGATTGAAGTCGATGACACTTTAATGCTTCCACATTTAAGTCAATTTTACTCGACAATATACTTCGGTGACGTATTCGAGATTGTTCCGACTATAAAAAAACATTATGACTTGATTTTGATGATTGACGTGGTTGAACATCTAGAAAAAGAGAAAACTCTAGCACTGATAAAAACCTTCTTAAAAAACGACTCTGTCGTCCTTATTGCTACGCCGATTGATTATTTCAATCAACATTTATATGAAAGCGTTTTCGAAGAACATATTTCACACTGGAAAATAGACGATCTAAAAGGCTTGGCTAATTTACAAACCCAATACAAAGATAGTGGCGCCATTTATTTGTTGTCAAACGCTGAGCTTAATATCCCAGGCTTTGGAAATAATTGGTTAAAAAAAGCCAAACGTATATGCCGATCAGTGAGAAACGAATTGAAATATTAAGAATTTGAAAATTCTACAAATTAACGCTTCTTATAAACCTACCTTCGTTTATGGAGGACCTACGGTGTCGGTGGGAAAATTGTGCGAGTCCTTCGTCTACGCTCAGGAGGAAAGGGTTGAAAGTAAAAAGTTGAAAATTGAAAGTGAGACAGGGGAAGTTGGAGTCAAGATTCAGGAAGAAAGAGTAAAGAGTAAAGAGTTAGAAGTTGAAAGTAGAAAGTTGAAAGTTAAAAGTGACGCAAGATTCGAGAGTCAACAAGAAAGAGAGCAAAGAGTAAAGAACAAAGAAGAAGGACCAAAAGATAATCAAGAGTTAGGAGAATTAACCCAACCTCAGCCTTACTTCGACTCCGCTCAGCAGGACAAACCTCAAATAACTGTATATACTACACTCGCCAACGGCGACCAAGAACTCCCTTATAAAAATGGTGAAGTTAAATTAGTAGATGGTGTAGAAGTCCATTACTTCAAAAGAATCACCAAAGATCATAGTCATTTTTCTCCTGCATTTCTGTGGCACTTCTGGAAAACTGTTAAAAATTATGATGCAATCCATATTCATGCTTGGTGGAACTTGGTTTCTATGGGTGCTGCATTCATATGTGTGCTGAGAAGTAAATCCTACATTCTCTCCCCCAGAGGCACTTTAGGAAACTATAGTTTTCACAACAGAAAGTCAGGAATAAAGATTTTTTTTCACGCCGTCATCGGAAGGTTTTTGTTGAGCAAAGCTGTATTTCAAGTCAGCAGTAAAAAAGAACAAGATGACATTTTAAAAATCATCAATCCGCCGCCGGCAATTAGCATCATCCCAAATTTTGTGGAGTTGCGACAAGCTTGGAGCGTTAAAAGAAAAGCGTTTAATCATTCCCGGTTCGAGTTGCTTTATTTTTCAAGAATTGAGGAAAAGAAAGGGTTAGAATTTTTAATAGAGGCCTGTAGCAGCCTAAGCATTCCATTCCATTTAACCATTTGTGGTAGTGGAAATAGTGAATATGTGAACCTGTTAAAAAATAGCGTTCAGCAATCACCTATAGCACAATACGTAACCTGGTTGGGTAATATTCCATCAGAAAAAAAATTTGATAGGCTAGCCAGTTATGATTTGATGGTGCTTCCTTCTTTTGATGAGAACTTTGCAAATGTGGTGATAGAAAGCTTGGCCGTTGGCACACCCGTTTTATTAAGTCGGAATGTAGGGCTGGCTGATTATGTGGAGCATAAACACTTGGGTTGGGTAACCAAACAAGATGCTAGCGAAATTGCGAAACAGCTTACTACAATTTATATGGACGAATGGGATGATTTAATCGAGAAGAGTGAAAGAGCGCCTCGGATTATTCAGCGAGATTATGATGAAGATAATTTGCGAAAGCAATATTTGAAGTTTTACGCTGGTTATTCCGGTTTAACAAACAAAATGTAAAGCTGTCTTCATCTTCGCTCAGACGGGCAGCGGAGTCGTTTTGTCCTGCTGAGCGGAGTCGAAGTACCAACACACTCCTTCGCCTCAGCTCAGGATGACACCCCTTATTTTCGTGGCAATACAAATACTAAATTAAGATCATTTGTAATTACGTTGATCTTCAATATAGCCTAACAGAGCACTTTTGTCTTGCTGAGAGATGTCACTCTGAGCGAAGTCGAAGAGGGAGTCAAAGCATGATTAACCTAACACTAGGTCACTTTCACTATATTTGGAAATCCACGTCAAGCTTCCTCCATTAAAATGAACAAAAACTTCACCTTCATCATCATCACTTTTAACGAGGAAGTACATTTGCCAAGGCTTTTGGATTCTATTGCGTTGCTTCAAGCTCGAATTTGTATTGTAGACTCGGGAAGCACCGATGCTACCTTGGAAATTGCTGCATCTTATGGCGCAGAAGTAATTGAATACGCTTTTGAGAACCATCCCAAACAATGGGATTTCGCATTAAATCACTTTGAAATTTCCACCCCTTGGACCATAGGTTTAGATGCTGATCAAATTGTAAGTCCAGAATTAATATCCCTACTCCAAAACTTTCGCGACGAAGATTTTAAAACCGTCAATGGAATTTATTTTAACCGTAAGAATGTTTTTAAAGGAAAATGGCTGAAATATGGGGGCTATTACCCTTTCTATTTGTTAAAAATGTTTAGAACTGGTAAAGGTTTCTCAGACATAAGTGAGAATATGGATCACCGATTTATTGTAGCGGAACCTACTTTGATTTGGGAAAAAGGACACCTTATTGAAGAAAACTTGAAAGAAAACGAAATCAGTTTTTGGATAGCAAAACACAACCGATATAGTGATTTAGTTGCCGAAGAAGAAATAGAGCGCATGCAAGCATTGCGAATTCAAAGTCAGAAATCCATTGTTTTTGGCAGCCCTAACGAGCGAAAGGCGTGGTTTAAAAAACTGTGGTGGGGTTTACCTCGTTACTGGCGCCCGTTTTTCTATTTCTTTTACCGGATGATTTTCAAACTGGGAATTTTAGACGGAAAAAATGGTGTCATCTTTCACTTTTTACAAGGATTTTGGTTTAGGTTAGTCGTTGATATTAAAATTGAAGAGAAATTGAGAGCACAAAAGAATCATGCAAACCAATAAGCCCTTAATTAGGTTCCTGATCATATTTATAGTAGGCTATTTAATACTTAACTACTTTGTGCTGTTTTGGATAGGTCTCTGTGCGCCGGGAGGTTTCTATTGGGAGTTTGCAGCCCAGCATCTGAACTTTATTGCAGTCTATCGGCATTTCTTGCTTTGGGGCACTGGGCAAATTGCTGGTTTATTTGGAATTCGACATTTAAGTAATGATACGTCGTTGCGTTTGGTTGAACACGGAGGTATTAAAATAGTATACAGCTGTTTAGGTTTTGGCATCATCAGTATTTTGGCAGCCTTTGCTATTGCAGTCTCTTATCAGAAAATAAAACAACGCTTGATTTTTTTGTTTTCGGCGATTTTATTATTCTCATTACTGAATATGATTCGCCTATTTGTGGTGTCGTATTATGTCCGCCAGACAAGAGACATGAACATCGACCACCATGCAATCTTCAATTGGCTTTGTTATGCCTTAATTTTGATTGGGATGTATTGGTGGATTAATAAAACTAGCCCAACAAAGGAGACCGTTAACGAAAATGAAGAACTTTAAGACCGTTCAGCTCAGAAAAGCATTTGACACCAAAGACTTTGATGTAGGCGCTTCATCTTTAAAGCAGCTGCTTTGGTATTTTACCAGTGCACTTATCTTTAAATCGGGCTTAGTTCCATTTTCAGTTGTACTAGTTTGGCTATTGAAACTCTTTGGAGCCAAAATCGGTAAAGATGTGCGAGTAAAGCCTTACGTCCACATTAAGTTTCCGTGGAAGCTAGAACTGGGCAACCACTCTTGGTTAGCCGAATGTTATATCGAAAACTTAGCTCCCGTAATTATTGGCGAAAACTGTTGCGTATCTCAAAATGCCACGTTAATGACGGGAAATCACGATTATAAAAGCACTGGCTTCGACTTAATTACAAAGCCGATTGTTTTAGAAGACGGTGTGTGGATAGGTGCGAATGCCTTTGTTTGTCCGGGTGTTACAGCGCATAGTCACGCAGTTTTAGCTGTTGGCTCTGTTGCTAACAAAGATTTAGATGCTTACTCAATTTACCAGGGGAATCCGGCGATGAAGGTTAGGGACCGGCAAGTTGGGTGGTTAGGTGGTTAGTCGTTGGTACTTATTGAAGTCGTGTTTTTAAGCGTTCTGGTTACGCGTCATTGCGAGGCTTTTTTCAAGCCGTGGCAATCTCCAAGTTAACATAGTTTGAGCCTATCTTAACGCACCAGCGAAACTGGAGGAGTGCAAAAAATGAACAGATTGCCACAGCGCATTTACGCAAAATCCCGCCGCTTCGGCTTCGCAATGACAACGTGAATAAACTGAAAACCAACAAATTGGGCTTGCGCAAAAAACGAACAGATTGTACCAAAGGCAATCATTCGGAGTCACAGCTGATTTACGCTTAGCCCACTGCCCAATGACGGCGTGAAAGTTTAAAACACTTCTCTTAATTTCCGGTAATTCCACCGCTAATCATTACTTCAGTTACCGAATGACCGTTAAACTGGGTATCTTTGATAGTCTCACTGCCATCGTTTCCGTTATTTGCAAGGTTTATGGTTTAGGTTAAGGTGGATAAAAAGATAAAACGCTCAAAAGCAAAAGATAAAACTTAATAGAATGATTAACCTTTTTACCGATAAGGCTAAAAAACAAGCCAACAAAAAAGCATTTCTATTTGTGGCTTCACTACTTATCATGTATTTGTTTTTTAGTCAAGGCAACTTATTTATGAATAGCGTAATGAGTCCCCATTCTCGTTTTTACAATGAATACCTTTCAGCGCATTTTAATTATATACAAGGTTTAAAAACGGCGCTAATTAAACCTGCAACTTGGGTGATACGTTTGTTTGGTTTTTACGTAATCCACAACCATAGAGATGTATTGGTAGTTAATGGACCACTTTTGCGAATCAATTATTCCTGTTTAGGTTTGGGTGTAATGAGTTTTCTGGCTGCATTTGTTCTCGCATTTCCAGCTCCATGGAAATCAACTTTTAAAATGTTGGTGATTGGATTTATAAGCATATATATGCTTAATATTTTTAGAATTGCAGGATTAGGCATTTTGCTAGGACTGTTTAAATCTCAGCGCCATAACTTCACTTATCATCATGAAATATTTAATTTTTTGGTTTACATCTGCATCTTTATCATGCTATATATTTGGATTAGGAGAAATACACTTCTTTCAAAAGCAAGCTCAGAAAACAAGATTACTGAACGCTCTAACCATTAGCGCAAGATTTTGAAAGAAAATTAAGTTATTGTCAATCAAGATTATACCAAAACAACATTTGATTTAGGCAAACAGCCAATCACAAAAAAAAAAGCGTATGAATTGGTTTCAAATCTAACGTAGCACCCAGTCTTACTGCACCTATTCCCATTCTACTTTGTTTAGGGATTTGTAACCACCAAGAAGACTATCTATCAAGGAAAACCCGCCCTAATCGTTTAAAAACGAGTTATTAGCTCATCTTTTAAACGCAGATTATTTCAATAAGCCCAATTTAGAAACAAAATACAATCCAACACCTCCAATCAAAAGATAAATGACATCTGTATCTAGCGGACAAGCAAATTCTTCCCCATAAAGTGCATCTGGATCACAAGGATTCCCTGGATCAAATTGCATAGCAGAAAGATCCTGAAAAGTAGATATAATAACGATTATTAAAATCGTTGCAAAAACACCAACGTAAAGCTTCTTCATAACCATATTATTCTTTTGTAAACTTAGATCGACCTAAGGTTTTATTTGAGTTTGTTAACTCAACAATGTATACTCCTGGACTAAACTGAGCAAAATCTAAACTTGCGGTTGTTCCAGTAAACGAGCTTTTTAAGATGACCTGCCCAGATATGTTTAATACACGTACAAACGTTTCATTCTCGTATTTCTTGCTCAGTACGATATTTAACGTATTGTTTACCGGAACGGGATAAATTGTAAAATTATGATCTAAATAAGACAAACCAAAATTCAACACTTTTATGCCAATTATTTTGGTTGTGCCATTTAAATCTTGCTGAGACAGACGATAATAATTGCTTCCTTTTGCAGGACTAATATCTGTGAACGAATATTGATTTACATTCTGACTGTTAACAGAGCCGATAACTGTTCCAATCTCTATATAATCTGTTCCGTTGAAAGAACGCGAGATGATGAATTTTTTATTATTGCTTTCGCTGGCGGTCTGCCATTTTAAAAGCGCAGTGTTGTTGTCTGCCTTAGCAGTAAAACTAACAAGTTCTATAGGTAAAACAGTGTCGTTTCGGTTTTTAAAGGCCAGTTCAAAACGACTCTCAGTATAAGTAGACGGCATTTTTCTATCTATTTTAAAGGCATAAGTGTCTTGCGTAGAAAGTTTAATGGTATCTACCTTATAATTGTCGATAAGGTAGGTCTCAAATTTCGGATCTAAAGTCTTTAAATCGTTTGCAATAAGGTTAAAATCACCAGAAACTGTGCTAATTACAGATAATTTAATCTTGGTATCGTTTGTAATTGCTGCGTACTTATTTATTGCAAGCTTTATATTATCTTTTGAGAAACTTGATAAGAAAGTAGTACCATTTCCCCCCATATCAAAGGCATCCTCCATTTGATCAAAATTATCGTTTGCTTGCGAAGAAAAACCAATTACAATATCATCCGTAGCATTACTATCTACCTGATTAACCATTTTCAACCTTATACTTTGCGGTTCAGTTTCTTTCGATGCTTTGGCTTGTTTGAGACCCATTAATAAGACAGATCCTGGAGATGGAGATGTACGCAATTGTTGATTTACTTTTGCAGTCTCCCTAAAAGTAATTGATGGACTTGCAGCTGACATTGCTTTAACAAAAAAGCCTTGTCCACTTGCAATGTAACGAGAAGCATCACCGGTACCTGGGGCTGTACCAGTACGATCAAATACTCCGAAAGATTTAGTTGCAGGATTTAATACATAGATAAAATTTGTTAAATTATTATAGCCCATATTTGTGGATGATAAATCAATGGTAGCGGGATAAGGGTTCCCTACTAAATTAAAGCCATCAATATTTGTGTTCCCAGTACTGGTATAACTTAAAGCTGGTGAAAATTGGCCAACGTTCAGTTCTCCTTTAAAAACAAGTGAAACATCTTCTGGTTTAACCTGAGTCGAGAATCTTGAAACCCCAGCTCCGTCCAATGCTGTTCTTTTTCCTCTAAAAAATACATAAGCACCTTCGCCAACTTTAAATATATTCGCATCTAACGGCAAAGAAATGGATGCATAGTCGTATGGAGATACTGCGCCAGAAACAGGCTCATTGTATTTGTAAATAGTTGGGTTATGGTTGGGAGACCAGTCAAACTTTGCCGCATCATTAGGACTCGATGTACCAATATCCGCTGCATCAGGATTTCCCGTAATGTACATATTCTGTTTTAAATTAAAAATATTGTAATTAAAAGGTGAAACGGTTGTGTGATGCACCGGAGAGGACATTAGTCTATAACCTCTACGGCTTTTATCATTATTCCCTTTTATAAAACGCTCTACAAAAACATTACCACTAATAGAACCAGCCGCAGGTACTGTAGCAACTGATGCGGTTTGATTTTCAATTGACTTTAATGTTAATTTACCTGCACCGATATTACTTGTGCTTAATTTTCCTTTTGTTAAGGTTATGGTACCGTATAGATTTAAATTACTATTGGCATTTATATTTAGCGTACCACCAGCAGAATTGTTTACCGTTAAACCACCGAAACTGCTGGTTGTTGCATTTCCAAAATATTGCTGTGTAGCCAAAGAACCATTAAATGCCAAAATGGAATTTAAATTAGTCGGGTTTGCAAAGTCAACAGTATAACCTTCAATAATTCCGCTGTTGTAAACGTTGCAGCCAATATTTAAAGTATTACCATAAAGTACAAGTTTGGAGTTACCGCCTATAGATAAGCCATAAAAAGATCGCGGAGCGTAAAGAACAGCATATCCATTTGCCGGCATCACTATAGAAACATTTGCGGTATTGGCGGGAAGTTCTGTTAAATTAATGGTGTTATTTGTGTAGTTCCCTGTACCAATAATGTTATCTGATGACGCACCAGTAAAAGTATATACCAAACCTGGATAAGTGGAAGCATTTGTTCGGTCGGCCAGTAAGCCTCCGATAGATGCCACAGAACCTGTTGGATTGTTTTGATTTTGATATTCTGATAAAGCCCAACTGGCGTTTCTAGCCGTGTTAGAAACCCGTGGTTCATCAATAATACCACTAAAATAAAATCCAGCAGCCCCTTCACCCACACCAATGTTTAGGACCCCACCGGCGGTTGGTGCATTCGCCCCAGTTCTGGTTTGCTGCGCAACACCATTTACAAACATAGACATAGTGGTACCGTTGTAAACGCCCTGTACATAATACCATGTATTCGCTTGGGCATTAAAATATGAGCCTGTCATATTGGGCTGTCCGTTTCTAGCAACGGTACCATCATTCTGCAGTTCAGGGTTAGTGCCATAAAGCCCCATTTTGTAACCCAAATTAGCACTATTTTGGTTACTAATTATTTTTTGATCTGCCGCTGGCGCATTTGTATTTATCCAAGCAGATAAAGTATATGGAGATGAGGTAATGGTATAAGCGGCACTACTCTGTACCCCAATATATTGATTTGTGCCATTGAAACCATATGCAGTACCAATTTTACCGACAACCAAATTGCTCGCACTCATACCACCAGCAGTTGTACCTACCAATCCAACTGTTGCATCTTTTGTAGTACCCGAAAACGTATTTTCTTTAAAGTGAAAAACAGTTTTATAATCAGACCATACGGCGGCTTCATTGTTTACATCTGGAGTTAATTTTCCAAATAGCATATTAATTGCCAAGTTAGCAACATTAGAAACAGATGGCAGTTTTACCCAAACCAATAAGCTTCCTGTTGCCGGATCATATTTATCGATATCATAACTTAATGCCACACCATCTGTGGTAGTAAAAGCAATGTCTGCACCGGTAGCAGAAGTAACTTTACCAAACGAAGTGTTTCCTCCTGTTAAATCGCAACCATTGGTGGTTTGTTTTAAATCAGGATCGGTAATGCTGATTAGATATGGAAAATTAGTTTGCGTACCTGAAATTATATTTGTTGTATTTAACGTGAGGGTCTTTTTATACGCATAGCCATTAAACAAAGCGTTATTAATTACGGCAACTTCAGCAACAGAAATTTCTCTATTAAATATCTGTATATCATCTAAAGAACCTGCAAAATAATCGCTTAACGGCCGATTTGGCCAGCCCCCAAGATTGTCATAGCCAATTCTCCAATAACCAGTATTATTCTCAGCATCTGTATTTGTATCTGTCCCTACCGGAATCCCATCTACATAAAACTTCATTCCAGTTCCTGAAAGAATCCCGATAGCGTTGTGCCAAACATTATCGTTATAGGCGTTCGGACTGGGAATTACACGAGCACCACCGTTGTAAACTCCAAAGGAGAGCTTGCCATCATTGGTCATATAAATATGTCTATCATAATTACCACTTTTGCCACTTTGCTGATTCCCAAAGCCAATTAATTTACCGCCTTGAGTTGTGGTTGTTTTAAACCAAATACTTATAGAAAAAACCTGCGGGGCTGCAATGTTACTTGTTGTCGTAATGTTGCCATCTGTCCCATTAAGAGTGTAAGCACTATTCTCATTTCCAAATCGATCTGTAGAAAGAGTCACCCCGCCAGCTACTGAACCATTATTGTTATTTCCCGAAACATCATTAGCATTCCCGGTAAACGGATAAGAATAATTGGCCGCTAATGCCATGTTTTGCCTTCCTGCTAGGGGACTACTTAGGGTTTCCCTTAATGCAAACACTTTCCAAAAGTAATTGGTATAGCCATTTAACCCTGTAGCTGCATAAGAGGTAGCGTTTGCAGCAGTTAGGGCTGCATATGTGTAGGTTGAGCCACCGTCTACAGATTGGTAAATGACATAGCCTGTCTCATCTGCTGCATTATCAACCCAGTTTAAAGTCATCCCTGTAGCAGAAACTGCGGTAAAGGTTAACGATGTTGGTGCGTTTACAGTGGAAAGAAACGAATAGGTTTGACCTGTTGCTGGTTTGACACTTATACTTGTAGTTGAAACAGTTGAACTAGCAACGGCAGTTGCAGTAAAATTGTCTAAAGAAAGAAAGTTTGGATTGCCCGTGGCAGTTGCAGTAATGCCGATAGAAGCACTTCCAGCATTTACACCCCCGGTCCCTGGTTGATAAACAAAAGATATTTTACCTGTCGCTTCTTCCAACATAACTTGAAATGAAATTGTATTTCCATATGCATTATATCTCCACTTGGCATTTATATATTGGCAAGTAAATAGTCTAGAGCCAACTACGCCGGTAGTTAAATAAGAAAAATTTCCAGGTAAAACAATACTCAGGTCATCCCATAATGGAGCCAATATGGGTCTGTTAGTACCGCCCAAGGTCGATAAGTCATTAGCACTTAAATAACCAGTAGCCGTAATTGGAGCGCCTAAACTTAAAAGACCATTTGTTCCTGCTGATATGGTATTGTATTTAACACCCATGTACCAGAAATCAAAGCCAATATCTAAGTTATTAAAAGCGCCGTCATCTACAGTACCTACACCACCAGGAGTAGAACCACCAACTAAAGATGTGAAAGTCCCCGCGGTAGGTGTAAAGTTATAATTGGTTATTACTTGTGCAGAAGCTTGGTTAAAAATAAAGCCAAAGATAAGCACATAAATAGCAGTAGAGAGAAATTTATAGGAAAGGCAGTTGGCCATAAGGTGAAGGTTTGATATGAAAAAATCCTCTTAATGAGTAAATATACGATTTAAAAGAATAATTATCGAATTGACTTAGCTAGAATTCAACACATTATAATCATAATTTGCCGATGGGTATGTTGTAAAAAAGGGATTTACATTTAGCAGAACCTTCATAATCGATAATCCTCCCTTGCTCCCAATAGCTATCGGTTACGATCTGGGCGAAGAGGTAAAAGCTCTCGCTCCCGTAGCAAAAAGCGCAGCGGCGGCTTTATTCAGTTTGTTATTGTTTTGATAAGGTTTTCATGTGTTCGCTCCGCTCGGGTTTGTTAATTTGAGCTGATACAAATTGCGTAGCACTCTTGAATGCCGGAAAAACATCTAAAACTAATAACCCTCCACAGCAATGAGGCGGGGAATTTTCGAATGAAATGAGACTTTCGTTAATACAGCACCTGCAAAAAACGCGGAGATTACCACAGCTCCCATGCTTGGTCCCATTAGCTTCGGCTTCGCTACAAAGTAGCTCCTTTGGAGCAATGACGGGGAAATCACACCCACTACTTCACTCCAGTTACCCTACTCGGTGTATCTTCTCCATTAACAATAGAAGTGGAGCTCATAGCAATTGCCTTGATAATCTCCGTAATATTCTTCACATCTAAACTTTCAAACTCATCTTTTACAGAGTGGTAAAGCTTGTCCTTTTCAATTTGAACCGAGGAAATGGTATGTGCTGGAACGCCTAATCTGGCTAAAGTTGCGTTGTCTGAGCGGTAAAAAAGATTTTGCTTTGGATAAGGATCCGGGTAAAATTTAAAGTCTGTACCCACTAAGTTCTTTTGCAGTATTTTCCCAAAGTCGGAATGTTCATAACCGGTGATGTAAGCATTATTACTTCCAAACTTGGATGTTTTCCCAATCATCTCTATGTTAAACATGGCCACTACATCATCGGGGTTTAGCTGTTTTGAAAAATATTGCGAACCGTAACCTCCAATCTCCTCTGCAGTAAAAGCCACAAAAATAAGCGTCCGCTCATTGTCTTTTTTCCCAGCAAAATACTTTGCCAATTCAATTACTGCCGTAGTTCCACTGGCATCATCGTCGGCTCCGTTAGCAACAGAGTCCTTCCCTACTGCCTTAATAATCCCTAAATGATCATAATGCCCACTGAATACCACATATTCGTTGGGTTTAGATTTACCAGGTAATATGCCCAACACATTAAACATTGGAACGGTGGCTACGTGGTTACTAAAATTCAGTTCTAAACTGTTGATGGTTGCATTACGCAATACATATAAAACCGTTGGACTTTCCCCTTTCCCGATAGACATATTCCCCCGACTTAAGTACGTTTTCAATCGATCGAAGGCTGGTTTAAAGCTCTCGTCTATTTGCACCAGCGTGTTTTCCTTAAGTTCGCTTACTTCGCTATACTTAGCAAAAAAGTCGTCCCCTTTACTGATTTTAAATAGTTTAGGAATATCATTAAGCTGTACTTTCTCTTGGTCTGAAGAAACGAGGTAATGATTTGGAGTAATTTCCATCCCATTGATTTTCAATATTCCGCCGACGGGAACCACGTTATTTAACGCGAAGGATTGCCGGTAGCTTTCACTATTATTAAAATATGTTAAACCTGCTTTTTTAAATTCATCAGCAATAAAATCAGCTGCTTTGCTAATATCATCTGGCTTTAACGCATTTCGCCCACGCATATCATCTGCCGAAAGCGTTTTAAGTACTCTTGCCACTTCCTGTTCTGAAACATTTGGTTGATCCTTTTTTTGAGCAGTACAGGCTTGTGTAAACAGTAAAGCGACGAGGACGTAAGCTGGGATTATTTTTTTCATATTGACGAGTTGTGTTTATAAAGTTATTAAAAGCTTGGTTTGAAACAAACGGTTGTTGGGCTGTTTCCTTAATCAAGGCGGAATTTATCAGTTTTGAAAGGGAGTGCTTTAAACTTATTTTGTGGGCGCTCTTCCTTTTCATCGTCATTGCGAAGTCGAAGCGGTAGGTTGAGTGTTAGCGCTGTGGCAATCTCCATGTGTGCTGCTTTGTCTAATTTTAACCCACTTAACAAATTGGTCTTTTCGAATAGCGCAGTATTTCCAAAAATATTAATTTTAATGAAGAGTTTAATCTTTGCTATGATTAGCTTCCCGCTCATTGCCGCGGAAGGGCTAGTGACTTTTTTTTTCGCAAAAAAAGTAACCAAAACCCGAACGAAGTGAACACATGAAAGCCTATAAAAGCAATAAACTAATTGAATAAAGCCACCGCTGCGCCGGTTGCTACAAAGGCAGTGATTGAACTTCTTGATCATTACCGCAACCGCCAAGGCGGAATTTATCGGTTATGAAAGGGAGTGCGTGAAACTTATTTTGTGGGCACTTGTTAGCAGATCAACCTCGCAGATCCGGCCTCCGAATATTTGGATTGGAACCCGATAAATCTTTTGCACTCCCTTTGTAAACTGACAACCATCAGCTATCCGCAGAAGTGGTGCACAAACTTTATAAAAGCACCTCCTTTGTCACGACTTGGATTGCGCTTAAAGATTTATTGAGGTGGAATGAACAAAGATTCTGAAGCCTTGATTTTCGTTGGTTCTTTTTTCATCAAGGAAAAAAGAACTTGAGCTTGTCCTGTTCAAGAAGGACGGAAAGGTTGAGAAATGGGCTTTTTCATTTAAATTATAGGAGGATCTTAATTCAAAATCTTCCTGCTCATTGCCGCGGAAGGGCTAGTGACTTTTTCCATTAACTGAAAAAGTAACCAAAACCCGAACGAAGTGAACACATGAAAGCCTATAAAAGCAATGAACTAATTGAATAAAGCCACCGCTGCGCCGGTTGCTACAACGGAAGTGGTTAGACTTCTGAAACACAGCCGCAACCGCCAAGGCGGAATTTATCGGTTATGAAAGGGAGTGCTTTAAACTTATTTTGTGGGCGCTCTTTAGTAGAACAATTAATTTCCATCCGCTACAAAAAACCGTAATCTTTGTGCTAGAAGCCTCTGTGAACTCTGTGGTTAAAAAACCCTACCCAAATAACAGACTAAAAACCTCCTCGATCTTCGCCACGGTTTTAATTTCGATATTGTATTTAGATAAATCCAGACCTTTTTTATTGTAACGAGAGATAAAAATCTGTTCGAAACCTAGCTTCTCCGCTTCTGCAATTCTTTGCTCTATTCGGGTGACGGCTCTAATTTCTCCGGACAAGCCTATTTCTGCTGCGAAACAAACCTTGTAAGGTACAGGCATATCTTCGTGAGAGGAGATGATGGCTGCCGCTAAGCCTAAATCAATACTCGGATCTTCAATTCTGATACCGCCTGCTATATTTAAAAACACATCTTTTGCGCCGAGTCTAAACCCACAGCGTTTTTCCAATACAGCCAAAAGCATGTTCATTCGCTTGGTGTCGAAACCTGTCGCCGAGCGTTGCGGTGTCCCATAAGGCGATGTACTCACTAGGGCTTGGGTTTCTATTAGCATTGGCCTCATTCCCTCCATGGTGGCAGAGATGGTGACGCCACTTAAAGGTTCTTCGCGTTGCGACAATAATATTTCTGATGGGTTGGAAACTTCTCTTAAACCACTCCCCTGCATTTCGTAAATTCCGAGTTCTGACGCGGCCCCGAATCTATTCTTAATCGCTCGTAAAATACGATAAACGTGGTGCCTGTCGCCTTCGAACTGTAAAACAGTATCAACCATATGTTCCAGAATTTTTGGACCAGCAATCATTCCGTCTTTGGTAATATGTCCGATTAAAAAAACTGGCGTATTGGTTTCCTTCGCAAAACGTAGAAGCTCGGCGGTACATTCTTTTACCTGCGAAACACTGCCCGGTGTAGATTCGATGTGTGCAGAATGGAGTGTCTGTATAGAATCAATGATGACTAAACTAGGCTCTAAAATCTCTATCTGCTTAAAGATATTTTGAGTCGAAGTTTCTGTAAGGATGTAACAATCTGAAACAGGATTAGGTAAAATCCGCTCGGCTCTTAATTTAATCTGCTGCTCGCTTTCCTCGCCCGACACGTATAAAATCTTAAGTTTCGGGATGGTTAACGCAATTTGTAACATCAAGGTGGACTTTCCAATACCCGGCTCACCACCAATCAGCACTAAAGAACCGCCCACAATTCCGCCACCCAAAACCCGATTCAATTCCTTGTCGGGAGTCACCAAGCGATGATCTTCTGTATAGGCAATCTCTTGAACTTTAGCAGGTTTATTTACTCTGGAAGTGCTGGTTGAAGCAGTTTTCCAATCGGGTGCGTTTTTTGGTCCTTTATCTATTATTTCTTCTACAAAAGTGTTCCATTGCTGACAAGATGGGCATTTACCCAACCATTTTGCGGATTCGAATCCACAGCTTTGACAGAAGTAAGCGGTTTTTATTTTAGCCAATTTTTTGGAGATTGTTGATTGGTTAAAGATAGGGTTTATTTTGTTTTTTGATATTTCTGAGGATTTAGGTTTGTAACGTGTTGACAGAACGGGAATTGAAATCGAAGGCTTACCAAATTCAGTCCAAGCAGGGTATTCGCAGAAGACCCTGCGTTTATAGGCATCCTTTACGCTTTTGCTAGGAAAGGCAGTGGTTTTATTCTTCATCAATACCGCAACCGCCAAGGCGGAATTTATCGGTAACAAATGATGGTGCTTTTAGCTGTTATTTTTGGGCACTCTTCATTTACGCCGTCATTGCGAAGTCGAAGCGGTGGGTTCAGTATTGGAGCTGTGGCAATCTCCGTGTTCATTGCACTGCCTAATTTAATGCAGTTGCCAATCAGTCGTTTGAGATAAGTGGCTATTTCAATCCAAGCAGGGTCTTTCGCAGAAGACCCTGCGTTATTTGTGTTTTCATTAAAAACCTCTTTAATATGAGAAGTGATCATGTGTTTTGAAATCTCCCCGCTCATCGCCGCGGAAGGGCTAGTTCTTTTTTCCTTCAGCTGAAAAAAGGAACCAAAAACCCGAGTGAAACGAACACATGAAAGCCAGTAAAAAACAATTAACAAATTGAATAAAGCCATCGCTACGCCGGTTGCTACAAAGGCAGTGATTGAACTTCTTGATCATTACCGCAACCGCCAAGGCGGATTTATCGGCTATTAATGAGAGTGCGTTCAACTTATTTTGAGGGCACTATTTTACAGATCAACCTCGCATATCCGGCCTCTGAATGTTTGGATTGGAATCCGATAAATATTCAGTCCAAGCAGGGTCTTTCGCAGAAGACCCTGCCTTATTTGTGTTTTCATTAAATACCTCTTTAATATGAGAAGTGATCAAGTGTTTTGAAATCTTCCCGCTCATTGCCGCGGAAGGGCTAGTGACTTTTTCCATTAGCTGAAAAAGTAACCAAAAAAGCCACCGCTGCGCCGGTTGCTACAAAGGCAGTGATTGAACTTCTTGATCATTACCGCAACCGCCAAGGCGGATTTACCGGTTATGAATGTGAGTGCGTTCAACTTATTTTGAGGGCACTATTTTACAGATCA
>JBBSQW010000013.1:0-104050 GCA_038243635.1 Sphingobacteriales bacterium
AGCTGGTCGTAGGTTTTGTAGGTGGAACAGGATTTATCCGATTTGTATATATCTACGCACTTGATAATAAGGTGGCGGGGAATCAACTTAATTATCTGACAGAATAATGGGGCATCGGACTTCTTTCCCTCTCTTTTTATTACAGTTCTTATCCCTCTCTTTTGTACTTTTGTCATTAGCTCTGTGGGTTTTTCTTCTTTTTAAGTTTTGCAACTCAAAATTAGAATCTTACAGAGCTTTTTTGTATATTATTTGTTCGGACAGTTATGAAACACAATAAAACTATTGGTCGTACATTAACATTTTACACATTCAGGTAATTCCTCCAAAAATTGATAACTGTTGTTTTCATAATCCATCACGCAGCAATAATGCTGTAAACCATTACTAACCACCAAGAACTTCACCTTGTGAATCATATTATAGCGGGCGGCCTGTTCAAAAACATCTTGTGTAATTTTTATAGAATGTGCTTTACATTCTACTAATATCTCAGGAGTACCAGTTTTATCAAATACCACTATATCAGTCCGTTTTTGTAGCTTATTCAGTTTTAAACCACCTTCAAGTTTAATTAACGTTTTTGGATATTTCTTTTGGATGATTAGATACTGAACAAAATGCTGGCGCACCCATTCTTCTGGTGTCAACACTAAATCCTTTTTCCTAAGTTCGTCAAAAATGAAAACTACATCGTGTCTTTGATGTAATTTGAAAGCGTAAGGAGGTAGGTTTAGCGCAACAGGTTTAAACATTAGGCTAAAATAGCTTAGAATTTTCAACATTCTAATTTTTAAAAACTAATATTTCTAATTTAGCAAAACATGACAGCTGTAGACATTATCAAAGACATTAAAGCCCGAAAGTTAAAGCCTATTTATTTATTGCATGGCGAAGAAAGTTATTATATAGATTTAATTAGCGAAGCCTTAGAGGATAACGTGTTGTCTGAAGCAGAAAATGGCTTTAACCAAACCATATTATACGGTAAGGATACTGAAATAATGACGGTTTTGAACGCTGCTAAACGCTACCCAATGATGAGCGATTATCAATTAGTATTGGTAAAAGAAGCACAGGAACTAAAAATTGACAAATCAGCAGACCAATTTCAGGCGTATTGCGAAAACCCTTTAAAAAGCACCATTTTAGTGCTTTGCCATAAGTATGGTAAGTTTGATAAGCGAAAAAAGGTTTATAAAGTTTTAGAAAAAACCGGGTTGGTTTTTGAATCCGCAAGTATTTATGATAATAAAGTGCCAGCATGGATTGAGGATTTCATTAAAAGTAAAGGGCATCATATCAATCCAAAAGCTTCAGCTTTATTAGGCGAGTACTTAGGTAACGATTTAAGTAAAGTTGCCAATGAGCTAGAAAAGCTGATGCTAAATGTACCAAAAGGGCAGGAGATAGGAACTAAAGAAGTTCAAGATAATATTGGCATTAGTAAAGAATACAATGTTTTTGAACTGCAAAATGCCTTGGCTCGTAAAGATGTGTTTAAAGCAAACCAAATTATCAATTACTTTGAAGCTAATCCAAAAGCGAACCCTTTTGTGTTAATTATAGGGAATTTAAGTAGCTGGTTTACCAAGATTTTAAAGTATCACTACGTAACCGACAAATCCCAAGCAGCAAGAGAGTTAGGTGTGAATCCTTACTTTTTGAAAGATTATGAAATGGCTGCCAAAAATTACAGCTTAGGCAAAACTTTTGAAGTAGTTTCGTTATTAAGGGAATACGATTTAAAATCAAAAGGCGTAGACAGCACAGGAAACACCGAACCTGGCGATTTATTAAAGGAATTGATTTTTAAGATAATTCACTAGGTGGTTAGGTTTTTAGATTGTTAGGTGGTTAGGGCTTGTTTAGTTTCATTAGTCATTAGTTCATTAAGGCTTATTTAGTGGAGAGGTTAGTTCATTAGTCATTAGTATTTCCGCAGTAATATTCTTAGTCCATTAGTATAATTTTATTGTTTAACAGTTCTCTTCATTCTATCATTCAAAATTCAATCCTCCAGTCATTATTTAAGCGATTCAATCCTTCATTCATTCAATCCTTCAAAATTATATTTAATCAACATTACAAAGCATTCAATCCTTTACTCATTCACTCATTCAAAATTATATAACATGCAATACTTCCTCGTAAAATCAGAACCATTTAAATACAGTTGGGACCAGTTTAATAAAGACGGCAGAACCTTTTGGGACGGTGTTCGTAATTATCAAGCCCGTAATAATATGAAAGAGATGAAAGAAGGCGATTTGGTGCTTTTTTATCATAGCAACGAAGGAAAAAACGTAGTTGGGATAGCAAAAGTGGTCAAAGAATTTTATCAAGATCCTACAACAGAAGATGACCGTTGGGTTGTGATTGATTTGGCACCAATGGAAAGCCTTAAAAACCCAGTAAGCTTGGAGACAATTAAAGGTGATGAACGTTTAAAAAACATCTCGTTGGTTCGCCAGGGTCGGTTATCCGTAACTACGTTAAAAGTTGAAGAGTTTGATCGGATTGTTGAGTTGGGGTCGTAAGAAGAGTTTTAAGTCATAAGTTGAAAGTGAAAAGTTCAAAGGTTAAAGTTTGCCTAGTATTCCTAGTTTGTTGCTTTCTGATGTTTTCGTTTTGCGGAATTAAGTCGGATGATTTGATTGGTCGCTGGAATTACGTTTCGTATGAATATTCTAATAAATCTTTAGAAAAACCCTTGGCGGATATTGCATTGCAGAAACCTTACATCGAATTTCAAAAAGACGGGAAATGTAAAATTGTTTCCAGCGGTAAAGTTTTATCAGAAGGTGTCTTTCATCTTGAAAATAGAATCATCCGATATTTCGAAAACTTAGCGGACGGGCAGAAAAGAGCCATTCCATTTTTGGTCAAATCTTTAACAGCAAAAGAGTTGATTTTTCAAACGATGGATGCTGAAGTAAAGGTGATTATCGCAGTTAAAAAATGATTGCAATCCATTAATATAGACCTTTCCTTATCTCTCGTTTTAGCACTTCACTTTCAAGCTATGCTATGTTTTAATTGGGAACCCAAGCTTTCTTCACTAAAGCGAGCTTGTTAGCAAGCTAAAATTTTTCAATTGCCACTGGCTTCAGCCAATGTTGAAAGTTCAGCAGTGATTCCGGCTTTAGCCCAACTATCTGCTGGTTTTATTTTGGCTAAAGCCATTTTTTGCTTTTGGATACTCTGGGATAAATTCCAGAGCAATTGAAAAAAAGAAAGATTCGTAATTTTCATTGAACAAATTAATATTAAAGACTTTACCTACTCAGTTGTATCCTAATCTAGGTTTTGCATAGCAATCAATTTTTCTCTACAACATTATTGTTCTCATAAAAAAAGGTTCATCAATTGCCATTGGCTTCAGCCAATGGTAATTATTGTTCTCATAAAAAAAGGTTCATCAATTGCCATTGGCTTCAGCCAATGGTAAATTTTAAAATTGATTTGGCTTTAGCCCAAAAATGAACCTGATATATTTTTAAATCTGCCTTTTTTAAATAAACGCTATCTCGATTAAAACAAAAGATTACAATTTTGATTAAGACACCTCAATTTCCCAATTAAAACACATTTAATTTAATAATTCAATCTGCTATTTATAATTTAGGACTTTAATACCATATTTTGAAAAAACCTATACTCGTTATAAAATTTGGATCTGCGTCTGTCACTACAGCAAGTCACGAAATTGATGAAGCTGTAATTGCTTCCGTTGCACAACAAGTTTCCTTTTTAAGCAAGCAATACAATATCGTATTGGTTTCTTCGGGTGCAATTGCAGCTGGGAAAAAGAAGTTGATAAACTATAAAGGAACTTTGAGCCAAAAGAAGGCTGCTGCCGCTGTAGGCAATCCACTTTTATTGCAAACTTACGCTCGTTACTTCGAGCCTTACAACGTCTCCATCGCACAAAGTCTTTGCGAACGTCACCATTTTTCGAACAGAAACCAGTTTTTACAGCTTAAAAAAACGTACGAGTTGCTTTGGGAAAACAACATCATCCCTGTCGCTAATGAGAATGATGTAGTCAGCAATTTGGAAATTAAGTTTTCCGATAATGATGAACTGGCGACATTAATTGCCGTTGGTTTCGGCGCAAGCATGATTTTGTATTGTACTTCTGTTCCTGGAGTTTATGATGATAACGGAAATATTATTGATGAGCTTAAAGTAATTGATAAGGCAGCCCTGTCTTTAGCCAAAAAAGAAAAATCAAGTGTAGGTTTAGGCGGAATGACATCGAAACTAACATTCGCTCGTTTGGCTACGCAAATGGGAATCAAAGCAGTAATTTTTGGCATTAAATCAGAAAACGCGATCATCAATGCAGTTGCAGGTAAAACAGGAACTGTTTGTCAGCCACAAATCAGTAATATCTCTGCTCGTAACAAATGGTTGGCAAGCGGAAGTTTAATTAAAGGTAAAGTACAGATTGACGATGGTGCGGTAAAGGCTTTACTAAAGCGACATAGTTTATTAGCAGTGGGTGTTGAAAAAGTAATAAGGCATTTTGAAGCAGGAGAGGTGTTCGAAATCTTAGACGCCTCACAAATTGTAGTTGCAGTTGCAAAATCAAAAATAGATTCTCAAACCATTGTAAAGAAAGATGATAAACAAAACTTAGAAATTGCGCATGCGGATGATATTGTTTTAATTTAGGCAAATTGACCGCGTTAAAAATATATAATGGATAATATTCAAGAATTATTGATCAATGCGTCTAATGCGACTGCAGAAATCAGGATACTTTCAGATCAGAAAAAACAGGAAGTTTTAAATACAATTGCTGATGATTTATTGGCAAACAAAGCAAATATAATTGCGGAGAATTTAAAAGATTTGAACCGCATGGATGATAATAACCCAAATAAAGACAGGTTGTTATTAAATGAGGCAAGAATAGATGGATTGGCAACAAGCGTAAGAGACGTTGCAAATTTAGAAGACCCAACTGGAAAAGTTATTTTGGAGCGTACTTTAGAAAATGGGCTTTTCGTTCAAAAGAAAACTGTTGCTTTAGGCGTTGTGGGTGTAATTTACGAAGCTCGACCAAATGTAACCGTGGACGTTGCAACGCTGTGCATTCGTTCTGGTAATGTTTGCTTACTGCGTGGCGGTTCTGATGCTGACGATACAAATATCTGTTTGGTGGATATTATCCAAAAGGTTTTAAAGTCTTATAATTTAAACCCAAACATTGTACAGCTTTTACCAGTCGACCGTAAACATGTAGAAGAATTATTAACTGCGGAAGAGTACGTGGATATTATAATTCCTCGCGGTTCACAAACTTTAATTGAGTTTGTACGCAAAAACGCAAAAGTTCCAGTGATTGAAACAGGAGCTGGAGTTTGTCACACCTACATTGAGAAAACTGCGGATTTGCAAAAAGCAGGAAAGATTGTTTGCAACGCAAAAGTAACTCGTCCTTCAGTTTGTAATTCTTTAGACACCATTGTTTTAGATAATGAAATTGCAAGAGAAGCTTTATATATCATTGCTGATTTATTGAAAGAATATGAGGTGGAAATATTTGCTGATGAAGCAGCTTATCCTGTTTTGAAATCTGTTCATTATCCTTATTTGCAAGAAGCTAAAGCAGAAGATTTTGGTCGGGAGTTTTTAGCTTTGAAATGTTCGGTTAAAGTAGTGAACAGTTCAGAGGAAGCTTTAGCGCATATCAAAAAATTCTCTTCCAAACATTCAGAGGCAATCGTAAGCGAAGATCCAGCTAAAATAGAAGAGTTTTTAAATCAAGTTGATGCAGCCGCAGTTTATGCAAATGCCTCTACTCGCTTTACAGACGGTGGTGTTTTTGGTTTGGGTGCCGAGATAGGGATTTCTACCCAAAAACTCCACGCTAGAGGCCCTTTTGCATTAGAAAAATTAGTGACAGAAAAGTGGGTGGTAATTGGGAATGGGCAGGTGAGATAAGCTACTTTATAACATGTTAGCTTGTTCATAAATTCCTAAAATAAACCAAAACAATTCAATTAGCTTTGCATTTAAAGAATGTATAATAAAATGAAAAGAACAATATTAAGTGTCAGCGTTTTATCGCTGATATATCTTAGCGGATGTAATTCCTCAAACTCAAAAACTACCGATTTAGATAGTACTTCTACTGACACAACGGAAGTGTTAGCATCCGTAAAAACGGAACAGAAAACCGAAACGACGGTTACGCAAAATCATGAAGGTAAAAAGATTGCGGACGCCGCTACAATTTTAGCTCGTAAACAAGTGCCTGTTTTGTGTTACCACCAGATTAGAGATTGGCGAGCAACAGATTCTAAAACAGCAAAAGATTACATTATTCCTGTAGCCACCTTTAAAGCCCAGATGAAAATGCTTGCAGATAGCGGTTACAACAGCATACAACCAGAGCAACTCTACAACTATTTGGCTTACGGAGATGCTTTACCAGAAAAGCCAGTGATGTTAACGTTTGATGATACTGATTATGATCAGTATGAAGTTGGTGCGAAAGTTTTAGATCAACATGGTTTCAAAGGTGTTTATTTCATCATGACGGTTTCTATTGGCAAAAAAGGGAAAGTGCATTATATGAGCAAAGAAGATATTAAAGACCTTGCTGACAATGGAAATACCATTGGTAGCCATACTTATGACCATAAGAACTTTAAAAAATATGCTGGCGAGGATTGGGTTCAACAGCTTGATAAACCTACTGCAAAATTGGAAGAGATTACCGGTAAAAAAATGTTAGACTTCGCATATCCTTTTGGCTTATGGAATTCACAAGGTATTCCCGAATTAAAGAAAAGAGGATTTAGAGCTGCTTATGCTTTAGCTGAAAAAAGAGACGACAAAGATCCACTTTATACCATCAGAAGAATTATTGCTAGTGGTTACTGGAGTCCAAAAACTTTGCATACCAGCATGGTAAGAAGTTTTTAAACTTGATTACGCAATGATTAAAGCTCGAGACATTTATTTCGAGCTTTTTTTATGGGAGGATTTCTTTACTTTTTCCCCTTCTTAAAAGCTTAATTTTAAAAAATTAACACTGAAAATGCCAACGCAATTTGAACCTTGTTTTTCATGAAGCCAAATATTATTAATGTTAAAGTCAACAAAAAGTAAAGATTTGAGGAGGAAAGTTTATCTTAGAGCGGAAACAGTAATGAATAGCCTTATCGATGCGCTACTGCATTAAAAATACTTGAATATAATATAGACCGCCAACCAAACCTTTTTTATGAAAATTTTGAAATTTAAATTTATCCCTTTTTTATTAGCTATTGTTGTTCTGTTGAGCAATTGCACTTCATCAGATAAAAAAACAAGTAGTAATACTAAAGATTCAGTCGGTGATTCATATACCGCAGAGTTGACAGATGCTCCAAACGTTCCGGCTCCTATGAACTATAAGTCGCCACGAAAGGTGAAAGTAGAGTTAGAAATCGTAGAACATGTGATGAAATTGGCAGATGGAGTGGATTATAACTTCTGGACTTTTGGAGGGAAAGTTCCTGGTAAATTTATTAGAGTGCGAGTGGGAGATGTGGTTGAGTTTCATTTGCACAACCACCCTAACAATAAATTACCGCATAACATCGATTTGCATGCAGTTACAGGGCCAGGCGGCGGTGCCGAAGCTTCTATGACAGCCCCAGGACATAGCACACAGTTTACTTTTAAAACGCTTAATCCAGGTTTATATATCTACCATTGTGCAACAGCACCTGTAGGTATGCACATTGCAAACGGTATGTATGGGCTTATTTTAGTGGAGCCTGAAGAAGGTTATACTAAAGTTGATAAAGAGTTTTACTTGATGCAGAGCGAGTTTTATACGAAGGCGCAATTCGGTAAAATTGGTTTAACTTCTTTTGACATGCAGAAAGCTCTAGACGAAAGACCTGATTATGTGGTTTTTAACGGAAGTGTTGGCGCTAATATGGCTGATAAGGCTATGGAAGTGAAAGTAGGAGAAACTGTTAGACTTTTCGTTGGAAACGCCGGACCTAACTTAATATCTTCTTTCCACGTGATTGGCGAAATCTTCGATAAAGTACATGTGGAAGGTGGCGATTTAATTAATAAAAATATCCAAACGACAGTGATTCCTGCAGGAGGAGCCGCAATTGTAGAGTTTAAATGCGAAGCTCCAGGAACACTTACCGTAGTTGATCACTCAATTTTTAGAGCATTTAATAAAGGTGCTTTAGCACAGATTAGAGTAACCGGTGATGAAAAACACGATGTTTATACTGGCAGACAAAAGGATGTAGTTTACTTAGCAGAAGGATCTGCGGTGCAGTCTATTACAGATCGTAATAAGAAATCCGAGCCTACGCCAGAAAAATCTATGGAAGAGCGAATGAAGAACGGGCAAATATTGTATAACGCTAACTGCGCTGCTTGTCATCAGCCAAGCGGAGAAGGATTGTCTGGGGCTTTTCCTCCATTGGCGAAGTCTGATTACTTAATGGCGAGAAAAGATAAAGGTGTTGGCATTGTGTTGCATGGTTTGTCTGGTGAGGTTGTGGTGAACGGTAAAAAATATGATGGTGTAATGCCGGCAATGCAACTTGGTGATGATGAAGTTGCTAGTATATTAACTTACGTTCGCAACAGTTGGGGAAATAAAGGTGACTTAGTAAAAGCCACTGAAGTGAGAAAGGCAAGATAAAAGATGATCAGTAATTTTTTTAAAATAATTTTATTAATTTTTATCAGCATAATAACTACCATTTCTTCGGGGTTCAGTCAGCATAAAGCTGCACCCGAAGGAATGGTTAAAATTCCAGCAGGTAAGCATCAATTGTTTTTTGAAGAGGAGCAAGGTAAAACGGTGGATGTGAAATCGTTTTATCTTGATGCTACTCTGGTAACCAACGAAGATTTTTTGAAATTTGTTAAGCAAAACCCCACATGGACTAAATCGAAAGTGCCCAAGTTATATGCTGATGAAGGTTACTTAAAGCATTGGAAAGGCGATTTTGATTACGGCGACAGTCAATTTAAAAACAGTCCAGTAGTTAATGTTTCTTGGTATGCTGCAAATGCTTATGCCAAATGGAAAGGAAAGCGATTACCCAAATTAGTAGAATGGGAATACGCTGGTGGCGCTCCGATATTAAACGAGAAGCGACCAATGGAGGAAGTTATTCTAGAATGGTACAGCAAACCTACCCCAAAAGTTTTTCCGTCCGTAGGCACTACGCTGAAAAATAAATTCAACGTATTTGATATGCATGGATTAGTTTGGGAATGGGTAGGTGATTTTAACAGTGTAGTTATGGATGGCGACTCGAGAAGTAATTCTGCCATTAACCGCGATCTATTTTGCGCATCTGGCTCATTCGGCGCTGCCGATAAAGAAGATTATGCAGCCTTTATGCGTTTTGCGTTCCGAGGTAGTCTTAAAGCAAAATACACCGTTAGCAATTTAGGATTTCGCTGTGCGAAGAACGTTTTGTAGAAGAGAGTCAATATTAAAAGAGCAAAGAACAAGGATTTAAAGAGAGAAGATTCGAGAGCCAAGAATAAAGAGCCAAGATTAAAGAATAAAGAGAAAGATTTTGGTAATTAAAGTGCTTTTACAAGGAAGAAAATTTATCTTACTACTTACTACTTACTACTTACTACTTACTACTTACTACTTACTACTTACTACTCAAACTTACTACTAAACTAATCGCCAAAAATGAAACATTTCAACATCATACCAGTCATTCTTATCAGTATAGCTTTATCCAGCTGTAACTCTGGAGGAGAAAAAAAGCACACAGCTGACGAGGTTATAGTTACAGACAGCGAGTCACTTTACCAGATGGAGGGAAAATGGACTACGCAAAACGGCACTACTTTTCATTTGAGCGAGTTGGAAGGGAAAATCCCGGTTGTGGCGATGGTTTTTACCAGCTGTACCTACGCTTGTCCAAAAATTATAGAAGATATACAGAGCGTTAAACGTCAGGTTCCGGCTGATAAAAAAGATAAAATGGTTTATGTATTAATTAGTTTTGATACAGAACGTGATACACCGGAACGCTTAAAGGAATATGCGGCAAGCCAGCAATTAGATGATCAATGGATTTTACTTCATGGAGAGGAAGACGAGGTACGTGAAATGTCTATGTTACTGAATGTTAAGTACAAAAAGCAACCTAACGGCGACTTTGCCCATTCCAATCAAGTCACACTTTTAAATACAAAAGGAACGATCGCTGCACAAGTAGAAGGTTTAGGCAAAGACCAAAAGCCAATCGTCGATAAGATAAAAGCTTTGTAATCTTTTTGGTTGATTACCTCTTTTACTCGGTTTTAAAAAGGTTTATGATATGGTATTCTGTCTCTAACATCAAGCGTAGCGTTTCTGCCGGTTAAATAATGGATGAGTTCTCAAAGCCCTCAAATAAGGCTTCCGGGATATAGTCGATAATTTTGATACTCATTCCTGTTTTATGACCCGTTTAACAGTAAAACACGATTACGTAAGCGACACCGTCATTTTGAAAGCCCCCGATGGCAGTCCGGGCAAACATCCCACAAATAGGCGGTAGATTTTAACGGAAGATAGCTTTTTATTCTGTGATTTTTATCTTGCTATTTAACTCCAATATCTTTTTGATGAAGGATTCATTTGTTTTCGGGCTGATGTAAATCTCGTTGTACTTGTCGTATTTTACAATTAATCCCTTTCTAGCTGTTGCAGGCTTAAGACCTACCCAAATTGTTTTCCCTTTAATAATTTCTCGTATTCTACTGATTTCTATTTTTCCATTAATCGGGCCGCTTCGATAGATTAATTGATCCTTAGATAACTCGTAATTGGTCCCAAAATATAACCACAGCAAAAGTGCTACAGCAGCCAAAACAATAAGCATCGACCAATATTCATGTCTTGCATTCGTTGTGGTGGCGACATCAAAACTGACAGTACCAATCAGAAGAATACTTAAGCCAATTATGATGGAGCTGATTAGGATGTCTTTTCTGCTTTTGAATTTCATTTTGTGATTAAGGATTTGAATGGTTAGCCATACGCAAATTATTTTTACTTAACTGCTAATGGGTAACAGTTTTCAAAAGCAATTTTTTTTCAAGATAAAAGGCATAGATCGTGATTTTTTTATCCCAAAAAACAAAACTTCTGTAATGTGTCTTGTTGTATAACGTTTTAAACTCCCAGACCTCGTCTTTCAACTTTTTAAATAACTCGTTATCAGTCTTAATTTTTGTCTTGTAGCTATTGAAAATTATGCTATAATACTTTTAATATCCAGTCCGATCAAGACATTCCTTGCATCAGCCAAAAATATAACCTCAAATTTTCATCTATTTACCGCAAATGTTTCCATAAAGATACAGGATAATAAATATTTTTTAACCACAATATCATTGAGATTATTTGTCTCAAATCAATTTCGAGAAAACCCCAACACCATTGTTACTTTCTAACCTCCTCGCAAACCGCGACATTATCCTTACCTTTAAATCCTCATCACAAGACTAAATCATCTCATGAAGAAAATATTACTATTAGGCTTCCTGTTTATCAGCGCAAGCACATTTGCACAAAAAAGTTTAACGCCAGAAATGCTTTGGGAACTAGGCCGAGTAAGTGGCGAGAAGATCACGCCCGACAATAAGTCTGTGATTTTTGGTGTCTCTAATTACGATTTAACAACCAATAAGTCAGAAAGAAACCTTTACAAAATTCCGCTTATTGGTGGAAAAGCTACGCAAATAACCAAAGCCATAGGTTCAGAAAGCGTGGTAGGCATCAATAAAACCAACGGTAAAATCGCCTATACTTACCAAGGTCAATATTGGGAAATGAATAGCGACGGTACTGGCGCTAAGCAAATAACTAATTATGAAGGTGGTTTGGAGAATGCTCTTATATCGCCAAATGGAAAGCATATTTTATTTACCAAAGAAATATTGATGGTAAAAAATGTGGCAAGTGATAAATATTCGGATTTACCGAAATCAAACGCTTACATCTACACAGATTTAGATGCTCGCCATTGGGATAGTTGGGAGGACGGGAAATTTTCTCACGTTTTTGTTGCAGACTATAGTAATGGTAAAATCAGCAACGAGCTCGATATCATGAAAGACGAGCCATATGATGCGCCGCAAAAGCCTTTCGGAGGTTTAGAAGATGTGATTTGGTCACCTGATAGTAAGTCTGTTTTGTACATTTCTAAAAAGAAATATGGAAAAGAATATGCCCAAAGTACCAATACAGATATTTATCGTTACGAGCTAGCTAACAAGCATACTTTTAACCTCACTGATGGGATGCTGGGTTATGATACACAACCAGCTTTTAATAAAGACGGTTCAAAACTGGCTTGGACAAGTATGGCAGAAGATGGTTACGAGTCGGATAAAAATGACATAATGGTTTTTGATTATCAAACCAACGAATGCCATAATTTAACTAAAGACTGGGACGAAACCGTAGACAGTTATGTTTGGAGTGAGGACAATACCAAAATTTATTTTTTAGCAGCATCTAGAGGAACAAAACAGCTTTTTGAAATTTATTTAAATAAAGATTTAAATAAAAAAACCGTGAAAAATGTTCGCATGGTTACTAAAGGTCGCTGGGATATTAACGGAATCGTAGGGCAGGCGGGCAATACGATGGTTATTTCTCGCACCGATATGAACCATTCGGCAGAATTGTTTAAGGTTGATTTAAAGTCTGGAAATTTGACAGCACTAACAAACGTTAATAAGCCATTTTACGATGGTTTGGCGATGAGTGAGATTGAAGAAAGAATTGTTAAAACAAGCGACGGAAAAGATATGTTGGCTTGGGTGATTTATCCTCCGGGATTTGACCCAACTAAAAAATATCCAACCTTATTGTATTGCCAAGGCGGGCCACAATCTGCACTTTCTCAGTTTTATTCTGTACGTTGGAATTTTCAGTTGATGGCTGCACAAGGTTATATTGTAATTGCGCCAAATAGGAGAGGAATGCCAGGTTACGGCGTGGAGTGGAATAAAGCAATTAGCGGAGATTGGGGTGGGCAGCCAGTGAGAGATTACCTTTCTGCTATTGACGATATTGCAAAGGAGCCATACGTAGACAAGGATCGTTTAGGTTGTGTTGGGGCAAGCTACGGTGGCTATTCGGTATTTATGCTTGCCGGAATGCATCAGAATAGGTTTAAAACTTTCATTGCTCATGATGGCTTATTTGATTTAAGAAGCTGGTACGGCACAACCGAAGAATTGTTTTTTGCAAATAAAGACATCGGTGGATCCTACTGGAATAAGGATGCGCCAAAATCTTATAAAAATTTTGATCCTGCAAATTTCGTAGAAAACTGGAACACACCAATTATGATTATTCAAGGTGGTAAAGATTATCGTGTGCCGATAGAACAAGGTTTAGAAGCTTTTCAAGCCGCACAACTCAAAGGAATAAAAAGTAAATTGCTGTACTTACCAGAAGAAAATCATTGGGTACTTTCTGGCCAGAACGGTATTGTTTGGCAGAGGGAGTTTTTCAGCTGGTTAAAAGAAACGCTGTAGGTGATCAAATCCGTCCTCTCGACCTTAAGAGAGATCCCGAAATTCCTTTGCACACCTCGGTGTGGCAGAGGAACTTCAGCCTGACTTCGACTATTAGTACTGTGATTTGGGCGTTCGGGCGGGCTTTCCGTTGCAATCTTTTTGCTCTGAAAAGAGCAAAAAGTATTTACACTTCTCCGAAGGAGTCACTTGGACAATCCCTAACGCAAAAACCTTTAAAAAAAACCTCTTACAACAAGATTGAAAGCATTAAATACATTAATTGAGTTATTTATTTTTTGTTTCTTGCAATTCTCTAACCATTGAGAATTCAGATATTTCAATATTTTTTATTGATATTTAAAGGCTGAAACATAAACTTCAGCCTTTTTCATTTATTAAAAACATCCTCGATTCCAAAAGCAATAAATGACCACAAAAAACGATAAAAAAACCATCAAAGCTTGGGCAATGTTTGATTGGGCAAACTCTTCTTATAACTTGGTAATTACCGCCACTATATTTCCTGCATATTATACAGCTATTACCACTACGCAAGTTAACGGAGTGATTAACGATAAAGTGACGTTTTTTGGAGTTGGTTTTGTGAACACGGCACTTTCAAATTATGCCTTAGCGTTAGCTTATTTAATAATTGCCATCATCACGCCATTTCTAACTTCAACCGCAGATTATCGTGGAAATAAGCGTTTATTTATGAAGATTTTTACTTGGATTGGTGCAGTTGCTTGTTGCGGATTATACTTTTTTAAAACGGAAACCTTGGAGCTCGGGATCATTTTATTCGCCATCGCAGCTATCGGTTATTGCGGTGGAATAGTTTTTAACAATTCCTATTTACCAGATATAGCAACGCCAGATCAGCAAGATAAAGTAAGTGCTAAAGGTTTTGCTTATGGTTACGTGGGTAGCGTAATCTTACAAATCATCTGTTTTGTTTTTGTTTTAAAACCAGATTTATTTGGAATTACTGACGCATCTTTCCCTGCCAGACTATCATTTTTATTAGTGGGGATTTGGTGGATTGGATTTGCGTACATCCCGTTTACGGTATTACCGAAAAGCAGCCCTAATTACAATAAAGTATTAAAAACAAAAGTTGCTAGCGGGTATGACGAATTAAGAAAAGTTTGGAGACAACTAGGAGAGATACCGGTTTTGAAAACCTTTTTATTAGCGTATTTTTTTTACGCGATGGGCGTACAAACCATTATGCTGGTAGCAGCCAACTTCGGTGAAAAAATTTTACGCTTAGGGACTTTGAAATTAATAGCAACAATTTTAATTATTCAACTGGTTGCAATTCTTGGAGCCTATTTAATGTCGAGACTGTCGCAGATCTTTGGAAACATCAAGGTGTTGATGTTTGTCGTTTTAATTTGGATTCTAACCTGTGTTGTTGCTTACTTCATTCAAAACGAATATCAATTTTACGGCTTAGCGGCTGTTGTAGGGTTAATTATGGGTGGAATTCAATCACTTTCTCGCTCTACCTTCTCCAAATATCTACCAGAAAACACACCCGATACGGCTTCATTTTTTAGTTTTTACGATGTGACCGAAAAATTGGCAGTTGTTGCAGGCTTATTCACTTTCGGCTTTGTGGAAGAACTTACTGGTAATATGCGAAATAGCGCTCTAACGTTAGCTCTCTTCTTTATATTAGGTTTTATAGTTCTGTTTATCGTAATGAAGAAAGAGAATAGAATTCAGTTAGCAGGGCATTCGCATCATTAAATATTCGAGGTAATCAAGCATTCAGACGCGTGACTCAAACGCTCAAAAAAAAGCCCTGTTTTTTGCGTAATCAAAAACAGGGCATTTCTAATATATAAGTAGAAAATTTTATTCAGCTCTCTTTAAACCAAACTTGTCGATTTTACTGTATAAATGACTTCTTTGTATCTCAATATCTTCTGCAGTTTTTGAAACATTCCAATTGTTTTTCTCCAATTTAAACTTAATAAATTCCATTTCTGCATGGTCTTTAAAATCTTGGAAATTAGAGAAAGCTTCGTAATCGAATCCTTTGGAAGAGGCTGAGCTTTTAGCTTCAAAAGTATTTTCTGGGTGGTAAATACTACCGCTTGGGTTAGCAAAAGCTCTTACATTATCTTCGGTAATAGTCTTCTCACTCAAGATAATTAAACGTTCAATTACGTTTCTCAACTCGCGAATATTTCCTGTCCAAGGCAAAGACTTTAAAGCGTCCATCGCTCCAGGACTTATTTTTTTAACGGGCATATTATACTCGTTACAAATCTCCTCACAAAAGCTTTGTGATAATAACGGAATGTCAGAAGTTCTTTCTGCCAATGGTGCTACATGGATGTGAATTACGTTTAAGCGGTGGTACAAATCCATTCTAAAATTACCAGATTCAATTTCTTTTAACAAATCTTTATTGGTCGCAGCAATCACCCTAACATTTACTTCAATCTCTTTTTCGCCACCTACACGGGTAATTTTATTTTCTTGCAAAGCCCTCAAAACTTTTGCTTGTGCCGATGGACTCATATCGCCAATCTCATCCAAAAAAATCGTTCCTCCGTTAGCTTGTTCAAATTTTCCGATACGTTGTTTAATGGCTGACGTAAATGAACCTTTTTCGTGTCCAAATAATTCAGATTCGATTAATTCAGACGGAATTGCGGCGCAATTCACCTCAATTAAAGGCGCACCTGCTCTGCTTGACTTTTCATGTAACCAACGGGCAACCAGTTCTTTACCACTTCCGTTCGCACCAGTTACCAATACTCTAGCATCAGTAGGGGCAACTCTTTCTATTGTTTCTTTAACTTTTGCAATTGCAGGTGATTCACCTAATATTTCTCTTGTTTTTGATTTAGCAACCTTTTGTTTAAGCACTTTGGCTTCCGTAACTAAACTTCCTCTATCAAGTGCGTTTCTTACCGTAATTAATAATCTATTTAAATCTGGCGGTTTAGATATAAAATCGAAAGCTCCTTTTTTAGAAGCTTCGACAGCTGTTTCTACCGTTCCGTGACCAGATATCATTATGAAGGGAAGGTCAGGATGGGAAATTTGAGCACTCGTAAGTACTTCCATTCCATCCATACGATTCATTTTTATATCACATAAAACTAAATCGTAACCTATATTTTTAATCATTTCTAAGCCATCAGCACCATTATCTATATCGTCAACCTTATAGTCTTCATACTCTAAAATTTCTCTTAGGGTATTTCTAATTGCTCTTTCGTCGTCAATGATTAAAACTTTAGCCATATTAAATTTTTGTTTATCAAAAGTGTATATAATTTGGGACAATCATTCGGTTTATACCAAACAAAGAAGTCCTGCAAATTGTTGCAGGACTTCAAAATGCTAGTAATAATGCAAATTTGTAAGCCGGGTTCTGTCATCCCATAACAATTCAGGATGTCTCTATCATTTATCTTGCCATAATATTGCTATTACAGTCTAACGATCTACCCTTCCTGATAGTGAATGAACACAGCGGAACGGGTCGCTCCGACGATCAGGATTTATTTGATCTTTCAACTCCTGAGGTTTACCACGATGCATGTCGCCATACAAAGTCGTGAGCTCTTACCTCACGTTTTCACCCTTACTTTGCCGTAAAGACAAAGCGGTTTATTTTCTGTAGCACTTTCTGTCGTTCTATTACAAAACGCCTTCCCGTTAGGAAGCAAGATACCCTATGTTGCCCGGACTTTCCTCCGCCCCGACGTTAAATCGAAGCCGCGATAGAGCCATTTGCAACGCAAAGGTAAGGATTAAATCAATCGCATTTCCGTAGATTTTTCTCCACTTCGGCTAAATCGTAAATTCCTTGATTATTACCAAAAGCGTTAGTGACGTAAGTCAACAGCTTTGCAATTTCTATAGGTGCCAAATGTGTTTCCGCCGGCATCACGCCATCATAGGTTTTACCATTTACAACGATAGTGTCTTTTAGGCCGTAAGCTACAAAACAGGCTAGCTTGTCGCGATTGGTTTTCAAATATATGGTATCGGTTAAGGGTGGTATTAACGCCTCTAAGCCTTCTCCGTCATCCATGTGGCAATTGCTGCAATGGCTTTTGTAAAGTGCTGATCCGCTAGAATAGTAGCTTTGGTATTTAATAGTTTCCTCATTACAGGCGTTCAAAAATATGATGATAACTGAACCAAAGAAAATGAACGGAAGCAAGAACTTTCTCATTTTTTTGCCGATTTATACTCGTTGAGCAATATATCGATATCGTTGGATAAATTTTCGACCTGTTCCTTATTTGTACCATCGTAAGCGCCTCTAATTCTTCTTTCTTTATCAACTAAAATAAAATAACCAGAATGCTCCACACCGCCAGGGATATCCGCATTTTCTTGTGCATAGTTCATATAGCCGTTTTTAGCTAAACTGTAAACGCTATCTCTGTTGCCTAAAAGAAAGCTCCACTGTGTGCCTTCAACGCCGAGTTTGTTTGCATACTTTTTTAGTACAGGAATGGTATCATGTTTTGGATCAATGGTGTGAGACATAAAGCGCACTTCATTGTTCCCCTTATATTTCTTGTAAACAGAAAGCATGTTTTTGCTCATAACTGGGCAAATAGAAGGGCAGGTAGTAAAAAAGAAATCCGCGATATAAATGCTGTTTTTTAGAGAGTCATTATTGATAACCACGCTGTCTTGATTTACAAAACTAAAATTAGGAATGGTTTGGTAAAAAGTGTCTATCAATAACTTTCCACGTTCCATTCTGTCAATGGTTTGCATCTCTCCTAAAAAAGGAAGTCTTTTAGCGTTTTGCGTACAAGAAAATAAAAGAATGGCTGTTGATAAAATGGCAATGTATTTTAAAATTTTCATAGTTTTAGTTGATTGAGTTCATTAGTCATTAGGCTTTTCTTTGAGGCTAGAAGGTTCATTGAGTCATTAGTACTTACTTCATGTTTAGATATTTGATAGCTCATTGAGTCCATTATTCTTTGGTACGATGCATTCTAGCCACCCAAACTAATGACTAATGAACTCCTAATGACTAATGACTAAATTATCCTCAACTTAGCAAATTTTAACAACAATTGCTTCTGTCCAATCTCTTTAAAAAAGATAGTTGCTTTTACGTCTTGCTTGCTTCCTTCTAAGGTTAGTACTTTTCCGTAACCAAACCTCTCGTGTTCGACCTCGTGACCAACTTGTAAATTAGAAGTGTCGCTAGGAGCGAAGCCTTCACTTGGTATGTGTGCCTTTGCCAACAATGACGTCGTTTTCATTGGCTTAGTTGCAGGTTTTGGTTTCGAGTAAGTATCGCCTTGAGCTTGTGTAAAACTAGATTTACTTTGCCATTGTGAGCGTTCGTCGTCAAACCCACCGTTACTTGGCGTCGATGCTCTTTTTGGGATATCGATTTCCAAATATCTTGGATCAATTTCATCCAAAAACCTAGATGGTTCACAATTGATCAACGTTCCAAATTTAAACCTCGATGTAGCATAGCTGATGTGTAGTTTTTTCTCGGCTCGGGTTACAGCTACGTAAAATAACCTGCGTTCCTCTTCTAAATCCGCTCTAGAATTCAAAGACATTTGAGAAGGAAAAAGGTTCTCTTCCAAGCCAACAATATAAACCTGCGGAAATTCTAATCCTTTGGATGAGTGAATGGTCATCAAGGAAACGGTGTCTTTATCGTCGCCCTTATTTTTATCGTCATTAGTTAACAACGCAACATCCTGCATAAAAATATCTAAACCGCGGTCTTCAATATCCTCACGTTCAGAAAATTCTTTAATCCCGTTCAATAGTTCCTGAATGTGTTCATACCTAGTAACTCCTTCTACAGATTTATCATCATACAAATCTTTTAACAATCCAGATTGTTGTGCAATGTGCAATGCCGTTTCATAAGCGGTATTGTTTTTTGCTGTTACTGCAAAACTTTGTATCGCAGTTGCAAAATTGCCGACCGCTACTGCAGCTCTATTTTCTAAATATTTAGGTGCCTCGCTAATAATTTCAAACAATGTTTTGTTCTCGGTACCCGCAGCTAAAATAATTTTATCTAAAGTGGTTTTTCCAATTCCTCTGGCAGGGTAATTAATCACTCTTTTAAAAGCTTCTTCATCTGCCGGATTAAATGTTAGCCTGAAGTAAGCGATTAAATCTTTGATCTCTTTACGTTGATAAAAGGATGTGCCACCGTGAATTTTATACGGCACACCAAGCTTTCTTAGCGCTTCCTCCATGGAGCGGGACTGGGCATTGGTGCGGTAAAGAATTGCAAAATCAATCCAGTTTAAAGATTTATCTGCTCTTTCCTGCGCAATAGATTCTGCCACCTGCTTACCTTCTTCATTATCAGAAAAAGACCGACTAATTTTTATTTTATCGCCAGTTTCATTATCAGAAAATACGTTTTTTTCTAGCTGGTTTTTATTGTTAGCGATAATGCTATTTGCAATGTTCACGATGTTTTGTGTAGACCGGTAGTTTTGCTCTAATTTAAAAACCTTAACGTCAGGATAATCTTTTTGGAAGTTAAGGATGTTTTGAATGTTGGCGCCCCTAAAAGCATAGATGCTTTGTGCGTCGTCTCCAACTACACATAAATTTTCCCTAACTGCTGCTAATTTTTTAACAATTAAATACTGCGAGAAGTTAGTATCCTGGTACTCATCTACCATTAAGTATTTGAATTTTTGTTGGTATTTATTCAAGACTGAAGGATGCTCTCTAAGTAAAACGTTTGTTTTAAAAAGTAGATCGTCAAAATCCATAGCGCCAGCTTTAAAGCAACGATTTGCATATGTTTCGTAAATTTTGCCTAAAAATGCTCTTCCCGAAGTAAAATCATCTGCCTGTATTTGTTCGTTTTTTTGATACTCGGCAACGGAAATTAAGTTGTTTTTTGCCATGGAAATTCTCCCATATACATAATTATGATGATAGAGTTTATCATCTAAACTCATTTCTTTCAGTATAGTTTTTATTAAACTCTTACTATCGTCGGTATCGTAAATGGTGAAGTTGCTTGGGTAGCCGATGTGGTGTGCTTCAACTCTTAATATTTTGGCAAAAACCGAGTGGAAAGTGCCCATCCAAATGTTTTTAGCTTCGGAACCAATCACGGTAGTAATGCGGTTACGCATTTCTTTTGCCGCTTTGTTGGTAAAAGTTAGTACTAAAATATGGAAAGGATCAACTTTTTTTTGAATAAGATGCGCTACACGGTAAGTTATTACTCTTGTTTTTCCTGATCCGGCACCTGCAACAATCATCACTGGTCCTTCTGTTTGCTCTACAGCTTGTCTTTGAGTTGGGTTTAATCCTGCTAAATAATCCAAATTGTATCCTGTTTTAAGAAAAAACAAAAGTAAAAAAAATGAGGCGGAGATTTTAGTTCCGCCTCATTTTAAGTTCTTAACAAAGCTGTGTTAGCTTAAACCTTTTCTGCTCGAGTCATGCAACGCCTCGTTTATCCCCATAATTTTCTCGTCAATATCATCCACGCATTTTTTTATCTGAGGCGCCACTTCATTGCTAGTTACTAATTTATCTTCCACAAGCATCATTAGGCCTTTTAAAGTCGCAACAGGAGCTCTTATTTGATGGGAGAGGTGTGAAGAGTATTCGGATAGTTTTTGATTTTTTATAATTAAATCTTTCGTCCGCTCAGCTATGATTTCTTCCAGTTTGTGGTTAATGCGATCTACATTGTTTTTTTGCTTGAGTACCTCTTCGTTTAATAGGATTAGCTCTTTATTAGATAATTTAGATTTCCTGTTGCTTCTCACTAATAAAAAGATGACAAATAAGCAAAGTGCGGCGACAATACCGATTGCTAAAGATAATTTTTTAGCATTTTTTTGTGCTTCGATGGTGAGCTCGTTCTCTTTTTGAGTTTGTTCTTGTTTGAGAGTTTTTTGGATGAGATTGATGTTGGAAGTTATGGTTTTCGTGTAATTTACACTATCAAGTAAATTTATTTCTCTTAAATAATGTAACGCTTTTTTATAATTTTTTCTTTTGGCTTCTAATTCGTAGTTAGTATAAATAAAATCATAGAGTATTTTTGTATCGTTGGTTAATTCCGCGATGGCAACCCCTTCGTTAATGTACTCTTCTGCTTTTTTAAAATTGTTTTTCTTGATGTATATTGAACTTAATGTCAAGTTCATTGTAGACACTATGCTGTTTAATTTATGTTCTTTTGCTTTTTTATATGCATCAAGTAGTAATTTTTCCGCTTTATCAATATTATTTAAATGATAATAAATTACACCTAAGTTCTGTAAACTTTGAATATAACCTACTTGATTATTGATTTCCGAAAAAATTTGGTTGCTTAGTTCGTAATTTTTTAAAGCAATGTGATATTTTTTCTTTCGGTAGTAGGTATTGCCGATATTCATATAGGAACCCGCAATCAAATCTTCTTTATGGTGTTTTTTGGCAATTTTTAAAACTTTCTGATAGTAACTCAAAGCTATATCATAATCTGTTTCTTTCCATAGGTTGCCAATATTGTTTAATACTTTAGCTTCGCCCAATTCATCTTTGATCTGCTGAAACTGATCTATAGCAACGAGATAACGACTTACAGCAGAATCTTTTTCGTTCAAATAATAAAAGCCTATCCCAATCACTCTGTTAGCTTCTGCAATTTCTTTAATAAGATTCAGTTTAGTAGCTATTTTATTCGCTTGTTTTCCAATAGATATTGTCTTTTTAGGATCTGTTAAGCGAGCATCATAAGCTTTTTTATTTAAAGCTTTAGCCGTTTGTTCATTGCGTGTTATCTCGCTAGGAATAGTTTGGAGTTGGAAAGGTTTTGCGCCGAACGAACAGAGCATTATAATAATAAATATTTGGTAGCGCATAAACCGTAGTAATCAGTTAGATTTAAAGGTATTCAAAAATTTCAAATTTTAATCTGCATTATAGATATATATATAAGTTAATTGAAAAGCAATAGATTTTTAATTGAAACATGATATTGTTTTTTAATACATAAATATTTCGTTTAGAATAAAATCTACAACATATTTGTACTGTTATTTACAATTAAAAGTTACAAAACATGAAAAAGATATTATTAGCATTATTAGTAGTTAGCGCAGTTTCAGTTACGTCATGCAAAAAAGATGCAGAAACAGCACCGGTAAAAAGTTTAATAGTAAATGGTAAATTAAACACTAATTTGAATAAAACAGATGTAAGTACTTGGGAATAATTAATCTCAGAATTAGCGCCAATTTAGCTAAAGTATAAAATCATATATTTGTATAAATAGCTAATTTATGCAAGTAATAAAAAAATATATTGAGCAGAATCGTCAACGTTTTCTTGATGAATTGTTTGAATTGTTAAGATTTCCGTCTGTAAGTGCAGATCCTAAATACAAAGGTGATGTGCTAAAAACAGCAGATTTCGTTGCCGAAAAGCTTAAAGAAGCCGGTGCAGACCAAGTTGAGGTTTGCACTACAGAAGGGTATCCGATAGTATATGGCGAAAAAATAATAGACCCAGCTTTACCCACGGTTTTGGTGTATGGACATTATGATGTGCAACCACCAGAACCTTTAGAGCTTTGGCATACCCCACCTTTTGAACCAACCTTACGTGACGGTAAAATTTACGCCCGTGGAGCTTGTGACGATAAAGGGCAGTTTTATATGCATGTAAAAGCTTTTGAGCTGATGATGCAGACTGAAACTTTGCCTTGCAATATCAAGTTTATGATTGAGGGTGAGGAGGAAGTAGGTTCTGATAACCTTGGAAAGTTTGTAGCGCAAAATACCGAGCGTTTAAAAGCAGACGTTGTTTTGATTTCAGACACTTCTATGCTCAGCATGGAAAACCCTTCACTTGAAACAGGTTTACGTGGGTTATCTTATATGGAAGTAGAAGTTCAAGGTCCAAATAGAGATTTACACTCTGGTGTTTATGGAGGTGCTGTTGCAAACCCAGCAACAATTCTATGTCAGATGATTGCATCACTGCATGATGAAAATAATCACATCACCATTCCTGGTTTTTACGATAACGTGATTGTGCTTTCCGAAGAAGAACGGAAATCGTTAAATGATGCTCCTTTTGATTTACAGGAATACAAAAAAGATTTAGGTGTTGATGAAGTGTGGGGCGAGGATGGTTATTCAACCATAGAAAGAACCGGAATAAGACCAACGCTAGAAGTCAACGGTATATGGGGCGGCTATACTGGTCCCGGTGCCAAAACAGTCTTACCCGCTAAAGCAAACGCAAAAATCTCTATGCGCTTAGTTCCTGGTCAAGATTGGAAGAAGATTTCAGATTTGTTTAAATCTCATTTTGAAAGTATTGCGCCGAAATGTGTAAAGGTAAGTGTGATTGCACATCATGGCGGTACACCGTATGTAACTCCTGTAGATTCTATAGCTTTCAAAGCTGCTTACAAGGCAATTGAAGAGTCGTTTGGTAAAGAGCCTGTGCCAACAAGGGGCGGAGGAAGTATTCCTATTGTGGCATTATTTGAGCAAGAACTAGGAATCAAAACCGTATTAATGGGTTTTGGCTTAGATAGCGATAATCTACATTCTCCAAACGAAAAATACGATGTGTTTAATTACTATAAAGGAATAGAAACCATTCCATTGTTTTATAAGCACTTTACGGAATTAAGTACGTAAAAGCTATATTTCAATCTGTATTCAGATTAAAAGACAGTGCAATAAGTGCTGTCTTTTTGTTTTAAACTCGTTTTCGCAAGAAAACTAAAAAGATAATAGCCATGTAATCGTCACGAGAATATTTTCGCGTTATTGTTCTAATTAATTCTTCATATTTTTGCCCAAGTAAAAACGAATATACAGCGTAATAATATGCCAGTAAAAATACCAGACAATCTCCCAGCAATAGAGCTTTTAAAAAAAGAGAATATATTTGTGATGAGTGATTTGAAGGCAGATATTCAAGACATCCGTCCGATGAGGGTGTTGATTCTTAATCTCATGCCTATTAAAATCACCACGGAAACGGATTTTGTGAGGTTATTGTCCAACAATCCTTTGCAAGTGGAAGTGGAATTTTTACGTCTGGATTCGCATACGTCCAAAAATACTTCAGAAAAGCATTTGCAACAGTTTTATAAAGGCTTTAGCAAAATAAAAAATAATTACTACGATGGGATGATCATTACTGGTGCACCTGTTGAAATGTTGAACTTTGAAGACGTAAGTTATTGGGACGAAGTAACACGTATTTTTGATTGGGCAAAAAAACACGTTACGTCAACGTTATATATCTGTTGGGCATCTCAAGCAGCGCTTTACCATTTTTATGGGGTACAAAAAACAACGTTAAAAGAAAAGTTATTCGGTGTTTTCAAACATACAGCAACGGCAAACAAACACCCTTTGTTCCGTGGTTTTGATGACGAATTTTTTATCCCGCATAGCAGACATACTACTATTTTGAAAACCGATATAGAAAGTAAAAACGAAGTTTCCATTTTGGCAGAATCCGAAGATGCTGGAATTGCGATAGCCTCTTCACGCGGTGGGCGTGAGTTTTACCTTACTGGGCATTCAGAATATGCACCGTTAATGCTTCATAACGAGTACCAAAGAGATGTGGATAAAGGGCTTTCTGTACCTGTACCCTATAATTATTACAGGAATGATAATCCAAAAGACGGTCCGCTAGTTTGCTGGACAGGTCATGCAAATTTACTGTTCAATAATTGGTTAAATTACTTTGTTTACCAAGAAACCCCTTTTGATTTGAAAGACGTGGAGCATTTGGGTGAGCTGAAGGATAATAATTAGTACGAGGTTACTTTTTAATTTCAAGTTTTAAAATAGCCTTTGCTTCTGCCAACGGAAGATATCTTTTCTCACAATTTAAATTTGTTGAAGAATTTCTTGACTTTAAGAAAGAATTTAAGTCTTCGCAATTTCTGAAAAGATCAAATCTTTTTATTGCAAAATCGAAGATATGTGGTTTTAGTTGGTGCGCCGTAGAAGCTATTGCACTACCTGCAATTCCCATATTGTAACCAACTTCAGTTTTCTACGAGTTCACCAACTTGGGCTCCCTACGCATTGCATACTCAGAGTAGTTTCTTCCTGCGTTTAAGCGTTTAATATTAGTCGTATTTAAATAAGCATAGTTTTTGAGAACAGTTTATCGCTTAGCAATTATGGAGGAAATTAACGGTGTAATAGTTTTTTATACCTCCTACTGGAGGTATCTGATTATAACTTCAGCACTTTCGCTAATGCTGTTTGTTTTAGGTGATGAATCTTGGAATATGATTCATCGGTTGCCATTGGGGCATTGGAGAACTTGGAACAACGATTCGCAATTAGCTTTAATATCCTTATTTGGTCTTTTATTTATTTGCTATTTCTTGATCAATGTTTTACGCTCTGGATACAAAGCCGTCCAATTTGAGATTGGTGTTAATTACATTAAATTAAGAAAGCCGAGCATTATGGGAGGTATAATTAACCCTGATAAATTTATTGTTTTGAAATTTAACGAAATTAACATCAGAACCGTTAAACTGCTTGGGTATGTAATCAAGATAACCACAAAAACAGGTGAATTTCAGGTCATGTTATTGATGTCAGCAAATGAGAAGATCATTGCTTACAGAGCATTAGAAAAACGCATTGATACTTGGCTACTCATTCATAAAACGACACCCAAGAGTATTTACCAATTTCCCGAAATATAAGCGGGGGTGTGTGTGCTAAGATTTGGAGAAAAGAATTGGTTGAAGAACTGGCTTATTTATTTGAGACAGATACCGCAATAAAAAAGTAACGCGAAATTTTTCTCACGCAAACTTGCAATGATTGTTTTGGCTATTTATTTAGTTTTGGTGAGGTGTAAACAACGATCTAATAGTGGTTTTTTAATGCGAGTAACCAGCTCATACCAATCTGGTCACCGCATTGCAAAAATTTTTGGACTAGGAAAATCTTTAATTATCTATTTTCCGAAAAGTCCACCCAAAGTATCTCCTAAAGAACCTGAACTTCCTTCTTTATCATTACCCGTTTTAGAAGAATTGAATTTTCCTAATACACTTCCTATATCAAAGCCACCTTCTCCACCAGTTAACTTACCTAATATGTCCTGAATGTTGAAACTGCTATCGTTTGGATTATTTGTTTTGCCTACTAATTTAGCCATTACAATCGGCACAACTGTTTGAGCAACTTTTTGAGCTATTTCCGGACTTAACCCTAATTTTTCAATCAGGTTACTAACCACATTGCTTTTTGCGGTACCCGCTAATTGTGAAGTTTCCGTATTACTAGAATCACCATTGAATAAACTGGTTAGCTGAGAAATGTCTCCGCCAGAAACTGCATTTTTCAACGTATCTACAATAGAATGACCTGTTATTTCTATGGCTTCATCGTTTTGCTCATTTGGTATTTCCGGGTTGTTTACAATTGCATCACCAGCATTTTCTTTAACAAGATTTATTAAGTTTTCTAACATGATTTTTTATTTTAAAAGTTTATCAACCATCACTCAAATGTGATTTAGGTTTTAAAACAATTATCATTCCTTTTTAAAATAATTAGGTTTATAAAGCTGTCATGATTTTTTTCTTAACTCATGTAAGAGCTTAGATGTTTTTAATTTTTATTTAAACTTTCCACTTAAAACTTTCCACTACACCTTAATTGCCCATCTTAACTTTGCCGATCTTGCTCTAGCGTTGCTGTTAATTTCTTCTGAGGAAGCTTTTATTGGGTCTAGTGCAATTTCACTGTAAACACCACCATTATAATAAGCCTTGAATATCTTTTTTACCCTGCGGTCTTCTCCAGAATGAAAAGAAAGTATAGCAACTCTTCCACCTGGAGCCAAAGCATCCGGAAGCTTTTCTAAAAATTTCTCTAATACGCCAAATTCATTATTCACCTCAATCCTTAATGCCTGAAAGCACCGCTGGCAAGTTTTCTTAATTTCCTCTGCTCTACTTGATGGCGGAAGAAAATCTAAACTCTCCTTGATAATTTCTTTCAAAGCTGTAGTAGTTTTAATTTGCTCTCCTCTTTTAATAGCTTTTATAATTGCAGACGCAATTTCGGCAGCATGGGGTTCGTCAGAATTGTCAACAAATATTTCTTCTAATTCTTCTTGTGTTATCCTTTTTAGTAACGTGGCAGCAGATTTTCCACTATTGGGGTTCAAGCGCAAGTCTAATGGACCGTCTATCTTAAAAGAAAAACCTCGATCTGGGTTGTCAATCTGCATAGATGAAACTCCTAAATCAGCCAATACGAAATTTAAGGGTCCAGATTCGTAGGCAACTAAATCGATATTAGAAAAATTCATTTTCTTAACGGTCAATACGTCTTCGCCGTACCCTAAAGCGGCCAAGCGATCTTTTGTTTTGGGCAGTTCAAAAGGGTCAACATCCGTAGCATATAAATGTCCGCCCGGTACCAAGCATTTTAACATTTCTAAGCTATGTCCACCATAACCTAAAGTAGCATCCATCCCAATTTGTCCGGGCTGTATGTTTAAAAATTCCAAAATCTCTTTTACACAAATGGACCGGTGCATACCAGCCGGCGTACGACCTTGCTGCATCACTTTCTCCACATCATCCGAAAATGATTCTGGATTTAATTCCTTATACTTTTCTTTAAAAGATTTAGGATGAGTGCCTTTATAGCGAACGCGACGAGAATTTTTTGGTGTTTGGTCTTCCATAATTTGGCAAAAATACTAAATTGTAGGGGATTAGGTCGTTAGTGCGAGTTTGAAATAATTGCGTTATTTCGTTTTTTTATTGTTCAAGCTGAAGATAGGGAGTGTGTCGCAGATTGATTTAGGCCAAACGCAAATCTTTTTTATTGGAAAGCTCGACATGCAATTGCTGACATGTAGAACAGTTTATTAATGAATACCGATCCAATAGAGATTAATTTTTTACCCTTTTTTCAAATACATGGTACTTTTTGGCCCAATCATACCAAATGCTATGTTGGTTAACTACAGGCGCATTTGGATATGTAGCATTTGAAGCTTCAATAAAAGTTTGCATGATATCTGTTAAACGGCTCAGATTAGTACTAAAATCACATGCTGGTATGTGTTTCCTGCTTGTGTAGGCCATGAAATTATAAATTGAGCATTCATTCCACCTTCTTCTGGGCTGTTTTTCCATTTTCTAAAAGGAGTATTGTTTGCATTTGCCCATCCGGTGCCATAAGATACAGGTCCCCAAGTATTTGGGTCGTTAATAAATGAATCAGATAAACTCCCCAACTCATCATATCTTTCTGCAAATGCCCCATTATCCGAAAGGAATACAAAAAATTATTGTTGAAAAGCAAGGTGATGAACTGCTATTAATTTCTCATTTTGCCAAAAGCCAATGAGCAGTGGGAACATCTGCAAAACCAGATGGTATTAGTTGTTTTCAGCAAGCCACACGCATATATTTCCAAATCAAACTGCGATAGTGAATTGAACCTACCGACTTGGAATTCCTTGCAGTTCATGCTTACGGAAAGGTTGAGCTGATAACGGATTATGACAATACCTTAAATTTGTTAAAAAAAAATGGAAAACTATGAGTATTCATTTAGGTAGAAATGGGACGTATTTCTAGAAGATTACAAACAAAAAATAGCTAAAGTCATGGTTGGTTTTCAATTAAGCGTAGAAGATCTTCAGGCAAAAAAGAAAATAAGTCAAAATCGAACGCTCACTGAAAAAGCTAAAATAAGTGATAGCCTTTCTAAAAGTGACGACTCAAATGAAAATATAATTGCGAGTTATATGAAGGACGAAAACTAAAAATAAGTTTATGATGTAATACACGTAAATTTGATTTGGCTGTTAAATCTAATTTTCTTGTTACTGCTTAGATTAGCTTTAAAAATATAAATAAATGAGTGAATAGCGAGCGAGAATTTTGAGTGGGTGAGATTTATCATTTGTTAGCAAGCCTAATGGTGTGAACTTTGACTAATCTAAAGACTCATCAATCCGTAGACTCGCTTCAGCATAAGCAACTAATAGGATTCGAAACAAAAAATTCATGATTAAAATTAAAACGTACTCTTTTATTTCAGTAAATTGAAACCAATTAAAAAAACAAAGAATTATGAGCTGGAAAGAAGAAAATAATGCGCTAAAACAAACCTTTAAATTTAAAAACTTTATAGAAGCTTGGGCTTTTATGACTAAGGTAGCAATGGCAGCAGAAAAAATGAATCATCACCCCGAGTGGAGTAACGTTTACAATACAGTAAATATCACGTTAACTACCCATGATAAAGGAAACACCATTACAGATAAAGACAGAGAATTGGCAAAGAAGATTGATGAGTTAGTGGGGTAAATAACTATTACAAATTAGTGTTCAATTACTTACCTAAATCGGAATTTTACAAATAAAACGGAGGCATTATGGGATTATTTTCAGCATTATTAGGAAACGCCGGAACGGTTAACCAAGAAGATTTACAGCGAGATTACGGGAATTTGTTAATTGTTGGAGAAGAAATTGAATTGGGCTTTAAATTGGTTAGAGACGTTTTTATTTTTACTACCAAAAGACTTATTTTAGTTGATAAGCAGGGCTTAACTGGTAGCAAAGTCGAGTTCAAATCTATTGCTTATAAAAGCATTACAAGATTTAGTATCGAAAATGCTGGAACTTTTGACTTAGATGCGGAGCTGAAAATTTGGGTTTCCAGTGAGCAAGTTCCTAGTATCAGAAAGCAATTCAACAAATCGGTGAACGTATATGATGTCCATAAGGTTTTAGCCACACATGTGCTAGGTTAAAATATTCTGGGTTTGGAAAAAACGTACAAATCAAAAATAGGAATTGAATTAGTGATTGTTCTTTCTATAAGTTTAGGAGCTTCTGCCATTTTGTTTATAGCCGAAGGGATTTGGCTTGGTCTTTTGTTGATAGTGATTGTTGTTGTGTTCATTATAAACTTATTTACCACCACAGATTACACGATAAAAGGTGAGAATTTATATGTTAGAAGTGGAATCTTTTTTAAAAAAACCATCAGTATTCAAAGTATACGAAAAATTGAAGAAAGTGGCTCCATACTTAGCGGTCCGGCGCTGTCGTTAGATAGGTTGGAGATATTTTATAATAAGTTTGATAGTGTGCTTGTTTCACCTAAAAATAAAGATGAGTTTATAGCGCATTTGACGAGGATTAACAGTTTAATTGATGTTAAACTTCATATAAAGAAAAGTGGTTGATGTTCTTAATTAAAATTATTTGCTTCCGATTTGTAATGTAAATAAGTTTTTTTGTAAAACGTTAAACGCCAACATCCCTAAACTGTGCATCCAAACGTTCTAAATCCACAATCATTTCCTCAAATTTTTCATCTTCTTTTGCTACATACTTTTTAAGAAAGTAAAAGTAATAAATAGCAAACCAAAAAAGAGTAACTACGCCGACAAGTATCACATACAAAGTACTCAACTGATACGCCAATTCAATGAAGTACAATGCGGTACCTAAAGTTAATGCGGCCGAATAAATTTTATAGTTTGCGGTGTGCTGAGTATGCCGTTGCGCTCTAAACTTTTTAATGAACCTGATATGATCTTGTGGTTTGTCAAAAAGAGTATTGCTATTGGCAATTCGTTTTAAATTAATAATTTGAACGGTTATAAAATAAATACCACAAGCAAAAATAATGAATAAGCCAAGCTGTGATGTCCACAAACTAAACTCAACCTTTAAAGCCAGATAGGCAATTATTGCCATGGTAATTGCCATCGCAAAAAGCTCTCTCGTTATTTTTACACTCAATTTATTCCGGCTTGTTTTATACTGAGTGATAATCTCTTTATAATCAAGCTTTGGCGCTGTCTTTTGTTCGTTCCAGATGCCAACTAATGAATCAAAGTTTTTCATGCTGATTATATAATTCGGTAAGCTTGTGTTTAATTCTGTGTATTTTAACTCTTAAATTCCCTTCGGATATTCCTGAGATTTCTGCAATTTCTGGGTAGGGGATTTCATCCATCACCATCGTGATAATGATTCTTTCGTTTTCGTCAAGCTGTGCAATACATTTATACAATGTTTCCACCTGTTCGTTTTTTTCTGAAACTTCTTCTGCTTTATTTTCGATGATATTTGGCGTAAGCTCATCCTTCGCTGCTCTTTTTTCTTTTTTAAGATAGGTAAGGCAGGTGTTTACGGCAATGCGATAAATCCATGTCGAAATCATTGCCTGGTTTCTAAACTTATCTAAATTTTGCCAAACCTTTAAAAACGTTTCTTGCAACAAATCATTTGCCGAATCATTATCGCCAGTATAACCTAAACATAAGTGATATATCTTTTTAGAATTAGCCTTAAAAATTTCCTGAAAGGCTTGCTCTTTTTCCAACATTAAGGCTGTGATTTAATTTTAGATGACTGAGTAGTGAAATTGTTACAGCTTATTGTAAATCTCTCTCAGAGAAATCTTTCCGTCTACATTTCAACAAATCCAGCAAATCATCAAACTGTTTCTGATAATCAAACTGTAAATCATCTTCTAACTTAGGAATCACTCTAATAAGTCGTTTGAGCTGACTAATTAAAATGGCGATGGTGGCTTTTTGATTGATGGTAATAATGGGGTGGGTGATGAATTCCTTACAGAACGCTAAAGCGATTTCCGCTTCTAAATGCTTGGTAGCAATAAATTTGATGTGTTTATTGGTGAGCCTAAGTAGCTTTCTAATTTGTTTAGTTGCTAAGTGAACGCTAGGATGCAGGTTGTCAAATTCGGCAATAATCAAGCCTTTCACATCTTCCACATAATCCTCTTTTTTATCTGCATAAAACAGTAGAAAATTCAATAACTCTTTGTTCTCTGTTTTATGTTTTGCCAATCTTAAACACAGCTCCTTAAGCTCCGCTGCCTGTAAATAATTAAGTTCTTTTTTGAGTTCGGCAAGTTTTGGGCTGCTTATCATTCGTTTAGTTAAACAGTAAAAAAAATACTTTTGTTATAGCTTCTTTAAATTTATATTGCAAACCCATTTAGAAACCAATTATTACATCAATTTTAAAGAAGCGCTCATAAATTCGAAACTAAATTAATGAAATTTAAGGCAATCCCCCTCATCACGCTGATCACAATTTTTATAGCAGCTCTATTGACCATTAGCAATCATTACCAAATAGTCACTATTGCCGACCCTGTTTTGCTTGTAGTCAGGTGGTTGGCTATCGTATCTTTAATCGCATTTGGCTTCACTAAAAAAACATTAACCGCGTGGATTTTAATTTCCATGGTAATTGGTGCCGAAATTGGAAACGATTTTCCGGCGGTAGCCATTAACCTGCAGGTATTGAGTAAAATCTTTTTAAAGATGATTAAAACCATTGTTGCACCTTTACTTTTTGGAACTTTGGTTTATGGTATTGCAGGCCATTCCGACTTAAAACAAGTAGGGAGAATGGGTTGGAAATCTTTGGTTTATTTTGAGATAGTTACTACTATTGCACTTTTTATAGGGCTTGCTGCTATTAATATTTCAAAAGCCGGTGTAGGTATTAATCCGCCTGCAGCGATAAACGAAACGTTAGAAAGTGTACCTGCACAAAGCGCCACGGAAGTTATCTTACACGCTTTCCCAGAAAACATTGCTAAATCCATAGCAGAAGGGCAAGTTTTACAAGTCGTGATTTTTAGTATTGTATTTGGAATTGCGTTAGCAATGGTGCGTGAAGATAAACGCCGACCCATGTTAAAAGCCGCCGAAAGCCTTTCGGAAGTGATGTTTAAGTTTACCAATATTGTGATGTACTTTGCGCCAATTGGAGTAGGAGCAGCTATCGCTTTTACCGTTGGGCACATGGGCTTAGGTATTTTGGTCAATCTTTTTCAATTATTAGCAACACTTTATGTTGCGTTAATTGCTTTTGTACTGTTAGCACTATTTCCTATCGCTCTGTTTGTGGGTGTACCTATTAAAAAGTTTTTGAAAGCTGTTGCCGAGCCAATTTCAATAGCTTTTGCAACCACCAGTTCTGAAGCTGCATTACCCAGAGCAATGGAAGCAATGGAGCGTATTGGTGTGCCGCGTAAAATTGTCGCGTTTGTAATCCCGACTGGTTATAGTTTTAATTTAGACGGAACAACACTTTATTTGTCTTTAGCTGCTATATTTGTAGCCCAAGCAGCCGGTATTGAAATGAGCTTTGGTCATCAACTGGTAATTGTTTTTACCTTAATGCTTACCAGTAAAGGTGTTGCGGGAGTGCCAAGGGCATCTTTAGTGATTCTTTTAGGAACTGCTGCATCGTTTGACTTACCGGTTTGGCCAATTTTTATCATTTTAGGGATCGATGAATTGATGGACATGGCCCGTACATCTGTAAATGTATTGGGAAACTGCTTAGCAACGGTAGTAATTGCAAAGTGGGAGAAAGAATTTGATGAAAATGCAAACCATACAGAATTAATAGAATTATAAAATGAGCGATAAAGGAAAGAAGATTTTTTTAATAATATGTATTACAGTTCCCTTTTTGTTGTACTGCGTTTATTATTATGCCATCATGATCAAAAACGCCCCTTTTAAGTTTTCGGAGTTTGAAAACATTACGATAAAGGCAGAGACAGGCGGGCAGTTGGATAAAACATTTTCTTCTAAAACAGGGAGTTATGAGTACATCAACAATCAAGATTCTTTGGTTAAACAAACGATAAAACTCTCGAAAGACGATTTACTTTACCTACACCGTAAAGCGGTTGATTTAGGTTTTTGGAACATGTCTAAAGAAATGATTGGTGACACTAGTGGTAAATCTCCGCGTTATTTTATAGAATATGACTACCAAAGAAAAAAGAAAATTGTACAGATTGACGCCGCTTATAATGGCGATATGAAAGTAAAAGGAGCTGCTTTAGAACTGATTGAAACAATCAATAAAACAATTAATCTTGCTTCGGATAAAAGCAAGTAATTTCAAGAGTTTTTTAACACAAAAGCCTCCTGTTTAATTAAAAACAGGAGACTTTTGTGGTTTATCATCTTCGTTTAATCGCTTTTTAATTAATCAATTTAATGCTTATCGACTGGTCCTTATCTAAATAAATGTCACAATCCTTAAATTTTGGTTTTGAGAATTTTGGTTTAAAATTTTTGGAGAAAGCATAGGGTTCTACTGGAATAACGATAAAATTCAAATTACATTTATTGTCTGAGTTTATATCGTGAAAGAGGGAAATAGCATAAGCGCCTTTTGGCAAATCACTCAAAACAAAAGTCACATCGTTAGCTGTTACTTTTTTCGATGCCGATTTATATTCTTTCCCTGCTATCAAAAAAGAATTTTCATTATTAAAAATTCCGAGCTTAATACTGCCTTTAATGTCTTTAATGTTCGTTATTGTAATTTTCAAATCATGAGTGTTAGGACCTTCTGCATAGGTATTCAGCACAAAAAAACTCAGTAATATAGAGAGGAGAAGTTTCATAATTTATTTTTTTCGAAAAAAAAGTCAGTTAATTTTTTGTTATTATTTTTAAAAGCTTCCAAAGGTTCTGATTGTTTAAGCAAATATTTTTTAATTGGAACTCGCAACAAAGAGATAGCTATGTTCTGTAAAGAAGAAACTTTACTTTTTTCTTTTTCGAAATAAGCATTTAAATCATCTTTCCTAAAATTCACAATCTCGTTTAAAACGTCGCCATCCCTGTAATATCCACAATGGAAGTTTTTTTCGGCAAAACTTTTCTTAGGAAAATCCAGCTTTCCTAAACCGAAAATATCAAAAGACTTAGCCAAAAAATCCTCATACTTCATTCTGCACTTTTCACCGCCACCTAGGTCAAATATTTTGTATTGTAGAGTTTCTTGCTTTTCAATGGCGTTTACAAATGCTCTGGCGGTATCTGCTGGTGTTGCTATCTCCAAACTTGTATTTAAAGGTTGGTGAAACATCAGTTTAGAAATTTTATGGCCACCCATTATTGCTGCTAATCTAAAAATGCTCCAATTTAATTTGCTAGCTGTAATTATTTGCTCTGCTTGTATTTTAGTTTCAGCATATTTATCGCCTTCGCTAGGCTTTAATTCGTCAGTTGTATTAATATATGGGGTGTGTAGCCGATCTCCATAGACAGAAATTGAAGAACTGTACAAGAAGAAGCAATTTGGTGAATGTTTTTCCAAGCAATTAACCAAAATTTTTGTCCCTAAAGTATTCACTCTGTAAGTAAGTTCTGGTTGCTCATCTGCCATAGGCGGAATGATGGATGCTAAATGAATAACCACATCTTTGTTTTTAGCAATTTTAATTACATCGTTCTCATTAGTTATATCTCCATAAATTACATCAATCTCATTTTTGTATTTAGAAAAAGCTTTTTGAGATTTTTTGTTGTCTACATCAAAAACCGTTATTTCATAGACATTGTGTGCATATAACTGTTTTAGAACTTCGGCACCAACAGTTCCCGAAGCGCCTGTTAACAGAATTCTTTTTTTGCTTTTCATATAAAAAATATAGTAGAATAGATAATGTAGAAACGCTTTAAATATAGAATAGTTGTGTATTTATTCACAATATCGTTTATTCCAAACTAACCCAGGAACTGTAGGGTTCTAAGCTGCAATCTAGTTTCTATGGAAATAAAATAGCCAAACAGCTAAAATTTAGATCAACGGTCATTTAGAAAATTAACTGCTTATACAAGTTTTTAATACTTTAAGGGTGATTAGTAGAACATTTAATTACTGTCCAATTACTTTACTTCTTCTTTCAAATAAAATGATGTTGTGCCAAACGCCATCTAAATTACCTAAGCGTTCGCGATACCCTACGCGTCTAAAACCAGATTTTTCATGCAAACGAATAGTTGCTTTGTTTTCCTCAAAAATTTGGGCTTGCAATGTCCAAATCCCGTTTTCTTCACTACTTCTGATCAAGTGCTCCATCAATACATAACCAAGTCCCAAACCTTTGGAAGCCGGGTGGCCGTAAATGCTAATTTCTGCAACGCCGTCTTCAACGCATTCATTTTTAACTTGTCGCAACGCAACCCAAGCTCCAACGCGTCCGTCTAATTGGCAAATTAAGCGGGAGTGAGGCAAGTGCATTGCGTCCCATTCTTCCCAGATTGGTACTTCTGTTTCAAATGTTGCTGTTTTTGTAGCAATTCCTAATTCATATATTTTTCTAACTGATTCCCAGTCCTGTTTCTCTAGTGATTTTACAATCATAATTATTGTGTTTTTTGTTTAATTGTATAAAGTTTGCAAAAATAAATTACCTAAAATTGAGCTAAAGCACCTTATTAAATAATCTCCGTTATTATTTCTTTTAAAGCAGGTAACACATCTTGCTTAAACCACGGGTTTTTAGCTTGCCAAATATTATTACGCCCAGACGGATGCGGTAAAGGGAAGTACAAAGGAAGGTAATCAGCATAATGTTTTACCGTTTCTGTTAAATTCTCTTTGATCGTTTTGCCTAAATAATATTTTTGAGCGTATTGCCCAACGAGTAAAAAGATCTTTTTTTCGGGCATTAAGGCCGTTAACGTTTGATGCCAAGCTGGTGCACATTCTTTTCTTGGCGGTAAATCTCCATTTTTACCAGTACCCGGATAGCAAAAAGCCATCGGCATTAATGCAAAATAATTTGTATCATAAAATAACTCTTTATCAACCCCTAGCCAAAGTCGTAAGTTTTCTCCGCTTTTATCGTTCCAAGGAATGTGTGTTTCATGTACTTTTCTTCCTGGTGCTTGTCCCACAATAATAATTTTACTTTTTTTGCCAGCAAGCATAACCGGGTTTGCACCAAAAGGCAAGTGTTGTTCGCAAAGTCTACAAGCTTTGATTTGGTCTAAAAGTTCTTTCATGTTGATGCCTAAACTTAATAAATATTTGGTTTTTCTACAGCATATTAAGTACCACAATCTTAATAGATGATACTGTGCCGACAAATAACTTGGGTTACAGTTTGTTCACAGTTTACATTTGACCATCCTCAAACATTTGAATCTGTTTTTTGCTTTAGCTTTGCATTATGGTAAACAAAAAGTTAGAAATTATCTATGTATATGATGCTCTTTGCAGCTGGTGTTATGGCTTTAGCAATGTAATGTCTAAAATTTATGAGCAACATAAAGATGATTTTGGTTTCGAAATGCTGTCTGGAGGAATGGTTTTAGGAGATAGGGAAGGACCACTTTCTAACTATGCAGAATTGATAAAAGAGGGCTTGCCTAGACTACAAGAAACCACTGGAGTTGTGTTTGGTGATGCTTATTTAGAGGTTTTAGACGAAGGAACGCAATTTCAAAGTTCAGAAAAACCGTCTATTGCTTTAGCAGTATTTAAATCTTTTTTTCCAGAACAGTCAATATTATTTGCTGCAGATATTCAAAAAGCCAAGTATACAGAGGGGGTTGATTTATGTGTCGACGAATCCTATTTGCCGATGATTAAAAAATACGGGATAGATGAAGCTGATTTTTTACAAAAACTGAATAGTGAAGAATTTAAGCAAGCTGCTTATTATGAATTTGCAATAGTTAAACAACTGGACGTAACCGGTTACCCAGCTGCTTTTATCAAAGTAGATGATCAGAATTTCCACATGATTGCAAAAGGCTATGCAGACTATGAAACCATGGAATTAAGGATTGCAAATGTTTTAAAACAATTATAAGAATGAAAAACATTGCGATAATTGGTGCCACGGGGTTGCTGGGAAAACCGGTTACTCAACAGCTTATTGCTGCTGGATTTAACGTGACTGTACTTACCAGAAATGTAAAAAAAGCAAAAGTGATATTCCCTAATGTAAAAGTTCATTATGCTGATTTGGCAGATAAGGCATCTTTATTAGTCGCTTTGCAAGGCCAAGAAATTGCTTACCTCAATCTCCACATTAACCCCGGTGCTAAGCGCAACGACTTTATTGCCGAAACAGATGGCCTCATAAATTTTTTGGAGGTTGCCAACCAAATTGGAATTAAACGAATAGCTTACCTTTCTTCACTTGTTAAAGACTATCAATGCGAAAATCTTTCTAAATGGTGGGTGTTTGATGCAAAGCAAAAAGCCGTTCAGTTAATTAAAGGAGCTGGTTTGCCTTACACCATTTTTGTATCGAGCAGTTTTATGGAGAACTTTACCAAAAACGGTGGTTTTATGAATGCTAATAATCTAAGTTTAGTAGGCAAATCAAACGTTAAGCTGTTTTGGATAAGTGCAAATGATTATGCAAAACAGGTTTGTAAATCTTTTGAGATACTGACTGATGAAAACCGAGAGTATTACATTCAAGGACCGCAGAGTTATAGTACGGAAGAGGCGTTGAATGTTTTTCGTAAGTATTACCATTTAAAAAAGTTAAATATAGTAAGGATACCTATTTATGGTTTGTTTTTAATTAGTAGGTTCTCCTCAAAACTTAATTACGCCTATCGATTGTTGAAAGCAAAAAATAATTACAATGAGAAATTCAAGGCACAGTTTACTTGGGATGAATTAGGCAAACCTACAGAAACTATAGAACAGTTTACGTTAAGAATCCAAAAGTAACCCAATTTATAGTTTTAGAATTGTTCTATATTAAAGCTATTTCATCTGCGACCAGTAAAATTTGTTAGTTTCGGTTTAAAATCAAATAAGATGTCCAAAACAAAAATTACAGTTAATAGCAACGGATCGTTAAAAGTACAAGGCGATTTTGAAGTAGTTGATAAAGAAGGAAATGTATACAATATACAGGGGAGAGATACCCTTTCGTTTTGTAGATGTGGTTTATCGCAAAACAAACCATTTTGCGATGGCGCTCATAGAAACCACTTTGAGCATGAAGCAATTGCTTTTGACTTGCCTCCTAAAAAAGTTTAAGTTATTTTAAGACTTGCGATATTCTGATATCGCAAGTCTATATGAGATAGCCTTTGGTCCTTAAGTTCATCTCTTCTTTTAATTTCAAAAATTCTAAAGCTCTTCTAATATTTGCTCCATCACCGCTAAGCCCTCGTCGATATGTCGATTTTCGATGATCAAAGCTGGTCTAAATCTAATTGATTTTTCACCACAACCTAAAAACATTACATTCTGCTCCATTCCTTTTCTGATAAACTCATTCCGTAAATCAGCTTTAGGGAAATCAAAAGCAGTTAAAAGGCCGAGCCCTCTAACGTTTTCAATTCTGTTATCTTTTTTTGCAATTTTATGTAATTGTTGTTGTAGATAGCATCCTGTTTTTGCCGCATTATCGCATAAATTGTCTTCCGCAATAATTTCCAATATTTGACCACAACGAACCATATCAACCAAATTACCACCCCAAGTAGAGTTGATACGTGATGGAACCTTAAAAACGTTTTCAGCAATCTCGTCTAGTTTTCGGCCGGCTAAGATACCGCAGACCTGCATTTTTTTACCAAACGCTATAATATCTGGACGGGCTTTTTCGCCAAAATGCTCATGACACCAAAACTTCCCTGTTAAACCTACACCAGTTTGTACTTCATCATAAATTAGCAAAGCTTCATTTTCGTCACAGATGGTTCTCAACTGTTCTAAAAACTCTTGCCTCACATGGTTGTCACCACCTTCGGACTGTACAGGTTCAATAATAATAGCACAAATTTCATCTTTGTTGGTAGCGAAAGCGTTTTTAATCTGATTAATAGATAACTCTTCTTTTAAAACAACGTCTTTGAAGTTTTCGCCTTCAAGCGGGAATTTTATTTTTGGTACACTTACTCTTGGCCAGTCAAATTTGGCGAACCATTTAGTTTTATTGGGTAAGGTGTTGGTTAAGCTTAAAGTATAACCCGTTCTACCGTGGAAGGCTTCCTCGAAATGTAAAACTTGAGTTCCTTTTTCTTGCTGATAACCTTTGGCAAAGTTTTTTTGGACCTTCCAGTCCATTGCAGCTTTTAGTGCGTTTTCTATTGCTAAACCACCACCAGCTACAAAAAAAGCATGAGGAAGGTAATCTGGAATGCCTATTTTAGAAAAAGTTTTAACAAATTGAGCGTATTGCGTGGTGTAAATATCTGAGTTAGAAGGATTAGAAACTGCTGCTAACAGTAGGTTCTTTTTAAAGGCCTCATCTTCCATCATTTTAGGATGGTTGTAGCCCAACGGCACAGAAGCAAAACAAGTAAAAAAATCAAGCAGAGAGCGATTGTGTTTCGAATCGTACATACGAACTCCTTGGCTTTTTTCTAAGTCGAAAGTTAAATCGTAACCGTCTGTTAATAAGTGTTTACTTAAAGTTTTTTTAACCTGATCTGGCTTTACCGATAAATTATACATAAATTTTACTTTGCCCAAAGCTATAAAAAACGCTTGTATTGACAAATTGATGCGTTTTAGATACCGAAATATGGAGTCTGATTAAATAAAGTAGAACTCTTTTACTTAAATTTTTCTAACATACCCAACATGCCAAATAACCCTCCGGTATGGATCATTAGGATTTTTGATTGAGTTTTGAAATGATTTTTTTTAGCTAAATCTGTAATTGCGAATAAAACTTTTCCGGTATATACCGGGTCTAACAAAACTCCCGTTTTTCGGCTAAAATTTTTGATAAACTCAATTAACGCAGGTTTGGTTTTTGCATATCCGCCAAAATGATACTCGGTATGTAAATTATAGGGTAGGGGAGCAATTAATAAGTTGTCGATTTCAGATTTTAAAAATTCGCCGCCTTTTAACGCAGGTATAATATCTATTTGGATGTTAATGTTGTTTGTGCTAACACCGTTTATTAGCCCAGCAGCAGTTGCGCCAGTGCCGGCAGCACAAAACAAATAGTCGTAACTGTTCCTTAGTTCCGAAATAATTTCGCGGCAACCTTTTTCTGCATGTTCACCATACCCTCCTTCATCAATAAAAAATGTGTCGCTATCATTTTTAAAATATTGTTGATATAAATCGTTCTTGTCTTTATAAGCTTCTCTGTTTACAAAGACCAAATTCATTCCGAATACTTTACATAAATCTAAAATCTGATTGTCGGCTTCTTCGCCTCTGATAAACGCGGTTGTTTTGAAATTAAATTTTGCACCCGCGGCAGCTGTAGCTAAAATATGATTAGAGAACGCACCACCAAAAGTTACTAAATGTGTTTTATTTGCTGCCCTTGCTGCGAGTAAATTGTATTTTAATTTTCGCCATTTGTTGCCAGATATAAAAGGATGGATTAAATCATCGCGTTTAAAAAACAACTGTAACTGATGTTTATTGATGGGTTCGAAGTAAATTTCTTCTTCCGGACTATTGAAAACTAAATCAATCATAAATAAAAATCCTGACCAACAATTTAGTCAGGATTTACAAATGTTTTAAATATGCTTATTTACCTATACCAAAACCAATACCGGCCGTAACCGCTTGGTATTCTCCAATGCTGTAAGCGCCGTATAACCTAAAAAGTGCTAAGTGTAATGCAAAACCAACGTTGGCTCGCATACCATCTATGTCTTTTTGATTAATTTTAACCGGATCGGTGATGTTATCGTATTTCGGGCTTGTTGGATCTGGTGTTGTAGTACCCGATAAGTTGTTGTAGCCCGATTGAAAGTTATAAACGCCCAAAATATCTAATTCTGTTTTTGAAGTATTATATCCAACAGAAATGAAGGGAGTAAATACCGATAGTTTTTTTGAGAATATGGCGTCAAAAGTATAACCAGATAGGTTTACAGCCACTCTTTGGTTTAAATCTGTACCAGGATTTTGATCATTTAACTGATCAGCAACCTTCACATTATAATCATAATTTAAGTGATTATAACCAAATGCAACGGAAAGGTCGAAAGGAATGATTTTGTCTGTTTTTCCAGGGAAAAGATATTTGGTAACTTCGTGTTTAACACCGAACCCTAAAACCTGTACCGAACCAAAGTCTTCGCTTTTTACCTTTGGTGTGTACCTAAATGTAACATCAGTGTTTTTTATTAAACCAACCGTTAGCTGGATTTGTGGAGACGGCACAATGTTAAAACCGAGACCATTAGGCATGTTAAATTCGCTCAATTTATTGCCGCTACCATCATATAGTTTTACTAAAGCGCCAGTTTCATCTTTACCAAACAAGGTAGGAGCGGTTGCGCCAGCATCAAATTTCACATTAGATGAGAGCCCGAGACTACCTAAATTAATTGATTGGTCTTTGTTGGGCACTAAAGCACCACTGGCTTGTATTTTAAGGTCGAATTTTCCTAAATTTTTTGCTTTCGCAGAGTTATACCATCCGCTATTCATGCCAAAACCGAAACCCTTGAACGCTGGTGAGAAATAGGCTTGAGCTAGTTTCGTAGCGTCAGCTGGTCCAGATTTTATCAATTCTGATACATCCTGGGCCTTTAAACTGCCAAAACTGCCAAACGTTAGTAGGGCAGCAAGGATGAAAACATAAGGTTTTGAACTTTGTTTCATTTTCTATAAGAATAATATAAATTATTCTCGAAAGTAAATCTTTCTAATTAGAAAAGGAAAAAAATTTAATACAAGCGTAATTGTTTTTGCAAAGTCTTTCATTCGGTAAATGGTTATCTATTGCCAATACGGTATCAATTTCAAAAATGATACCAATGATGTTAATATGATTGAGTTTTATAGAAAAGGTTTAATTTTGCCAAATGGATTTTGAAAATAGTGCCGAAGAGCAAGAGGACAACGATTTATTTGAGCATTTTAAGATTGTTGTTGATAAAGGACAATCATTATTGCGTATCGATAAGTTTTTAATGTTGCGTCTAGAAAATGCTTCACGTAACAGAATTCAAAATGCGATAGACGCCGACAATGTATTGGTTAATAAGAAACCAATAAAATCTAGTTATAAAATAAAGCCGTTTGATGAGATCAGTATTGTTTTACCACATCCGCCGAGAGATACTGAGGTTTACCCAGAAAATATTCCAATAAAAATTGTTTATGAGGATGACGATGTAGTTTTGGTGTATAAGGAGCCAGGAATGGTGGTGCATCCCGGATATGGAAATTGGAATGGAACTTTAGTAAACGCATTGGTATATCATTTTAACCAGTTACCACAACTGCCAGGGAACGACGGACGCCCCGGCTTGGTACATCGAATAGATAAAGATACGTCTGGTTTATTACTCATCAGTAAAAATGAGCGAGCAATGACTTATTTGGCGAAGCAGTTCTATGACCATAGCATTACTCGTCAATACTTTGCCTTGGTTTGGGGCGATTTAGAGAACGACGGAAAAGTTGATGGCTATATAGGCCGAAGCGCAAAGGATCGTAAAGTAATGGATGTTTACGATGATCCCGAGAAAGGAAAATGGTCTGTTACGCATTATGAGGTAATTGAAAGATTCAACTACGTTACCTTAATACAGTGCGAACTGGAAACTGGAAGAACTCATCAAATTAGAGCTCACATGAAACATATTGGTCATCCGTTATTTAGTGATGCTGCTTACGGTGGTGATAAAATTCGTAAAGGAACACTATTTGCCAAATATAAGAGTTTTGTAGAGAACTGTTTCGCCATTATACCAAGGCAAGCGTTACATGCAAAAACGTTGGGGTTTATACATCCAACAAAAAAAGAATACGTTCACTTCGAGGCAGAATTGCCCGAAGATTTCGTCGCGGTTTTGGATAAGTGGAGAAACTACGTAAATAATACGCTTTAACATTAGAAAACGGAATCCAAAGCTTAGATTTGTACTTTATGCAAAAAAACTTTATCAATTTTAACGGAGAAATTTTAGAAGAGGATGATAAGATTTTTACGATTGCAAATCGTGGTTTTAAATATGGCGATGGTTTATTTGAAACCATGCGAGTGGCTAATGGTAGGGTAAATTTTGCCGATCTACATGCTGATAGGCTTCAGTTAGGCATGAAGACCTTAAAACTGGAAGGTTATTCTAATTTCGATTCCTATTTTTTACGAGAAAGGGTTGAAGAGATTTGTAAACGAAATAAAAATTTAAAAAATGCCCGTATACGATTCAACGTCTTTCGGGATTCTGGAGGTTTATACACACCCACCCAAAATAAAAGTGCTTATACCATAGAAGTTGTTGGTTTAGATTCGTCCTTTTACGAAATCAATGGTAAAGGGTTGATTATGGACGTTTACGAAGATATTCCCAAGTCAATCAACCAGCTTTCTAACATCAAAACCTGTAATGCTTTGCCTTACGTAATGGCAGGTATTTATAAGCAGCAAAAGCGTTTGGATGAGGTTTTTCTTTTAAACCAAAACGGCTTTTTATGCGAGACCATTAGTGCTAATATTTTTCTGGTTTATAAAGCCCAAATTTATACGCCAGCCTTAAGCGAAGGTTGTGTTGCCGGCGTAATGCGTAGCGTGATTATGCAGTTGGCAAAAGACAACGATTTAAATATGATTGAGGCTCAAATAAACTCCGAGATTTTAGAAGAGGTGGAAGAAGTTTTTATCACTAACGCCGCAATGGGAATACAATGGGTAATGGGATTTAATCGTAAAAGGTACTTTAATGAAGTGTCAAGGTTTTTAATTGATAAGTTGAATAAGAACGCGAAGGGTTAGGTTTATTATCTATAAGAGTAGGAGTTGATTTTTGAAATTAGCGGAACCTCATATTGTGAATTTGAAGCTCCGCTGTTAGAACAAGATATTTTAGTTTTTCTTCTCTTTTGATAAAACGTCTTTCAATACATACTTTACAGAATATGGTTCAGCTTTAGTTACTTTTTTTACGTTTAGCGAATAAGTAAAACCGGGTTCAAATTCAAATCCTTCTATAGCGGTAAGTGCCATCCAGTTGTTGGTGTTTGCTTCGTTCACACGCAACGCATTGTAAATCTTTAATTTTCCATCACTGTCAAGTTCTTTAGGGAATTTTGGAGTAAACTTTACGGTTTGTGGCGATACCAAAAGTTGCATGTTTTTTTCGCTATCTGCTGTAATTATTTTTGTTTCTGAAAGAAGTTTAATGAAAATATATTTTACAGATGAAACGTCCTGAGGTGGGTTTTTCATCCATATCTTTTTTACTGTGTATTTATACTCGTAACCTCTTTGATAATCAAAATCAAAACCTTCCGTGATGATACTGCTTAACCCTTGTTTCTGAGGATCGTCAGTATCTGAAAATATTAGTCGTTCTGTCCAAATATCACTCATCAGTGATCCTCCATACCCCGTCTCAGGATAAATGGTCATTTCAACAATTTTTTCTTTGTCGCTTTCGTTTTTGGTACAACTCAATAATGCTACGCAAATAATTGCTACGCTTAACAATAGGTTTAGTTTTTTCATTTTTTAGTGGTTTTGGTTTTTAGCCATTACGCATTTTTTTTACAGTCTGATACAGCTATACCACTAACCCTCATGTGTTTTTACAACCTTATGCCTCTTAAAAAATCTTCAATCATCATTTTCTTTTTGCCTTCTTGCTGAATTTCTTTAACAGAGATAAAGCCATCTTGTGTAGCAAACTTCAAATATGTTTTACCATCGCTTACAAATTCACCAGCCGCAGTTTCCGGTTTTGTTTGCTCTTTTTCTGCGATATAAATCTTAAATCCCTTATCTAAAAAAGTAGTGTAAGCAGCAGGATATGGGCTTAAGCCTCTAATTAAATTATAAACTTGTTCGTTGCTGTTGTTCCAGTCAATTCTACAATCTTCTTTAAATATTTTAGGTGCGTGTTTCAACTCTTTTTCATCAAAAGCGGATTGGGGCTTTTCCTGATAATCATTTTTTGCTATTGCAGAAACTGTCTTTTTTAATAAGTCAGCGCCAGTATCCATTAGCGCATCATGTAAATCGCCAGCCGTCATATCCTCCGTAATAATGACTTTTTCAGAAAGTAAAACATCGCCAGTATCAATTTCGTGTTTTAAGAAGAAGGTAGTAACGCCACTTTCCTTTTCGCCGTTGATGATTGCCCAGTTAATGGGAGCGGCACCACGGTATTGTGGCAATAATGACGCATGTAGGTTTATGGTTCCGTATTTCGGCATTGCCCAAACTACTTCAGGCAACATTCTAAAAGCTACTACCACTTGTAAATCGGCTTTTAAAGCTTTTAATTGTTCTAGAAACTCTGGGTTTTTAAGCTTTTCTGGCTGTAAAATATTTAAACTATGTTCCACTGCAAACTTTTTCACAGCAGACTCATTCAGTTTTTGTCCGCGACCAGCGGGCTTGTCAGGCGCTGTTATTACGCTTACAATGTTTTCACCAGCGTTTAATAATGCTTTTAAAGAGCCCACCGCAAAATCTGGTGTGCCCATAAATATAATTCTCATCGTATTTTGTGTTTGTTTAAAAGATGCTAGTTTATAAAAAGAAGCCGTTAATTGTACAATAAGTACTTTTTACGCATCACTTTATAAGCATCCAAATCTGTTTTCCAACTTGCTCTAATTTCTCCTTCAGTTTTTCCAGCTTTAATTTGCTGCATTAAAATATCATTACCAGCTAATTTATTGAAAAAAGGAGTGAAAAATTTTTCTTTTTCGGGATACGCTTGATAAAAATCTAGCAATAATTTAATATCCAGTTGTTTAGCATTTTTCAATTTCTGCTCTTCCACATTTCTAAAATCAATACCATAACAAACCTGATTTTCCAAAGGTGGATTCTTACTCATACCGGCAATGCTTTTTGGTGTAAAGCTAAACTCATACTTTCCTTTCAATAGCGGACTTCCCAATACCTGAAATGGGAATTTAGTGCCGCGGCCCTGACTAACGTTTGTGCCTTCGAATAAACATAAGCTCGGATATAAATAAATAGAACGATTGTTCGGAAGATTAGGTGAAGGTTTGACTGGTAAAACATAGGTCATGTTGTGATTATAGTTCGCATTTTTAATTACCGTTAAATTGCATTTTATTCCATTTTTTAGCCAACCTTCGCCATTAACCATTTGTGCAAATTCGCCGTTTGTTAAACCATGAGCAATTGGTATGGCATGCATACCAACACCTGATTTAAACTTCGGGTCTAAAATAGGCCCATCTATCAAATCTCCATTCGGGTTTGGGCGATCTAAAATAACTAGTGGCACTTTATTATCTGCGCAAGCTTGCATTACAGCTGCCATAGTTATGGTATAAGTGTAAAAACGAGCACCCACGTCTTGGATATCAAAAACTAGGATATCAATATTTTTTAAATCTTCTTTTGATGGAGCACTTTTAGTACCGTACAAAGAAATTACTGGAAATCCAGTTTTTTCATCAATATAATTACCCACTTTTTCGCCGGCATCTGCCATTCCTCTAAATCCATGTTCGGGTCCAAAAATCGCTTTTACTGCCACACCCAAACTTTTTAAAGTATCTACTAAAGCTACGCCGTCAATTTCTGCGGTTTGGTTAATCACTAAGCCCACCCGTTTACCTTTTAATAAGGGTAAATACTTTGCTGTTTGGTCTGCACCAGTTAATATTCTCTCAACTTTTGTTTCATAAAATGTGTTTGTTGTTTTGGCTTGTGTTTGGGTTAAAACACGGGCCCCACAAGAATTGCAACTTAGCAATGCCAGCAGCGGGAAAAGTAAAAAGTAAGTACTGCTATATTTTAAACCTAACATATTTTCTGTTTCTATTTTAATGGTTGCATATTTGCGATTATAAAAATAAACAAAAGCTCTTGAATTTAGGATTATTTATAGCTAAACGCATCTCTTTACAAGCTGAACGAACTTTCTCTAAACTAATTGTGCGTATAGCAATTGTAGGGATTATGTTGGGTTTGGGCGTGATGATTTTATCCGTGGCAATTGTAAAAGGCTTTAAATCAGAAATTAGAGAAAAAGTCCGAGGCTTTAATGGCGATATCCAGTTTATTAAATACGATTTAAACTCTTCCTTTGAAAATTCGCCCTTTAGTCTTCCAAAAAGCAGTTTAACTAAAGCGAAAAGCTTAAACGGGATAATGCATGTAGTGCCTTTCGCAAATAAGCCAGGTATCATTAAAGCAAATACCGAAGTAGAAGGCGTGATTTTAAAAGGCGTTGACCATACTTATGATTGGAGCTATTTTAAAAATATTTTAGTAGCAGGTAAAACCATTGATTTTTCTGATTCTGTAAACGCCAGTAAGCAAATTATAGTTTCTGAAGTATTGGCGAAGCGTTTAAATCTAAAAGTTGGTGATGATTTTCTGATGTATTTTGTACAAGAGTCTTTACGGAAAAGGAAATTCGAGATTGTTGGGGTTTACAATACCGGTGTAGAAGAAGTTGATAAAACTTATGTAATTGGAGATATATCGCTGATTAGGAAGCTGAATAAATGGGCTGATAAACAAGTTGGTGGTTATGAGATAAGGGTTAACGACTTCTCCAAATTAGATTATTTCACTTACACGTTAAGCGATTTTTTACCTCCCGAAATTAAAACTGTAAATGTTAAGGATAATTACCCGGTTATTTTTGACTGGCTTTCTTTACTAGATGTTAATGCGCAGGTAATTTTGTTTTTAATGTTGATTGTAGCTGTAATTAACATGATATCTGCGCTATTAATTATGATTTTAGAGCGCACCAATATGATTGGGTTGTTAAAAGCTTTGGGCGAAACCAATTGGGGGATTCGTAAAATATTTCTTTATAATGCACTCTACTTAGTTGGAATAGGCATGTTACTTGGAAATGTTTTCGGTATAGGATTGGGTATTTTGCAACAACAAAGTCACTTTTTCACGCTAGATGAAGCATCGTATTATATGAAATTTATTCCGGTACAGCTCGAGCTTGCAGATATATTGATGATTAACGCAGGAACCTTATTAATCTGTCTTTTGGTATTATTGATTCCTTCTTTATTGGTAACTCGTATTTCGCCAGTTAAAGCGATAGCTTTTAAATAGAAAGAGCAAAGAATAAAGACACAAGAAACAAGACGTAAGACGCACTTATAATTAGTATATGAAATCCCAGAAATAGACAGGTGGGAAGCTTCATCATAAAGATGTTATAACCTTTACTAACCTATATAAATATCCTTTAGAACAGGAGGGCTGGGGTGAGGCTTTTCTACTTTCCAAAGTTCAGCTTGAAACTAATTCCGCCAGAACCAATTTCTAAATCTCGATTACCAAAACCAGCGATTGGATATTTCACAAAAGGCTCTACAGAAATACTGTTAGCAGTGCTTAAAGGATATAGAATTCCGATGGAAAAATTTACGGTACGGGCAAACTGAAAATTGCTAAAAGCACTTTCAGTCTCTTCCTCTACGTTTCTTAAAACAGTAGTAGTTGGAGTGCTTGTAAGCGAGTAATTAGTTACAGATATATCATTAACATAACTTTGGTTAAGCAAACTGTAGGAGCTGACGCCCGTTGAGATAAACGTTTTTGCTTTCCCAAGTGGGATGTTATATTTTAAATTTATAGGAATATCAAACCCAACCAACTTAGCGTTAGTTTTTACACCTTCGGATACTGAAATACTTTGTTTACTGATTTGTGATACAAAAGAATTTGGAGATGCAGAAGGACTGTCAAAGCTCTGTGAACTTGAATTCTGCTGCGAATTTTGGTAAACTGCGCTTTGTTTGTTAAGACTGATGCCAGAATTAACACTTAACCGCTTGCTCAATTTTAATTCGGATAAAACGCCTATTCCTAAATTTAAATCATTGCTAACACCAGCAGAAGTAAAACTATAAAATGTGTTAGCATCAACCGCGAAGTTAAAATTGCTATTTTTCTTCTTTTCAGCAGTTTTGTCGTCTGCACTAACTGTTTGTGCGTATGTATTCGAGTTTTTTAAGAGATCAGTTTTAAACGCTAAATATTCTCGATTATCATTATTTTTTTTGACGTTTTTATTCTCTAGGATTTGTTCATTAAACGATATGTGCTGCTTTGTATAATCAGTTTTAAACCTATCAAAATTTATTTCTTTTGTACTAACTAAGCTAAGCTGAGGTCTTTTTTCAACAGATAAAGAATTAACGGAATTCTTAACTGGTTCGTTTTGATTTAAATGCTTCTGAATGTCTTTTTTTATAGAAGTTATTAATTTTGAATTCCCCTGCTTTACAAACACATCAGATTTTTTAATTTTTCCCTTTTGATTTTCTAAAATGGTTTTTGGAAATTGTGAAGCCTCATTCTGCGCAACGGGGTTACTTTCTGTTTTAACAATATCATTTGTGGTGATGTTGAAAATCCACAACAAAGCCAAAGCCGCTGCAATTCCACTTGGCATTGCGTACCAAAGAACCAAACCACGTTTTTTTCTATTTTTTCGTTTTTGGAATTTGATCCACCCATCATGCGCCATTAAATCATCATAATGATCAAACGTGTCTCTAATGTGGTTTCTTAAAGCTCTATCAAATTGCTCGTTCATAATTCAGATAAAAATGAGCGTTTACTAATTTTCTTAATTTCTCTTTTGCTCGTGATAAATAAACTCTAGAGCTGCTGGACGGCATTTCTAATATATCAGAGATTTCTTCGTGGGTGTAACCATCAATCTCGTAAAGGTTAAAAACTACCCGGTGCATCTCTGGTAAATCTTTTAGCAAGCCTAAAATTTCTTCTGCGTTTATCTTACTGATGATGTTATGGTTGGTAATGGGCTCCTCTGCATCGTCAATATCTAAAACGTTAGCATGTTTTAAGTTTTTTCGTCGATTATCAATTGCCGAATTCACCACAATTTGCCTAAACCAAGGTTTTATTAAGCGATTGTCTTCGAACGTTTTAATGGTTTTAAAAAGTTTAATAAAAGCATCGTTTACCGCTTCTAAAGCATCGTCTCTGTTGATGCAATAGCGCACACAAATAGCCATTGCGTATGCATAAAAGCGTTTGTAAAGCATTTCCTGTGCTTTGCTATCGTCTTTTCTACATCGGTCAATTAATTCCTGTTCGCTATAATCGCTATAAGGTTTTCGCATTCAGCTATTTAAAATTATTAATTTGATTTTAAAATAGTGAATGTAGCAGTTTTTACACCTTTGACTTTTGTGTTTGGATAAGGATCAACTGAATACAGTAGGGCTTTGTAGTTTTTATTATTTAAATCGAAGCTTAACGTATCGGCTTTTGAGTTTTTTTCTGGCGAGATCACTAAATCCAGCTTCACCGTGTCAGTTTTACTTGCAGCTAATAACTTCACTTTAGCTTCACCCGCCCAAACGCACTGCACATCTTCAGGACACCTGCTATCCGCAATTTCTTCCACAGTGAGGTGTAATGCTGTTAAAGTGTCGGTGCCAAACCAAACACTTTTTGATTGAGAAACGGTTGTTTTAGTGCCGAAGTCAACAATTCTGTTGGTTTCAATGGTTTGTTCGCATGCAATAAAAGATAATAATCCTAAAATTGCAAAACCAAAAATAGAAGATTGATAATTGTTTAAATACATAGCTGCGCTGTTTAAATACCCTTACGTTATTTACAACGTAAATGATACAAGTGTTATATTTTTTTTGCTTCATTCCAAAAAATGTCCATTTCGGCTAAAGTCATGTCTTTCAAATCTTTGCCCATTCCACTTGCTTTAGATTCTAAATACTGAAACCGCTTAATAAATTTACGGTTCGTTTTTTCTAAGGCGTCCTCTGGATTAATGTTGATGAACCGGGCGTAATTAATTAGTGAGAATAATAAGTCTCCAAATTCTCCTTCGGCTTTTTCTTTGTCAATTTCTTGATCATCAACTACATTAAACTCGTCTTTAAATTCTTGAAGTTCTTCTTCTACTTTTGCCCAAACTTGTTCTTTTTTTTCCCAATCAAACCCTACACCTCTTGCTTTTTCTTGTATGCGAGAAGCTTTTACCAAAGCGGGTAGGGAAGAAGGAACTCCAGAAAGCACCGATTTGTTACCCTCTTTTAATTTAATTTGCTCCCAATTTTGTTTTACCTGTTCCTCGGTTTCTGCAATGGTATCACTATAAATATGTGGGTGACGATTGATTAGCTTTTCGCAGATGCCGTTTAACACATCAGCAATATTAAAATCATTAGTTTCTGAACCTATTTTGGCGTAAAAAACCAAGTGCAACATTAAATCGCCTAGTTCCTTTCTAATCTCCGTCATATCGCCTTCCAAAATAGCATCAGAAAGCTCGTATGTTTCTTCAATAGTGAGGTGACGTAGCGTTTCCAACGTTTGTTTTTTATCCCACGGACATTGCGTTCTTAAATCATCCATGATTGCTAAAAGACGCTCAAAGGCTTGTGCAGGTTGGTTTTGTTGTTCAAAAACGTTCATTTATCTTGATTTTAAGTAAAGGTAAGTATGTTAAACTTTAAACAGTCTTTGGCGATGCTGTTTTTAGGTTTAGGATAGATTTATGACAAAACAAGAAAACCTACTTTAGAATGTAGGTTTTCTGAATGTTTTAAGAGAAATTTTAGGCTAAAATATCTTCAATAGCTCTCAATTCGTTTTCTTCAAAAATGATATTATCTAAAGCTTTTAATGAATCTGCAAGTTGCGCAGGTTTACTAGCACCTACCAAAACTGAAGTTACCCTGTCATCTTTCAATAACCATGCAATTGCCATTTGTGCTAAGGTTTGGCCTCGTTCTTCTGCTATTTCATTCAGTTGTTTTGCTTTCCCTATTTTTTCTGGTGTGGCATATTGCTCATTTAAAAAGCCATGTGTTTTTGCCAAACGACTGTCTTCCGGTACACCATTTAAATATTTATTGGTGAGTAAACCTTGTGCTAAAGGCGAGAATGGAATGCAACCAATTTGATGTTTCTCTAAAGAATCTAGCAAACTATCTTCTGCCCAGCGTTCAAACATCGAATATTTAGGTTGATGAATGATACAAGGTGTCCCTAAATCGGCAAGTATTTTTATTGCTTTTTCAAACTCGGGTGTATTGTAATTACTTAAACCAATATATAAAGCTTTGCCTTGGCGCACAATTAAATCTAAAGCAGACATTGTTTCTTCTAAAGGTGTTTCTGGATCCGGGCGATGATGATAAAAGATGTCAACATAATCTAAATTCATCCGTTTTAAACTTTGATCTAAGCTCGAAATCAAATACTTTTTAGAACCCCAATCGCCATAAGGCCCATCCCACATGGTGTAACCTGCCTTTGTGGATATAATTAGTTCGTCGCGGTAGCTTTTAAAATCTTGCAGTAAAATACGTCCAAGATTTTCTTCGGCAGAACCGGGAGGCGGGCCATAATTATTTGCCAAATCAAAATGCGTAATGCCTCGGTTAAAAGCCAAATGCAAAATAGATCGATAGTTCTCATAAACATCAACACCGCCGAAGTTGTGCCATAGGCCTAATGAAAGCGCTGAAAGTTTAAGACCACTATTTCCGCAACGGCGGTAAATCATATCTTCATATCTATTCTGCTGAGCTAAATAAGTCATTTTTTAGAGTGTATTTGAGGTGTATAACATCAATGTGAACGAAAGTAAATTATTTCTTCAAAGAATCCGATTATTTTTTTGGTTGATTTACAAAGTTGGTTTGTTATTTGCTTTTATACTCATATCAATTAATCTAAAAATAAATACTTATGTCACACAAACACCATAACGCTGGAAGTTCTGAAGCAGATAAAAAAGAACACGAAAAAAACCTTTACGGCATAGAGGCTATTGATAAATTGAAGGATATTGCAAAAAGCGCAGAGAATTGCTTTTTTTGTACCAACATTAAAACAGGAGTACCTATGTCCGTAAGACCAATGTCTGTTTTACAAGTAGATGATGAGGGAAACCTATGGTTCATGAGCGGAAAAGATAGTCATAAGAAAGATGAAATCGAAGCTGATCCTTTTACTCATTTGTTTTTTCAGGAAAACAAAAACTCTGGTTTTTTAAACATTTACGGGATTACAGATATTGTTGAAGACCAAGCTAAAATAGATGAGCTTTGGAATCCATTGTTAAATGTTTGGTTTCCGGGTGGTAAAGATGACCTCAATATTTGTCTTTTAAAAGTTACACCAACTAACGTTTATTATTGGGATACCAAACACGGTGAATTGGTTTCATTCGCAAAAATGGTGACATCAATGTTTGTAGGTAAAACTATGGATGATAGCGTAGAAGGTAAGTTAGATATCTAAACTTCAGTTCAAACGTTTTTGAAAAAGCTGTCTTAAAATTAATTTAAGGCAGTTTTTTTTATGAGTTGTTTTTTAACTAAGGTTTTTTTTTAATGAGCTTGTGAGCGTATGTATTATATATTTGTGTTTAGGGATTAACCAATGAAGAAGAAAATAATCATTTTAACCGGCGCAGGAATCTCCGCAGAAAGCGGTTTGCAGACTTTTAGGGATGCGGACGGTTTATGGGAAGGATTTAATGTGGAGGATGTTGCCACAGCAGAAGCTTGGGCTCGCGACCCAGATTTGGTACAAAATTTTTATAACGAACGAAGAAAAGCAGTTTTGGATGCGAAACCGAACGCGGCTCATTTAGCTTTGGCTGAGTTAGAAAAGCATTTCGATACCTTAGTTATTACGCAGAACATTGATGATCTACACGAAAAAGCGGGATCAAAAGCAGTGATGCATTTACATGGAGAAATTGCTTATGCTCGGTCTTCTAAAAATGCAGCTCTGCTTTATAAGTTAGAAAAATCAGCAATAGAAATGGGTGAAGTATGTGAGTTGGGGTCGCAATTGCGTCCGCATGTGGTTTGGTTTGGCGAAGCTGTACCCATGATTAGTAAGGCAATGCATGAAATGCCTCAGGCAGATATTGTTATTTTAGTAGGAAGCTCTTTGGCAGTTTATCCTGCTGCCGGTTTATTGGAGTTGGCAAAGCCTGGGATACCCGTTTATATTATCGACCCGAAAATACCCAACGTTAACTTGCCCAAAAATATCATTAAAATTGAAGAGAAAGCAAGTGTTGGCGTACCAGTATTAGTAACTAAACTGATTAAGGGTGAGTAAAGTCAAATGTGTTTTTAATTGGAGCGGAGGTAAGGATTCGGCCTTAGCATTATACCATTGTTTAAAAGACCCTAATTTAGATATTCGTTATTTGGTGACGAGTATTAACCATAGTGTCAATAGAATCTCCATGCATGGCGTTCGTTATGAATTATTAAAGCAACAAGCCAACGAGATTGGGATTGAGTTGTACGAAATTCGATTGCCGGAAATGCCAGATATGGAAACTTACGACCAAACCATGCGCTTACATTTAAATAAGTTTAAGGCAGAGGGGATAACACATTCCATTTTTGGCGATATTCTTTTAGAAGATTTGCGTAAATATCGCGAAGATAAATTGGCAGAAGTTGGTTTAGAAGCATTGTTTCCGTTATGGAAACGTGATACGAGAGCAGTTGTTGATGAGTTCTTAGATTTGGGATTTAAAACTGTAATTGTATGTACGCAAGAGAAATATAGTGGTTTGGTAGGAGAAGTGATGAGTCAAGGCTTGATTCGAAATTTCCCGCGGGAGATGGATGTTTGTGGCGAAAATGGAGAGTTTCACACCTTTGCTTTTGATGGACCTATATTTAAGAACCCCATAAAGTACACCTTGGGTGAAAAGGTTTTTAAAGCCTTTAAAGCACCCAAAAAATTAGATGATACTTGCGGAAATACAGATTCAACTCCACCAGAAAATATTGGATTTTGGTATGTTGATTTATTGGAAAACTAGTGAAGGAGGATTGGTTATCATAATTCACATCACAATGTAAACCTTCCTTGTTCAGTTTTATTCAAATTCTTTAATTGCTGATATTTGGAGCTGTTAGTAAAAAGAAATGGCAGAAGATTTAAATATAAATAAAGGCTCAAAAAAAGAACAGTATCTATCCATTACGCCGCAAATTGAAGCGCTTCTTAGCGGCGAAACTGAGTTAGTTGCAAACCTCGGAAATATGTGCGCTGCTTTGAAAGAGCAATTCAACTGGTTTTGGGTCGGTTTTTACTTTGTAAAAGGAGACGAGTTGGTACTTAGTGCTTTCCAAGGTCCTGTTGCCTGTACGCGGATAAAAAAAGGTGCTGGTGTATGTGGTGCAGCGTGGAAAGACGCAAAAACTTTAGTCGTCGAAGATGTGGATGCATTTGATGGGCACATCGCTTGCAGCAGCTTATCCAGATCAGAAATTGTGATTCCTATTTTGAGTAAAGGGGAGGTTATAGGTGTTTTAGATGTTGACAGCGAACAGCTTAGCTGTTTTGATAAAGATGATCAAGAAGGGTTAGAAAGAATTATTGATTTGATTCAATTTTAATAAGCTTCAAGAATGTTTTTCAATTCGCCAGGTAAATCTTCAATGCTATCGATGTCTGATAATTCTAAACCTACGTGATAACCAACGTTTAAATCTTCTAAAACACTAACCGTAGTTTTAAATACTTCGTTTGTACTCCAAGCTACATTGGTAAATAATTCGGGAATCATTTTAGTTAATCCTAATAGGTAATAACCACCATCTTTTGCAGGGCCAATTACCACATCGTTATTTATTAAAGCTCCAAATGAATCTTCAATTACGCTTTGGTTTAGCTCGTAACAATCTGAACCAATAATCAAAACACGCTCATATCCTTTTGTAAAAAGCTGGCTAAAAGCATCTTGCATTCTGCCACCCAAATCACTTTCTTTTTGATAAGCTGTAAGATAGGCTTTATCGCCCCATGGCATTTTATTTTCCGAAACCTTATCGTAAAACAAAAACTTATCAGCATTCAAATCCTTTGTAATCAAATTGGTATGATTCAATAGCTCTTTGTAAACTTTAAGTGCGTTAACATCACCAACGGTAGCAGCCAATCTTGTTTTTGACCTTCCTAACTCCGGATATTTTAAAAAAATAATGATGGCTTCTTTGTTCATACAGGAATTTGGGAAATAGTTTCGTTTATCTTTTTAAACGGTTTAAAAAATCAAATGGTTTTTGCGAAGTTGATTTTTATTTGATCAAACCAGATATTTCGTAATCATTTAATCCCAGTAAAATCACCTTTTGGTGTTTAGTAATCTGATACAACGAATCCGGAACAAAAACTAAATTTTCGGTAGTATGGTAAAGCAGATTCTTGCTTTGCGTGTTAATTTCTATTTTCGCTGGACGGTCTCCAGCAAAATTGATTTTAATCGACTTTACGCGTAGCTCAGGGTCTGTAGCCGAATAAGTGACCACGTTGGTTGTAGAGTCTTTTTGATAGCTGTCTTTCCAAGCCGCCTTGTTAATATCGCACTCTGTAAATAGCTGTAATTCTTGATCCCAGTTTTCTATAACTAATGTTTTGGATTCGGCATCCTTATTCTTACTTACCGTTTTAACAACTTGTTTATTAGCAAGTGTTGCTGCTTGTTGCTTAAAGTAACCTGCAATATCAAAGAAGTAGTTTTGTTTCGGAGCCTGTTCATCTGGAGAAGATGAACAGCTCGAAAACAAAAATAAAAGTATGCTTAATTTAAAAACCTTAATCATTAAACTAGTATTTCGCCACTCATTTCTTGAGGTGCATCAAGGCTTAAAAGTTTTAGAATGGTAGGAGCAATATCTCCCAACTTCCCGTCTTTAATCGCTTTATAATCCGTATCGATTAATATACAAGGAACTAAATTAGTGGTGTGTGCGGTGTTTACAGAACCGTCTGCATTAACCATGTAATCGGCATTACCGTGATCCGCAATGATGATAAACGAATAACCGTTCTTTAGACCTGCTTCCACAACAGCTTCTGCGCATTGGTCTACAGTTTCTACTGCTTTTACAACGGCTTCAAAAACTCCGGTATGGCCAACCATATCGGGGTTTGCAAAGTTTAAACAAATAAAATCTGCCCAACCTTTTTCAATTTCAGGGATAATCGCATCCTTAATTCCGTTTGCACTCATTTCTGGTTGCAAATCATAAGTCGCAACTTTTGGCGACGGAATCATCAGTCGCTTTTCGTTCTCAAATTCTTTTTCACGACCGCCAGAAAAGAAGAAAGTTACGTGTGGATACTTCTCAGTCTCTGCTATTCTAATCTGATTTTTATGGTTACGTTCTAAAACCTCACCTAAAGTATTCACTAAATCATCTTTAGTAAATACAACTTTAACGCCTTTGAAAGTTTCGTCGTAGGTGGTCATTGTAATATAATCCAAATCTAAGGGCTTCATTCCTTGTTCTGGAATCTCTTTTTGAGTAAGCGCAATCGTAATTTCCCTACCTCGGTCTGTCCTAAAGTTAAAACAAATTACAACATCACCATTTTCAATTACGGCAACTGGGTTTCCGTTAGCATCAGCTTTTATCAAAGGTTTAATAAACTCGTCGGTAATGCCATCAGCGTAAGATTTGGTAATTGCGGCCGCTAAATCACTTACTTTTTCGCCTTCGCCTTTTACCAGTAAGTCGTAAGCAAGCTTAACTCTTTCCCAACGGTTATCTCTATCCATCGCATAATATCTTCCAATTACGCTTGCAAGTTCGCCGGTAGAGTTTTTTAAATAATCGTTTAAATTATTTACATAATCTACCCCAGCATTTGGGTCAGTGTCTCTACCGTCACTAAAAGCATGTATAAAAACTTTTTCTAAATCAAATGCCTTCGCAGCATCACACAAACCTTTTAAATGTGAGGTATGCGAATGTACGCCGCCATCAGATAGTAAACCTATAAAATGTACCTTCTTGTTTTCTTTTTTCGCGTATTCAAAAGCATCTTTTAAAACTGGGTTAGTTTTAAAATCACCGTCTTTAACGGCTTTATGTATTCTTCCCAATTCTTGGTAAACCACTCTTCCGGCACCTAAATTCATGTGCCCAACTTCAGAGTTTCCCATTTGACCGACTGGTAAACCAACTGCTTCACCAGAAGCTTCTAATTTAGAGTTTGGATATTGTTTGATACAACGATCAAAAAAAGGTGTATTTGCAGCGATGATGGCGTTTGATGAGTCGTTTTTTCCGTATCCCCAGCCATCTAGGATTAGGAGTGCAACTTTTTTATTCTTCACGCCACAAATATATGAAACTAATTTTAACAACATTAGCGAACAATTTGCTAAATTATGGCACTATTTGTGGATTTTTACATAACAACGCACAATATGAAATATACGTATACACTACTTTTCTTAATCTTTGTTAAAAGTACTTTTGCTTTTGATATTATTGATGATGTTGCAGCAACGTTTAAAAGTGGGAATGCCAAAGAGATTGCTAAATATTTTTCTTCAACAATAGAACTGTCTATTGTTGATCAAGAAGATATTTATTCTAGCAGTCAGGCAGGTTTCATTCTGAAAGACTTTTTTGCAAAACATCCCCCAATCAGCACCAAAATTATCCATAAAGTAACCTCAAACCCTACCTATAAATTTGGTGTCATTTTGTTGGTTACCGCTAACGCAAATTATCGTGTAAGTTTTGAGTTAAAGAGCAATTCCTCAAAATTTTTGCTGTCTCAAATCAGAATTGAAGAAAATAAAGAATAACCCAAACATAAAATTTCTATTTTTGGAAGCAAAAATCACACGTTTTGGACAATCGACTATTACAACAATTTATAGATAATGCTCTTATTGAGGATGTTGCGGATGGAGATCACACTTCTTTATCCACTATTCCCGCAGATGCAAAAGGGAAAGCTAAGCTTTTAATTAAGGATGATGGAGTAATTGCAGGGGTTGAAGTGGCTTTAGCAATTTTTAAAACAGTAGATGCCGACTTAAAAATCGAGCTTTTAATTGAAGACGGTAGCGAGGTTAAATATGGTGATATTGTACTTTACGTAACGGGAAGTTCACGCTCAATTTTGACTGCTGAGCGCTTAGTGTTAAATACAATGCAAAGGATGAGCGGTATTGCTACAACAACTCGCAAAATTGTTAGGCTTATTCAATCAACTGGCACCAAAGTTCTAGATACTAGAAAAACAACTCCTAATATAAGGTTTTTAGAGAAAGAAGCTGTCAAAATAGGTGGCGGCGTAAACCACCGTTTTGGGTTGTACGATATGATTTTGATCAAAGACAATCATGTTGATTATGCCGGAGGAATTCCTCAAGCTATTAATGCTGCAAAGAAATACCTTAAAGAAAAAAACCTTAGTATTCCAATTGAGGTGGAAGTTCGAAATATCAAAGAATTAACTGACGTAATAAATACTGGCACTGTTGATAGGATTTTGTTAGATAATTTCAGTTTCGATGACCTAAGAGAAGCGGTAGCGTTAATTAACGGTAAGTATATTACCGAAGCGTCTGGTGGAATTACTGAAGAAACAGTTTTAGACTATGCAAAATGCGGCGTAGATTATGTTTCCATGGGTGCACTTACTCATTCTGTCAAAAGCTTAGATATGAGCTTAAAAGCAGTCGTTTAATTTAAAAGTAAAAGGTTTGAAAAGTTTAAATATTAATATAAGAGCTTTATGATTTCGATTTATTCTATCGGAGCATTATTGCTAGCTTACTTATTTGGATCAATTCCGACGGCTGTTTGGATAGGGCAGGCTTTTTATGGAATTGATGTAAGGGAATATGGCAGCGGAAATGCGGGCGCTACAAATACTTTTAGGGTATTGGGTAAAAAAGCTGGTATTCCTGTAATGCTTTTAGATATTTTGAAAGGTTGGACTGCAACTAACTTGGTTTCGTTCATTGGTTTATCTGTAACTGGTCCCGAACATTCTGTCCAATTTGTAAATTACCAATTGGCTTTAGGCGTTGTCGCTGTAATGGGCCACTTGTTTCCTGTTTTCGCTGGCTTTAGGGGAGGTAAAGGAATTGCTACCTTATTTGGTATGATATTGGCAGTGCACCTTCCATCAGCTTTAATTTGTGTTCTTGTATTTGTAATCGTTTTGTTGCTTACAAAGTATGTGTCCTTAAGCAGTATAGCTGCGGGCTTTACTTTTACTTTTAGCGTGATATTTATTTATCAGGTTTCTGTTAAAGCAATTGTAATTTATGGGATGTGCATTTGCATATTAATTTTGGTGACCCATCAAAAAAACATAGAGCGGCTATTAAGAGGCAAAGAATCAAAAGTAAATCTGTTTAAAAAGAAACAGTAACATTAAATTAAAATTCATGAAAATTAAATTATTGGCAGTAATAGGGTTAAGTACCCTAATGATGGCATGTTCTACAGTGCCACTTACTGGTAGAAGACAAGCGAATTTAGTAAGCGACGGCGAAATGCAACAAATGGCCGCCACAAGTTATAGAGAGCTATTGTCCAGCCCAAAAACAAAAGTGCTTAATAATGCACAAAGCAGACAGGTAAAAGCCGTAGGTGCAAAAATTCAAGCTGCCGTCACTAAATTTATGAATCAGAATGGTTACACGGATCAAATTGCTGGTTTTAACTGGGAATTTAATTTAATTGAAAGTCCAGAGGTTAATGCTTGGTGTATGCCGGGCGGAAAAGTAGCAGTTTACACTGGTATTTTACCGATTACACAAAACGAAGCTGGTTTAGCTACAGTGATGGGCCACGAGATTGCTCACGCAATTGCAAAACATAGCAACGAGCGCTATTCTCAACAAATGATTGCCCAGGGGCTAGGTGCAATTGTTGGTTCAGCGGTAACAAAAACAGAAGCTGGAGCGAACGTCTTTAACCAAGTTTTTGGTATTGGCGCACAAACTGGTGTATTGCTTCCAAACTCAAGAAAGCAAGAGTCGGAAGCTGATAGATTAGGACTAACTTTTATGGCTATGGCGGGATACGACCCACAGAGTGCAGTTGGTTTTTGGCAACGTATGGCAGCAAAAAGTAACGGACAAGCGCCACCAGAGTTTTTAAGTACGCACCCAAGTGATGCTACAAGAATAAATGATATTAAAAAGTATTTGCCAGAAGCAAACAAATACTACAAGAAATAAAAATTTTGTGAAAAGCGAGAAGGCTTAATATCGAAGGGTATTAGGCTTTTTTTGTGGATGGATGTTTGGCTAGAATTCCGGTTGCAATTGTCATTAAGATTGTCACTACGTCACCTCGACGATAGGAGAGGTCTCTAAGTCTTTTGCACTAATTTGGTTGTTCGAATTAACTAATAGATTAAGCGCTACTTTTTTGTTTTAGAGTTTATGATCGCGATACAAGTATTCTAGTACCTCGTTATAAATGACGAAAAACTCAGAAAAGCAGTTAGTCTTATAATGGAATTTAAGTTTAAAAATTCCTTGGATTTTTAGTCGTATTCAACTCTGTAAAAGAAATCAACTGATCAAATCTCGCTCCAGGTGCTCTGTAGTAAATGAGTAATTGGTAGTCGTTTTCTGTTTGATAGTAAGAACCTTCAAACGCATTAGGGTTAATCATTTTGCCATCTGCATCTGCCCACACATATTGATAGTCAATTACGCCTTGTTTTATAAGTGCAGTTAAAGTAAACTCTTTTCGCTCTGCATCGTAAACCATCCGACTGTCCTTATTTTTTTGATAAGCATTAAATTTCCCTACAACATACGCAAACCCTTCCTTATCCGGTGCTTCTGCTTTTAGTACAAAGTTTATGTTTCCATAATCAGCGTCGTAACGTGGGTCGCTTCCATCTTGATTTAAGGTGTAGAAATTCCCGTCTTCGTCAAATTGGTAAGTATAAGAGCTTTTGCTTTTATCGATGTCTGCAAAAAGATTTACGGTATAAATACTGTCCTGAATAATTTGGTAAACACCTTCTGACTTGTACTTAAAACTACGCGTATCAAATCTTCTAAATTCGTTACCAGCTTTAAAATCGTTGGTGTTGTTGTCGGAGTAAATTAATTGATTATTTCTGATGAACAACGGACGTTGTGTTTTCTGAGCAATATCTGTCCGCCCGTTTTGTAAAACTACTGCAGTAATCTCTTGATAAGCATTTTGAATATTTAAACTAGGATGAAGTATAGAAAAGTTTATTTTTTGATTGCTATCACGATTCGAAACCGTGTTCGAAGGCGCTATTTCAGCTTGTACTGCAACTTTTGGAACAACTACATAAAACCTGCGTGTCAATAATAATTTTGACGCATCGCCATCTTCAAAAACTTTCAATAAGTAGTTTCCAGATAATTTTGGAATGACATTGAAATTAGGCAGCCTAACTTCATAATGAGTATATTTTTGATAAGTGTTGTACGAGAAACGATAATCGTTGATGCGGTCTTCGCTAAAGCTTTCCAAATATTCAATAGGGGTGATGGAAGAAACCGTCCAATCAGCATTACAATGAACCACACCATAATACAAATTTCTGCTTCCACCACGTAAATCATCAAAACTTAACAGCAGTTCTTCTCCACTTCCTAAATTCAATATCGGGAATGATTGCGCCTTTTTATGATTATGAAAAGCAACGGATTTAATTTCTGACAGATAATTGATATCATCAAAAACTAAATCAGAAGACGGAACTTCGATTCGTTGTGGACGTGGTTTTTTAGCTTTTTTTTGAGCGTAGGAGTAGGGAGTTAAAAGTAGAAAGTAAAAATTAAAAAGTAAAAGATTTAGAATGAAGAGCTTAGCGTATCGTGTCAAAGAATATTGCTTTAAAAAAATCATAGATTCAATTTAATAAAAATTTCTATTTATAAACTAAAAACGAGACTATGCAAAGCCTAACAACCTAACCAACTAAGCCCTAACCATCTACTTACCCTTCCAAAACCATAATTTCTTCTGCCAGTTCCTCCCATTGCAGTTGTACCGCTCCTAAAACTTCTTTGGCTTTGGCATAACGCTCATTTACCTCTTTTAATTTTGTAGGATTGCTGTAAACATCTTCTTTAGCTATTTCGGCCTCTAGGATTTTTACAGATTTTTCTTTTTCAGCGATGTCCTCTTCTAAAGTTTGTAAATTTTGGTTAAGCTTTTTTAACTGCTTTTTCTTTTCCTCAATTTCCGATGGTTTAGGCTCTTCTTTTTTAGGCTTATTCGCCTTAGCAGGTTTTATGCCACCTTGGTCGCCTGTTTTTAGTCTTTTAGTCTGCCATTCTTCGTATTCCTCGTAAGTTCCTGGGTATTCCTGAATGTTTTGATCTTCGATAAACCAAATTTTATTGGCGACGTTATCTAAGAAATACCTATCGTGAGAAACTGCGATCAAAGTACCTTCGTACTGTTGTAAAGCTTGAATCAATATATTTACAGACTGAATATCCAAGTGATTGGTTGGCTCATCCAGAATCAAAAAGTTTGAGTCCGTCGTTAACGATTTTGCAAGTGCAACCCTTGATTTTTCACCTCCAGAAAGCACTCTAATTTTCTTAAATACATCGTCGCCCGTAAATAGAAAACATCCTAAAATAGAACGTATCTCGGTATCACTATGTTTTGGTGCAAAAGATTGTAGTTCTTCTAAAATGGTGTTATCAAGGTGTAAGCTTTCTAACTGGTGCTGAGCAAAGAAAGTAGTCGTAACATTATGGCCGATTTCGCACTTTCCTTTAAAATCTTCTGTTCCGGCAATCATCCTTAACAACGTTGATTTTCCTTTTCCGTTGGCACCAATTAAAGCAATTTTATCGCCTTTTTCAATCACGCCGTCAGCGTTGTTTAAAATATCTATTGCAGGATAGCTTTTGTAAGCTTCTTCGATTCTAATGACATGACGACCAGAAGGTTTAGAAAATTTAAAACGGAAGTTTACCGATGGGTTGTCGTCATCAACATCTTCTACGCGATCCATTTTATCTAAAGCTTTCATACGGGACTGCGCCATTTTAGCTTTAGATGCTTTTGCTCTAAAACGTTCAATTAATCGCTCTTCCTGTTTGATTTTTGCCTGTTGATTTTTGAATTCTCCTTTTTGGATTTCACCTCGCAACGACTTTTCCTCAATATAAAAAGTATAGTTACCAGAATAAATGGTCAATTTTCCTTTTCTGGATTCTACAATTCTGTTTACAATTTTATCTAGGAAGTATCTATCGTGAGATACAATTACAATAGCACCTTCAAAATTATTTAAATAAGTTTCTAACCATTTAATGGAAGGCAAATCCATGTGGTTGGTAGGCTCATCCAGTAATAAAATATCTGGCGTTTGCAATAAAATTTTGGCAAGCATTACCCGCATACGCCATCCTCCAGAAAAAGTATTTAACGGACGGTGTTGATCTTCGGAACTAAATCCTAAACCAGCTAAAATTTCGTTCGCTCTGTACTCAATGCTGTAACCATCTAAAGCTTCAAACTCTAGTTGTTTATCACTTAGTTTGTTTAATACCTCCTCAGAATAATCTGTCTCAAGTTTTTTTAACAACACCTCAATTTCGTCATGTAACTGGTTTTGGCGCTCAAAGGCTTCCATTGCCACATGTAAAATGCTATGGTGAGAATCGTAAGAAAGTAAATCTTGGTTTAAATACCCTATCTTCAAATCTTTAGCCATAGAAACCGAACCCGATGAGGGCTGGTATTCTCCAACTATAATTTTAAGTAAAGTTGATTTTCCGGTTCCGTTGGCACCAATTAGTCCACATCGCTCTCCGGGTTTTATGTGCCAGTTGGCTTCTTCGTATAAGGCTCTTGAGCCAATTAGGAAGGTTAAGTCGTTTATTGAAATCATTCGGGCGCAAAGGTAGTAATTTTGAATAAGCAATTACTTAGCGCAATGGGATAATTACATTAAGAAACTAATTATTTTTTATCGGTTTTTGGATCCGTCTGTTTAATTACTGCACCGGGTACGTTAGCCTCGATATCATTTTTGGTATGCATCAGGTTTCTTTTAGCTTTCACTTTTTCCCAATCGGCACCAACTTTTCTTTTGTCTTGAAACGTCATTTTAACAGATTTTTAAAGGTTTATTACATTTTTTATTTGTTCGCTCACGTCATGCAAAGTATTACTGTCAAGCGGAGTGCCTAAAGTTTGTACAATTTTTCCATCTTCCGTGAATTTTACTCTTGGATTTTCTCTTTCCTTTAAGAATCCAAGTTCATATTCCTCTTTACTTGCGGAATAAAACACTTGGATCTCTTTTGCGCTAACATCTCCCATAATGTGGACGCTAATTTCAAATATTCTGTTCATAACTGGATTATCATAGTATTACCACTAAAAAACAAATATGATACCTAAATAAATTTTCAAATCAGAAAAAAATAATTTAATGATATTTGTCACATTGTTATGACGAAACGTATTTTAAACCAATAATAGAACTAACCAAGGTGAAAAGGAAAAATATGCGCCAAAATGTAGCGGGTTCTTTAAATAAAAAGATACCGATGATCACAGAACCCACAGCTCCGATACCTGTCCAAACGGCGTAAGCAGTGCCAATTGGTAATGTTTGCGTAGCTTTAATGAGTAATAACATGCTGATAATAAGGCAAACTAAGAAGCCGCCGTACCACATGTAGGTGTCATTTCCACTACTTTCTTTTGCTTTGCCTAAACATAAGGCGAAAGCTGTTTCAAAGAAACCTCCTAAAATTAAAAGTAACCAGTTCATTTTTTCTAATCTAAAAATATAGTATCATCTTCTTCTTCGGTAGTTAAATTAAGTTTAACTACGTCTTTCCCCGCTATTCCTTCAACACAGCCGCTAATATGAACTGCGTTCAACAAAACTTTCTCCAATTGTTTTTCTCTGCTTTTCCACATTTTTTCCATGGCATTCCTTTCTGTTTGGATGCTTGCTTTCATACTCATGAAACCCTCGCTAATTGCACTCCATTGGTTGTTAAATTCAGAACTTGTTAAATAATCGTAAAGCATGTGCATTTTATCTCCACGGTTTTCCTGAGATTTTGTCGCTGCGTATAACTTAACAATTCCATCTCTTAAAACACACGTTACAGCTTTTAATTCCTCAAAAGAACAAATCCACACGCCATCTTTTTCGCCAAAACACTCCATTCCTTTTGGGTAGCATTGCGTAACAATAACCGCAACATCAGCACCGACAGAAATTTTATCTTTTTTAAGTTTCTCTATCCAATCGCCACCAAAATCTTTGGTGCGTTTACTTTCATAGATAATTTTACCACACGCTTGTCCACTAGAATTTCTTACGGTTTGTATACAATCGGCACCACGTACTCCTTTGCCTACTTCGGTAATCACATCAAAAGGAAAGGTTGTTTGTAGTAATTCTTCTACAATTAATTCGTGAGATTCGCCTTGCATCTGCATAGAACCTTGCTCGGCCTTGCGTTTCATCTCATCAACCAGCTTATTTTGTGCTTCCAGTTTTTGCTCATACTCCTTTAGCTTAAGCTGAAACTCGGTTTCTTTGATGTGGCTTTTTTCTACTTCTTGTTTTCTAATTTGCTCCGATAAGGTTACACGTTCTTCCTGTAGCTTTCGTTGTAAAGAGAGTTCCATTTCGGCTTCCTTAGTTTTTAGATCAGCCTCTTTGCGTAGAAAATCAAGTTCTTTTAACCTTGCCGTTTTTAGCTTTTCTTCCCCTTCTTTATTTGCGTTTTGAAGCATTTGCAACTGATTTTCGAAATCTGTTGCTATACTTTTGCGTAAATTTTCTTCCAGGTTTTTTTGTAGTTGCACTTTCTCACTATCCGATTGCTTCTGCATCTGAGCTTTTTCGCTCTCTAGTTTTTGCTGAAATACAGTAGCCTGTTGTTTTTCTTTTTGTAAAAAGTCTTGTTCTTTCTTTTGATATTCTTCGTCCTTTTTACGTGTTTCCTCATCTTTCTTTTTTTGAAAGTCAAGCATCTGCTTTCGCAGATTGTTTTTATATTCTTCGGCCATTACTTCTTCTATAGGGAAAGAGTGGCTACAATTAGGACATTTTACTTCTGTTGACATATTGCTTCTTAAAAGATTTTTAAGGTAGGATATTTTTATGGATACAAAAATAGAATTTTCAATTTTCTGATCTATTTTATTAAGACATGGTATTTGCGTTAACGATAGCAGTGGATACTGGTCTTGTGGCTAATGCCTTGTGCAGTATGAATGAATAGTCACAAAAAGATGGCTTTGCTCACGTCTTTAAACGCCCTTAATTGCTAGAAAATCAAAGCTTATTTTTGTTCTATTTTTCTAATTTGATTCTTGCAATCACTTAACTGTTCTGCTGTTATGCAATAATTATTTTTTGGGTACGATGATTGTATTAACTGGTTTATAAACATTTACAGAGATGATAACAGACAAAATTGAAGAAGTGAAAAACTCTTTAGAAGAGAACCTACTTAAAGAAGATATTTTTACCAATATCAGCAAAACAGAAAGAATATTATCAATGGCGAGCGGAAGCTACATTTTCTTGAAAGGAATTGGCAACGTTTTTTCTAGCCCGATGTTAGCCACTAGCGAATTACTACTTGGCTTCGGCTTATTGCAACGCGGCGTTACTGGTCATTGTGCACTTACCGAAAAATTGCAAATGAGCAAGTTTGGTTCAACTTCCGTAGTAATTGTAGAGAAATAAAAATATTAGAAATGCTTTTAGCCATTTAAGGTTAAAAGCATTTTTTATATTAGAACTATATTTTTACAGCTCTCAACATTTCTCGTTTTCCAGCTGCTCCGGGAGCTTTTTCTACCTGCATCCCTAAAGATTTCATAATTCGTTTTAAATTACCAGTAATTGCATAGGTAACAAATACGCCACTGGTTTTTAGTAGGCTAACAATTTGCGTGATAAACTCAGCCGTCCAAAGTTCTGGCTGGTTAGCGGAAGCAAAAGCATCAAAATAAATAACATCAAACTTTAATTCTGTTTTGTAAAATCTAGCATCAGTATGAGCTATGTGCAAATTACAGTAGCTGTTCAGTTGAATAGGGTTTTCTAAAGCTTCGGTATAATTTGATTTAAAAGAGCTCCAAGTATCGGTAGATACCAACTCTTGATAATTTGTTTGCTCAATAAGTGCTAAATTTAAAGGATAGGCTTCTAAGCCTACATAAGTTAAGCTGATTTCTTTTGCCGTACAATAATCTTGAGTTAGCAAAAAGTTTAAACCAGTCCCGAAACCTACCTCTAATACCGATACTTCATTAAGTTCTTTATCTGCCAAATAATACCGCAATCCGGAGTTTAAAAAAACATGGTTACTTTCTTGTAGTGCTCCATTTTTGCTATGGTAATTTTCTTTTACTAAAGGATGAAATATGGTATTTGAACCGTCTGCTGTCGATACAATTGTATATTGCGGGCTATTGGAGTCCATTTGTTGGTAGATTATAGATTAATTGACCTTGGTGCCGTTCGATAGCCATTTTGACCAACTCTTATTGTAGGTGTGTACTTCAGAAGTTTGCACACCATCACTTTTATAAACCGGCTGATGCTCGTTTACCCACTCAAAAATTCCACCGTATAAGTTATATACTTTTTGAAAGCCATTTTTTATCAACTTCTCTGCTATTTTCTCGCTTCTGTAACCAACCGAGCAATAAACCACCACGTTGGCATCTTTGGGAATATCCACCACTTTACGCATATCAAACCAGATATAGCCTACATTTTTAGCATTTTTTAGATGACTAACTTTAAATTCGTCTTTTTCGCGAGCATCCAATAAATAAACATTTTTAAGTTGTTTTAAAGAGTCCACAGAAATTAGTGGAGCCGAATGTTGATACATCTCGTCTAGTACTGCTTTGTATTCAGGGTTTTTTATTTGTGAAAAAACAACAAATGGTAAGATTAAGAACGAGAGTGTCAGTATTTTTTTTAGCATTTTATTTTAACGAGTAGAAGTACAAATTGTTATTTGCAATGATTTGCTTAATTAAATTCAGCAAGCGTTTTTGTTGGTAAAGGGTTGTTTTGTGATGAGCTAAATATATAAACAATGGCTGTCATTTTAAGTAAAAATGGTTTTAAACAAAAGCAAAAAAAAACGGAGGTTTTACTCCGGCTATTTTGTTACCAAATTCTTATGCGATCTTCTGGCGCTTTGTACAATTTATCGCCTTCTTTAACATCGAAAGCTTTGTACCAAGCATCCATATTAACCAGAGGGCCAATTGTTCTATATTCTCCTGGAGAGTGCGGGTCAACAATAATAAATTGAGCAGCTGTTTCTGGTAAAATATTTATTCGCCAAACTTGTGCCCAAGCTAAAAAGAAGCGTTGATCTGGTGTGAAACCATCAATTTTATCTTCGGATTGACCTTGCTTAGTCATTTTAAATGCTTCATAAGCTACATTTAATCCACCTAAATCACCAATGTTTTCGCCCAATGTCAACTTTCCATTTACATGTACGGTATCTAAAATGGTGTAATTGTCAAACTGACCAGCTAACTTTTCGGTTTTCGCTTTAAAGTTTTTTAAATCTTCATCAGTCCACCAATTGCGTAAGGTTCCGTCTTTATCGTACTGGCTTCCTTCATCGTCAAAACCGTGAGACATTTCATGACCTATCACAGATCCTATCCCGCCATAATTCACAGCATCATCAGCAATGGGGTCAAAAAATGGAAACTGTAAAATACCTGCTGGGAAAACAATCTCGTTAATAACCGGATTATAATAGGCGTTTACTGTAGGCGGAGTCATTCCCCATTTAGTTTTATCTACTGGTTTGCCCAACTTATCAATCATTTCATTATAGCTCCACTCATCAGCATTTTTTAAGTTTTGAAAATACGTGGCGCTATTAATTGTTAATCCATTATAAGTTTCCCATTTACCTGGGTAGCCAATTTTTGGCATAAAAGCATGTAATTTAGCCAATGCTTTTTGCTTTGTAACAGCACTCATCCAATCTTGCTTATTGATACGGATTTCAAAAGCTTTAGAAAGATTATCGACTAATTCTTCCATTCTGGCTTTAGCCTCAGGCTTGAAATATTTTTTAACATAAAGTTGGCCTAATAGTTCGCCGATGGTTTCATCGGTTAAAGACGACATTCGTTGCCACCTAGGAGTTTGTACTTTTTGGCCAGATAAAGCTTGTGAAAAAGCGAATCCTGCATCTACAAAAGGAGAACTTAAATTTTTGCTGGCGTTTTTAAGGATGTTCCATTTCAAATAAACTTTCCATTGATTTAAAGGAACTGTTTTAAGCATTGCGCTAGCTTTTACAAAAAAAGCAGGGTTGTCCACCAAAACGGAATCTTCACCAGTAACCTTCATTTTTTGCAATAAACTTGTCCAGTTTAATGCTGGCGTAGTTTTGCTTAAGCCAGTTAAACTTAATTTGTTGTATGTTTTGTGAGGATCACGCATTTCAACTCTGCTCATTTGAGCTTCAGCGAAAGACTTTTCTATAGCGAAAATATTTTTTGCGTTTAACTCGGCACTTTGTGCAGAACTTCCGGTTAACGTAAAAAGCTTCACTATAAAATTGTGATAAGCGACTTTTATCTTCTTAGATCTGTCGTCGTCCTTCAAATAATAATCACGATCAGGCAAGGTTGTGCCACCTTGGCTTAGTTGTGCCATCATTACTTCTGGGTTTTTAGAATCCTGATCTACATAAAAATCAAAAACAGGCGAACCTATTCCTTTGGTGCGCATGGTGGCAACTGCATCAATTACACCGCCTATATTTGTGATGGCATCTACCTTCGCTAACTCTGCTTTAATAGGTGTATAGCCAAGCTTTTCTATAGCTAAGCTATCCATCCCGGCTGTATAAAAATCGCCAACACGTTTTTCAATGGAGCCAGGTTTCGCAGTTTTATCGTTTTTAGCATCAACTAAAATGCTCTTAACTGCAGTTATATTAAAATCTCTTAACACGTTAAAACTACCCCAGCGTACTTCTTTTTCCGGAATTGGGTTGTTTTTTAACCACGTTCCATTTGCGTAGGTATAAAAATCGTCGCCTGGTTTTACAGATAAATCCATATTGGCAACGTCTATTAATTTTTTTTGAGTAGGGGCTGTGTTGTTTTGAGCTAAAACCGGTGTAGTTGCGGTTAATAATCCAATTCCAAGCATCAGAGAGTAATTTAAATTGAGTTTCATAAGTTCTTTTTGTTTTACAACATGGTGAAGATAAGCATAGGATAACTATTGTGTCAAAATAGGAATATGATTGTTACTGAAAGGATTTGCTTTTGAGTTAGGATAAAAGATGAAAAGACGAAGGAGCAAAGACAGACCTTTCTACTAATTGAGTTAGGATGAAAGATGAAAAGACAAAAGAGCAAAGACATGCATTCCTGTTAATTGAGTTAAGATAAAAGATGAAAAGACGCAAGAGCAAAGACCGAGCTGGCCAATATTTGAGCTAAGATGAAAGATGAAAAGACGCAAGAGAAAAGACTGATTTTTCTTCAATTCATAGAGGTTTTTAATTTACTTTTTCGACCAGCTCTGTGAACTCCGTATTCTTTGTGGTTAAAATCATCTACTTAGCGTATTGTGTTCTCTGTGAAAAAACTCTGTGCACACTGTGGTTAAAACCACATCTAAATATCCTCACTACAAATTAAAAAATCTTCTAGTCCTTCGCGGTTAAAAAAACAAAACAACTTAAAACCAATAATTTCCTAATAAAGCCTATTTTTGCATTTCGAAAAAAGAGTTTATTATATATGAATATTGCCAAGACGTATAGCCCGAGAGATTTTGAAGATAAATGGTACCAATATTGGATGGAGAATGATTTTTTTAAGTCTACTCCAGACGAACGTGAGCCTTATACCATTGTAATTCCTCCACCAAATGTTACTGGAGTGTTACACATGGGACACATGCTAAACAATACGATTCAGGATGTTTTGGTTCGCCGAGCAAGAATGAGTGGTAAAAATGCTTGTTGGGTTCCGGGTACAGACCATGCTTCCATTGCAACTGAGGCTAAAGTGGTGGCAATGCTTAAAGAAAAAGGCATCGATAAAAAGGATTTATCAAGATCAGAATTTTTGGCTTACGCTTACGAGTGGAAAGATAAATACGGAGGTATAATTTTAGATCAGCTAAAGAAATTAGGTGCTTCTTGCGATTGGAGTCGTACTTCTTTTACCATGGATCCAGCTTTATCTGAAGCTGTTATTGATACATTTATTCATCTACATAAAAAAGGACTCATTTACCGTGGCGTACGTATGGTAAACTGGGATCCACAGGGTTTAACCGCAGTTTCTGATGAAGAAGTAATTCGTAAAGAGGTAAACCAAAAGTTGTATTACATCAAGTATCAAATAGCAAGTAGCAAGAATCAAGAGCCAGGAGGCGGAGAATCTCAATACTCAATACTCGATACTCAATACTTAACCATAGCTACCACCCGCCCAGAAACCATCATGGCAGATGCGGCGATTTGTGTTAATCCAAATGATGAGCGCTACACTCACTTACATGGTAAATCTGTTTTTGTTCCTTTAATCAACAGAGAGATTCCGGTAATATTGGACGAATATGTAACCATGGATTTTGGTACAGGTTGTTTAAAAGTTACGCCCGCACATGATTTAAATGATTATGAGCTTGGTCAAAAACATAACTTACCAGTTATTGACATTTTAAATGATAACGGGACACTAAACGAAAAAGCGGAGATTTTAATTGGTGAAGATCGATTTATTGCTCGTAAGAAAATAGCGAAACTTTTAGACGAAGCTGGTCATTTAGAAAAGGTAGAAGATTATAAATCACAAGTTGGTTTTTCTGAAAGAACCGACGCTGCTATTGAACCGAAGCTTTCTATGCAGTGGTTTTGTAACATGAGCGAAATGGCTGGTCCGGCTTTAGATTATGTAAATAATGGTGATGTTAAAATAATTCCAGACAAGTTCATAAACACTTACCGCCATTGGATGGAGAATGTGAAGGACTGGTGTATTTCTCGCCAGTTATGGTGGGGACAACAAATCCCAGCATGGTATGCACCAAACGGAGCTGTTATGGTTGCAAAAACTGCGGAAGAAGCTTTAGTTCAGTTTAAGTTAGATCCTCATCACTCCTTATTAAAGGTGGAGGATTTAATCCGCGATGAAGACGTAGTTGATACTTGGTTTTCTTCTTGGTTATGGCCAATTTCGGTATTTGACCCAACAGTTTGCGGTAATCCGGAAGCTGAAGGAAATGCAGACATTAACTATTACTACCCAACAAATGATTTGGTAACGGCACCAGAAATACTTTTCTTTTGGGTGGCGAGAATGATTATGGCAGGGCATGAATTTAGAGGTGAAGCGCCATTTAAAAATGTTTACTTAACAGGAATTGTTAGGGATAAGTTAGGACGTAAAATGTCTAAATCTTTAGGGAATTCGCCAGATCCTTTAGATTTAATAGAGAAATATGGTGCTGACGGTGTTAGAGTAGGAATGTTACTTTGCTCGCCAGCTGGAAATGACATTATGTTTGATGAATCTTCTTGTGAGCAAGGAAGAAACTTCGCCAATAAAATATGGAATGCTTTTAGGTTAATTAAAGGTTGGGAAGTGGACGCTAGTTTGCCAAACCCAAATGAAACGACTATTAATTGGTTCGAATCAAGATTCAACGAAGCATTAGCAGAAATTGAATCTAACTTCAAATCGTACCGTTTATCGGAAGCTTTAATGGCTACCTATAAATTAGTTTGGGACGATTACTGCGCTTGGTATTTAGAAATGGTAAAACCAGCTTATCAACAACCCATTGATAAAGCAACTTACGAAGCAAGTATTCAATTTTTCGAAAGAATTTTAAAAGTGTTACATCCGTTTATGCCTTTCTTAACGGAAGAATTATGGCATGATGAGGTTTTTGGAACCCGTGGCGAAAAAGATTGTTGCATTGTTGCGCAAGTTCCAACATCTCAACAAACAAATGAAAAACTTTTAAAGGAGATTGATGCCGTTAAGCTGGTAGTTTCAGAGATACGTAATATCAGAAACAGTAAACAAATTTCTCCAAAAGAAGCACTTACTTTAGCAGTAAAAGTGAATTCTGATATTGATTATCAGGCATACAGCAACATCATCAGTAAACTCGCAAACATATCAGAATTAAGTAATACCGATGAGAAAATTGCTGGTACTGCTACATTTATGGCTGGTAGAGATGAGTTTTTTATTCCTTTAACAGGAAGTATTGATGTGGAGGCTGAAAGAGAAAGTATCACCAAGGATATTGAATATTTACATGGCTTTTTAAAAGCAGTAAATGCAAAGCTATCTAACGAGCGTTTTGTACAAAACGCGAAGCCAGAGATTGTAGCTAATGAAGAGAACAAAAGAGCGGATGCCGAAGCTAAGATTAAGATTTTAGAAGAATCTCTAAGTGCTTTAGGGTAGTTTCTTTAGGTGTTAGATGGTTAGTTGGTTAGGGACTAAACCTTTTGAAAAACAAAACGGGCTGTTCCGAAAGGAGGCAGCCCGTTTTTAGGTTTAATCACAGGGTTAATTTATTTAGTCCAGTGCAGTTATTTCTGCTTGAACGGCTGCTTCGGTAGTTCCTACCAAGGTTAAGCTTTCATTCATATTAGGTGAGATCGTTATATTCTTTTTAGCGAAGTAATACTTTCCGTCTTTTATGGAAAAAGAGATCAACTTACCTACTGAACCAATCGGCATAGAATCATCATAACTCTTCACTTTGTTTGCACCGTCTGCAGTGTAAATTTGTACTACAACATTATCGCCATCTGCACAAAAGAAAACAAACGTGTGGCCAGTGAATCCTCTAAAAGAAGCCATGTCGCCTGGGTTGTTTAAAACGGTTACCCTAACGGTTGTTTTTGGAGCACTTGCGTTGTAAAAAATATCACAGTTTACCCATCCTAGCATCCCGAAATCAAATCCGAAGGTGTCGCCAATTGCTTTAACTTCACGTTGCTGGTTTTGTCCTGCTGCGTTTACTGGTGCTTGCCAAGCCATTTGGTTTGCTCCATTTACGTTTTCTACACCTTCCCAAATTTGGGTATAAGGTTGGCCTTGTGCTGGCATTTTAATGCTTAAAGGCTTGCTTAGGTTTTTATCAACGCTTACTCCATTTACTTTTGCATCAACAAATATGAAACCTTGAGAAATTAAAGGTGAGCCAGAAATGTGGTTGGTGTTGGTTCCGCTAAGCATAATAGCACTACGTTTTAACATTTCGTAAGCTTCTACTGTTACATCTCCGGTTATTGGTTCTCCATTTATTGTAAACGAATTTGGTTGTATCGTGATTTCCGTTCCGTTTGTTAATTTAAGAGTTTTAGGTAATTCAGAAGACTTTATTGAAAATTTTTGTTGCTGTGATCCCAACCTTTGGGTAAAATCTTTTGCGGTTTTTACGTCGCTAATTGGGTCAACTCTGTTTTTCTTACAAGCTGTAAACCCTATTACCGCTATTAATAATGCCGTTGCTAAATTTAACTTATTCATAATCTTTTGATTTGGGGCAATCAAATATTGCCAAGGTTGAAATTGTTTTAAAATAAAAATTGGATTAATAAAAAGAGGCTTAGTACCATTGCTACGTTAACTAACATGTTGATAATGTTTCCTTCTCTAGTTCTCATTTTATTATTTTTTAAAGGTTTTCTGTAAGTATATAACCTGCGCTAAAGTTTTGTTACCCCCGGATTAAGAAAAAAATCGGAAGAGTTCTCAAGTCATTATGTGATGAGAATGTTAGTTATTTTCTGTGGAGGCTTTACATTGCAGTGTGTTAATTTCTATCCGCCGTCATTGCGAAGTGTTCAGGCGTGGGCAAAGCGGTGCGCTGTGGTAATGTGTAGGTTATTCGCACTGTCCCGTTTTCCACTTGTTCATAATCAAGGGATTCGTTTTTGATAGCTTGGAAATCGCCACGGCTTAAAAAGAGCTTTACAATGATGCAATAATAAATGTAGCTGAGGTTATCACTATCGCTGCGCCACTGAATCTTTGATATAATCGCGTCAGAAACTTCTAACCACTAACTAACCGTTCTTACACAAGCATCACTGTAAGCTAATGATAGAAGAAGACGGACAGAAGTGATTCGCGTTAACGATTGAAACGACATCCTTTTTTGCTTTTTCTGCTAAAAAGATATAGTGAAAAGCGTGTTAAAACGCCATTATAAATATCATTAAACTAGCTAACTAAAGATTATTTAGTTCTATTTCTCATTGTTTCAAAATTCAATCATTCATTTATTTCTTTCCTATATTCGCACAGAAAACATTTAGCCATTGGAAAAAATTCACTCAGATCAGTTTTATATAGACGGCTTAGTTGCTAATAACAGCAAAGTAATAGGGCAGATCTATACGAAGTTTGCCGATAAGGTAAAACGATATGTTTCTGCAAATAGTGGGGATGAGGATGATGCTGGAGATATATTTCAGGAATGTTTGATTGACTTATACAACCAGGCAAAATATAAGGGCTTAAAGTTAAGCTGTCCGTTTGAAGCATTTTTTATGATGGTTTGCAAACGAAAATGGTTAAATGAATTAAAAAAAAGATCAGTTATACCGGTAACAAAAAGTGAAGACGATTTATTAAATATTAGTGAGGATGTATTTCGCCAAGCTGATGAGCTCGAAGAACAACAAAGACAATCTTCTCTTTATTTAATGATGTTTGAAAAGCTATCTAAGCGTTGCCGTGAAATTATCACGTTGGCGCTATCAGATGAACATCAGGAGAAAATTGCAGAACAGCTTGGAGTTAGCTACGGTTATTTAAGGAAAAAAAAATCGGAGTGTTTGGCATCTTTAATTCAAATGATTAAAACAGAGGAGAAAAAAAGCCATGAATAAGTTTTCTAAACAAGATGTAATCAATTATGAGGATGGCGAAATGGAAACCAACGATATTCTTGAATTTGAGGAAGCTTTGCGGCAGCACCCTGATTTGCAGGCAGACTTAAAACTTTATAGAAATATCAAAGGGACTTTAAAACCTAACTTAGCTGCTGATGAAAGTGATTTGGCTTTTAAAGCTATCTTAAAGCAGTTTAAGTCACAACACTTTAAAAAACAAAAACCGACAGCAAAAATTATTGCATTTAGCAAGATTTGGTACGCGGCTGCGGTTTTAATAATAGGCTTATTAGTTTGGGCGCCGTGGAATAAAAATTTATATAATAAATACGGCGATACAGAAATGATTTCTTTTGCCGAACGAGGAAGTAACGACCAAACTGCGCAACAAGGAGCAACTGATGCTTTTAACGCCGAAAATTATAACGAAGCAAAAGAATTGTTAACTGCCATAGTTGCCAAAGAGCCAAACAATGATATGTTCAGGTATTATTTGGGTGTTGCGCAATTAAAAGCTGATACGGATAATGATTTGGATGCTGCAAGAGCAAACTTAACAACAGTAGCTGCTAAAGAATCACTTTTGAAATATGATGCGATGTTTTTTATAGCTTTAAGTTATCTTAAAGAAAAAAACAAAGTAGCGAGTAAAACTTGGCTAAATAAAATACCTCAAGACGCCAACGTATATGACAAAGCGCAAGAATTATTAAAAGATCTTTAAACCTATTTCGATAAGACATAATTCTTATAAACCATTCAAAATTATTAGGCTTTCGGTATGCTGACGGCCGATCTCTGTTTTTCAAATTTTTTTTTAACTTTTCAAATGTCCGTTAGGAAACCGAATGTTATGTTAATTTATGTTAATTATGTGGTTTTTCGATGATCTTGGTTAAACCTTAGTTTCAAAACTGCATCATACCATCAAACAACAATAATTAAATAAAAAATTATGAAAAATCTATTGAGAACATTGGCGCTATCAACCACCTTGGTTTTGGGCCTAACAATTGGAGCATCTGCTCAAAAAGTTGATGGTGTAAACAAGACAAAAAAAGGGGAACATCCTGAATTAAACTTAACGGATGCCCAAAAGGCACAGATGAAAGCAAACCGTGAAAGCATGAAAGTAAACCAAGAAAAGTTTAATGCTTCGTTAAATGCAGATCAGAAAGCAATTATGGCAGATAAGACGCTAAAGGGAAAAGAAAGAATGGAAAAGCTGAACATAACACTTAGCGCAGAACAAAAAGCGATGTGGAAAGCAAACATGGAACAAGGCAAAAAAAATCATGAATCATTTAAATCTACTTTAACACCAGAGCAAAAAGAGAAGATGAAAGGTGAAAGAGGAAAACATGGCGGTAAGGAACATAGTAAAGGAAAACGCAAATAGTTAGCGTTAATGATTATTTTAAAGCGCAGGTTTAAATAGCTTATTATTTTTCCTGCGCTTTTTGTTGTAATAATTTTTCATTTTTGTTGGATGCAGTTTATTGATCAGCTAAATCGTAACATCTCTATTAATTTCCCTCCAAAACGTATCATTTCATTGGTTCCCTCACAAACGGAGCTTTTATTCGATTTGGGTTTAAACGAAGAAGTTGTAGGTATTACTAAGTTTTGTATCCATCCGAAAGATAAATTTAAAGCCACAGAGAAAGTAGGAGGGACTAAGAAGTTAGATATTCAAAAAATAAGAGCGCTAAAACCTGATTTAATTATTGGCAACAAGGAAGAGAACCAACAAGAAGATATTGAACTTTTGATGCAGGAGTTTCCGATTTGGATGAGTGATATTTATAATTTAAACGATGCGGTAGATATGATTAGCAGAATAGCAGCGCTAGTTGGTAGAAAAGATGAGGGGACGCTGATGGCTAATGAAGTAAAGGCAAATTTTAAGGAGCTTTTACATAACGTTGATCAAATCCATTTGAAGAGCATAGCTTATTTTATTTGGCATCAGCCTAATATGTTGGCGGGTAAAAACACTTTTATTGATGAGATGCTAGTTTATTGTGGATGTAAAAATATAATCGATTTAAATAGATACCCCAGTTTAACTCCGACGGAATTAGGAGATTTGAGGCCAGAAATTGTGTTTTTATCTTCGGAACCTTACCCGTTTTCAAAAAAACATGTCTCATATTTTGAAAACATTTGGCCTAATGCGAAGGTGGAATTGGTTGATGGAGAGATGTTTAGCTGGTACGGAAGCAGATTGCTGAAATCAGCCTCCTATTTTGAGCAATTAAAAATGAAATTATTTTAGTAAACCGTCTGAAGATTAAAAGCTAAATCATAGGTTTGCAAACCAAAATAATCACTCACTGTTTTGGAAAAAAATCTTAAATGCGCCACTACACTTCACATTGAAAAGCGCATCTGTATCTGCTGCAGCGAAATATGGTAATTTATGTAGAGGTAGAAAGAATTATTTCCAAACAATAATAGAATATGCGATATATACTTTTAATTTTTGTAACTGTTTTTTTCATAAAAAGCATTTACGCTCAGGAACCTTCTTTAAGACAAGGTTATTTTAACAAAACCAAAATAGCAATTGCTATTCGTACTAATACGTCTCCATCCAATAAAAAGGAAGGCAATGGTACAGAAATTACTACCATAAATGGCTTCCATTTAAATAATAAACTATCTCTAGGCTTAGGTATAAGTGCTACATCTTACATCAACCCTACTGTTAGTACTTATCCTGTTTTTGCAAATGTTCATTATTATATCAAAGACACACGGAAAACTCCATTTATATTTGGTAATCTGGGATATAACATTCCACCCAGTAACAGCTATAAAGGAGGGGTGTTGATGGAAGTTGGTGGGGGATACAATCTCAAATTAGGCAAAAAAATAGCATTAACGCCAGAACTCTCTTACAAATATCAAGATTTTAAATTTAAAGCATCAGATGGTAAATTAGCTTTAAGCTCTATATCGATGGGTATTGGTCTTCTTTTTTAGTTCTAAATATTCTAAAAGAGTTTAAGTCTGAAAATGGCTTAAACTCTTTTCTTTCAAATGAAATACAAATTTTATTATAGTATAATACTTGTCCTACTTTTAGGTAAGCAATCTTTGGCACAAAATTACTTTTATACTTATCTTAAAGTGCCGTTATTTGACTATTTGAGCAAATCAAATGAACAAAGGCCAGATAAGGATTCGGATGGGATAGCTTTTAATGCAGGTTATGCGATAGATGTATTGCCAGATGTTTACTTAGAGACAGGCATAGATTATTTAATCGGTAATACATTAAACCAAAAAAGTTATACCAACAATACTTTAACAGAGCTAAAGTCTGAAACTAGCTTGCGTAGTGAAGCTTTCTCTTTCCAAATAAGACCTACTTACATGAAATCCATAGATATGGATGACCAAACTTATTTAATTTTGGCTTGTGGTGTTAGTTATAGAAAACTTTTTACCGATGCAACTTTCACCACTTACTCAAAAAACAATAACGTTTTCGTAAGCGGTCAGGTAAAGCAAGATAATGTTAAAAGCAACTTCCATTTAGCTTTAGAACCAAAATTAGCAGTAGAATTTAAAACAGAAAAGAAAATAGCTTACCGATTTGGATTTAATTACGTAAATATAAATTGGGATAGAAGTATAAGAAATGTTGAGATTAATGATTTGGCTTATCAACAACCCAAACACCGCACTTCTTCTGTTTTATTTTTCGCGGGCTTCGTGTTTTAAATTCCGCTCTTTTGGGACTAAGTTTAAGTAATAATGACAACAGCGTTAAAAAGCCATTCTGGTTGTTCTATCTAAATAAAGACTAATTAACGTCTAATTATCTGATTTATAAGACACTGGCTTAATTCATGCTTTTTGACGGTTAACCCCGTCACAATTTAAGATTAATAAATCAAAATTATTTTAGCAAACCGTTTGTATAACAAAAGCTAAATCATATATTTGCAATCCAAAATAATCACAAATTATTTTGGAAAACACAATCCTAAATGCGGAAGTGGCGTAATTGGTAGCCGCACCAGACTTAGGATCTGGCGCTTCACGGCGTGGGGGTTCGAGTCCCTTCTTCCGCACCAAAGAAAATTTCCCTCCCACAAAATGGGGGGGATTTTTGTATAACGACGTAGCAATTTAAAAAATAAACAGCATGAATATTACACAGGAAAAGATCAATGATCTTAATGCAAGTTTAACCGTTAAAATCACTCCTGATGATTATCAGGAAAAAGTGAACAAAGCCATTAAAGACCAAGCGAAAAAAATGAAACTTCCAGGATTTCGTCCGGGAATGGTTCCATCTGCACATGTTAAGAAGATGTACGGCAGAAGTATTTTGGTTGAAGAAGTGAATAACCTGTTATCTGAGTCAGTAAATAACTATATCCAACAAAACGAAATTGAAATATTAGGTCAGCCTTTGCCTAAAGAAGACGACACGCAGTTTAACTGGGATTCTGATGAGGAGTTTGTATTTAAATACGAATTAGGATTGGCGCCAGCGGTTGATGTTGAGTTTTCTGATAAAGATAAATTAACGCAATACATCATCAAGGTTGATCCAGAAACTTTAGCTGCAAGAACTAAAAACATCAGAAGAAGCTATGGCAAAATGACCAATCCAGAGATTGTTGCAGATGGTGATGTGATTTTTGGTCAGTTCCAGCAATTAAATGCAGACGGATCTGTTTTTGAAGGTGGCATAGATGTTACTACTTCTTTAAGAACAGAGGCTGTTAAAGATGCTTCTGCATTAAAGGCTTTAATTGGTTTAAAAAGAGAAGATGTTGTGGAAAGCTTCGACTTAGTAAAAGCAGTTGACGACGAAAGACAGTTGGTTAAAATTTTAAAATTAGACGAGGAAAATGCAATTATTCCTGAGTCGAAGTTTAAAGTGACTGTAAAAAACATTAACAGACTAGAAGAGTCAGACTTAAACCAAGAATTTTTCGATAAGATTTTTGGAGAAGGAACTGTTAAAACTGAAGAAGAGTTTACGGCTAAAATTACCGAAGAGTTAGAAGCAATGATGACTCAGGATGCTGATAAAAAATTAGCTGGTGACTTATATAAGTACGGTTCTGAAAAAGCGACGATGGAATTGCCAGACGAGTTTTTAAAACGCTGGTTAAAAGTTGCTAATAAAGAAGTTAACGACGAAGAATTAGAAAAAGGTTACGAAGATTTTGCTAAAAATTTAAGATGGACTTTGGTTGAAAACAAAATTGTTAAGGATCAAAAGCTAGAAATTAAATACGAAGACGTTTTTGAAGCTGCTAAAGCAAGATTAGACGGCCAATTTAGAATGTATAGCCCAACGCCCCTTACCGAAGAGCAACTAGGTCAATACACCGCTCAGTTTTTACAAGAAAAAGAAAATGCAAATCGTATTTTTGACGAAGTAAAATCTTCAAAGGTTTTTGATTACTTAAAAACGGTAATCAGCTTAGACAAAAAAGAAATTGCGTTCAATGAGTTTGAAAAATTAGCTAACGAAGCTTAATTTCTATTACTAATATTTTGAAAAGAGTAGTCGATAAATCGGCTGCTCTTTTTTGTTCTATGAGTAATTCTGTCATTGTGAGGCTTTTTTCAAGCCGTGACAATCTTTAATAAACGAAGGGCAAACCTCTTTTTACGTATAGGCGGTAAACTTTGGATTGTGAAAAGCAACTTAGAGATTATATTAAATGCACTCCTCTGTGTCAAAAACCTCAAAGTCTTTATGTTAAATCGTTTTCTTATTTACAGACAAGAGCGGTCTCAGTAGCAATGGGTGAATATCGCATTTCGGACCTGTATGTGAGATGTTTCACTATCGTTCAACATGACGCGGCACCTTAACTGAATAATATTAACCACAATACTTCGGGAATGATGTTATAAGAATCAAGAAAAGAGTAAATATAAATGTGTTAAGCACTTTGGAACTAATTTTGACTACCTCAAACCAAATGATAAAAATATACTGTATTCCAGGCTACGGAACAGACCGCCGTCTTTTTAAAAGTTTAAAGCTTAAAAACTATGATATCAAATTTATTAATTGGGTTAAGCCCGCTGAAAAAGACAGTCTCAGTGATTATGCAGATAAGTTGATCCCACAAATTGATACTACAGAACCTTTTGCGCTTCTAGGCATGTCTTTGGGCGGGTTCATAACTGTCGAATTATCTCATAAAATCAATCCTGAACATATTTTTTTATTGTCGACTGTCAAATCATCTAACGAGATTCCAACTTATTTAAAATTTCTCAGCCAGTTTGGGCTAAAGCAAATCATCAGTGCCAAATTGGTTAAAAGTTCAAAATGGTTAGTTGAGCCCATATTTGGGAAGCTAAACTTAGAGAATAGAAATTTGTTGTTTCAAATGATAGATGATGCAGATGACCAATTCACAACTTGGGCAGGTAAACAAATAGCAGTTTGGAGGTCTGAAGATCAGCTAACACCGTTCCAAAAAATCACACATATTATTGGCGATAAAGATGTATTGTATAGCAAAAAAATAAAAAACGTACACATCGTAAAAGGCGGTACGCATTTGATGATCTTAGATAGAGCGGAAGAAATTAATCAAATTATTGATTCTGAAGGTTAATTTACGCTGTAAACGTGGTTGGAATTTGAAAAGGAATAGATAGTAAGAAACTGGAAGCTAATCCAGTTTCTTAATCACTTTGGCTGGGTTGCCAACTGCCATTGAATTATCCGGAACATCTTTAGTAACTACAGAACCTGCACCAATTACACAATTGTTTCCAATTTTTACTCCGGGTAAAATAATACTTCCACCGCCAATCCAAACATCATTACCAATGATAATCTCCTTAGCGTACTCTAAGGTCTTACGCAGTTCTTTATCAATAGGGTGGGTTGCTGTATATAATTGAACGCCCGGTGCAAACATTACATCGTTGCCAATGGTTACTTTAGCAACATCAAGTACTACACAGTTTACGTTAAAGTAAACGCGTTCGCCAGCACTAATGTTGTAACCATAATCACAATGGAAAGGTGGTTCAATGTATAAAGTCTTTGTGGCGCTCGGTATTAACTCTTTGATAACTAGCTTGGATGTTTTAGTCACCAAGTATTCCGTGATATTCAACTGCCTTAATAATCGTTTTGCACTTCTACGGTCTTTTACCAATTGTTCATCATTGGCATTATAAAATTCGCCCGCAAGCATTTTTTCTTTTTCTGTTTTCATTGCATTATTCAATTAAAAAAGCTTTTTAACAAAAAAACGGAAAAAGCTAACTCTTCCCGTTTCAGTATTTTAATTAATTAGGTGTAAAACCTAGTTGTATATTAATCTTTTCGTCCTCCAAAAACAGAGAAACTTACGTAGCGCTTAGGATTTGCTTTTACATCTAACATTAAATTGTCCAAGTTTTTAGCAGAGTTGTTTAAATTGTCATAGAGCTTGCTATCATTTAGTAAAAGCGAGATTGATCCTGTTCCATCATTTATTTTACTTACAGCCGTTTGCAACTCCGTAACTGCTTTGTTGGCATTATCTATCGTTGTTTGAATCTGTGTTTTGGCTAACTGGCCAGAAAAAGAATCCAAATTTGTCATCATAGAATTGATTTTCTCGTTATTATTTTTGAGGTTATTTGAAATAGATTCTGCATTAGCTAAAATCGCGTCAACACGTTGCGCTTGGACGCTCACTGTTCCATCAACTGTTTTGGAAGTAGATTCTAAATATTCTAAGGTTTTAGCAATACTAGCAAAACTTTTATTAATATTTTTCTGAAATTCTGGGTTAAGTATCGTATTAACAGAAGTTAGCAACGAGTCAAGTTTTGCGACGATCACTTGCGCTTTCTTTTGTATTGGTTCAACTTTTTCTAATAAATTGGCTTGTACGTTAGCATTTAATGTGTCGCCATCTATAGCATACTTAATGCTATTTCCTAAATCAAAAACCACGGCTTTACTACCTAACAAATCTGTGCTTTCTAAGCGAGCCACCGTATTATTTGGAATTGCATACTTAGGATCAATCTTAAACTGCGCTAAAATTTTTCCGTTTTCTTGAAGTGTAAGCGCAGACACGCGACCAACTTGGTAGCCATTTACTAATACTGGCTTTGAAACCGCCAGCCCATCTACTTTATCGTACTGTGCGTAAAACTCATTTTCACTTGAAAAGATATCATTTCCTTTCAAAAAATTATAGCCCACAATGAATATTGCGATGGCTATCGCGGCTAAAATACCTACTTTGGTTTCGTTAGAGATTTTCAAATGGAATTTATTTAATTGAACCTTTATTTAATTTGTTAATTTTCTACCAGCTTTTTATACTTAGTAATGGCAGTTAATATGTTGTCTACAATCTCGGCCTGTCCACTATCCGAGTTCATATGTTTTTCTTCTTCGGGATTACTGATGAAGCCAATTTCAGTTAAGATTGCCGGCATTCCAGCTCTTTGTAAAACTGCCAAACCTTGCTCCTTAACTCCCCTGTCCACCCTTCCAGACGATTTATACTCGTCTTGCACTAATGATGCCAATCTTATACTTTGATCTCTAAAAGCGTTCTTCATCAAAGAAAAAATAATATAGCTCTCTGGGTCGTTAGGGTCAAAGCCATCATAGTTGCTCTTATAATCCTTTTCTAACAGTATAGACGCGTTTTCTCTGATAGCAACATTTTGCTCATTTAAGCGATTATAACCTGCCACAAAGGTTTCAGTGCCTCTAGTATCTGGGTTAGGGATGCTTTTATATACCGCTTTTCCATTTACAACAAAACGACGACGAACCAAAGGCATAGAATTACAATGTATAGAGATAAAGATGTCGGCTCTCTCTCTATTAGCAACACCAATTCTATCATACAACTTTACAAATACGTCGGTTTTTCTAGTGTAAACTACCCTAACATCAGGAAGTTTATCTTCAATTGCTTTACCTAATTTTAAGGCTACCTCTAATGCAACATTTTTCTCTTTTGAAAAACCACCACGCGTGGAGCCATCTTCACCGCCATGACCGGCATCAATTACTATAGTTTTAACTTTTGCCCCTGTGGATAAATATTTTTCTTCATCACCCGATTTTAGGGAACTAAATAGTAAAAAGCTAAAACTTGTTAATATTAAACATTTAATAAACCTTCTTGATGTTGTAATTTTCATTAATTTTGGACGTTTTTTGATAATCTTTGCTTACAAAAATATTATTCTTATTTGATTTTGAAATTTAACTATATTTTTTTTACATGTGTCTTACTATTTGTAAACATTAGTACAAAAGCCAATGCCTTCTTGCAGCAAGATACCGTAAAAAATATTGTAGTAAACGATAGTGTTCCTGTTGTTAAAACGGATAGCCTTAAGAAAAAGTCTAAAGCTGGTGAAATTACCGACGTAATTAAAGCTGTAGCTTCTGACTCTTCTTGCTACGATGTGAAAGAAAATGTGATGTATCTTTTTGGTAACGCTAGAATTACCTATGGCGAAGCCCAAGTTGATGCAGGTTATATAAAGGTTGATTATAAGGACAATACGGTTTTCGCGAAAGGGATAACAGATTCTTTAGGGCGGTTTTCTGGATTGCCCATTTTTAAAGACCCATCACAAGGAGCGTTAACAGCTGATTCTGTTTTTTATAATTTTAAGACAGCGAAAGGTAAAATTTTTCAGGTTTACTCTGAGCAAGATGGTGGGTACATTACCGGTGGCAAGATTAAGAAGCAGAAGAATGATGAGGTACACATGAAAAATGTGATTTATTCTACCTGTAATTTACCTTCGCCACATCAGCATTTTGGTATTGTAATTACTAAGGGAATAGCTACAGAAAATCAGATTGTTACAGGGCCCGCCTACATGGTAATTGAGGATGTGCCTTTACCTTTTATTTTGCCTTTTGGGTTTTTCCCTAAACCAAATAAGAGGGCATCAGGAATTTTATTGCCACAAGTAGGTGAGGATGCCACTTTAGGCTTTTTTCTGCGTGATTTTGGTTATTATATTGGTTTAAACGATTATTGGGATTTAACCTTGAAAGGTGGAGTTTACTCCAAAGGCTCTTACGAAGCCAATGCGGCTAGTAGGTACACAAAACGTTATAAATACAGTGGAAATATTTATCTTTCGTACTCGTCACGTAAATTTGGTGTAGAAGGAACGCCAGAATATGAAAACCCTACTAAAGATTTTCAAATCAGGTGGTCGCATCAACAAAATCCAAACGCCCGTCCAGGTACTAATTTTGGAGCCTCGGTAAATGCTAGTACCAGAGGTGCTTTTAAAAACGTACCGGGTTATAGCTACCAGCAAATTGTACAAAACCAGTTAAGTTCAAGTATATCCTACAGTAAAAACTGGGCAAATTCTCCTTTTAGTTTAACAACAGCTTTAACGCACAGTCAAGATTTATCAACCGGAACGGTATCTGTTAGTTTACCAAGTTTAAACTTTAGCATGAGTACTTTAAATCCGTTTGATTCGAAAGAAAGAGTGGGCGAGCAAAAGTGGTATCAACGAATTGCAGTAGGTTATTCTTTGCAGGCAGATAATCAGTTAAATACTTTCGATTCGTTGCTGTTTAAAAGCGAAAGTTTAAAAAGATTACGTAGTGGCGTTCAGCACAATATTCCCATCTCCATGTCGTCGAAGGTGTTAAAGTTTTTCCAGTTTAGCCAAAGCATCAACTATAGTGAGAAATGGTATTTCCAAACCATTAGAAAACAATATGTTGCCAGGCCAACGCCTATGGGAACTATTGATTCGGTTGCGTTAGATACCATTCCGGGGTTTAGGCGAGCTGCTGATTACAGTGTAGGTGGAAGTTTAAGTACCAAGATTTATGGTATGGTAAATTTTAAGAAAGGGAAATTGATGGCTATTCGGCATGTGATTACACCTAATGTGGGTTTCTCTTACCGCCCAGATTTTGGACAAGCCAAGTTTGGCTACTATGATAGTTTACAGGTTGATCAATACGGTAGAAGGCAAGCTTATTCTATTTTTGAAAACAGTTTATATGGTGGCCCTGGAAATGGAAAAAGTGCGGCAATCAATTTTGGGTTAGATAATAATATTGAAGTTAAGGTGCGTAGCGCTAAAGATACCACCAATAATGGTATCCGAAAGATTCCGATTTTGCAGGGATTATCGATAAACGGATCTTATAATTTTGTGGCAGACAGTTTAAAACTTTCGCAATTAAGTTTTGGTGGACGAACGTTCTTCACTGAAAAGTTAGGCGTCAGTTTTTCAGGCTCTTTTGATCCTTACGTTTTTTATACCGAAACTGTTAGTGGCAGGTTACAAGGAAGAAACATTAATAGATATAGATGGCAAGATGGTCAATTACCCCGTTTAACTAATTTTAATTTTTCCTTTGATTATAGTTTAAACTCTAGCTCGCTAGGTAAAAATAGTAAGGCAAATAATCCGCCGCCACCGGGGAATAACGGTGATCTTTTCAATCGTGTAAATGCCCAACAGGCAGAACAGTTGCAGCAAATCAGTAGAAACGCGAATGCTTTTGTTGATTTTAACATTCCGTGGAATCTGAGTTTTTACTATAATTTCAACTATTCAAACAGTGGACTACAAAAGCAATTGGTACAAACATTGAATGCCAATGGCGATTTTAACCTAACACCAAAATGGAAGGTGCAGTTTAACACCGGTTACGATTTTAGAAATAATGCCATCAGTTTAACTTCCTTTTCTATTTACAGAGACTTACATTGTTGGGACATGTCCGTCCGGTGGATTCCTTTCGGGCCATATCAGAGTTACAGTATAGATCTACGGGTTAAATCTTCAATCTTACAAGATTTGAAACTGAGTAAAAGAAGAGAATATTATAACGAATTTTAATATATGCAAGCAGAGCTAATTACCATCGGCGATGAAATTTTAATCGGACAGATTGTTGACACAAATTCTGAGTGGATGGCAACCGAGCTTAATAAAATAGGTATCAAGGTTAAGCAGATTAGTTCTGTTTCTGATGATGTAGAACATATTTTGGCCGCTTTGGCCGAAGCAGAAAAAAGAGCAGATTTAATTCTGATTACTGGAGGTTTAGGCCCCACAAAAGACGATATTACCAAGAAAACCTTAGCAAAATATTTTAATTGCGATGAATATGTGCTTCACGAGCCCTCGTTGGATATCGTGAAACGAATTTTTGCAAGGCACAATCGCCCGTTGTTGGATATAAATGCACAGCAAGCAATGGTGCCCAAAGTGTGCGAAGTAATATTAAATGAGCAAGGTACTGCGCCTGCAATGCTGTTTAGAAAAGAACAAAAGCTCTTTATATCTATGCCTGGTGTTCCCTACGAGATGAAGAACATTATGAATAGTGCTGTAATTCCGCTTATTCAAAACACTTATCATTTGCCAGCCGTATATCACCAAACCATTTTAACAGCCGGCGTAGGTGAGTCTTTTTTAGCCGAAATTTTAGAGCCCATTGAAGATAGTTTGCCAGCTTATATTAAGCTTGCTTATTTACCTAGGTTAGGTTCTGTAAGGTTACGCTTAAGTACGACTGAACACGCTTCTGAAGCTTTAATTAAAGAAGTTAACGCTTTCGCTGATCAAATTACAGATGCCATCCCGAATGACTGGGTAGCAAAAGAAGATTTGCCGATAGAAAAAGTGATATTAGACTTAATGAAACAACGATCCCTGACTCTTTCTGTAGCAGAAAGTTGCACAGGTGGCGACGTTGCAAGCACCATTACCCAACATGCTGGCTGTTCTTCAGTATTTTTGGGAGGGGCGGTTACCTACGCTAATAGTTTAAAAATAAAAGTTTTGGGTGTAAAACCAGATACTTTGGATTGTTTTGGTGCCGTAAGTGAGGAAACGATAAGGGAAATGGCTCAAGGAGCAATCATGAATTTCGAATCTGATTATAGCGTTGCGGTTAGCGGTATCGCTGGACCAGATGGTGGTACACCTGAAAAACCGGTTGGTACGGTCTGGATTGCCGTTGCCAATAAAAAAGAAGTGGTTGCTAAGAAGTTTACTTTCGGGAATAAAAGAGCTCAGAATATTGAAAGAGCTACAATGGCCGCTTTTACACTTTTATTTAAACTGTTGAAATCTCATAGTTAAACGCCGAGCAAAATTTTAAGATTTATCAAAGAAGTGAAAAGCTTTTTGATATGTAACCGAATATTTTAGTCGAAAACAGTTGGATGATTGTTAGGCTAAAAAGCATTATATTATTAATTTTGATTTTAAAATTTATATAAACTCCATGGCTCAATACGAACTTTTATTACCAAAGATGGGAGAAAGCGTTGCGGAAGCAACGATTATTAAATGGGCGAAACAAGTTGGAGACCAAGTAGAAATTGACGATACCGTACTAGAAATTGCAACCGATAAGGTAGATTCTGATGTACCATCGCCAGTGAAAGGGAAATTAATTGAGCAGCGATTTAAAGAAAATGAAATTGCGCAAGTTGGGGATGTAATTGCGATTATTGAAACAGAAGGTATAGAATCCACAGCTGAATCTGTAAAAGAAGAAAATATTATCGCCGAACCTGAGATTGAGCAAGAAATCCCGTATGTTCCTGAAACTATAGAAGAGGAACCTAAAGAACAACAAAATGATTTTTCTGCAACAGGGCGTTTTTACTCACCTTTAGTTAAAAGTATAGCACAAGAAGAAGGTATTGATTTTGCTGATTTAGATCAAATAAAAGGTTCTGGAAATGATGGTAGGGTAACAAAAGATGATTTGCTCAATTACATTGCAAACCGAAGTTCGCAAACTACGAATATTCACAACAATGCTCAACCACAAAACACCGCGGAAAAAGCGAGAGAAGAAAAAGAGGCTTCGCAAGCTAGCGATTCAGCGCCTGCAACTATAGTTGATAAACCTGCAGTTCCTTTTACTGCTAACAAGCCCATGTCTGACGAGATTTTGGAGATGGATAGAATGCGTAGGGTGATTTCTGAACACATGATCGCGAGTAAAGAAATTGCAGCTCATGTAACTTCTTTTGTGGAGGCAGACGTAACCAATATGGTATTATGGAGAGAAAGAGTGAAAACTGCTTTTGAAAAGCGTGAAGGTGAGAAAATAACCTTTACTCCAATATTTGTAGAGGCGGTTACCAAGGCTATTAAGGATATGCCAATGATTAATATATCTTTAAATGGTAGTCAAATTATTAAGAAAAAAGACATTAATATAGGGATGGCTGCGGCTTTGCCAAATGGAAACTTGATTGTACCCGTAATCAAAAACGCTGACCAGTTAAATTTGGTAGGATTAACCAAAGCTGTAAACGATTTAGCAAAAAGAGCGAAGGAAAATAAGCTTGTACCAGATGAGGTAAAAGGAGGGACGTTTACACTGACCAATATCGGTGGTTTTGGAAATATCATGGGGACGCCAATTATTAACCAGCCGCAAGTCGCTATTTTAGCTGTAGGTGCCATTAAAAAGAAACCAGCAGTTTTAGAAACGCAGTATGGTGATGTGATTGCAATTAGGCACATGATGTATCTCTCGCTTTCTTATGACCATAGAATTGTGGATGGTGCATTGGGCGGTGGTTTTGTAAAACGAGTTGCAGATTACTTGGAGCAATGGGATGTGAATAGGGAAATCTAAGGATTAAGCGCAATGTTATATGCTTAATGTTTAGGCTGGAAAGACAAATGACTAAAAAGACAACCTACCTATGTATGATTTAGCTATGTATTTTTTGTAAAATAAGATTTAAAATATAAGGTATCAAAAAAGCGGGCTATCTCTGATTAAGAGGTAGTCCGCTTTTTTATTTTGAATGGGTACTAATTTGCTCCTGCTGCCGCTTTCGCTGCTTCTTGTTCGGCTTTCAATTCCTTTACTTTTGCTTTTTGTCCATCATTTAAAGTAGCTTTAACTACGTCATTGTGTTTTTTATTGATGACTTTCATTTCATCAGCATTTGGTTTATTGCCTTCTCCAGCTGCTAGCTTTAATGCATCAGTAGCTTTGATTTTCTCAACCATTGCATTAAAAATCGCAATTTTTTGATTCGCAGAAAGAGAGAGGTTTGTGACCATTATTTCTGTTGGCTTTGCTGCTCTTTCTTCCACAGTTTTTTTCTGTGCGAAACCTGCGGTAGTTAATGCCACAAATAGGGCGATTGATAAAATGTATTTATTCATTTATATGAGATTATCCCACTAGGAATCAAAAAAATTAAAAAGGTTTGACGCACTTAATTATTTTTTTCTTGTTGCAATTGACTAATGGAACGCTGCATTTGCGACATCATGGTTGTTAAGCTCTCCATGGTTGGTTCGGGTGTTGGTTGCGGCATTTCTGTAGAGATATACCCTTTAGCTCTCCATATCTCCATAATTTCATTAGCCGTTATAAAATAAGGGTCATATACTTGATTGTCAGATACTAACTTTAAACCTTTGTCAGCTTTTATTTTAGACCCAATTCTTTTATAAACTACACCTTCATTACTGCTAATAATAACCGCAGTTTCGCCAACTTTTAAATCGTTCCAATTTTCTACATACTCCGAAATGATAATAGAGCCGGAAGGAAGTGGCAACATAGAGTCTCCTTTAATTTCAAAAGCTCGGTAGGTACCATGTTTAAAAATAGGCAAAGAGAATTTAGGTAAAGTAGCTACGTACTCTGGATCGCTATAACCATTTAAATATCCAGCACTCGCTTTAACTGGTACCAGCTCAATATTCTCGTTATCGTCCTTGTCTACCGTTATGCTAAGCACCCGAACGTTGGAGGCATCGCCTTTTGGTTTAGGTTTCCACTGCGCATCAATTTTTTCATTGATGATTTCATCAATACTTAATTCAAAAAATTCGGCAAACTTTTGAAGCAGTTCATATTTAGGGTCGGCTCGCTCTTCTTCATACGCACCCACTAAAGATCTTTTGATTTCCATAGTGTCTGCAAACTGTTGTTGCGTAAGTCCTCTTTTCTTTCTAAGGAACTTGATGTTTTCTGATATTTTACCCATTTCAAAAAAAAATTTGTTTTTGCTAAAAAAGTTAGCATCTTTATGCCAATAAAATTAGTAATTATTTTTTGATTTCGGAAACAGATTTTTAAATCATTTTTTAAGCCTTATATATGAACACTTTAATCAGTAGAAAAAGCAACAGCGCTAGTATGAAGAAGTACGTATTTATAGTAACAGATCGTAATAGAAACAATTTACACGTCGGCTTAAGCACAGATATTTTGAAAACAATGGACTTTTACAAAAAAATGCCAAGCTTAATGTTTGATGCTAGTCAGCAATTAACTCGTTTGGTTTATTTTGAAGAGTTGAATGATGAGGCTAGTGCAACTAACAGGTTTAACTTGCTTAATAGATTTACACGTATTCAAAAGGAACGAATGATTAGAACGGTGAATGCAGATTGGTTAGATCTAACAATGGCTCTAAGACATGAAAATATCGTGAGTGCTGTCCGTTTACCTCAACATGTTCTAAGTTTTGCATCTTAATTTAGGTTGCGATTAGTCGCAAACTTCTCTATTAAGTATTTCAGTGTTTAATAACTATTTTAAGACATTGAAAAATATTCTAATTATGAGTAGCTAAAAATCTTGATATTTATTACTTTGCGTAATTATATTAACAATGTGTGTTTTTTCTACGAATGAAGCTTAATTATAAATTACATATTTTATTTATAGGTTTCTTATTTGCTTTTCAAAAAACTTCTGCGCAAAACGTTTCGAATGAAGGGTTAGAGTTTTGGGCATGTTTTCCAGATCATGTACCGTCTGAAGAGAAAATTGCGACAATGTCTTTATTTATCACTTCAAAAAATAATTCAAGTGGAGTTGTTTCCTGTGATAGTTACTCAGAACCATTTACTGTAAAGGCCAATACAGTCACAGAAATACTTGTTCCACGTACGGCGTCTTTTATTGGGAGCGGTAGTGGTATATCTAAAAATAAAGGCATACGCGTAAAAGTAAATGAGGGACAAGCAAAAGTGGTGGTTTATGCGCATGTTTTTGCAGGTTTTAGGTCTGCCGCCACATTGGTGCTTCCTTACGAAGCACTGGGGAGTAAGCACTTTGCAATGGCTTATGATCAAAAACCGGCGCTAGATAACAATTATCATTCACAGATAGATGTAGTTGCTGTTGAGCCAAACACAACTATCAATATTAGACCAGTGATTAATGGTGTTCCGCAAGCTGCATTCTCGCAAACCTTAGTTAACATAGGCGATGTGTACCAATTCCAAAATATTCAAGATGTTACCGGTACACTAATAGAGGTGGACTCTTTAACATCTGGTTGTAAAAGAATAGCGGTGTTTTCAGGTAGTTCAGGTATCGGCATAAGTACACCAACATGTGATATTTTCGATTTAAAACAGCCTTCTTTAGATCCTCTTTTACAACAACTTTACCCTATAGAAAGTTGGGGCAAGACCTTTCCATTAGTTCCTTTTTATAATCGTAACGCAGGTAGTATTTATCGTGTGATTGCGTCTGAAGATAATACAAACGTCACAGTAAATGGAGTTAAAACCATTTTGAATGCGGGTACATTTTACTCGTCGCCTCCAATTACTAGTATTTCGCTTATACAGGCTGATAAACCTATCTCTGTAGCGCAGTTCGCCATCAGTCAGTTTTGTTCTGATAGTAGAAATGAATTTGCCGATGTAATTGTTGGCGACCCAGATATGGTAATACTGAATCCGCTGGAGTATAGCATAGATAGAATTACACTATACTCTTCTTCTAAATTGGCCATTACTGAACAATATATAAACGTAGTCATTCCGACCAATAAGGTTTCAACTTTCACACTTAATAAAGTTAATTTCACAAATAACTTTAGTCCAATTCCTAACTCCACTAGTTATTCTTATGCTCAGATTAATTTAACTGGGCTAGGTACAAATTTTAACTTGGCAGCAGATACAGGTTTTAATGCAATGGCATATGGTTTTGGTCAAACAGAGTCTTATGCTTACTCGGCTGGTACAAGTTTGGCCGCCACCACTATTGTTAACGCAGTAAAATACGGTACCAACGATGTTGTAGAAATAGCATGCGTTAATCAACCGTATGATTTTAAACTATACTTACCTTACATTCCTACAAAGTTAACATGGCAATTAGGTACTAGTACAGCAACAATTACTCAAAATGCGCCTGCAGCCGAACAAGTAGTTATTAATAATAAATTACTATACCAATTTAAATTACCTGCTAATAAAGCTTTTACAACTAGTGGTACAAAAAATATAACTGTTGTATCCAGCATACCGGTTGGCGCTAGCGTGTGTTCTACCGTAGATGAAGAAAAAATAAATTATACTTTTGAGGTGAGTGATTTGCCTGTAGCGGAGTTTACTGCACCTGCAAAAGTGTGTATTACTAAAGCTGTAAAGTTTGCATATATTGAGAAAAACGTTGGAGAACCTGTAATTTCTTGGTTGTGGGATTTTGGGGATGGCACTACTTCGACAGAACAAAGTCCTTCGCATCTTTATACCAAATTAAAGGCCTATAAAGTTAAATTAAGCTTAACAAGCAAAGCGGGTTGTATTTCAGACATTTTCGAAAAAAGCATCGAAATAATTAAGCCACTAAACAACAAGTTTGAGATTGTGAGTCCTTTATGCACCAATACCAGTATCTCATTTGTCGATCAAACTGTTTCTACAGATGGAATTATTGAATGGTTGTGGGATTTTGGCGATGGAACTACAGCGAACGAACAAAACCCTTTTCATACCTATTCTAAAAGTGGTACCTATCAACTGCGTCTTAGTACCAAATCACAAACGGGCTGTACCGAAACTTTAGAAAAAACAATTAAAGTCACTGATCCAGCAGAAATTGATTTTACCGATCCAGGGTCTTGCATCAATGATTTAGTAGCTTTTAACGCGATTATTAAAGGTGGTACTGTAAGTTCTTGGTTATGGGATTTTGGTGACGGTTCTATAGACATAAACGAACGAGTTAAACAAAATCCACAACATAAATATATAAGTACTGGAGTCTATAATGTAAGCTTAAAAGCAACAACTCTTCAAGGATGCGTTACCACGCTAATCAAAACAATTACCATAAGTGATTCAAACCCTAAGGTAAGTTTTGAAGTTTTAGACAAAAACAGTTTGTGCAGTAATACAGCAGTTAATTTCAAAAACACCTCCACCATTGTATTTGGGAATATAGTTAAGTTAGAGATTATTTACGAAAACAAAGCAGGTGGAGCTTCCGTAATTTTTACTGATGATACCCCAACATTTGGCGAAATTTACACTTATAAGTACCCTAAATCTTCTGTAGATCAAAATTATCAAGTTGTTTTTAGGACATACTCGGGCCAGTTATGTTATCAAGAATCTGAACCATTAACCTTAACGGTGAGTGGTAGTCCAGAACTAAAATTTGATAATGTGGAGCCAGTCTGTTTAAATAGTCCTAAATTTTTATTGAGTGCTGCAAAAGAAACAACGGGTATAAAAGGAGCTTTTAAATTAGAAGGTAAAGGAATTGTAGGTAATTACTTTGACCCAGCGTTTGCAGGTACAGGCGAACATTTGATCACTTACACTTTCATAGCCACAAACGGTTGTCAAGAAATAATTACAAACCTTATAAAGGTGGTTGACATTCCTAAAATAGATACGGGTAAGGATTTAGATATCTTGTTAGCAGGAGAGAAGCGGATTGACGCCAAAGTTATTGGGGAGAATGTAACGTATAAATGGACTCCTGCTATAGGTTTAAGCGATGACAGTATTCTTGACCCAATAGCTTCGCCTTCCGAATCTACTAAATATACCTTATTAGTGACTTCTAAAGATGGCTGCATGGCAGCCGATGAAGTTTATGTTACCGTTCATGTCGACCCGATGATCCCTAATGTATTTTCCCCAAATGCGGATGGAATTAATGATACATGGTCTGTAAAGTATTTGGAAACCTTTGTAAGAGCAACCATTCGTATTTTTAACAGAGCCGGTCAACAAGTGTTTTTTTCTAATCAATACACAACACCTTGGGATGGTAAGTACAATAATGTTGAAGTTCCAGTTGGTGTTTATTATTACATCATTGAACCAAATAACGGACGTAACAGATATACGGGTTCTATAACTTTGTTGAGGTAACATGAAAAGATTTACGCTACTTTTCTTGCTGATCGCGAATTTTGCTGGTGCGCAACAAAGACCATATTACACGCAGTACTTGCAGAATATGGAGATCATTAATCCGGCTCTAACCGGAATGTATAAGGCAGTAAATGTTAAAATGGGTTTTAGAAACCAATGGATTGGCATAAGAGACGCACCTAAAACAGGATATCTTACTGCGAGTACACCTTTAAACCTTGACGGAAATATGTTGATTGCTGGATCTGCGGATTATGGAATTGAAGAACCGTACACTAAATCTGATAAGGATTCCTATTATTCGTCAGATAATCACCATGGCGTGGGGGTTAGTTTTATTAATGATAATACAGGGCCAATCAATCGTACTACTGCGAATTTAACTTATGCTTATCACTTGATGCTCGGCGATATGGCCAATTTATCTTTTGGCGTAGGAGCAGGTATTAGTAGGATTGGCTTGAATACTGACGAATTAATTTTTGAGAATCCGAATGATCCTGTAATTACGACAGGAGAGGTGATTAATTTTACACCCGATGTCAACCTTGGATTTTACCTTTACGGATCACAGTTTTTCTTAGGCGGATCTATGCAACAAGTGGTAAAGCAGAAGCTATCTTTCAATGATATCTCTGATAAAAGTGCAGAAGTTTCACATTATTTTTTAACAGGTGGTTATCGTTTTTTTGTAGGAGAAGATATTTCTTTTACACCTTCGGTTATGGCTAAGTATGTTGCACCTTTCCCGCTGTCTTATGATTTAAACCTTAAAGTTTCGTTCAGAAATAATTTCTGGTTGGGCGGTTCGTTCCGCAGAAAAGATGCTTTTTCTGTATTGGCAGGCTTCACCATCAATAAAATGTTAGATGCGGGTTTCGCTTTTGATAGCAATATCTCACCTATAAAAACTATAAATTCGGGTTCCCATGAATTTGTTTTGGGGCTAAAGTTTTAGAGGAGCACTCATTATCCGTCATTGAGAGGCGTTTTTTACGCCGTGGCAATCCCCAACCGACGAAGGTCGAACCCATTTTTGAACGCACAAGCGGATATATGGGCAAAGTGCAAAGTAATTTAGAGATTGCCACTGCATCTATTGCACAGGCTTTTGCGTATCGCTTCGCATCTGATAGCTATCGGATGACTGCTTGAATCGGGACGCATTGCAACGGAATAAAAATATCACGTCTACTTAATCTCTTCTCAAATAAAAGCAGTAAGGTCATTTATACTTTGATGATGCTTAAACCGGGTATACAGAAGTATAAAAAACCCTACTTTATTTGGAAACCAAATTTAATACCCGCTTGTAACGCAAGTCCCCGGTATAACTAAAGGCATAGCTTAGTTTTTCATAATCTCTATTAGCTTCTAAAAGTTAATTTCTTGTACTTAGTTTATAGCCAAATCCTAAATAAATATCTAATAACATTGTTGTAGTCCAAACTTTATGATATCCCAAATTAGCAAAAACCAATGTAGAATTTATCGGGTATTTTGTCTCGATTTGTCCAAAGGTGAAATATTCTATACCATCTTCCTCGTAAGCGTAAAAATCTTCGTCTTTTAAAGTAATTTTTATAGTCCTCAGCATTACACCTGGCGAAAAATAAAAGTTGGTCAATTTCTCTGTTGGATTTAGCTTTAATTTATAGGCTAGCCCAATGCTACACCAGAAATGCGATCTTTATTTGCGTAATTGTCGCGATATTATATAACGACTGTGTACTGCCACTAATGATTTCTAAACCACCTACAAAAGCCAAAGCTTTTCCTTTCTGTTGCATTTCTATATCAAACCTAAACGTTTTGTTCAGTAGATATATAGGTTGAAAACTACTACTCAATGGCACACTGCTCTTTGCATCGGCATCGGGAGAAATGGTTCTCATTTGCGCAAAAGAAGCTGTTTGTAAAACAAACGGATAAGCAAAACAACTTACTACACCGAAATGGTATCATGAGCTTTACGCTATTTATTAGTATCATTTCGAATAGAAGAAATCCTTAAGTTCCTGTGCACTACCGATATTCTCCGAAGAAAAAAAGATCAATGTTCTGATGGTTTTTTTTTCTGAAAATTAATCTTTATATACAGCTTTTAAATCGTCTCTTAAAATGTCTAAAACATGATCCTCGGTAAGAAACTGATCAGCCAAAATTTTCATCTCTTCTTTAATCTGTTTTGGAGTAACCTTCATATCAGGCAGTAGCTTTTTTGCTTCCTGCGATATTTGTGATTTTGGCAGAAAATTTAATGCCTCCATACTTTCTTCAACACAAATTAATTTTAAGCCTTCGTCTTTTAAATCACCGCTTTTGGCAATCATCCAACTTAAAGCATAAAATGCAGATTGCGATATGTTAATGGTTTCAGACAAACCATCAGAGGAAGGCATTACATTAAATTTACTTTCTATAATCTCTTTGGTCAAATAGGCCCTTAACTGTTCTGATAAATTATCCGGTTTTAACTGAATTAAACCGTCTAATGCTTGTGCGTAAATACTGATCCATCGTATCTGTCGCCTAAACTCATGAACACCATTTTCTAAGTCTTTAAAGTTTAATTTCTCAGATTTATAATCTTTTTTGATGCTTTTAATTTCTTTTGAAATAGCTTTTGCAATTTCCTTTTGCTCTTTATCAGGAGATAACCAGTTTTCATGGATTAGTTCTGTATCTATTTGAATAAGCTTATCGCCCAGCCAGCCGTTAACAATTAATATATTACCTAGCTTTTGTAGCTCTTCCTCATAATTGTCTTGTAAATACTCCCTTATATTTTTTGGAAAATCAGGTACTGTAGATAATTCTTCATAATAAGCATCATAATAATCTATTTTTCCAAGCTGGTCTTCCAAGCTTTTAAAATCATCCTTAAGACTTTTGAAAAGCTTTTCGTTGTGTATCTCTTTGTATAAACGAGCTAAAGCTTCTAAATAAAAGAGGGTTTGGCGGGCACTTGATTTGTAAAAAGCGAGTGCAGGGTTTTCTGCTTTTTTAGCCACCAAAAGATGCTCTTTTAATTTAGCAAGCTGATTGTTAAACCTTTTTAAACCAATATGGTTCATAGCTGTATTGTTTTAAATCCAAGATTCTAAAATAAGAAAATATTTAATTTAATATGGTTTCGATAGTAATCTAAAAACGGTTTAAAACTTAGCGCTCAGAAGCGAAATTAGGTCGGTTGAATAGATATAAACGGCAGCGAGACAAAATAATGAGGATTTTTGGTTTGAGCGACTTTCTGGAAAAATGATGATTTGTGTATTTTAACAGGCATCATGGTGCAGCAAAACCGTAGGAGATGACTGTAAATGTAGTGTGGCAATATTCGCGTTCCCTAGCACTTACATGTTTTTTCTGTTTTTGCTTTGACAAAGCGTTTTACCTCCGTAGGTCAGAGATTGCCACGGCTCAAAAAAGCCTCACAGTGTCGGAATACGTATTGCCAAACATCAACAATTAAATCTCAAAACAAACCCCTTTTTGCGGAATGGTAACTTCTAGTTTATTCAACTCCATGTTTACTTTTAGTGCTTCCATGCTTTCACGTTCGCCATGCACCAAGAAAACTCTTTTTAAAGAACCATTAGGGATTTTTGAAACATATTCCATAATATCGGAATGATCGCCGTGGCCGCTTAGCAAATCTGTTTTTTTGATAGTCGCCATGACAGAAAGTTCTTTCCCCTTAATATTTACAAATGAGTCACCACGTAACAAACGATGACCTAAAGTACCTTTTGCACAAAAGCCAATGAAAAATAGGGTTGCGTAAAAGTTCTCAATATTTTTAAAAAGATGATCTTGGATTCGGCCACCTTCCAACATTCCGGCAGAAGAGATAATAATACAAGGCTCAAAAAAGTTTGATATTTCTTTGCTTTCCTTCAACTCTTTTACATAGTTGAGATTTTCAAACTCGTATTCATTGCCATGTTGCTTGTAAAAAGATTTAGCTTCATTACTCACGTATTTATGATGTTTACGATATACCTCTGTCGCCATAGTAGCCATGGGGCTATCCACGAAAACTGGGATGGGCGGAAGCAAACCTGTAGAGAAAATATTATTTAGCGAGAACACCAAAGACTGCGTTCTGCCCACACTAAAAGCAGGGATAATTAATCTACCTGGCTCATCGATACAGGATTCAGTAATGACTTTAATAAGCGTGTCTTGTAGCGTACTTGTGCTAGTATGAAAGCGTCCGCCGTAAGTAGATTCGCAAACTAAATAATTAGTTTCTGGTAAATATTCAGGATCATTTAAAACTGGATAATTTTTACGCCCAATATCGCCTGTAAAGGCAATTGTTTTTTCTGACCCATTATCATTCAATGTGAAGTGAGCCGCTGCTGCACCTAATAAGTGGCCGGTAGCAATTAGCCTGAGCGAAATATCTTTATTAATTTTGAAAGGCTTGTTAAAAGCAATTGCTACTGTTTTTTCTGCAGTATCGTTAACATGTTTCTGGAGATATAAGGGTTGGTTGTGGTTCACAAATCTGTTTTTCTTAAACTTTCCTCTGCTGTTCCGTTTTTTATCCTGCTTTCGCATAAAGATATTTACAGAATCTGAAAGTAACAGTTGAACCAAATCTGCGGTTGGGTGGGTGCATAAAACCTGACCCATAAAACCATTTTTTATTAGGGTAGGAATGTTACCGCTATGGTCGATGTGAGCATGGGTTAAAACTACTAAATCAATATCAGCTGGCGAAAACGGAAAATTTTCATTGGCTGATAATTCTATACCGCCTTCGTAATTTAGTCCACAGTCGATTAAAATGCGATAATTATTAACTTCTAGCAGGTGCATGCTTCCCGTCACTTGTTCGGCCGCACCCCAAATGGTTAATTTCATTTAACGTTAATTTTGATATTCGAATTGCAGGGAACTCAAACGTTTGTATAAACCTTCCTCAATTTGCGACAGCTCTTTATGTGTGCCGCTTTCAACAATCTGTCCGTGGTCTAAAACAATAATTTTATCAGCTTCTCTAATGGTTGATAGTCGGTGAGCGATAATGATAGACGTTCTATTCTTCATTAAAACCTCCAGAGCTTCTTGTACTAATTTTTCAGACTCGGAATCTAAAGAAGAAGTAGCTTCATCTAAAATCAAGATCACTGGGTCTTTTAATAAAGCTCTGGCAATGGCGATCCTTTGTCTTTGTCCGCCAGATAATTTAACGCCACGTTCGCCCACAACGGTTTCATAACCCTCAGGGAAACCTGAGATAAATTGATGAGCATTTGCTTTTTTAGCAGCTTCTTCAATTTCTTGATCGCTTGCGCTTAGTTTTCCATAAGCAATATTTTCTTTAATGGTTCCGCCAAATAAAATTACGTCTTGTGGCACAATGGCGACTTGGTTTCTAATGTCAGTTACCGCCAAATCTTGTATTGATTGTCCGTCAAATAAAATTGAGCCTTTTTGTAAATTGTAAAACCTTAAAATTAAGCCAGCAATGGTCGACTTCCCTGCACCAGAAGGGCCAACAATCGCAATTTTTTCTCCAACGTTTGCATCAAAAGAAACTCCGTTTAAAACTTCAATATCAGGTCGAGATGGATAATGAAAAAATGTATTTTGGAAACTAATTTTACCTTTTAAAACCTGCTTAACCTGGTTGTTTTTAGGGTCCAAGGATATTGGCTCATGCTCTTCATCTAAGATCTCTAAAACTCTCTCAGATGCACCAATAGCCTTTTGAACGTTGGCATACATTTCTGGGAAGCTCCCCATTGCCGCACCTACAAAAAATGAGTACAATAAGTAAGCAATAATATCGCCGACAGATAAACTACCGTCTTGCACTAAGGTTGCGCCATACCATAACACGCCC
>JBBSQW010000014.1:0-92496 GCA_038243635.1 Sphingobacteriales bacterium
CACATTTGAAGCAACATCAGATTTTTGCCTACGGCTTATAATCCACTCATGTCCATCAAAGAAAGATTGGATATTACTCTTCTTTAGTTTTTTGATATCAATATATGATAAGCCAGTGAAGCAACTAAAAATGAAAAGATCTTTTACAAGCTCATATTTTTCTTTTGTAGGTGTATGGAAAAGAAGGGTTTCTACATGTTCTTTCAATAAATAGCTTCGATCATTTTCCTTCATAGAAATCTCATAGTCTTCAAATGGATTTCTTCTGATAAGTCCATTCTTGATTGCAATTTCTGCCACACGATATAAAGGCATTGTATAAACCCAAACGGTATTATGGGTACAGCCTTTATCCACCCGCAAAAACAAATCAAATTCCCTGATAAAGTCACAGGTCAATTCTCTAAATGCCATATCATCCCTATAATACCGGCAAGTGATAAATTCCTTGAGGTGATTATAGACAATTTTGTATTTGTAATACGTACTTTGTGAGCGTTCTCCTTTAGAAACCATTTTTTCGAAATCTTCATTGTTTTTCTTAAAGATTTTTAGCAGAGAGTCTTCCATGACACCAACGCCTAAAAACGAAAGTTTTACTTTTTGTGCAGTTGCAAAGCCTTCATCTTTGAGCATCTCATCATAAATCTTATTGATACGTACACGGATTTTATCCAATTTCTGGTTGGTGCTTAATGCCAAGCTACTCTTGCCCAATACACGACCGTGTTTTAAATCCCAGCTATTGGGATCAATTTCTAGTTTGGTTCCAAATGTTTTAGGCGTTCCGTCGATGGTAATCCGTCCCATAACTGGTACATTACCGTTCTTCTTTGGTTCATTCTTCTTCAAGTAAAGCAATAACTTGAAGGTGGATCTTTTAACTGTCTCCATAACTCAATTGTTTAATGTTTAAAATTAACTATCAATGAGTTACAAGGAACTATGAAAAATAATGCAAAAGATTGAATTATAGTCTTTTATCTAAATCATTACAAGACTAAACTGGTAATGATTTAGTAACCTAACCTTGTCTTTTTAAGTCCAAAACCTGTCGTACGCCGACCTCCAACTTTGTACTACCATTTTATAAACCTCTGTATAATAACTGTTTTAATCGTTTTGCTTACTTTTGCTTTTTACTAATCTTTTTTGTTTAAAAAAGTAACCAAAAAACTGTCGCCTGCGGAATTTGCTAGGGAAGGAAGTGCTTTTACTTTCTTCATTGGAACCACAAATTCCAAGGGCGAATTAAAGGTTAACTCTAATCAGTGCTTGAGCTTAATAGTGCGAATAAATTTAAAAATCAATAACCCTCTTCAAAACCAAATTTCTAAAATTTTCGATTATTCGTCGATGCCAAAATTTTAACCGAAATTTAAGCGCTATTGAATAGTATGTTTGTCCCAGCTCGATTTAAAAAGTTTTCACTTTTAATTACATTATCAACTGTGATGGTGTTCGGTGTAGTTTCAGTTAGCTATTTCATTCCAGATCGCACACATATTTATAGCTATTGGACGGCAATCGGAATTGCTTTTATTGCGTATTTCATCATTATTAAATATTTTAACGATCCACAATTCTATAAATTAAATTATGGAACTTCAATAGCTTTACGGATTGCATTATTGTTTTCCTTTCCTTTACTGAGTGATGATTTGTATCGTTTCTTTTGGGATGGCGCACAAATTTTTCATGGTATTAATCCTTTTGCTTTTACTCCGAAAGAACTGTTGGCTTTTAATTACGATTGGCTTGATTTACATCTTTTTGAAAAAATGAATTCACCCGAATATTATTCGGTTTATCCACCAATTAATCAGTTGGCATTTTTGCTGACGGCTTTCGCGGGCAAAGGAAATCTGCTTACTTCTATTATAATTTTACGAGTAATTATTCTCGGTTTTGATGTAGGAAACATTTATTTGATTAAAAAACTAATCTGCCACTTTAACAAAAAAGAAAGCTTAGTTTTTTTATACGCTTTAAATCCTTTAGTAATTATTGAACTTACCGGAAACCTACATTTTGAAGCAGTGATGATATTTTTCACTTTGCTATCGTTTTGGTTTCTTGTAAAAATGCGATGGGTTTTGGCCTCGTTTGCTTTAGGTTTAGCAATATGTTCCAAGCTTTTACCCCTTATATTTTTACCACTCTTTATTAAGCATATCGGTTTCAAAAAAACCATTTATTCTGGTTTAATCGTAGGCTTTACGGTCGTAATTTTGTTTTTGCCTTTTATACACAACCTTACTTTAGCACAACATTTATTAAGCAGTTTGCAACTTTATTATGGCAGTTTCGAATTTAACGGAAGTATTTTTCAGTTGTTAAAATCTGCTGGTTGGGGATTATTAGGTCATAATCCAATCGCTTATACTAGCGTAATTTTAGCAATTTGTACTTTAAGCGGATTGCGGATTGCCTTCCGTAAGTCATCAAATATAATAGAAGGTAGCTTTTGGTTTATGCTAACATATTATCTATTTAATGCGGTAGTCCATCCTTGGTATATCATTATTTTAGTTTGTTTTACGCCGTTTATAAATTTCCAATTTGGTTTATTATGGTCGGCGCTTATTTGTTTAACCTATTATACTTATGTAACCGTTCCGTACCAACAAAGCACTTTTTTAACTGTTGTTGAATATGGATTGGTTGCCTTAGCTTTTACAAACGAATGGTGGAAAGCAAAACGCTTAAATGAAAAATTAGTTTAAATTTGTGCATCGCTCAACCTTCAAAAAACATATTGAATGCAGTTAAAAAATCCTCAGTTAGAATTAGCTTCCGAATTTGTACAGTTTACAGACCGAAACATTTTTTTAACGGGGAAAGCAGGAACTGGAAAAACCACATTTTTACATCAGCTTAAAAAAACCTGTCCAAAACGCATGGTTGTTGTAGCACCAACTGGTGTAGCCGCTATTAATGCTGGTGGAAGTACCATTCACTCTTTCTTCCAACTGCCTTTTGGCCCTTATGTTCCTGGAAACTCTGAAAAAGCCAATCAGAACCGCAGGATGAATCGCGAAAAAATCAACCTGATCAAAAGCTTGGATTTATTAGTTATTGATGAGATTAGTATGGTTAGGGCCGATACTTTAGACAGTATTGACGATGTTTTAAAGCGTTACCGCGATAGAACAAAACCTTTTGGCGGCGTTCAATTATTAATGATTGGCGATTTACATCAGCTATCGCCTGTAGTTAAGGATGATGAATGGGCATTGTTAAAAGCACATTATGATAATATCTACTTTTTTAATAGCAATGCACTAAAGCAAACCTTCCCAATAAATATTGAGCTGAAACATATCTATCGCCAGTCGGACGATACTTTTATTCGGCTTTTAAATGCCGTAAGAGAAAATAAAATTGATTCGCCGACTTTGGAAAAACTTAATTCACGCTACATTCCAAATTTTAACCCGCATGAAGACGAAGGCTATATTACGTTAAGCTCTCACAATTTTTCGGCGAACCAAATTAACGAAGGTAAACTAACCGGACTAAAAGGAAAAGAGTACAAGTTTAAAGCGGAGGTTTATGGCGATTTTCCTGAGTTTTCTTACCCCAATTCAGCTGAGCTTACTTTCAAAATTGGTGCACAGGTGATGTTTGTAAAAAACGACATATCGCGAGAGAAACTTTACTTCAACGGTAAAATTGGTAGGATCACTAAAATTAACGATGAAACTATTTATGTAAAATGCCCTGGAGATTCTCAAGAAATCATCGTAAACAAAGCAGAATGGCAAAACTTCAAATATGAGCTTAACGCTTCTAGCAAAGAAATTGAGGAAAACGTTATCGGTACTTTTTTGCAATATCCGTTAAAGTTGGCCTGGGCAATTACCATCCACAAAAGTCAGGGTTTAACGTTTGAAAAAGCCATTATTGATGCTAACGCTGCTTTTGCTCACGGACAGGTTTATGTGGCTTTAAGCCGATGCAAAACCTTTGAAGGTTTGGTGCTGCACTCTCCTATTAGCTTTAATAGCGTAAAAACCGATGGCACCGTCGCTAACTTTACTAGAAACGCAGAAGAAAATGCGCCCGATGAAAACCACTTGGTGCAATCAAAAATCATATTTCAGCAGAATTTACTTTTTGACTTATTTGATTTCAAAATATTAAAAGGTGCATTATTTCTAATCAAAAAACTATCAGAAGAAAACCACCAAACCATAAACGACGGATTTTTAGACGAGATTAACAAGATTAGAGAATTGGGCGATGATAAAATTTACGACGTTGCAGAAAAGTTTAAAAGGCAGATTTACGCTCAGCTACAGGATAATGGTTTGCCAGAAGAAAACGACGACTTGCAAACTCGGATTAGAAAAGGGTGCACCTATTTTCTGGACATATTAGAAACTATTGAAAAGCAATTAAAAGCAACAAGTTTTGATGCTGATAATAAATCGGTTAAAAAGAGTATCGAAGAAGCCCTAGAAACTTTAAACAAAGAGCTTTTTGTTAAACAAAGTAGCCTAAAGTTATGTAGCGAGGGTTTTAGAACACTTGCTTACCTAAAAACCAAGGCGAACGCTGAAATAGATTTCACAAATGCCAGAAAAGTGGAAACTGTTTCTGCTCCGAAGAAAGCAGCAGCACCGGCAGGCGTAAAACATGGCATACTTTTCCAAACTATCAAAAAATGGAGAGATGATTTAGCAAACGATTACGGTGTTCCAGTTTACCAAGTTCTACCGCAAAAAGTGCTAACAGATTTAGCTAATAAGCTTCCTTCCAATTATGAAGAGCTGGAAAGCATTAAAGGTATCGGAAAAGTAAAAGTAAAACAATACGGAAACGAGCTCCTCATCATGATTTCTGATTATTGCGAAGCCAACGATATTGAACAAGGACCTATCAAAGGATTAATTACCGCAAAAATCAGTAAAACTGATACTAAACGAGTTAGTTTGGACATGTTTAAAGCTGGTAAATCTGTTGAGGAAATTGCAAAAGAAAGAGGTTTCGTTGCCTCAACAATTGAAACTCACTTAACCCATTATATTGACAGCGGAGAAATAGTAGTTTCAGATTTCATTGATAAGGAGAAAGTTGACAAAATCCGCGATTATATAGTAGAAACAAAGCCTATTTCTATTAATCAAACTAAAGAAGCCATGGGAAACGAGATTTCTTACGGAGAAATAAGAGCGGTGATGAAACATTTGGAAGGTTTACAATCTATCTAAAACGGACTTTATCTACTTTAGCGTTTCTGGAAAAAAAGTTTACGAGGAACTTTCTAAATAAAACGTTATAAAACAAAAAATCTCGCTACCTAAAATAGCGAGATCTTTTTTTCCATAGATAAGAAAATTTACTTAAGGTTATCAATTGCCTCTTGCTCTCTTAACCCTTCGATGTTGTTTTTACCTTCAAATTTATCTTTCACTTCATCAAAGTTCTCTAACACCGCAGCAATAGAATCTAATATTTCCGAAGCATTTTGATGCATATCTCCCAACTTATCTTCTAGTTTTGTGTTGTTCAACTCCATGTTGTCAACTTCAATTTTTCCAATTTTTTGGATTACTGCAGTTTGGCTATGTTTTAAATCTTCTAGCTCCCTACTTATTTTCTCCATTAAATCAAACTTCTTCAGCTTATCCATAATTTTAAAATTTCGTTTATACTACACCTAACCAGTAATGATGCCAGAAAAATTGCTAAACCACAATCTTTAACTTAAGGTTTAAACCTAGTGAACGTTAGAGTTTGACATAAAAACTCAAATTTCCAATATCCTTTAACTTCAAGCTGGTCGTTTTTGTTAAAATAAACTACAGAACTCCAATGCTTTCCACTGCTGGCGTCGTAGATTTTTCCTTTTTCCCAACGATGTTTTTCTGGATTATAGAACAACCCTTCCACAACATCCATCCCTAAAATAGTTTTTCCTCTCAGCGCTTTATTAGGATTGTTAATGTCTTTTCTTGTCCGCATGGGTCTGGATGGATCATCCGCATCATCAAACCATAATACTTTAGCTTGAAATTGGTTAGCAACTTTATAAACATCAATAACGACATTCTTTTTAGTAGAAATCCACTTTCCTAAAATATCACTTTGAGACTGGAAACTCATACCCTTTAAGGGCAAAGACATTATTAAAAAAACAATAAAAAGCCTAAAAGATGTCTGCATAAAAATGATTTGCTAAAAGAATACAATTATAATGCTAATTATTAATTTAGTGCAATGAATATTTTTAGCGCATTTGAAACTTTAGACATTAGAATTGGAACAATTATTAAAGTGGAGGTTTTTAAGGAGGTTAAAAAACCAGCCTATAAAGTTTGGATAGATTTCGGAAACTTAGGAATTAAAAAAACATCGGCCCAAATTACTGTGCTTTATCCGCCAGAAGAACTAATTGGCAAGCAAGTTACCGCTATTGTAAATTTTGAGCCCAAGCAAATTGCGAATTTCATGAGTGAATGTTTGATTTTGGGTGCTCTTGGGGATGGAAACGCCGTAACCTTGTTGGGTGTGGATAAGGTGGTTGAAAATGGCGTTAAGGTTGGGTGAGGTAAAAGATCTAATAATTCAGTTCACTTATTTTATATATCAAAATTCGTTGATAAAGTTAGATTCGACATATCTTTAAGTTAAGCGCTAATTTCTTGGGCAGTCGAAAATTTGAAAACTAAGTGCATTTATATAATATTTTCATAGAGACCTTCACTAAATTTTAAACTTATATTTTCCTTAGATCTACCCGCTTGATTTAGAATGATAATTATGTAGGTTTAGGAACTTGGGCGCTCTGGGCACTAATACACCTCTTGAATAAAGATTATTAGGATTGTTTGGTCGCTACTAATCATAAAGATTATAGATTTTGAGAAAATTATTTAATGGTATCAAGGCCCAAATTCTGAAAAGTGAAATTTTAAAGAATGCTTTCTCTGTATTCTATCTCCAAACGATAGCATCTCTAATTGGTTTATTAAATACTTTTTTGATAATTAAAGCAATTGGAATAAACGGGTTAGGTACAATTGCAATACTTACAACTTACGTTAACTTTTATATTGGCGTTTTTAGTTTTTACTCCTATACTGCAGTTATTAAATTTGGTCAAGAAGCGATAGTAAACAAAGATATTTTAGGATTAAAAAAATATTTTAAAAGAGCTCTTTTATTGGATATATTGTCTTCAGTTGCTACACTAATTATTGCCTATTTACTAATAAATATAACAAGCAGCTATTTTGGTATTGGACAACAAACACAAAAGTACATCGTATTATATCTTGTATTAATACCATTTAGTGTAATCAGAACGGTAACTGCTGTATTACGATTAAGTAATGACTATAAATCTGAGCCCTTTGTGGCTATCGTTACTTCTATTGTTAAAATGTTAGTTATTCTTTTCGGACTTTTTTACGCTCTTCCAATTCAATATTTCATTATTACAGATATAATAATAAGTATTATAGGTTCAATTATGTTGGCCTTTTTTGGGTATAGATGCTTAAAGAAAATAAAGTGTTTAGACTTTTACAAAGTTAAGCTAACACCTGATAAAGAGTTTATACGCTTTAATCTTTACAATAATTTTGCTTCCACTTTAAATCTACCAATAGGTCAACTCACAAACTTTATCATCAATAAACTATTAGGCGTGGATGCGGTGGGGATTTTTAACGTGATATCAAAATTTGGTGGAATTTTTAATCAGGTTATAAGTGCTCTTACTCAGTCTTTATTTCCAGAACTCTCTAGACTTGTTGCATTAAAAGAATTTCTAAAAGCACTTAAAATAGTCGAAAAAACATTTCTTATAATGGTTTCAGGGGGAGTGATAGCTTCCGTTGTATTCATGATATCTTACCCAATTTGGTTACACTATTTTATACCAGCAACATTTTACAACGGAACTTTATTAAGTACTTACACCATATACATGGCTTTAGTTGGAGCAGTAGCTGGCGTACATTTGCTTTTCACAAGTTTAAATTTGGTTCGATATAATATCCCTTTAGTCTTGTTTTGCAATTCGGTTTACATCATTTTATTATTAATACTTCCAAACAAGTTAGGCTTATTAGGAGTGATAATCGCGTTGATTTTGCAAACCACGATGATGGCATCACTAAAATATTTTATAATAAAAAAAAAGAACAAGAGTGCTAATTATTAGAACATCATAATGATTTCTAATAGTAAAATAAAAAACTTAAATTCTCATACTCATAGTGCCCATAAACCCCAGAGATTAGGGGATCCAAACCTTTCTCATAGAAATATCAAAGATTTAAAAAAAGCTTTATTCTTGCCAGAATTAGTTATTTTTAGCATCCAAAACTTATCTTTCTTGAAAAAAATCAAATCTTTAATTTTACTATTCTTAATTGCCGCAACTGGTTTTGCACAAACACGTTATGGTAATGAGTGGATTAAAGAAAACCAGCGTTATGCGAAGTTAAGGATTAGTGAAAAAGGTATTTACAAAATTACACATGCGCAGTTACAAACTTTAGGTTTTTTCAATAATGGCGTAACTACAAAAGGTTTTCAAATATATTACTTAGGGCAAGAAATTCCTTTGATGATAGAAGGGGGTGATGACAATTCATTCGACAGCAGCGATTACATTACTTTTTACGGAAACCCTAATAATGCAAAAATCGACACAAATTTATATGGTCCTGGAGAACAACCTAATTCAGAAGTCAGTCTATTTGATGACGTAGCCACCTATTACATTACCAATAGCAGTAGTGAACAAGGAAAACGCTATCAAGATATCAGCATAAATACAACTAGTATTACTCCAGAAACAAACATAATTTATACTGCTTCGCAAAACTTTGCTAATCAGTATTATCCTGGTCAGTACATTTTAGATGTGATGACTTTTTCTGACTACATTGAGGGCGAAGGTTATCTTGGAGATACTTTTGGTATTGGAGCTTCAAAAGCTGTAGTATTAAATACACCTAATTTTTTCATTGGTAGTAATTTCAAACCATTGTTCGAAAGCTACGTAGCGGGAAGATCTAACGCTTCTGCCACCAATTCTTCTGGTAATAATCATCACTTGAATATTATGGTAGATGGTGTAACTGTTAAAGATGTAAGTTATAGAGGTTATCAAACGGTAAGAACTACAGAGAACTTGACAAACGCGATATTGAACAGTACCACCAACGTTTCTTTTAATTCTATCAATGATTTAGGTGCACTAACGGATTTTCAAGCACCAGGTTACGCTAGAATCACATATCCTAGAATGCTTGATGCAGCAACTTTTAATTTTTTAGAGTTTAAATTAAATAGTGCTAATAGTAATTGCATTTTAAATTTCACCAACAGCAGCACTTGGAATAATTCAAAAGTTTTAAATCCAAATACGGCAGAGCTATATAAAGGAGTGAAAAATAACGCTATAAGCTCTTTCGTAGTAAAAAACAGCAGCAATAATCTTATTGCTTACAACGAAAGCAGTCTAAAAAATACCTCATTAGAGGCGGTTCAGTTTAGCCTTGTAAACCCTTCCGTTTCAAATGCAAAAATGCTTATCGTTACCCATAAATCTTTATTAAGTGGTGTAAACGATCTTATTAGCTATAAAAATAGCAAAGGAGTAAATTCTATTGCGATTACAAGCGCAGAACTTTACGATCAGTTTGGATATGGCATCCACAGCGCACTAGCGATAAGAAATTATTGTAAGTTTTTACTTGAGAAAAGCACCGTTAAGCCAGAGTTTCTTTTCTTAATTGGAAAAGGTTATGAGTTGAGCAAACTCCGCTTAAGCGATGAAATGGTTCCAACTTTCGGGTTTCCACCTTCTGATATAGGTATAACTTCCCATTTGTTTGATGATAATTTAGCTCCTGCGCTTGCAACAGGTAGGCTTGCAGCAAAATCCCTTGCAGACGTTGAAAATTATCTAGAAAAAATCAAAAATTATGACGCCCAACCTAATGAACTTTGGCGCAAAAACTTAATCAATATAAGCGGAGGTAAAAATACTTCTGAGGATGTACAGTTCTCGGCTTATTTAAAAGGATTTTCAAATATCGCAGAAACTAGTTTTTTTGGAAGTAAAACAACTTCATTTTATAAAAGTGTTACAGATCCGATAACAGACAATTTAGTAGGGAAAATAAATAACAAAATAGAAAATGGGGTTTCATTACTGACATTCTTAGGGCATGGAAGTACTGTTGGAACCGCCGTTTCTATTGGTGACCCAGAAAATATAAGTAATAAAGATAAATTGTTATTCTACTTTATTAACGGTTGTAGCACAGGAAATGCATTCACTACAGCCTCTTTAGGTGAAAATTATATAGGTCAAAAAAATAAGGGGGCAATTGCTTGGATTGGAACTAGTAGTGAAGGTGTAGCTTCTTATTTAGCTGGCATTGGAAACGCTTTTTTTCAGAATTCATTTAAATTAAATTACGGCAAATCTGTAGCTCAAAACTTAGCAAGTAGCATAAGAACTTATCAAAACCCTAACGATGCACTTAACAAAATACACTGTCAACAGTACATATACCTTGGAGATCCTTCGTTGAGCTTTTATTCGCCCGATAAGGCGGATTATGAAATAAAAACTGCGGACATCAGTATTTTGGAGCCTAACATAACAGCGAATTCTCCCAAATTTAGTTTAAGCTTGATGGTTAAAAACAACGGCAAGGGATTAAGCGATTCTCTAAAACTAAGTGTTAAAAGAGTTTTAAAAGACAATACAACAATTACATATCCAGAGCAAAGTTTTAAACCAGTATATAACACCGACACCCTTAATTTCTCTATTGAAAATAATGCGAATGATGCTTCTGGTACAAACAAGTTCATTGTAAGTTTGGATCCAAAAAATGAAATAGACGAGCTTAACGAACAAAATAACACAGCATCTTTTGAAACGTTTTTGCCTTCTACTGGAGTAGTACTTTTATCTCCAAAAAACTACAGTATAGTTAATAACCAAGATATTGAACTCAAAGTTGAGGCTAATGATTTATTTAGTAAGAACGAATCATATATTTTCGAAATAGACACCTTAAAAACTTTTGATAGTAGCTGGAAAAAAAGCTCAAGAGTTATAGAGGCAGATCTTTTTGCAAACTGGAAGCCAAGTGTAGTTTATGAAAATAATAAGGTTTATTATTGGAGAGCTAAATTAGACGTAGATATACGAGATGGAGGTCAGTGGCAAATAGGTTCTTTCACCTACATACCAACAATCGCAAACGGATTTAGTCAAGGGCATTATCAGCAGTTCGATAATATTACCTTGAGTAATATTGTTTTAAACGACAGTAAATTTGAATATGCTAAAACCGCCGATCCTCTTTTTGTGCAAACACGTGGAAACAACGGCCCAACAAATATAGAACGGAGGATAAGAGTAAATGTATCAGTAAGAGCATTATCGTTCAACTCTCAAGAATTTACTGGGATTTCTATCGCTGCATTTAATCCAAATAATTCAGACATATTGTACAATTACACGAGCCAGTTCAACTCGTCAACTACTTTAATACCGCAGACAGGACAATTCTTTTTTAACACCAACAACAGTCTACAATTAGATTCACTTGCAAACTACCTTAAAAACATTCCACAAGGATATGTTGTAGTAGGCTTAAGTGGAATCAACTTTTCGGGTAAAAATTTACCCAAAAATATTAAGGATTATTTGACAGACTTAAGTTTAAGCCAATTTGAGAAAATAAATACCGGAGAACCCTATATATTTATTACACAAAAGGGAAACCCGTCCTCTAATTTATTTAGAGAACTTACAGCTGATTACTCGCTTTCCGAACCAGCACAATCTCAATACGTAACGCTAAACACGGATTTATTAAACAGTTGGAATTCGGGATTTTATGAATCAGAAAAAATTGGACCATCCAATAATTGGAATCTTGTTAATTTGGAATTCAAAGGTGATTTAAATGATGCGATCTCCAACAGTATAATTGGCATCGATGAAAATGGAATAGAAACTATACTTAAAAATAACATTTCGGATAATGTTATAAATATTGCTGATGTAGATGCGAATAAATACCCTTTTATACGACTGAAATCAGAAGTAAAAGACAACGTAAATAAAACGGTTGCCGAACTATTGTCATGGAAAGTGTTATACATCAGCGAATTTCCCGAATTATCATTCAATCCAGAAGTCGCGAATATATTTCACAGCAAAGAATTAAATGAAGGAGATTCGCTAAAATTAACCTCAGCAATTAGCAATATTGATATCATGATGACTGATTCTGTAATAATCAAATATCAGATTACTAAGGCAGACAGAACTTCAAAGACTGGCACTATTAGTACCTTATCGCCACTACCTATCAATACCAGCAAAAAATTTGACTTCAATTACTCAACAACCGGATTAGTTGGTGATAATATTCTTCAACTCACGTTAACTCCAAAAAACGGAAAAGATTTATTAGAGTTTAATAATGTATTATCTTATTCCTTTAAAGTAATCGGAGATCAAAAAAACCCTGTAGTAGATCTTCTGTTTGACGGAAAGCATATTATAAATGGAGAGGTTGTGTCACCAAAACCAACGATAAATATTTCATTAAATGATGAAAACAAGTTCCTTTTGTTAAATGACACCAGTTTGGTATCGATATTTTTAAAGAAAGATGAAGAAAAATATCAGCAAATATCTTTTAGTTCAACTAAATTAGTAATACAACAGAATGCGTCAAAAGAAAACAACACCGTAAGCTTTCTATACCAACCAGAGCAACTAGCAGATGGAGTTTACACTCTAAAAATTCAAGCAAGAGATAAATCTCGAAATGCCTTATTAAATGATTTTTTAACAGATTTTGAAGTAGTTAATGAACAAACAATAACTAACGTTTTACCTTACCCCAACCCAGTAGTAAATTCTACTAGATTTGTTTTTAATGTGACGGGAAGCATACCTGATAAAATGAGAATTCAGATTAGTACTGCATCTGGAAAAATAGTTAGGGTAATAAATAAAAGCGAGTTGGGAAATATTAGAATTGGCAATAATATATCTGATTTTAGTTGGGATGGTACAGATAGTTTTGGAGATAGACTTGCTAATGGCGTCTATTTTTATCAAGTATTCGTGGAGAATAACGACGGCACTAACGTTAAAAGAAAGAATAACACTTCTAATGCTTTTTTCAAAAATAACATTGGCAAGATCTATTTATTGAAATAGTTTGAAATGCTAATTTAAAACAGTTTGATATAGTTCAAGAAATTTATCAGCAATGGCTTTATAACTGTATTTCTGTTGTGCATTTTTTTGGATTAGGTCATTGTCAAATTTTTTATTCTGTAAAATCAAATCTTTCATTGCTTCAAATAATGCGTTTTCATCTTTAGAATCAATTAAAATTCCGTTGCTAGAATCCACGATTTCCGCTATTCCGCCAACATTAGTAGAAATTACTGGCAAACCCGATGCGAAAGACTCCAAAATAACGCAAGGCTGATTTTCAAAATTGCTAAAAAGAACAAAAGCATCATTTTCTTGATACTTTTTAATTAATTTTTGATCATACAATTTGCCATGAAAAGTAACAACATCATCTATCATAACTTGTTTACAGTACTCTTCAAAACCTGAACGCTCTTTATCATCACCTACTATATCCAATTTAAATTTCAATCCCGACTTTTTCAGCCTTTTCACGACTCTTAAAATGCCTGATATATTTTTTGAAGCGTCTTGAATACCAGATACATGTATAAACTTAAATTCTCGATTCTGTCTGATATTAGCAGTATTAAAATACTGGTTTGCTACTGTGTTTGAAATAAGCATCGAATTTTGATGTTTGAGACCATGACTTTTCATTGCGTTTAGCAAATCCGAAGAAACTGTGCTGAGCCCACTACTTTGGTTCACTATATATCTTGTTATCCAAGCTCTGAAAAGTCCATGATACGCATTTCTGGAAGGCAAGTAACGCGTCCAGTGTTCAGTAATAACATAGGGAACTTTAAATAGATGCTTGGAAATTAATGGCAGAATACCAGTTCTTGTTAACACATGAACATGATGGATATCCGCTTTTCCAAAAGCCTTGTAAGTTTTGTAAAAGCCTAGTACACTTGCAACGGGATACAAAATCCAGTTTAAAGAACTCAAAATGCCAACGAATTTTTTGTGAGAAATTCTATAAAGAGTAACTCCACAATCTTCTGTTTGAATAAATTTGAACAGCACTTTCAAATCCTCATCAGAAAACACATGAAATACTGCCAGCGTTTTAACACTAGGCTTAAGTGCCTTTGCATGCTCTCTTACAAATGTTCCGGCTAAACTGCTGTTTTTGTTAGGATACCAAGCAGTAAAAAAAAGAACTTTCAGGTTTTCTTTCATCAACTATGTTAAATGAATTAAAATACAAATTTTCTACTTATTATTAGTTTTGCAATCTCCCTTAAACTTTGGATTCTTTTGTTAAAAAACGCATACTTTGGATTATAGTGAACGATAGAATAAGAAGTGAGTACCCCATTAAAAGAAGATTTAAAATTTGCAATTCCTGGTTCATTTGCTCCGCAAAAATCTATCTGCGAAATACCATTTTTTATGCACCATTTACATCGCTCGTAGTTTATGTAAACATGAGCAAACTCGTTTAAACTTTCACTAATTAATAACGCGTATGCTTTTTTTTGCATAGCATCAACCAACATCAAGCTAGTACATACGCATCCTTCGTTAGTATCTGCTCTAAAAGCAAGAAGCTGATTTTGTTCTGTAAGGCTAGCCAACATCTCCAGGTTTGATTGAACTATACGCTTATCGAAACCCTGTTTAGCAAACGATTTTATACAAGTTTTAAGGTCGATATCTTCAGCATTAATTACTTTCAAAGTCATACCATCTGTGGTAGCTTTCTCGGCATTCTTAACTACTTTCTTAGGAAAGCTAGTCTCTGTTTCTTTTAAATAAGTATAACGGTTAGATATTTTAAATCCGCCCCAAATAAATGGCCTGATATCTTTAATTTCTACTGGTAATCTTAAAGAAATCTTCTGCCATTTTAATTTTAAAAACCTTATAAAATCATTGGTAATCAACAAATATTTTCGATCGCTCAATCCATCTCCGAAGTAAATAGAACTATAGGTATAAGGCAAGCAGGTTACTATATTATTACCGTCAGAATATAAGGCTGCAGCCATTAATACCTTATTCTTATTTTCAAAAACAAAATAATGTAGATTGTAAGAAAAACTCTCTGCAACACCTTCAAGAAAATCTACTTCAAAAAACAATGATTTTTTTGACGAGCTCACATTGTTGCTCCAATACTGCTCATCAACTTCCTTAATCATTTTTAAAAACGCAGCTAAAATAAAATTCACCTATAAAAAAATAATACCGATCTTAAAGATCACTTAACCCAAAACAATATCTTACCAATAATTTTCTTAATTTTTAAAATTTTCGTTTTTGCAAACACTGCTCTTTTAGAATAAGAAACTTCGAAAAATGGAAACAGAGTGGGTAGGAATTTACTTTTGTATTTGGCAATATTTCTAATATTGGCTCCAACTAAATCAACAGTTTCGAAACCTTCTGATTTTAATTCTGTCAAAGTGTAATTATAAAGCATAGCCGGCAGTCCTGATTTGTAATGACCGTCGGCAGTACCAATCAACGGAAAATAGGCGGTCTTTAATCTTCTATCAATAATCACTAGTATAGAACTAAGAAATACATTATTGTGGTAAGCATTAAAGACTTGCACCAACCCACTATCCTTTAAACCCTTAAAATATTTCATGTAGGAGCTTTTGTGTATGACTCTAACACCAAAACTATTTAAATCCTCGTTATGAAACTTCCAATTCTCATCCCAATCGCAATTTTTTTTGAATGTATACTCAACTTTTTCTTTTTTGACAATTCTTTTAATGTTTTGATGATAGCATAAATCAACTAGGGTTTTTATGTAAGTATATTTTATATTTATGTCGAAATTATTCCATATAAATGGCCTGCTATCTGTCACGGAAATAGGTAACCTTATCTTGATTTCTGTATATTTACTCTGCAATTGTTTAAGTAAAACATCCCATGCATCCAAAACTGACCAAGACTCTTTTTCCCACTCATTTTGCCATACAAACTGATAAAAGTAGTGATTAGGGAATGTAACTTTTGATTTATGAGTAAAAAGCGGGACGGTTAAAATCGAATTGCCATTATAAGTAACTAAGCAAAATAAAAAATTATACTTGTAAACCTCTGCCGTTGTTAACAAAAATTCTTTGCTTCCAAATACTCCAACTTCACCTTCTTTAGTAATCTCACACCATCTCTCGATATCAATTTCCTGATATTTATAACTCATTCTTTACTTTCCAACTTAATCTTTTAAGAGACGTAAACAAAAAAACCAGCTTTTACCCTGGTTTTTAAAATTAACAATTTTTTCAACAACTTTACTCCATCCTAAAAACAACCGGCATAATATACGCCACCCTAACCTTTCTCCCGTTCTGCATCCCCGGTTTCCAAAAAGGAGATTTCTTAATCACTCGCATTGCTTCTTCATCGCATCCACCTCCAATTCCTTTAATAACTTTTAAATTTGAGACCTCTCCGTTTTTTTCTACGACAAATGAAACCAACACTTTACCTGCTACGCCATTATCTATTGCAGCCACAGGATAATGAAGATTTTTATTTAAAAACTTAGCCCAAGCACTCATTCCGCCAGGAAATTCGGGCATTGCTTCTAAAAGTTCAGTTCCGTAGATTTCTGTTCCACTGTTTCCAACTCCACCCATTCCTTCGCCACTATTAGTTATAGACCTGCCACCATTTGAACCACTAAAAGCCAAGCCGCTTTGATCTTGCGAGCTAATTACGCTTTCATCAATCTGCTTAAGTGTAGGTAATTCCACCACAGCAGCCTTCTCACGAGTTGGAGTTAAATTTCCCGACAGTTTAACAGTCTGCAAATTAGTTTTATCCACAGACTTAGATGCAGAAACCACCGACGTAGACTGTTCAACTTGAGACTTTACAATATCTACAGGGATAATTCTAACTACATCGGGATTAACTAATGGATTAGTAACTACGGCTACACTGTCAGAATTAACATTCTTAATCACCGCGGAAAATAAAACAGCTCCTCCAAACAGAAACCCAGTAATCAATAAAGATTTAAAGAGATAATTGCCTGAGTCTCGTCTAAGAACATACGCTCCGTAAGACTGATTTCTGTTTTCAAAAACAAGATTAAGCCACTCAACCTTGTTCACATCAATTTTAGAAAATATCATAGCGGTAAGGATTAATTTATCCTATAACGACATATATTTTACCGTATTGTTTGTATTGAAACATTTATGTTACTCAACTTTCTCAGTCAATAAGTTCGTGGACATTTAAATAATCTGCTAATCCCGTTCTTCACTAAAACAAATGGATACCAACCGATCTAGAAAAACAAATTCAACAGTGCATTTATAAGTTTTCATGGATGTAAAGCATCCTCCTTCTTATCGTAATATTAGGTTAAACTTCCATTTAGTTCTTAATCTATTACTTACATATTAGTTTAACAGCAAATCCTGAAAGTTAACCCTTAAAAAAAAAACACCATATCCGTAATTAGTCTCATAGAAAAATAAAGATTTTCGATATAATTTTAAAAAGCCCAAATTTATATTGCCATTTTTCTAAAAAACACACCAATACGACACTTTCTTTAATAAAAAATGACAAAACACCATAAAAACACTTTACTTTTATCGAATAAAATATAAAATATAGTTTTCAACTCATAAAAAATACCTCAAAATGTCAACAATTAGATTTCAAGCACTTCAATCGGTACTGGGCAGAACAATACCTGAAGTTAAAGCACCATCTACAAAAATTTCTGACTACTACGGTAAAAACGTATTTGATAAACCAAAAATGAAAGCTTTTATGTCTAAAGAGGCATATGAGGCAATTGTTAACGCAGGTGAAAACGGAACGCACATTGAAAGAGACATTGCCGAAAACATTGCAGCAGCAATGAAATCATGGGCAATGGGCAAAGGGGTAACACATTATACGCATTGGTTTCAGCCTTTAACCGGCACAACCGCAGAAAAACATGATTCATTTTTTGAACCTGCACCAGACGGTTCTCCCATTGAGAAATTTTCTGCTGAAGCATTAGTACAACAGGAACCAGATGCTTCTAGTTTTCCTAACGGAGGCATAAGAAGCACTTTCGAAGCTAGAGGCTACACCGCATGGGATCCAAGTTCTCCTGCTTTTATATTTAGGGGTACACTTTGTATTCCAACAGTATTTGTATCATATACTGGCGAGGCTTTAGATTACAAAGCACCATTATTGAAAGCATTATCTGTACTTGATAAAGCAGCAGTTGATGTTTGTGGTTATTTTGATAAAGGGGTAACAAAGGTTAACGTTTCTTTAGGGATAGAACAGGAATACTTTCTGGTAGATTTAGCATTATTTAATGCAAGACCAGACTTAATGCTTACCGGAAGAACACTTTTTGGACATTCCTCTGCAAAAAACCAACAGTTAGAAGATCATTATTTTGGATCAATTCCAGAACGAGTTCTTGCTTACATGCAAGATTTCGAGATTGAAGCCTTACAATTAGGTATTCCTTTAAAAACACGTCATAATGAGGTGGCTCCTTCTCAGTTCGAGTGTGCTCCTTTATATGAAGAAATCAACTTAGCCATAGATCACAATCAATTATTGATGGATTTAATGGATAAAGTTGCAAAAAGACACAACTTTAAAGTTTTACTGCATGAAAAACCTTATGCAGGCGTAAATGGTTCTGGTAAGCACAATAATTGGTCTTTAATTACCGATACTGGCAAAAATCTTTTAGCACCAGGCAAAACGCCAAAAAACAATTTAATGTTTTTAACCTTTTTTGTTAATGCCATTAAAGCAGTTCATGAGCATGCAGATTTGTTGAGGGCATCTATCGCTTCTGTACATAACGACCATCGTTTAGGCGCAAACGAAGCACCTCCAGCAATTATTTCTATATTTTTGGGCAGTCAGTTAAATGATATACTTGACGAGATTGAAAGTCCAAAAATTGCCAAAAAAGTTAAGGACGAAAACTTAATGTGGGTTGGTATTCCAAAAATACCGAACATTTTGTTTGACAACACGGACAGAAACCGTACTTCGCCATTTGCTTTTACAGGTAATAAGTTTGAATTGAGAGCAGTTGGTTCTTCTGCAAACTCATCTAGCCCGATGACTATTTTAAACACCATCATGGCAGATCAGTTGATCAAATTTAAAGTTGATGTAGATAAATTGATTAAAAAAGGCGAGAAAAAAGATTTAGCTATTGTTAACGTAATCAGAAAATACATTAAAGAATCAAAAAGCATTCGTTTTGAAGGCAATGGCTATAGCGAAGAATGGGAACAGGAAGCTGCCGTTCGCGGTTTATCAAACATCAAAACAACCCCAAAAGCTTTAGATGCGCTTATTTCAGATAAATCAACCAAATTATTTCAAGACTCAGGCGTATTTACCGCGAGAGAAGCACATGCCCGTCATGAAATTTTATTAGAAGATTATTACAAAAAACTACAGATTGAAGGGCGGGTAATTGGTGAAATGGTGACCAATGTTATTATCCCGTCAGCAATTGTTTACCAAAACACACTTATCCAAAACGTTAAAGGTTTGCAAGACATCGGTTTGGGCGAAGAAAATTACAGCGCTCAGATATTAATCATCAAAGAAATATCAAAACATGTAAACTTTATTAAAGACAACGTACATGCAATGATTGAGGAACGTAAAATAGCCAACAAAATGGAAAGTTCTCGCGATAAAGCAATTGCCTATGATGAGAAAGTAAAATCATATTTTGCGCCAATCCGTTACCACGTTGACAAACTAGAACTAATGGTTGATGATAACCTTTGGCCTTTACCAAAGTTCAGAGAGTTATTATTTATCAAATAAACTCAGCATTATAAATCACAAAGCCGTTTCTATTCTTAGGAACGGCTTTTTTGTTTTTAAAATCAGGACGTTCCCGAAAAACGGTCGGGCTATCCGCTTATACTTCACAAGGCATTATTCACAGGCCGGTATCCGCTATTATCCCTAACGCAAAACTTTAAAACGGGAAATAAAACCATTTATATGTATATATTGATCTAACGTTCAACACATAAAAGATATAGATTTGCACCGACGAAGAGCGGGCAGGTTTGATTCACATAGCTTTCCGCTTCGCGTAACATAGACTATGTCCCCATTTCTTTCTTGAATCTCTATGTGGTTTCAAAAATTGGCATTAAACTGTTTATCAACCTTAGTTGATATAAACTCGTTTATAATAGCTATTGTTATGGTTTTCTTCACCAAACTACAATCAAAATCCACTTCCCCAAGCGGTAACCACTAAGTTTCTTCTTCCACCATGGTTCCTGTGCTCACACAAATAAATCCCTTGCCAAGTCCCTAAAGCTAATTCACCATTTCTAATCGGGATTGTTACTGAACTACCTAGCAAAGCACTTTTTAAATGAGCTGGCATATCATCAGATCCTTCATAATCATGCTTATAATCGGGATCGTTCTCCTTAACGGTTTTATTAAAAAACATTTCGAAATCTTCCCTAACGGTTGGGTCTGCATTTTCATTGATACACAGTGACGCAGAAGTATGTTGAATAAAAACCTGTAACATTCCGACTTTAATCTCAGAGATTTGAGGTAAACATGCGCCAACCCTACCAGTTATGATATGAAAGCCTCTACTTTTCTGTTCTAACGTCAATAATTCTTGAAAAAACTTCATAAATTTTAAAGATTTACTTCTTGAATCAATAAAGCGCTCAAATCTTCCTCTTCTCCACTAAAAACATTCATATCAACTTTATGCCTAATTCCATCAATACGGGCATTATCTGCGTGTTGCCAAAAATCCCAGTGTGTTTCCTTATTAAGCTTAAGTTTTGGTTGGTAGTAATGGGCAATCCATAAAGGGTAATCATCAAACTCTCCTTTCAAATGATCTTTATAGAATTGATAGCCTGTATAAATTATCGGCTTCACTTTAGTCTTGAGCTCCACTTCGTTTAAAAAATCCTGAATATTCGGAATAAGTTCATTTTTACTTAAGCCAGACGCCTCTTCAATATCAATTACTGGAGGCAAATCGCCTGGTTCAAATTTTGCAGTTTGTAAAAAGAAACGAGCTTGCCACAAACCAGACTTATTAGGTTTAAAATAGTGATAAGCACCCCGAATTACTCCGGCATTCTTCGTTTCTCGCCAGTTTCTTTGAAAGTAAGAATCAACTAGTGTTATTCCTTCCGTGGCTTTCATAAAAGCGAAAGAGACTTTTATGCCATTGTAATCAACTTTAGCTACCTTCTCCCAATCAATTTTACCTTGATAATAAGAAACATCAATACCGTGTAGGTAATATTTACGAGGAATGCGAATCCCGAATTTTTCATAATGCGGATATTCGTCATAAACAAATAAATCTCTGAACCATCTACTTGTAGAAACCGCAGTTTTAATAACCTTACCATAGTAAAAGGGCGAAAGCACCAGCATTATAATTAGGACGATAATAACCTTAAACTTTGCCGAACTATTCTTTTTAGACTTTGACTTACGTGGCGTAGCATTTCGTTTCTTTACGGCAACTTTTTTAGGTGTAACTTTTTTTTGAGGAGGCATTTAAATATTAACTACAAGCAAACGAATCAACAATTAAAAAACATTGTTTACTTTACATCACAAACTTCTTGTGCAAGTACTCGTAAAAACGAGCAACTGTTATTTGTTTGCCCTCCCAATCGTTTTTAACAGCGTAGTTTTTTTGCAGAAAATTATCAGCTGCTTCAAAACTTTCAAATCTGTTCACAATCTCAATAGCCTCGCTATATGCTAAATTGTAACCGTTAAAAAGCTCTTTAATAAAAACCATTTTATCGTTAATGCTAATAGCAGCCTTTAAATCTTCTAACTTTTTTGATTGGCGTTGCTGTCCTGCAACTCCACTCTGGTTTATCTTTGCAGATAGCATCTCATTTAATGTTAAAGGTCTTTCTCCTTTAACAATGGCTGGCTGGTTGGTATTTACGGCAATTGCAGGTTGTGGATTAAAGGTTTTGACTTCTTCTTGCACAGGCAACACGACAGGTTGTTGCGCTTTTTCTGGTCGGGCTTGTTCTTTTATAGGCTCACTTTTTCTCTCCTCTTCTTCGGCTTTGTGTATGGCATTATGCCGCTCACTGACAATTGAGGCGTTGTCATTAGCAGTTGAACCACTTACGGGCTCATCTTTAATTATTAAAAATGGCTCAATATCTTCCTCACTGTTTTCCTCCTCGTCATCTTGATCGTCATCATCTAAAACAATAAACTCACCTGGTTCAGCTACAGGTGCATTCGACTTTTCCTCTAACAACCGGCGCTCATCGCTGTTCAAAGGTCTGTCAAAAACCTCTTCAACAGCTATTTTCTTTTCAAAATCAAATATCATTTCTGTAGGTTGCTCATCAAAAGAAAAACTAAATTTTCTTTCAGGCTCTTCCTCTTCTACCGAATTATGAGGTGTGTCTTCAATAACTGGTGGTTCAGTTTTCTGAGGTATCTCAGGTACTTGTACTACAATTGGCAGACTTTGCGCTTCATTATCGAAGCGATTATCACAAAGTTTTTTTAAAATTTCTATATGGTCTATCAAAAAATCGGCGTTGGCTGTAAAAAGCTCTAGCTCTAACAAATTGATTTTATTGGTACTAGCTAAATATTGTTGCTGCTCGCTTAATTCCTCAATAATATTTCCGATTTTTTTTAAAATCTGTGATTTATTCATCATGATATTAGAAACGTATGTTTTGGGTATTTATGGTGATAAAATGCAATCAAAAATAACATATAATTCTGATATTAGCCGAAACGTTTATAGCAATTACGGCAATTATGTTTAATGACGACAGGTTTAGAAGAAGATTTGATTTGGGTGGGAGTATCGAGGTAATCTGTGGTTCAATGTTTTCTGGCAAAACCGAAGAGTTAATTAGACGTTTAAAACGAGCTCAAATTGCAAAACTTCAGGTAGAAATTTTCAAACCAAAAACGGATACTCGCTACGATGAAACCGCAGTAGTTTCTCACGATTTAAACGCTATAGCCTCCACTCCTGTTGATCATTCATCCGCAATATTACTTTATGGCATCAACACTCAAATTGTAGGTATTGATGAAGCACAATTCTTTGATGATGGGCTTCCTGATGTTTGTTTAACATGAGCAAACAAAGGTGTTAGGGTGATTGTTGCGGGTTTGGATATGGATTTTGAAGGAAAACCTTTTGGTCCAATTCCAGCATTGATGGCCATTGCAGAAGATGTTACTAAAGTACATGCGGTATGTGTTAGGTGTGGTGGCTCCGCTTTATTTAGTTACAGATTGGTAGGGAGTAAAAACCAATTTTTATTAGGCGAAAAAGAAAATTACGAACCAAGGTGCAGAATCTGTTTTAACATCAATTAATCCTACTCTAACGAAAATGGTAATCAATAAAAAAATGCTATTAAATGAATTGGTTATCAAAATGGCTATGAGTAAACCAATTATAAGCTTAAATTAAATTCAGTTATTTATTCTCAGCCATCGGGCACATCCTCATTCTATTTTAACTTATATCTCATCATTTCTCTTTTTTTAGTTATATTATTAATCAAGCTAAATCATAAAAATGAACAAGATATTAAAGCAACTTAAATGTATACGGATATCAAAAGTTGTTTAGCCAACTTATACACTATTACCTTTCTCGGGATACAGTCGGAAAACTGTACTGCTTTTGGAAATTGATAAATTGGGTATGGATTCGCTTCATCAATAATTTTAAAAGACAATAAAATTTTAATCAAAATAAAACCTTCGACATTTATCCGTTAAAACAAATTTCTTAGCCGTTTTAAACCGAAACAATGTGCAACAATTCGATTACGAAATTTATTTAAAGCTAAAAGATCTTTTATAACGATTAGCTAATTCTGAGTAAACCACGCGTGATGGCTATTAAAATCACAACATATTCAGCTTTTCGTTGTTATTTTAACAAATTTTAACATTCTTTAATAAACACTTAACACATACGTGACAGTATCATGACAACTCAACCGCACCTTAGTGTTATCTTTACACCAAGTAATTCGAGGTACACCTCATTACTTTATTAAAGTTCCTATCGTTTAATTTAGGTTTATAATTGGTTAGTTTAAGCTCCGTTCTCCCCGTTCGGAGCTTAACTGTTTTTAAACCAATCGGTTACAACTAAAAATATTTAAAAATCACAGTTGGAAAATTAATTTAAAATGGCTCATTAAACCAGTTTTTGTGGTGAAAAACGGTAACAAACCGGCGTTTTGGTGCTATTTTGATGCTACAGTGTTCATCGCTCGTTTCATGAGCTATTCGAGAGCGAAGAAACAAATGTTAAAACTCTACCAAAATGATACTCAACAAAAAAGCCACCCAAAAGGTGGCTTTTCACAAATTATGCTTAATGACAATTACTTACCAGCTGCTTTAGCGTGATCTGCTAAAAACTGAGCTAAACCACTATCAGTTAAAGGGTGTTTTAACAATCCTAAAATTGAACTTAAAGGACCAGTCATCACATCAGCACCAATTTTAGCACACTCTACAATGTGAACAGAGTTACGGATAGATGCCGCTAAGATTTGAGTTTCGTAACCGTAGTTATCAAAAATCAAACGGATATCCTCAATTAAACCAAAACTATCAGCACCTATATCATCTAATCTACCTAAAAATGGAGAAACGTAAGTTGCTCCAGCCTTAGCAGCTAACAAAGCCTGACCAGCAGAAAAAATTAACGTACAATTTGTTCTAATTCCTTTATCGCTAAAGTATTTCAATGCCTTAATTCCGTCTTTAACCATCGGAATTTTAACGACAATCTTATCGTCAAGTGCAGCCAAAGCTTCACCTTCTTTAATCATTCCTTCAAAATCCGTAGAAATAACTTCTGCACTTACGTTATCGTCAACTATTGCGCAAATATCTCTGTAATGCTGTAATACATTTTTGTCTCCAGTAATGCCTTCTTTAGCCATTAAACTTGGGTTGGTTGTTACGCCATCCAATACACCTAAATCCTGAGCTTCTTTAATCTGAGCTAAGTTTGCGGTATCAATAAAAAATTTCATATTATTTTAGTTTTTGCTTTTAAAAATTTAAGCCGATTACTAGTTTTTCAACACCAAAGCATCGATTCAATCTTTCAAAGATATTAAGTTCTTTGTTAAAACCGACCTAATATTTTCAATTTAGACATCAATTACACATTTGTGTAATAAAATAAACCTAATTTGTACATTGTTAAATTGAAAATCCAGAAAACCATTGGAACTTGAAAGGAAAAAAATGGGCTAGTCGTTTCTATCGCACCGCTACAACTTCTTACCCTTGCTGTGTTCCCACCCTGGGGGAGTTCAGAAGGAGCTGGTCGTAGATGACTAACCCGCCGCAAATGTATTAATTTTTAATAGATTCTAAAAAAGCAAATCGCTTTATTTTTTAACGTGTTGATAATCAAAAACTAAATTTACTTTTTCTTCTTTTTCTTAGCTTTTTTAGCCGCTGCCTCGTTTTCAATAATCAAAGACTTCCAATCATTTAAGTGACCTTCAGAAACAGCAAGTGTTTCTTCATATTCGGTTCTTTTAATAGTCATAACTTTAATAGGCTGCGTTAAATAATTCTCAATCTCTTGTAGAATCGGCTTTTCCTCATCACTACAAAAAGAAACTGCTTTTCCACGATTATTTCCTCTACCTGTACGCCCTACCCTATGCACATAGTTCTCAGCAACGTCTGGTAAATCGTAATTCACCACGTACTCCACTCCTTTTACATCTAAACCGCGAGCACTTACATCTGTAGCAATTAAAACCCTAATCTTACCTTCTCTAAAATCGTCTAACACCCTAAAACGCTCTTCCTGTTCTTTATCCCCATGTAACGTAGTGGTAACAATATTAACCCGCTCCATGGCTTTAAAAACTCTTTCTGCCCGTACTTTGGTCCGTACAAAAACTAAAATCTTCTTCTCTAGGTTCTCATTAATTACTCTTTCTAAAAAGAACCGTTTATCATCCATAGCAACGTAAGCCACCGCATGATCTACGTTTTTAGAAACCGGATCTTTCGGAGAAATCTGAATACGCACCGGCTTACTCACCAATGCATAAGCTAAATCTTTGATGTTTTCGTCGATGGTTGCCGAAAAAAACATCGTTTGTCTACGTCGAGGTAAAAACTGCAGCAAATGCTTAATATCATCATAAAAGCCTCTATTCAGCATGTGGTCAGCTTCATCAAGCACTAAAAAGTCAATCTTTTTTAAATTCAAATGACCTTTGTGTACCAAATCAGAAATCCTTCCAGGAGTAGCAATCAAAACATCAACGCCTTTACGCAACTTTTCTATCTGCGGTTCAATATCAACTCCGCCTATTAAAGAGATAGTTTGCACATCTGTATATTGCCCAAGTTCATTAAAAACCTGTTCAATTTGTATCGCCAGTTCACGTGTTGGAACCATCACCACGGCCTTCACGTTTTGCTCCGGTTCTCTACGTTTGTTATAAGACAACATGCTAATTAGCGGAATGGCAAAAGCAGCAGTTTTCCCTGTCCCCGTTTGTGCGATGGCTAAAATATCTTGTCCCGAAAGTATTTGTGGAATAGACTTAAACTGAATATCCGTAGGTTTCTTAAACCCTAAATCGTCTAAACTCTTCTTTAATTCTGGTACAATATGGTATTTACTAAATTTCATCTGCTGCAAATATAAGTATTGAATTAGGCTTTAACCTTTTATTATTTAGAAGAACAGAAAGCAAGATATTTTGATGAAGCTAATCCTGCTTTTCGTTCATACGCCCTCAGGCCTTAGTCACAAAGCCGGTATCCACTACTATCAGGGCTAAAAAATATTAGAAAGGAAAATCATTTACTTGCCTAGGGTATTACATCTGATTTAAAGACCATGGATTAAAGCCTCTCAAGAGAAAGAAACGTACGCACTTTAACCCAACTTTTTATAAAGCAAACCTTCCTCGAAAAATTCCGCAGGCTAGCGTTTATTCAAATAAGGGTTGTTTATAAGTTTTAATTATCGTTGACCTGCTTTAAGGTTTCATCATTCTTAATTTTCGATTTCTGGTAATACAATAGACAAACAATCACCATCAATATCAGTAATTGTGCAGCATAAGTCTCTACAGTGGGGTAAATTCCTAATGACGAAAAATGAAAGTTGAAACCTACACTATTGACTGAAACCCAGCCACTCTCCTGAAAAGCGTGTACGCCCTGACCTGCCAATACCACACTAAAGACCATGATAACCACCGCTGAGTATTGAAACAGCTTTTTAACTGGTATTTTAACGGAGAAGCGCAATAAAAGATTAGAGATGATAAGAATGACGATTATCGAGCTTAGTGCACCCATCCAGATACCTGGTCTGCTGGCATCGTCGACCTGCAATTGTAGCGAAGAAAGGAAAATAACCGACTCGAATGCTTCACGAAAGACTACAATAAAAGATATAAAAGCCAGACCAAACAGCTTTTCCTGATCCAGCATTTTCCTAATACGGACTTCCACAAACTCCTTCCATTTTTGAGCTTCTGTTTTACTATGGAGCCAAAATGCTACATAGAGCAGGACTGCAACTGCCAACAGGGCTCCAAAGGCTTCCATCAGTTCTCGGTTTTGCGGTCCAAAAGAAATCAACCAATCTGTAAAAAACCAGCTGGCAACACCTATACCAACCGCCAATAACCATCCGCCATGAACCCATTTAAGAGCCTGCTTTGCATTCAGCGATTTCAATAGACTGATAATGGTGGTAATAATCAAGACAGCCTCTAAACCTTCCCTGAGTAAAATGGAGGAAGAAACCAAAAAAGCAAACCAAAAAGAATAGGTCTGATTACCTAAAAGCACCACCGCCTTATGGATGGACGATGTTGCATCGTTAATTTTTTGATCTAGAATATCCGGTGATTGTCGCGACTTGATAGCGGTACGAACAGCATTCATTTTAAGTTCCAACTCGGGAACAATTTTAGAATCTATGGCAGTCAATTGTCGCTCTACTGGTTCAATTCCATCTAAATAAGCGTAAAGCGCTTTATATTCTGCCTCCGAAAAATTGCCGCTTTTATAAAAAGGCATTATTTCTTTAAGATGCGCTAATGCGATGGTGAGAGCGCTCTCTTTGTTAAAAGTTGCCTGATGGAGACGAATTGCTGCGATATAGCTTTCATCATCTGTCTTTAATTTTGCTTTCAACTCATTGTCTGAAGAACGAGCTATATCTGCAAGGTTAACTTCTTCCTGAAGATTCTTGAAAATTGCTTCTGTACTATCTTTATCGAAACCGCTTTTATTTCTAAAACGAAGGGATTTAACATAAAAAGCAATATCCCAAACTTCTTCATCAGACAGTTCATCGAAAGAACGCATTCCAGTGCCTTCAATACCCAATCTTGTTGTATTAAAGACCTGCAATGGGGAAACATGACCCATTAAATTACTATCTTGAAAATCGGATGGTCGCGGAGTAAAGCTGGCAGAAAGAGGCCCATCGGCCTGGCCATTTTTACCATGACAAGACTGACAGTTTGCTAAAAACATTACTTTCCCTTTTTCCATATCTGGATATTGCCGGGGACTTATTTCAATCAAACTCAGTAAAAGAAACTGCTTTTTGATACTTTGAGCTTTAAATAAAATGACCTTAGGGTCTTTTTTTTTCTGTATACTTTTTAATAAAATCGAAAATTCATGATCAAACCATTTTTTATCGATTCCCGGTACTGAAGCAGCAACAGAATTGAACATAGCAATACATTGGGCGGTAAAATCATTCATTTCAATGTATTCGGATGGATTAATAACGTTGCCGTCTTTTACTGCCATACCGTAATCTTGCGAAATATAATCCAGCAGATTCACTACCGTTCTTGCTTGCTTAGTCAGTGTTTTATTTTGCTCGTTTGTTTGGGCATAGCCAAAGAAGCAAAGTGTAATTAAAAAGGCAAAAACGGATAAACACTTGTTATTGAGGAATGCGCTAATCATTATTTATTGACATGGGTTGTAAATGATAATATTGCTGATTGGAAGAATGAGCATGTGCTACATTTGAGTTTGATGCACTTTCTTGAGCCGGAGCATCCAGAATAAAACTCAGTGCTAAAACCAAAAAACCACAGAAAAAACATAGTGTTCTCACGCGACAAAGATATTTAGAATTATTCTAAATAAAGATACCTAATTTTAATTTACTGGTTAACCCTCAAGGGTCAGCTATAGAATTACTCTTCTAAGGTCGAAAAGTGCTTTAACGTTAAACATCCATTTTCAACCTCGAGTCAAAGTTAAACAGAATAACATCCAGTACTTTTATCTTAGAAAAATCAGGATGAGCCGGGTTTAACAAATAATTATATTCTCGATCTACAATTGCCGACGGAACTTTCAACACTGCAGAACCCATATCCGAAAGCCATCTGTTCCCTAATTTCTGATTGATAGGGTAATGCGAAACCTTAAACCATTCGGTACTTAGCTTTTGTAACTCCGACAGCCTTATTTCCTCGATAAACAATTGATCATTCAACTCAATCATTGCCATCGAAAATCTTCCAGAATTTAAAGCCGAACCACTTTTGTGCGCCAAAACCTCCAAACAAGATAACGAAGCCGACCCAGCCGTATAAATCATCCGTTCGTTCTCGCTATTCCACCGACCAGCAAAGCCTGGCGCAAATGGTGAGGAAGCAAATTTTGTTTGGGTAATTCTGTAAACTAACATTTTGCAGACTAAAGACTCAAAGCAGCAAGCTCAACGCAAATACTGAATGAAAAAGAGAGTAAAAACATTGTTTTTAAGCCAACACACCGTGATCTATACGGTTTAACTCGTTTATTACAATGTTAATGCCCGTAATAGAATCTAATAAATCATTTGGCTTTGCATCAATACCAATATTGTGTTGTGGCAGCCAGTTTTTAAACTCTTGCACAGATCCAAAAGTATCTATGCCCTTATCATAAAGTTCTAATAAGAAAAGAACGTGTTCACTTAAACTAGTACTGAGTTCTTTTGGATTATTTAAATGCTTACGAAGCGTAGGTTCGGTTAAATCTAAGTTTTTAGCCATATCCAAGCGGGTAGTACCACTTATTTGAAGTAAATCATTTAATGATTTAGATGACAAACCACCTTTAATTACTTGCAACCTACTAATTGGAGACTCAAAATAGGTTTGGTAAGGCACCAACATATCTTCAACTATAGGTGGCTTGCTGTCTTCATCATCCAAAACCTTGTAGTTTTTCATACCCAAATGTAATAATTTTCTTTTTAAATTGAAAATATTTTCACATCCTTTTCATTAAATCTATCTTCTAAGTTTTGCCGTTATTAAACTGATGAAACAAATATTTGCCATAGTTATAATTTTGATAAGCAACTTAAAGCTTTTTGCGCAAAGCGATCAAACTGCAAACCAGGAATTTATTGAGCGTTATAAGCAAAACAGCGAACTTTCCTACACATCGCCACTTTCCGAAATTGGCGCTCCATCTAAATATCTTTTATCGGGAAAGTTAACGACTACTTACATGATATTGGGAACTAAATCCTTACCGATTGCTTTCGCTTTAATACCCGATTTTACCGTTCGTGTTAGAAACGAGAACTCTGCAGGTGTTAGAACACCGAGTTTTAAATTAGGGGGAACGGCGTTTATACGCTTAAATAAAGACGTAAAAAACTATAAATATGCAGAGCTTGGCTTTACACATCACTCAAACGGACAAGACGCTTCCGCTGTAAACACAGATGGAACAATAAATACTTATAATGGTAATTTTAGCACTAATTACCTAACTACAAGCTATCGGTTTGGTAAATTTGATAATCATGAACAAGCGGAAAATTATAATTCTTACAACCATAAAGTAGGATTAGAATGGCATAAGTGGTTTTCTTACGAAAAAGCGCTTGAAGGTAAATATGGGTTTACTCGTTTGCTTTATGATTTTTCGTTTAGAAAGTACGCGTTTTACACCAGCGAAAAAGAAAATAGGTGGAAAAAATCGACGTCAAAGGATAACACAAAAAAGAGTTTAGAAAAAGAGTTTTTACGATTGAACGCACAATTTTCTTATGCGGTAAATGCTATGAACAGCAGTCCACTTACTGATATCAAGAAAAGGCTAAACGCAGAACTTACTGCAAATTACAGTTTGCCTTTTATGCATAATGTGTTTTTGATGGCCACCGCTGGCTATTACGGCGAAGATCGATATAATATTTACTTCGGCGACAACTATCCGTTTGTACGGTTTGGGATTTCCACAGGTTTTATCAAATACAAACTAACTAAAAACTGATTCACTAACTACCTAGTGAATAGAACTTACCCCACCGGAAACAATAAATTTCATGGCCTGAGCCGATGTCATTTTTAACGGCTTTACTTGTTCTGCTTTTACAATCAATACCTGCCCCGCAAACGAGTATGACCATGGGAAATAAACAGCCACATCTCCTTTTAAACCAATAACGGTTAAATCTTTTTGAGTTAAAAAACCAATTCTTTTGAAGCCATGACTGTCTTCTACCAACACCGGCTCATTCAATTTTTTATCATCTCCAACAAAAGCTTCCGTTAAATCTTTAATAGACGAATAAATAAACTTAAAAATTGGGAGCTTATTTAACCATTTACTAAACCAATTATAAATAGGTTCGGTAATTAAGTAAGTGGCAATAATACCTGACACTAAAATCACTAAAATCACAGAAAGCAAACCTAAACCGGGTATGTACAGAGGCTTCCCAGTGGTCGGGTCTACAAAAATCCACTCGCTTAAATTAAGCGCATCATCCACAGAAGAAAAAGCCCAAAACAGCAAAAAGAATGCTGCGCCTAAGGGCAAAACAACCAATAATCCCTTAATAAAATACCTTAATAAGGCACTAAAAATCCTTTTCATAATTCTAATTATTCGTAAAAGTACACTCTTTTTACTCGTTGCGAAATGTTAGTAATCACTTCATAAGGAATGGTGTTCACTTGTTTAGCAACTTCATAAACGCTCAAGCCCTCTCCGAAAATAATTACATCATCTCCCTCAGCTGCATCAGCACCTGTTATATCTAACATCGTCATATCCATACAAATGTTACCTATGGTTGGCACCACTTGGTTATTGATCAGCATGATTCCTTTTCCGTTACCCAATATTCGCGGATAACCGTCCGCATAGCCTATTTTAACGGTAGCTATTTTACCATCGTAAGGCATTACTCCACTTCTTCCGTAACCAACGGTATCCCCTTTTTTTAATGTTTTTATTTGGGAGATGGTAGTTTTTAAACTTAAAACGTTCGCCAATAAAGGCTTTTCTTCCTCCACACTTTCGATACCATAAAGTCCAATACCCAATCGCACCATATCAAACTGTGCTTCTGGCCATTTACTAATGCCAGAAGTATTTGAAATGTGTTTCAAAAAAGAATAGGAAAGGCTGGCTTCCAAAATTTTTGTCATCGACTCAAAATCAGCAATTTGTTGTAAAGTAAAATCATGGTGAGCTTCATTATCACTAGCCACCAAATGCGAGAACACCGACTTTACTCTTAACACAGATTGGGAAGTGATTGTAGCAACTAACTCCTTAATGGCGTCTTTATCAAAACCCAGCCTATGCATTCCGGTATCTAATTTGATATGAATAGGATAATCTTTCGCATTTTTATCGATTAAAAAATCAGTGAAAGCCTGCAAAATTCTTAAAGAATAAAGTTCTGGCTCTAGGTTATAATCGAATATCGCTTCGAAAGAAGAGACTTCCGGGCTTAAAACCATTATTGGAATATTAATCCCGGCTTGTCTTAATGCAACTCCCTCATCGGCGTAAGCCACCGCTAGATAATCTACTCTGTGGTGTTGCAATAAATTAGCCACCTCGTCGCTTCCGCTACCATAAGCAAAAGCTTTAACCATTGCCATTAGCTTTACACTAGGCTTTAATTTCGCCTTATAATGTTTCAAATTGTGAACAATAGCGTTCAGGTTAATTTCCAAAACCGTATCATGCACTTTTTGAGTTAGCATTTTACTGATTTTTTCAAATTCGAAATCTCTTGCTCCCTTCAGTAATATCGTTTCACTTTTAAAAGCACCACTTTTAAACTGTCCAATAAAATCATCCGTATTTTTATAGAACAAGCTCCCTAACGGAAACAAATATTTATATGTGTTAAGTTCTGGACCAATTCCAATAAACTGGTTTAATCCTTTATTTTCGATTAGGTTAGCGACGTCTTGATAAAGGTCTTCGGTAGATTTACCCGACTGGTGAATATCTGATAAAATTAGCGTTTTTTTAGGGTGTTGATTCTGTTGATTCAGAAAATCTAGTGCAATATCAAGCGAAGAAAAATCAGAATTGTACGAGTCGTCAATAACTGCAGACTGGTTAATTCCATTTTTGAGCTCTAAACGCATTTTAACAGGCAAAAGTTTCGCCATTCTTTTAGCAATCGCTTCTTGCTTAATACCAAAACATAAAAGAGTAGCCCAACAAATTACCGCGTTCTCTATCGAGACTTGATTACTGAAAGGAATTGTGATTTCGATATTAGCTTGTTGGTATATGGCAGAAATTGTTGTGTTTCCCTCATTGCGAGTTATTTTATCGACTCTTAAATCCGCATCCTCAATTACGCTCCATGTAAAAACCTTTTTGCCTGCTGGTAACGCCCATTCGTATTGGCTATTTGCAATTAGGATGTTTACATTATCAAAAAGAGAAACCTTTTCCTGTAATTTTTGGGCTCTACTTTCAAAACCTCCATCATGTGCAGCGGCAATATTGGTCAAAATCCCAACACTTGGTTTAATTACATTCTCTAAGTATTTCATCTCGCCGACGGTAGAAATGCCTGCTTCAAATATTCCCAAGTTATAGTCATCGCTCATTTGCCAAACCGAAAGAGGCACTCCAATCTGCGAATTATAGCTTTTTGGGCTTCTTACAATATCGTAATCTGGCGCTAAAAGTTGATAAAGCCATTCTTTAACAATTGTTTTTCCATTACTTCCTGTAATTCCTATAACGGGATAATTGAATCTTTCGCGGTGAATCGCAACAATTTGTTGCATAGCTTTGGTAGTATCATTAACCCAAATAAAATTAGCATTTGGATAAGACTCCGTATCAAAACCTAAATCAGTTAAAATAAAAGTGTTTACGCCAAGCTTATAAAGCGGAGAAATATACTGATGAGCATCTCTAGTTCCTTTTAAAGTAAAGAAGACCGAATTTTTAGCGTCGGTAATTTTACGGCTATCAGTTAGTAAATGTTTAATAACTTGTTGTGGACTATTAAGCATAGACTTAATACCTGTAATTTTTGATAATTCTTCGGCCTTAAAAGAAAACTGCGACATGTGCGCAAATTTGACAATTATTCACGAATATCACTAATTTTATAGCTTATGGAACCAAAAATAAACCAGCCAGTGAGTTATCATTCTGCCTTATTAAAAGCCGAAGCTTATTGTGCCTACCAAGAAAGAAGCCAATATGAAGTTAGAGGAAAGTTAATAACATTAGGTTTACGCGGTTTAGATATAGAAAATATCATTGTGACCTTAATAGAAAATAATTTTTTAAATGAAGAACGCTTTGCGATAGCTTATGCAAATGGAAAATTAAGGATTAAAGGTTGGGGACGAAGAAAAATTAATGATGGCTTAAAATTTAAACAAGTATCTGCTCCGCTGATTAAAAAAGCATTGAAAAATTTAGATGAGGATGAGTATTTGATAAAGTTAAAAGAGTTGCTAGAGAAAAAACGACCACTTATCAAAGAAAAACAGGAGTATAAGCTGAATTATAAACTCGGCCAGTACGCTATAAGCAGAGGTTTTGAGCCGGATTTAGTTTTTTATGTATTGAAAACTAATGAATTATAAAAAACTTTCAATTTTTTTAGTTCGGCGACTTGCAAAGAATGTTTTTCTGTCTATATTTGCAACCCGCAAGGGAAACAAAGTTCTTTAAAATATGCGAAAGTAGCTCAGTTGGTAGAGCACAACCTTGCCAAGGTTGGGGTCGCGAGTTCGAATCTCGTCTTTCGCTCTAAATACTTTAATTAGTATTTATTAAGCTTAAATGCTTGCTCAGATGGTGGAACTGGTAGACACGCAGGACTTAAAATCCTGTTCCCGTTAAGGGAGTGCGGGTTCGATTCCCGCTCTGAGTACAAAAAAAACTTCTTACATGCCCGTAAGAAGTTTTTTTTATGCTCAAATTACAAGCGAAAGTAGCTCAGTTGGTAGAGCACAACCTTGCCAAGGTTGGGGTCGCGAGTTCGAATCTCGTCTTTCGCTCTTCACATCCAATCCACGCTAATCGGCTTTTCAATTGCCTTGGACCTAAGCCAAATGCAATTGACGGTATTAATAATTTCCAACTTCAAAACCATACAAAAAACGTACTTTCGCATAATTATGGCTACGCTAGATAAATTAAAATTAAGCAAGCAATTGCTTACCTCAATGACCAATAACGGATATTTAAGTCCTACAGAACTACAAAGTATATTATTTCCAAGATTACACGGCGGACAAGATATTGTAGCAATTGGGCCTGATGGATGTGGGAAGACGACTACTTGTATATTAGCATGTCTAAATAAAATCACCAATACGGAAGAAATTGCTCCACGCATTCTTTATTTGGTACCAGATATTGAAACCGGCGAAGATGTTTTGGATCAGTTTCATACTTTAAACCGAAACAGAGACCTGCGCTTTTTGGGGCTTTTTGCTGATGGAAGCAGCTTAGATCAACAAGTTTTAGAACTTACGGATGGCGTAGATATTATTGTTGCTACACCAGATAGAGCTAGAGCAGCCTATTTAAAGCTCGGCTTAAACCTAAATAAAATATTACTTTTTGTAATTGACGACGCAGATTTGATTATTAAAAAAGGTTTAGTGTTGCCAACTACTGAATTGGTTAGAGGAATTAAAAAATCACAGTTTTTAGTTTGCTCCGCTGTTTCTCATGAAAGGCTAGAGAAGCTTTATACTGGATTTATCCCTTTAGCTAATGTTATTGAAGTGGAGGATTTAGGAGATAACCTACTAAACACTGTTGAACAGTTGCTTTATCACGTACCAAATTTTGGAACCAAGCTTTACCTTATCCAACTACTAATGGAAGATAAAGACGTTTTTGATAAGGTTCTTATTTTTGCGAACACCCGGTTTACCGCGGAAACTGTTTATAAAAACTTAGTTAAAGACTTTGGAGATGAGATTGCGGTTTACTTGCCTGCACACTTTACCGAAAATACTTTTAATCAGCTTATTGATTTTAAATTAGCCCCTAAGAGCCGAATTTTAATTGTAGCGAATGAAGATGTGGATGATTTAGATGTTTCAGATTTTCCATGTGTGATTAATTTTGACATTCCCGAAAATGCACTCACCTACACTCAACGGGTTCTATTGCGCACTGAATCGCAAAAGGAACAACTTGCAATTACATTTTGCACAGACTTAGAACTTAGCCAGATAAGAAAGTTGGAGCAAAAGCAAGGGAAGAAAATGCAGCTAATGGAACTTCCAGAAGACCTTTATATTGTTAAAGATAAGCCTAAGAGGACTCTTGATGACGAAAATAAATAAAAAATAGTCGCATTTAATTGGCAAAGTCCTTGCATATTATGATAAAAATTAAATATCTTCGTTTTAAACGAATAATTAATCATCAAATAAATATAAAAAATGGACAAATTTAATGAATTAAAGGCACTTATCGGTGCAGCAGAAGCAGATGCAGTAGCTTTTTTTGACAAAGGAAACAAAGCTGCAGGAACAAGATTACGTAACGCTATGCAACAAACTAAGGTTTTAGCACAAGACATCCGTAACGAAGTTACTTCTAAGAAAAACGGATAATAATATTCATATTATTACCACAAAACAAAAGCCTGACTTATTTAAGTTAGGTTTTTTTGTTTTTCAAATAAGCCATTAGCCAATGCTTAGCATTTGTATCCCTCATTATAATTTTAAAAATCCAGCGCTATTCGAAAGTCTTTTATTGCAATGTGAGAGCGTTCCAATTAAATTTGAGATTTTAATTGCTGACGACGCCTCTATAACCGCTAACAAATCCTATTTAGAAGCCTTTACTCAACCAACATTCAAAATTTTTTTCCTGAAAGACAATATTGGTCGGTCTGCCATAAGAAATTTCTTGGCAAAAAAAGCGCAATATCCTAATCTTCTTTTTTTGGATGCCGATGCAGAGATTACTACAAAGGATTTTATCGCTAAATACATTGAACATTTCGGAACAAAAATTATTTCGGGCGGAAGGATTTATTCTAATCAACAACCTAAACTTAATTACCTTCTCCATTATAAATATGGCTCGCAAGTAGAGCAATATGCCAACAAACAATTTCAATCAAATAATTTTTTAGTTCCAAACTCTGTTTTTCCAAAACTAAGTTTTGACGAAAGCATCAAAGGCTATGGTTATGAGGATGTGATTTTTGGTCTCGACGCGAAAAAACACGGCTTGGAGCTTATTAGAGTTGACAACCCAGTTAAACACATTCAACTCAAAAGTAATGAGGTATTTATTTTAGATACCGAACACGCCTTGCAAAACCTTATTAAACTGATTAAAAGCAAAAAACATATTGATTTAGAGCAACAGATTCACATTTCCGAATTTTATGGAAAGCTAAAAAGATTTAGACTTACCTTTCTGCTATCCATTCAGCAAGATATAGTTTTAAAAAAGACAAAAGAATTGATGATTTTAAACACTTTTTTTGGAGCAACCGTATTGCTTGCTTTGTATAAGCTTTACTATTACCATTCGCTACAAAAGCATTAAAAATGATATTCATTATCATTCTTTTTAATTACACCTGCGTCTAGTAAGGTTCTAATTAAACTTAGCTTCTCCTTCTCGTTTCCTTTTTTAATTGCAGAAAGCAATTGTCGAGTATCTGATTTCTGTTTCTTTAAATGATTTAAAACATCGGCAGTCATTTGTGACTCCAAGTTTCCAATCTCACTTCTTTTTTCTGCTAAGCAAACATCACAAATGCCGCATTTTTTGGCATCGGTTTCATCAAAATATTCTAAAATCTGCATACTTCTGCATTTATCTTGTTCAACAAAAGCCAAAGTACTTAACATTTTTTGGTGGTAATTCTGCTTACGCTCTGCAAAGTATTTTCTATCAATCAATAAATCCTCCGTTTTAAAACGTGGCTTTATAAAGGTTAACAAAGGCTGGTTAGTCTGTTGCTGGTAGCTGATAATCTCCAATTTATCTAGCTCTTGCAAATATTTAATGGCCATCGCTTTAGAAAGATTGTTCTTTTTAGCGATATCCATTTCTTTGATATTGATAAACTGATCAAAAGCACCACCATATGCTCTCAATACGGATTTGATAAAACTGTCGAACTTTGAGTTTTCAACCTGAAAGCGGTATAAATCCTCTCCATCTACAATAAACTGAATACGCGAAAGCATCAGCGCACTTTCATTAAGTACAAAATAATCATCATGCTCTAAAAATTTTATCGCACTTATGGTACTCAACACATCTAACTGAAATTTAGAACAAAAATCGGCAAGGTTAAATTCGTAAGTAATACCTTCTCCTGATTCAAACGGAATTTGCAAGTAATTACAAATGAAATGATAGGTACGTTTGATCTCATCCGCAGACGGAAAATTTTGCTCATAACGTTTTTCAAAGCTAATCCGGTCACGTGGCTGAAACAACACTACAGCATAAGCCTTACGTTCATCTCGCCCTGCCCTACCCGCTTCCTGATAGTATGCTTCTAAACTTTCTGGAATTTCATAATGCACTACAAATCGCACATTCGGTTTATCTATACCCATCCCAAAAGCATTTGTAGCAACCATCACCTTTACTTCATCATTTAACCAGGCGCTTTGTTTCTCGGCCCGTTCATCCAAATCTAAACCAGCATGATAATATTGAGCAGGTATTTTATTCTGATTCAAATATTTTGCAAGTTCTACGGTATCCCTCCTAGTTCTAACATATAAAATACCACTGCCAGTTACACCGTTACAAACATCTAAAAGCTTTTGTAATTTATTTTCTTGATTAATAACTGAGTAGCTTAAGTTTTGTCGCTCAAAACTTTTCCTAAAGATATTATTTTCTTTAAACGCTAGTTTTTCTATAATATCAACCTGCACTTTTTCCGTTGCTGATGCGGTTAAGGCTAAAACTGGCACATTTGGATGGATGGCTCTAAAATCTTTAATATGCAAATACGGCGGGCGAAAATCATAACCCCATTGAGAGATACAATGCGCTTCGTCCACAGCCAACAGATTCACTTTCATATACTTTACGCGTTCCCGAACCAAATCAGAAAGCAGCCTTTCTGGCGATAAATACAAAAATTTAACCGGCCCGTAAATGCAGTTATCTAATGCAATATCAATCTCACGTTTGCCCATTCCAGAAACAATCGCTACTGCATTAATTCCACGGCGTTGCAAGTTTTCCACTTGGTCTTTCATCAGTGCAATTAAAGGAGAAATTACAATGCATATACCCTCCATTGCCATTGCAGGCACTTGAAAACAAATAGATTTTCCGCCGCCGGTAGGCAGCAATGCTAAAGTATCTTTTCCGGCAAGCACAGCATTAATGATTTCTTCCTGTAAAGGTCTAAATTCATCATATCCCCAAAACTGCTTTAAAATATCTTTATTCAACTTTTTGCGCTTTAAAACAAAGAAAGTGAATATTTATCGTTTTTTGACGTTCAGTTCTTTTGAAATTCATCTTTAGTATGCTTATTGAATGCAAAATCATTGTAAAAATAACATATAGATAAGCATACGCTAAGCGTCCAAACTTTTAAATTCATAAATTGCAGGTTGTTTAAATCCCCAAAATGAAAAATATACTTTACCTAACATCTTTGTTTTTGATGTTATCAGGCACTATTACCGCACAAGACAAAGAAAATAAATGGAACGTTGAGAAACCAATAGGCCCCAGTAAAACCATCAACTTTACAACAGACGAAGGCACTTACATGAATTTGGATGTTAGCCCAGATGGACAAACGATTGTATTTGATTTATTAGGCGATATATATAAAATGCCAATTGCCGGTGGAAAAGCCACCTTACTTACAGGAGGAATGGCTTTTGAGGTGCAGCCTCGCTTTTCGCCCGATGGGAAATATATCTCCTACACTAGTGATAAAGACGGTGCCGACAATATTTGGGTAATGAATGTTGATGGAAGTGGCCAACGCTCGGTTACTAGAGAAAAATTTAGACTTTTGAATAATGCTGTTTGGACACCTGACAGCAAGTACTTAATTGCCAGAAAGCATTTCACCGCTCGCCGTTCTTTAGGTGCCGGTGAACTTTGGATGTACCATTTTTCTGGCGGTTTTGAAGGTATTCAACTAACCAAAAAAAAGAACGATCAGCAAGATTTGGGAGAACCTTGGGTAGCACCTGATGGCAAATTCGTTTATTTTAGCGAGGATGTTAGCGAAGGTCCAAGTTTCAGGTACAATAAGGACCCTAACGGAGAAATTTATGCTATTAAAAAATTAAATTTCAATACTGGCGAGTTTGAAAAAGTAGCAGGAGGCTCGGGTGGCGCAGTACGCCCACAGGTTTCGCCAGATGGTTCGCAAATGGCGTACGTTAAAAGAGACCGCTTAAAATCTGTGTTATATGTTCAGGATTTAACTACTGGAGAAGAGAAACCAGTTTATACGGAATTATCAAAAGATCAGCAAGAAACATGGGCGATTTTTGGCGTATATCCTAATTTCAACTGGTTGCCAGATAGTAGAACCATTGTGTTTTACGCTAAGGGAAAAATAAGAAAGGTTGATGCGATTACGTTGGGTACGGAGGAAATTCCTTTTTCTGTAAATGTAAAACAAACCATAACCGAAGCTTTGCATTTTGAGCAATCTGTTTTTAAAAATGATTTTGATGTTAAAATGATTAGACAGCTCACTACATCACCTGATGGTAAAAAAGTTGTTTTTAACGCCGCAGGATATTTATACATTAAAGAATTACCAAACGGCGAACCAGAAAGATTAACAGAAGGCACCGACTGGGAGTTTGAACCTGACTTTAGTCCTGATGGAAAATCCGTTGTTTTTACTACTTGGAACGACGAACTGCGTGGAGCCGTAATGAAATTCGATTTTAAAGGCAAAAAGTTGAATTCGGTAACTACCGAAAGAGGTTTTTACTATTCACCAAAATTTAACCGTAAAGGCGATTTAATTGTTTACCGAAAGGGAAGCGGAAACGAAACATTAGGCTTCTCCTACGGAAAAAATCCTGGTCTATATACCATAGCTCCAGAAAAAGGAACTGCAAAATTCATCTTAAAAAGCGGAAGAAGCCCACAGTTTAATACCCAAGACGATCGAATTTTATATCAATCGGCTGACGGCGAAACGAAAACTTTTAATAGTTGCGATTTAAACGGGAAAGATGTAAAAACACTTTATAACTCTACTCACGGCACAAACTTTATGCTTAGTCCAGATGGTCAGTGGATGGCATTTAATGAAATGTTTAATATCTATATAACACCTGTGTTAAACACTGGGAGCACTTTAGAACTATCATCCTCCAATAAAGCGCTACCGTTAAAGAAGTTAACGAAAGATGCTGGAACTGATATTCATTGGAGTGCAGACAGTAGAATTGTTCATTGGACTTTAGGACCCGAATATTTCTCTAAACCGATAAAAGATGCCTTTAGTTTTGTTGTAGATGTTACAGATGACAAAGCAAAAAAAGAACCTGTTGACACTAGCGGAATTAATATAGGTTTAAAACTACAGACTGATAAACCCCAAGGCAGAATTGCTTTTAAAGGAGCAAGAATTATAACCATGGACGGTGAGGAAGTGATTGAACGCGGTACTATTGTAGTTAACGAAAATAAAATTGAACAAATTGGTAAAGAAGATGCGGTGCAAATCCCAGAAGATGCCATAGTTTACGATGTGAGCGGTAAAACCATTATGCCAGGTATGGTAGATGTACACGCTCATATCCCGACCAGTCCTGACGGGATTTCGCCGAAGCAAGATTGGCCTTACTACGTTAATTTAGCTTATGGTGTAACCACTTCACATGATCCTTCGAGCAATACTCCCATGGTTTTTAGTCAGGCTGAAATGATTAAAGCTGGGCAAATGGTTGGTCCAAGAATGTATTCAACGGGTACAATTTTGTATGGTGCCGGTGGCGATTATAAAGCAGAAGTTAACAATTTTGACGATGCCAGATCTCATTTGCGTAGGTTAAAAGCAGTTGGTGCTTTCTCGGTAAAATCATACAACCAGCCGCGAAGAGACCAAAGACAACAAATTATACAGGCCGCAAGAGAACTCAGCATGGAAGTTGTGCCCGAAGGTGGTTCTACATTTTTCACCAATATGAGCATGATTGCGGATGGACATACAGGAATAGAACATAATGTGCCTGTTTTTCCGCTTTACAAGGATGTAAATACATTTTGGAATGCAAGTAAAACTGCCTATACGCCAACCCTAATTGTAGCATATGGTACGCAGTGGGGCGAAAACTATTGGTACGATAGAACCAATGTTTGGGAAAACGAAAAGCTTTTAACTTTTACACCAAAATCAATTATAGATGAACGTAGTAGAAGAAGAACCACAGCTGAATATGGTGACTATGGACACATTGAAGCTTCAAGAGCGGTAAATGAACTAGCAAAAGGTGGCACTAAAATTAATTTAGGAAGTCACGGGCAGTTACAGGGCTTGGGAGCACATTGGGAACTTTGGATGTTGGCGCAAGGCGGGATGAAGCCTTTTGATTGCCTAAAAACTGCAACAATTAACGGTGCATTTTACTTAGGGATGGATAAAGAAATTGGATCTTTGAAACAAGGGAAATTAGCCGATTTAATCGTACTAAACTCAAATCCTTTAGACGACATCAGAAACTCCGAAAAAATACGCTATACCATGGTAAACGGAAGATTGTTTGATGTTTCTACCATGAATGAGGTTGGAAACACCGAAAAACCGAGAGACAAATTTTGGTGGCAGTTTAGTAAATCAGAGAATTACATTATTCCAGAAAGCCAGTTAAATTAACTTATCTGCTAAACTCTTTTTTTAAAAGGACGTTGTTTTTTAGGAGCAGCGTCTTTTTTTATGCAATAAACTTGTTCTATTAATAAATTGCTAGAACTATACATAACTAAAAGATTGCGTTTTTGGATTAAAATTAGACACAAAAAGTAAGTTTAAAACAAAATTACGATTTTGAGGTTCCTCAACAATAAACCGATTATTATGAAAGCTACTTGGAACGGACAAATATTGGCAGAGAGTAATGATACCATTATCATAGAAAACAACCATTACTTCCCTGCGTCAGCAATAAACAAAAACTTTTTTAAACTTTCATCTAAGCATACCTGTTGCCCGTGGAAAGGCGAAGCTTCTTATTATACGATAGAAGTTGACGGAAAGCAAAATGGGGATGCTGCTTGGTTTTACCCAAAGCCAAAAAAGGAAGCCAGCGAGATAAAAAATTACGTTGCTTTTTGGAAAGACGTAAAGGTTGAGTAAGTCGTTAGATTTTTAAAAATCCCGACTTCCACAAGTTTTATTGATTTTGACACTTTTTTTCTGATACTCCGAAACGATATGTTAAATTTTCAGAGCCGCTGTATTATAAAAAAAAGATTTGTATTTTACTGATATCAAAATCTAAAACACAAAAAAGCCGTCTTTAAAAAGGCGGCTTTTGAAATTTACTTGATTTGGATTTTAGTTAAAGATATACCTAATGCCAAATTGCCCTGACCAAGCAGAACCGAATGCGGATTCTTGATATCCTTTTCCATTAGATGGAGCTTTAAACGTAAATCCCGAATTTGCAGGATTAGCATTTGGTGAATAAGAGACTACTGTTAAGGCCTGATTCGAAACAAAATATGACCTCCCCCAATCCTTATTTATTAGGTTACCAACGTTAAAAACATCAAAAGTCAATTGTAATCTGTTTTTAGTTCCTCTAAAGATTGCGCCTAAATCCTGCGTAAGTCTTGCGTCAAATTGATGCTCCCAAGGAGTTTCTGCACCATTTCTTTCGGTGTACTGACCTCTTTTTGTTTTTAAGTAAGGGTCAGATTCAATAAAAGCATCTAATGCGGTCCACTGATCCGCTACAGTTATCGGAGAAGGTGTTGTTATTGGCAATAACTTAATTTCGCTTTGGTTTCTTGGAACATAAAACAAATCGTTACTAAAGCTACCATCACCATTCAAATCGCCATTATATAGATAAGTAAATGGAGTTCCAGAGATGCCTGCATAAAAAACAGATATTCCTGTACCAAAAGCTTTATCCTTTCCATAGTTAATCATATAATTTAGTGACCCTACCATTCTATGTCTAGTTTGAAAAGATGATGTAGAAAGCTGTGGATTATTCGGATCGTTTACGACCTGAAGAAATTCCCAGTTAGAAAGTGCTGTGCTACTAGTACCATCATTTAGAGATTTTGCTTCCGTATTTGTATAAGCAAAACTTGCGGAAATCCCATTACTAAAGGTCTTCTGTAATTGTGCAGTTAAGTTGTATGTATACCCTTTACTAGTATTGTCCAGCAATATTGCATTCGTAAAGTTTGAAGCGTCAACTTTTGCGCCATACACAAGTCTATTGTCTGCATTGTTTGAAAGCAACGGATTCAATCTAGCAGAAGTTGTATTCGGAGCCAAATTAATATCTGTATATAATACATTGTTGATAGTTTTTGAGTAAATACCTTCTAAAGTACCAGTTACCCCAAATGGAAGTTTGAAATCTAATGCCAAGTTGCTTCTAAAGACCTGTGGGATTTTAAAATCTTCATTAATCAGATTCACTTCCGCCTTATTAGATCCAGCGCCAGCAGACTGCTGATTATTAGGGTCTGGAACGAAAGCTAGCGGACTTGATGTAGAGTTTTTCCGGTCTACAGTACCAAACAACACACCACTATTACCGTATTGGTTAGATAGCCAAACAAACGGCACTCTACCTGTAAATATTCCCGTACCTCCTCTTAATTGTACACTTCTATCACCTTTGATATCGTAATTAAAACCTAACCTTGGCGCAAATAACGGTTTACTTTTTGGCGTAATATCCGTTCTATAGCCAGGGAAGGCAGTTTCCACAACTGTATTCTTTAGAGGTGCGTCACCAAAAATCGGCAAGTCAACTCTCAACCCAGCTGTTAACTTCAAACCTTTTAAGACTTCAAAATCGTCCTGTGCATAAAAAGCAAGCTGAGCAGCGCTAAACTCGGCAGCAGGAAGTGCATTACCTGCGATCCTTGAATAAGTTGCTCTTACCCTACTTGGCTTTCCGGCCAAATAATCTGCAACATTATTAAAATCCCATCTTCCATTAGAGTTATTAATAAACAAGTTTCTGAAAGTGAAAAACTCATTATGCGTACCAAATGTTAGGTTGTGCTTACCTAAATTGAGTTTAAAATTATCGGTAAACTCAAAGATGTCCTGATCTAATTGGTTAGCCGCAGAGCTACGTTGTGAACCTAATTCTGCGCTAGAACCGGAAACACCTTCTAAATTTAAGATTGTGATTTGCGGAAATAAATCTCCCGCTACTTCTCGAGCGTCTCTTACTCTAGTATATCCTAAAATAAGGTTGTTAGACATTCTGTCAGATATTTTAGATCTTAGTTCTGCAACACCAACATGCTGCTTGTTTGTAAACTTGTATCCGTTATTTCCAAACCTAAAGAAGGTTCCAGTTCTGCTAAGATTGTCATCAAAAGCGTCGATGTAATTATATCTTGCAGTTAATTGATTTTTTTCGTTAATGTTCCAATCTAATTTGGTGAATATTTTGTCATTTTCTGTAGCAACATCTGTACTATTAAAACTACCTACGTCATACCCGTAAGTTAATTTTGTAAAATCAGCTATTGCTTTTGCGTTCGCAAGTGTTATCGCTGCACCAGTTTCTCCTGCATTATTAGATAGTGGAGCAGTTCTTCTTCCCAATTCAGCGTTCACAAAAAAGAATAGTTTATCTTTTATAATCGGTCCACCCAATCTTACACCATATTGATTGTTCATAAAAGGTGCAGATTTTCCACCTGTTAAAACGTTTTTCCCTGTGGTGTTTTCATTTCTACCAAAAAGGTACGCTGAACCTTCAAACTTATTAGTTCCAGATCTAGTAACGGCATTAACCCCTGCACCAGTAAAATTACCGGAGCTTACATCGTAAGGAGCAATTAGCACCTGTATTTCTTGAATAGCATCCAGTGAGATTGGTTGTGTTCCTGCAGGTCCACCTGGTGTGCCACTTGAAGACAAGCCAAATACATCATTATTAACAGCACCATCTATCGTAATGTTGTTGAATCTATTGTTAGCACCACCAAAAGAATTACCGTTGGCTTGAGGAGTTAATCTAGTAAAGTCTTGAAGTGACCTACTTAATGTAGGCAAGTTCTCAATTTGATCTCTTGAAATATTAGTAGCGGCACCTGTACGTTTACTATTTAAAACATTATCCTTAACCCCTATAACAGTAACCCCTTTAAGCTCTCTTCCCTCGTCGTTCAAAGTAACATCTAAAACTTCACCATTGCCTAACTTCAAAGTAACACTTGATAATTCGTAAGCTTTTAAGCCTATAAAAGAAATAATAATCTTGTAAGGACCACCTACACGCATGTTAGCCATGTTAAATCGACCATCAACATTAGACGTAGTAGTGTAATTTGTACCAGTAGGTGTATGCGTAGCTTTTACGGTTGCTCCAGGCAGTACTTCGCCTTTTGCATCCTTAACTGTCCCACTCAAACTACTGGTGGTAACCTGCCCTAAAGTTGTTAATGTAGCAAACACTAGCATTGCCAACAAGAGTGAAAATTTTCTTTGTAATTTTTGTCTCATATTTTGCTTATTTTAGTTTCACAAAGGTCAAAACTATTCCTTATATATTCCTATCAACCAAGGTTAAATAATTATAACCAATGTAACATTTACATAACAACTTGCTTTCACTCAATTTTGTTTTAATCCCAACATTTTAAAGCCATATAAACTCACGACTATCTTTTTTTAAAAACTTGAAATTGATTAGCTTTGCATCACACAAAAACGACAATTCAATTTTTTGATATGAATTATGATTTAATAGTTATTGGCAGCGGACCGGGTGGTTATGTTGCTGCAATTAGAGCCGCACAATTAGGATTAAAAACAGCTATCGTAGAAAAAGAATCTCTTGGTGGTATATGTTTAAATTGGGGTTGTATCCCAACAAAAGCATTACTAAAAAGTGCTCAGGTTTTTGAATATATCAACCATGCTGCCGATTATGGCATTACCGTAGGCGAAGCTTCCCCAGATTTTGACGCTGTTGTTAAAAGAAGTAGAGGTGTTGCTGATGGCATGAGTAAAGGAATTCAGTTTTTGATGAAGAAAAACAAAGTTGATGTCATCAACGGATTGGGAAAAATTAAAACAGGCGGTAAAGTTGAAGTGAAAGCTGCCGACGGAACTGTAAAAGAATATACTGCAAAAAGCACCATCTTGGCAACAGGCGGTCGTTCAAGAGAATTGCCTCACATTAAACAAGACGGTAAAAAAGTAATTGGCTACCGCGAAGCAATGACTTTGCCTAAACAACCTAAAAGCCTTATAGTAATGGGTTCGGGCGCTATCGGCGTTGAGTTTGCCTATTTTTACGCTACCATGGGAACCAAAGTAACCATTGTAGAGTTTTTGGATAACATTGTTCCGGTTGAGGATGAAGATGTATCAAAACAATTAAACCGCTCTTTCAAAAAAGTAGGTATCGATATTTTAACAAAATCATCTGTTGAAAAAATTGATGCAAGCGGAGACCTTTGTAAAGTAACTGTTAAAACAGAAGCTGGCGAAAAAGTTTTAGAAGCTGAAATCGTTTTATCTGCAGTTGGTTACACACCAAACTTAGAAGGAATTGGATTAGAAGAAGTAGGTGTAAAAGTTGATAAAGGTCGCGTTGTTACAGACGAGTTCTACAAAACCAATATAGACGGTGTTTATGCAATTGGTGATATTGTTGCTGGTCAAGCTTTGGCTCACGTAGCATCTGCAGAAGGAATTATCTGTGTAGAAAAAATTGCTGGTCACCACCCAGAACCTTTAAATTACGGAAACATCCCAGGCTGTACTTATTGCTCTCCAGAAATCGCATCGGTTGGTATGACAGAGAAAAAAGCAAAAGAAGCAGGTTACGAGCTTAAGGTGGGTAAATTCCCATTCTCTGCATCGGGTAAAGCAAGTGCTTCTGGCGCTAAAGATGGTTTTGTTAAATTAATTTTTGATGCGAAATACGGAGAACTATTAGGTGCACACATGATTGGTAATAATGTTACAGAAATGATTGCTGAATTGGTTGTTGCTCGTAAATTAGAAACTACTGGCATGGAATTAATTAAAGCTGTACACCCACACCCAACCATGAGCGAAGCGATAATGGAAGCTGCCGCTGACGCATATGGAGAGGTAATCCATTTGTAGGTGGTTAGGTGGTTGGTTTTTTAGCTCTTTAGGGCTTTCTCATCTGGCTAATTCAACATTAGAAACAATAGTCATGGCAGACATTGCAACAACTCAACTCATGACGCGTTGCAAATCGTTTAACATGACGAACTAAATAAAAAAGACTTTCTATGTTTTTTAGAAACTTAGAAAGTCTTTTTTGATTAATCTATTTCCTAGCGAGCGCCGAATCTGTCATGCTGACAATAGAAAGCATCTCACAAATAAATACGTATTCTGCAACTAACTGACTAACTTTCCACGCAATAATCCCTAACCACCTAACAAACTAAAAACTAACCACCTAACAACCTAAAACATGAAATTACACAAAATAGAAACCGGTTTCTTTAAATTAGATGGTGGCGCAATGTTTGGCGTGGTGCCTAAAGTGATTTGGCAAAAAACCAATCCGGCAGATGAAAACAATCTTTGTACTTGGGCAATGCGCTGTTTACTGATTGAAGATGAAGGACGATTGATTTTAGTTGATACAGGAATTGGCGATAAGCAAGACGAAAAGTTTTTAAAGCATTATTATTTGCATGGCGAAGCTAGTTTAGATAAATCTTTGGCAGACTTAGGTTTTAGAAAAGATGATATTACCGATGTGTTTTTAACACACCTTCATTTTGACCACGTCGGAGGGGCGGTGATCCGTGAAAACGGAGAATTGAAGACAGCTTTCAAAAATGCAACCTATTGGAGCAGTAAGCAACATTGGGACTGGGCAGTAAACCCAAATGCTAGGGAAAAAGCATCCTTTTTAAAAGAAAACATTTTACCAATACAAGAAAGCGGACAATTGAAATTTATTGAAGCAATAGATGGAGTGCAGTTTACCGAAAACATAAAAGTACGTTTTGCTTATGGACATACAGATGCGATGATGCTTCCACAGATTAGTTATAAAGGCAAAACATTGGTTTATATGGCAGATCTATTGCCGTCCGTTGGCCATATTCCCCTACCCTATGTAATGGCTTATGATATGTTCCCAATCAAAACTTTAGACGAAAAATCAGCATTTTTAAAAGAAGCGGTAGAAAATAATTACATCCTTATTTTAGAGCATGACCCCGTAAACGAGTGTTGCACTTTGCAGAATACCGACAAAGGGATCAAGTTGGACGAGACTTTCGCTATTGCTGATATTTAAATAAATATTCCGAACTTTCGAGGTCAAGCATTGGGATCAGTTCAATTTTAATCTTTTCTATACTCCAAAATATCGCCCGGCTGGCAGTCCAAAACTTCACATATCATATTTAGCGTTTCTAACCTAATTGCTTTGGCTTTCCCTGTTTTTAAAATTGAAAGGTTAGACATTGTAATCCCAACACGTTCACTCAGCTCGGTAAGTGACATTTTGCGTTGTGCTAAAACCACATCCAAGTTTATAATTATCGGCATAGCTAAACTGTTAAATCCTGCTCTTGTTGTAATTCTAAACCTTTTTTAATTAATAAAGCAAAAAAAATCATAAGCATTAAGAACGCAATATAATAATGTTGATTTATACTAGATGATTCAATGCTTATAAACAAACCATCACCTAACCTTTTCTGTAGATAATATCGAAAAAATATTATTTGAATGGCTTTAAGAGCATATAAACCTGCAAATACAATATTTAATTTCCAAAAACCATTAATTAATCTTTGTGTGAAAATTTTCTGTGGAGTAGAATCTTTAAGCATAACATACAAGCTTAAACAAACTATAATAAAGCATAAAAACATAAATGGATCAAAATACTCATTATTATATGGGCTACATTTCAATAATAAATTATCCCAATTTGATTTCGGCTGAAAAACAGCAAAGCGAGCACCCTCTATAATTAAGTTTTGTTTTTCTATTTTAATCTCATTTTTCGGTTTAGACCAATCACGCTCTAACAATACTTTAACCGGTCTATTGATACCACCGAAACTCGTAAGAATGATAGACATGAAAAATATAAAACAGCCCGAAATCAATATGAAAATCACAAGAGATTTAGGATTAAATGTATTTTCATTTACTTTTTTTTCAAATTTCATTTTTTCTATTTTAATGGATTTAATTATTATGTGCTTGATGAATAATACTGCTTTCTAAACCGTCAAATCTTACTCATCCTGTAACACCAACCCTTCCTTAAAAAATTCATCAGAGCAATTAATAAAGAGCAAATAAACCATAAATATACATTGTACCCAAGCCCACAAAGCTGAACGGGCGATAAAAAAAAATGAACTGGCCAAGCTATGGATGTATGAATTATATTGAAAAACGATTATAATCTTCAATAACACGATGGCATAAATCAAATAGTAAAACTTACTTAAGCTGGTCAATGTGTTCCGAGAAAACTTAAAAACCTTTGGGGTATTCTTTAGCACCACAAGATCCCGACACTTATCACAAAAAAAAGCAATCCAAAAGAAAGAGAAAAAAACTCATCCGCATTAGAATCCAAATCAAACATCAGTTGTTGGCAATAAGATTTTGGTTTAAGCACTCACTCACTTTTTTGGGACACCTCGATAAGATTGCTTCCAATGCTTAGTTTTTCTATTGATTGCGGTAACAAGTTTTCAATTGCAATTTTCTTAGATTTCTGCTGTTGGTAGTTTTCAAAACTTCCCCAAAAGCTAAATCCAGAAAAAATCGCCCCAACTAACAGAGACCTATATGCCGAAAGTGTGGGGTTAAACTTGGCAGGTTGCCACACTGAAAACGAGCTGATTTTTGAAATGAATTGACTCTGCACCATCTTTGAGAATTAATTAAAAAGTTTATTGATAATAACATCAGCAAAAATAATACTTTTATAGTTGTAAAGCAATATTTACTTATTGAATTACAATAAATAAATATTAAAAAACAATGTTTTTAGATAAACACTGACAAACTTTCAATGGCTTGGTTTTTGTAGGCTGACACCCGAATTGTTGTACAAAAATAAAATCAAATAATCCCAACATTTTCAGAGAATTAACGTTAAATGATACAAAGTTTCTTAGCTTTGCAGACTTTTAGTTTTTAGAATAGCGCAATTAATTAGTTTAAATGAGACAACTCAAGATTACTCAATCCATAACCAACCGTGAATCACAGTCGTTAGACAAATACCTTCACGAAATTGGTAAGGTTGATTTAATTACAGCCGAAGAGGAAGTTATCCTGGCACAAAAAATCAGAGAAGGCGATCAAGCCGCTCTTGAACGTTTGACTAAAACAAATTTACGTTTCGTTGTTTCCGTAGCAAAACAATACCAAAATCAAGGCCTTACCTTGGGCGATTTAATTAATGAAGGTAACTTAGGCCTAATCAAAGCCGCAAAAAGATTTGATGAAACCAAAGGTTTTAAATTCATTTCCTATGCCGTTTGGTGGATTCGCCAATCAATTTTACAAGCCATCGCGGAACAATCACGTATCGTACGTTTGCCGCTAAACCAAGTAGGTTCTTTAAGTAAAATTAGTAAAGCTTTCTCCAGACTAGAGCAGGAATTTGAAAGAGAACCATCTCCAGAGGAATTGGCAGACACTTTAGAAACTACTGTTGAAAAAATCTCAGATACGTTAAGTAACTCTGGTCGTCACGTTTCTATGGATGCTCCTTTTGTACAGGGAGAAGAAAACACATTGTTAGATGTTTTGGAAAATGATAATCCAAACACCGACAGTAACTTAATTGATGAGTCTTTATCAGAAGAAATCAAACGTTCTTTATCTACTTTAACAGAAAGAGAAAGAGAAATAATCGTATTATTTTTTGGATTAAGCACTAATCATCCACTTTCACTTGAAGAAATTGGTGAAAAATTTAACTTAACCCGTGAGCGTGTTCGTCAGATTAAAGACAAAGCCTTACAAAGGTTACGTCATACCTCAAGAAGTAAAATTTTAAAATCCTATTTGGGTTAATAAAATACAACCTCAACAAAAAAGCATTCATCATTTGGTGGATGCTTTTTTGTTTTTCTAATGGTTTTATGAAATGGACATTCCATTAAAAATTTATTTAGAATCAGACGAATGTTTTGCTTACTTCTATGGGCAGCTAGGGAAAAGTGAATCTGCCATCTATCCTTTCCTTTCTCTATGGTGAGAGAATTAAAAACACATCGAGGTTTATAAACTTCACAACCAACTCTACGACCGCACCGTTCAAAGCTGTTCTGTATAATATGGCAAAATAATTGCTAGCTATGGTTCGATAAACAAACATCCCCATGAAAATCAAATCATTACTATACGTCATCCCGATTTCAACAATAATTTTTACGGCTTGCAACAGCAATAAAATGTCAGAAGCTAAGCGGTCTACATCAGCTGACACTACGTCTGCTATGAACATAGACTCTTTAGCGTCCATCTCCGACTCTAAAACGAAATTCAGCAATATCATTGGTTGGAAAACCAATGAAGCACCAACTGCACCAAAAGGATTCACAGTGACTCGCTTTGCCGAGAATATCAAAAGCCCTAGACAAACCTATGTTGCACCAAATGGCGATGTATTAATTGTTTTGTCAAATTCTGAAAGAACGGTTAAAGAAAAAGTAATCGGCAAAATTATTGGTCAGGCCGATGCCGAAGTAGGTGGAAAAAGCGCTAACAATATTTTATTGTACCGAGACGCAGACGGCGATGGTATTGCAGAAACAAAAAGCTTATTTTTAAGTGGTTTGAACCAACCATTTGGGATGTTGATTATTGGTGATCAGTTTTATGTAGCCAACACGGACGGCGTTATGGTTTATCCTTACAAGACGGGCTCAACCAAAATTGAAGGACAGGGTAAAAAGATAATTAACCTACCCGCTGGCGGTTATAATAACCACTGGACTCGAAATTTAATAACCAATGCAGAAAATTCTAAGATATATATTTCTGTAGGTTCTGGTAGTAACGTTGGCGAAAATGGAATGGAGAATGAAGTGCGACGGGCTAATATTTTGGAAGCAAACCCCGACGGCAGCGAAGAAAAAATATATGCTGCGGGATTACGTAACCCGGTAGGGATGGCATGGAACCCAATAACCAAAGATTTATGGACAGCAGTAAATGAAAGAGATGAATTGGGTGATGAGTTAGTGCCAGATTATATTACTTCTGTTAAGCAAGGTGCATTTTACGGATGGCCTTACAGCTATTTTGGCCAGCATGAAGATCCTCGTAGAAAAGGAGAAAAACCTGAAATGGTTGCAAAAGCGATTGCTCCAGATTATGCATTAGCTCCACATAGCGCTTCGTTAGGTTTAGCTTTCTATACTGGAGACCAGTTTCCAGTGAAATACAAAAATGGTGCTTTTGTTGGTCAGCATGGTTCTTGGAACCGGTCTGAATTTAATGGGTATAAAGTTGTTTTTATTCCTTTTAAAGATGGGAAGCCTAATGGAAAAGCAGAAGATTTTTTAAGCGGGTTTGTTGTTGGCAAAGGCGGCAGAGACGTACACGGTAGACCTGTTGGTGTTGCAGTTGCGAAAGACGGTGCTTTATTAGTTGCGGACGACGGTGCAGGAATTATTTGGAGAGTTGCTGCCAAGAATTAGTAGATATATATAGCGGTTCTTTAAGTTCAAAATACCTTTAAGAGCTGATGAAAGTCGATTCAATACTTTACACACAAATCAGTCAGTTTTGAGTTTAAAGCTCTACAATATAACAATCCAGTTTCTTAACGAACGAACTCGATATCAAAATATAAATAGTTAGTTCAGAATTTCGAAGAAGTGGTGAATAATATTTAGAATATCGGAGAAGCCCAAATAATGAATGCTCAATTTTTTTCAAAAAAAAAGACCAACAGTAAAGTTGGTCTTTTTTATAAAGTTACGTTTATTTAAAATGCGTACCCAACTGAAAACGAAAGAACTCTATTTTTAATTTCCGGATTCAACTCTTTGCTCTCTGTAAGTAAATCTGCGAGCCCAAGTCCATAACCGAAACCGAAAGTCACCCCTGAGCTAAGCTGATAACCAGCCAGCGCATTTATACCATAATCCATTGGTTGTAAATTATCACCTTTTTTCCTTCCAAATTTTAAATCATTTTTTGTATTGATCTCTTTTGATGCTGCGCTACCTTCTATCGTCTCTGCCCTAGTTCCTGTAAGATGATAGGCAATATACGGGCCTCCGCCAACGAAAAAATGACCCCGACCCATCTTTAAATTTGCTACCAAATTTAAAGGGATTTCAACCGAGATATAGTTGTCTTCAAAAGTAGGGTAAACTTTTACTTTTGTATCAATAACCACTTCTCCAGGAAACTTATTATTTCCCGCAATATCTCCACTTAAAGAGGGTTTAGATTGCTTTGCCTGAACTTTAGATCCCTTGCCTTGAACCGTGACACCCGACTGTATAGAAAGAAACGGAGAGACTGGGACATTCACGTACCCTGAAAAGTTAAAACTCTTTACCGCACTAGCCTTCGTTTCAACACTTTTACTTTCGACACTATAATCGTAATTTGATAAATTTAAACCCCCTTTTAGCCCAAAGCTAATGTTAGAACTTGGTAACTGAGCAAATATTGGTGATGTGATTCCTGATATTAATAAAAGTATAACTATTTTTTTCATATTTATGGTTTGATGAACGCTTACAATTGACGTACCAAAGATTATGATAGAACGACAATGACATTAGGTAATGATTTAACTTTTCAATGTTTTTTCAAAGTTATCAAAAACTACTTACTATTCTGTATGTAAACTTCGTTAACTGGGATAGATTTTATATTCATTTTTCAATAAGGGTAATACTCTACTTTACAAGGATTTCCTTTGATTGTCTTATTTCATCATCTTTCTTTTCACTGTAAGTTGATGCTCTCCAGGTATTAATTTGCAAAGCTACAAGAAGACTATATTAAAAACAACCAGACCCATATTCCCGCAACAAATATCAAAATTAACTTTTTTGGCCATTTAACCACTGCGACAAATGGTATCAGATAGAAAAACGTGGCGGCAGATGTTAAATAGAAAATGATGTTAAACCAGCTGTTCCCATATAAATAATAACAGAAAATGTCGAGTAAATTCTTTCTTGAATTAACATTAAATATTGGGAAATACTCAAACGGTTTATTCTTATTCTTGGAAAGAATCGGTTTATCTAACTGGAATTTTTGAGGGGTTGTATAGAAACTTACAGCATCCCCTTCCAATATCTCGTTAAGTCGAGAGTCATTAAACCTACCTTGATAAATCTGGTAATAAATATTTTTATCGTTTGATGCGTTTAAAGTTAAACGGGTTTCTTCTCCTCGAGAAATATTTACGCTTTCAACTTTCCTTTCAACTAATTTCAGAGTACCAAACATATAGATACTCGCAAATAGAAAATACAAAACTATACTTAAACTATCCCAGCAAAAATAAATACCTCTTTTTTTACTGGAAACTCGATTTCGCCTGAGTTACGTTTTTGCATATAAGGCTAGTTTAGATTTGGTTTTCGTTTCAAATTGATTTTTGATTAAAGATTTTTCAAGCAACTCCTCATTTGTACCTTGTTCTTGTTTAATAGGGGAATTCTCTATAGAAGTTCCCTTTAATTTTTCAAGCTTATCGGCAAACCATGATTTTAAATCTGGATACTTTTCAGATATTTTTTCGTAAGCTACCTGAACTTCCATTTAAGGCACATCTTTTTCTACAGTTTGATATTGACCAATTAAAGTAAATCCTATTTCTTTTAAAGGAAGCGGAGCTAGATCTGTTGGCTTCGTAGCTTTTGGAACTACGATTCTGTAGGTCAGATCTGGACCGGCTGACTCATAAGTGATACGCCAAAAGTTTGCCTGAAGATAGGGAACATCATAGCCTGTGGATTTTGGGTAGGATGGTTTTTCTGTCATTTCTTGTTTCTTTTCTGATGAATTTTAAATTGGCAGGAAGCCGTGACAACGGTTAACATAGCCATGTTGGCCATAATTAACAACTTGATTTTGGATGTTTTCACATTAGAGGTTTGATGTATAAATCATTATTGCTATTAAAACGGTTCCAGCTGTGTAAAAGAAAAAATACAACAGACTTTTAATACTTGCTCGGTGCTGCATAAAATATCTAACTGGATTTTGCGAGGTTGTGCCAAAATTGTTATGAAATTTGGATTGTGCATCAATCATTTGGTTAACAATTCCATAGAAAATATTAAACAAGCAAAAGCTTGTTATCATCATTAAAAAAAGCTTCGGCCATTCGCCCACAAATTCTTTACCGTTGATATTTATCAAATTCCTAACGATGATTACAAATGCAATAGATGCTATCACAAAGATGGAACTGTAACCTATAAAAATCCACTTATTAGACACCCTTTTATTAACAAAATAATAAAAAAAGCTAAATATCAAAAGATATATTATGTAAATGATAATCTTCATATTATCCAATTAGAACGTTAGGGCAACCAGTAATAATAATCCCCGGTATTGGTGTTACCGAGACGTAATCCACCAAACAAGAAGTTAATTATTGGTTTAATGGAAATTGAAACGTTTAAACCGATATCAAGACCTATCGCTAAAGTTAATTTCGCACTTAAATTAAAACCAATTCCATAATATAAAAACCCCTCCCAATACTACGGAAAATAAAGCGGAACTTCCCAAGGTGGTAAAACCAATGATCATTCCCTGAAACAACTGGCTGCTGGAATGGGTGCTCACTCCCTGACTGTTGTTTTTGCCCAGCACTTTGCAAGCTTTCTTCACGACTGTTTTTATCAGCTATAATTTCCTTTCACGGTGTTTTAACGGAATACTTTCTTACAAGCCCAATTGGGATAGGATTTGGTTATGGATGTCTCTTATAATGTGGTTAAAATGGCCACCAAGCATTCGTTTGGAGTTGTTTTCCAAACCGTTCCTCAAATTCCTTCTTTGGCATTACATAGGTAAAGTACATATAAACGTTATAATCGAATTGGTCTGCCGGGGTATCTTTATTAAGGATTGTTCCCATAGTTTTTGTCCCCCTGCCTTCCACTAAAATAGGCCCATTTGCGCCCCTCAAACTAAAGCACATCAACGGCTTTTCTTTGGTGCCGTATTTAGGGTTGTTAAAATCTTCTTTGTTTACTTTTAGCATTACGGTTGAATTTCCAATGTCGTACCAAAATAAATGGGTTAAATCAAACATCTCTATCCTAATGTGTTTTTTATATTGAATTGAATAGACATCCTGATAATAATAATGTGATCTTTTGCTTGCATCACGTCCCATGTTTTTTGTAACTAATTGGGTATTGATTATCTTGTTCTGAAAAGGCTCCTCTAAGCTTCGATATCATTTAAGGGCATCTTAACCTTCAGCTCTATTACATTTTCCATATAGGGTTTGACCGCAAATTCTGCATCGTTGTTGTTTTTTAAGAAAAACCGATTAATAACAAATAATAATAAAGGCAAAAAAAAATTGCCCCTATGATATAACCTATAAAACCTCCCATGTTCTGTAACCACTTCATATTTTAAGACTTATCTGCTACAATATTTATTCCTCGTTGAATATCTTGGTTCATTACACCCAAACTTTTGAATTCTCGCAATACGGTTCCAAAAAATTCATCCTCCTTTGTATTTGCATCATTCTCAATAAAAAAATTCGCTACCGCACCAGCTATACCAATCCCTATACCAATCCCAAAATTAGCCCATCCAAATTTTGGTCTGGACCGTCTGGCCACATCACCAGCTAAACGAGAGCTGGCTGCCCTTCGGCTTACCGCCTCTGCCTGCTCAGTTGCACCGTTCCTCGCCAACCGAGCCAACTGAGTGCTATGTATAGACATCAATTCTTTTCGAACCGTTTCTCAAATTCATTTTTTGGCATAATGTAGGATAGATAGTACTTGACGTTAACGTTTGTTTGATATGCTTGAAACTCTGCTTCACTTCCGTGAAAAAAACGTTTGTCGCCTTTGTCTCCTTGGATCGAATCATAATATCTACTCTCAAGATTTGGAACAATATAGTAGAATATTATAACGGGGTTCGTCTCCACTCCGAAAGTGGGGTCGTCCATGTCATGGATATCTACGGTTGCGACGATATTTTTATTTTTTTCGCTCTCATGCAAATCATTTAAAAAATATCCATACATCGAGCTAAAAAATGAGTTTACTGGAAAAAAGTATATGATTTTAAAATGCTTCTTACGATTCTCATCATAAAAAGTAGTTTCAAACTTATCCACATAAGCTGAAGTTGAACTTGAGGATGAATTAAACTTTGATCTAACTTCAAAATATAAGTTTGAATTCTTCCTATCTGTCATACACAGGTGTACCGTATCCAAATTTGAAATATAATCCTTGACGTACAAATCACCGTCATTTTCCATTGCTGGCGGATCAAATTTATAAATCAACCATCTTCCAATTTGTCTACCAAATAATAGACCTATCGCAACAGCAAAGAATGCAAAGTATTTTAGAAAAGTACTCATATAACATAACTTGACTTAAAACAAATCATAAAAACATCAGTTGTAGTAGTTAAATATATAGGTTAAGGTTCTGAAACTACATTTGTTCCGTTAGATGCGTCAGCTAACGCCAACATTTTATTAGACATTTGATTGTCCGCTATGAGTTTTAGCTTATCTTTTTTATAACTTTCCCCTATATAATGATTCGCAACTGCACCGGCTACTCCAAACCCTAGCCCAACCCCTATTCCAGCCCCAGTTACCTTAAATTCACCAGCAAACGTTCTTGAACCCCAAACTGTCATCCGCTCTCCCTGAGCATAAGTTCCTCCCTGATCCATTACCTCCCTTATGATAGCTCTGTTTTGGGATGATATTGTTTCCACGGCCTCGATAGCTCCGGTCGTGGCTCCTTCACCAATACCAAAGGCTTCGTCTCTAACAGTACTATCTATTTCTCCACTCGAATCTTTTGCACTAGTAGACCCCTCATTTACATCAAAGCCTTCATTATAATCATAAACGCCTGCAACAATCCCAAAAGATGTACCCAAAGGATCTGCAAGACCAGTGAAGCCGCTAACCATGCCCATATATAGCTGTTGCTCTTGATGAAGCTCAATTCCGTCATTATTATTTCTCGAAAATTTGTCGGCTGCCTTTTGCGCTAAAACGGGACTAAAAAATGGTTGAAGTAAACCACCATTAACACACGACAACACAGAGCGCTGGAGGATTGCATAGTTACCATCGAAAGAAGTTTTTTTGTAATCTCGCTTCCACATAGATGTAGCTTCTAAAGTGCAATCGCATGGGTGTCCTAACGTGAAATTACCGATCAAAACCTCCATGGGTGGTGCGATTTCATTAGCAATCAAGATGGCACCACCTGCGACAGTTAAACCTCCGATAATCGTAGCAGTAGCAGCACTACTAGCGCCAGCGGCTAGCCCGACTAAGACTGCACCTGCAAGACCGCCTGTTCCTACAACTGCTGCTACTACAATCACAGCAACAGCCACCACAGCAATTCCAGCTGCGAGCCCTAAAAACATTGTTCCCAAACCAGCCCAAAATTTTTGTGGAGACTGACAAACAAATGTAGCACTTAGCTTTTTATCGTCAACGTTTAGCCAAAGAGATCCCGACTTTGCCAACACGTCTTTTTTGGGTCGCGAAACTCCTAGTTGCTGTGGTGTAGTCACAGTCATTAAGGTACAACTTATCTTAACCCCTGATGGTAGATATGAGATAGACATTAGTTTACCCTCCTTATTTTGTAATCCACAAATACTTCAATATTATTAGTAACATCTTCAGAAATTGTCATCCAGGCATCTTGTAGAATGTTATTTCTTAAATCATAATTCATTTGAGAATGATGTTCAAAATTGTAATTATCAAACTTGTAACCAATCTTAGGCTTGTACTTAAAATCATAAATCTTGGCAAAATGGCTCATATCGCTATTTTTTCGATCCAGCGTCGCATCTTTCTTTACTCCAATTAAAGACTGCGTTTCGCTAATTATGCTTTCCACGACATTCAGTTGAAGTGGCAGTCTGTCAAATAACTGAGAATAATATAACTTGTCCCGATTTTTAACATCCAAATCATCAGACACTAGATACTTGTCGAAAAAAAGATCAAAAAACGGCCTAACCCGGAAATCCTCAAGAATTTGCTCCTCACTGAATTGCAGTGCTGTTGCATCAAGGTAGGTTTCGATGTTCTTTTTCATCTCAGAAGATTGAATGAAACTGGTGTTCATCTCCACACTTTTTCTAAAATCCAACCAGTTTTTAGTTATTTCATCCAGATTCTCGACACTGCGTATCCTACCTGTGTTTGGATTTACTTTTACCAAAGCATTGCTCTTAATCGTATCTATTTTGCTCATTAAGTCCATGCTTTCCTGAAGGTGAGTTGGCTGGATTTTGATAACTTGATCCACGAGTTCTACTTTTACAAAAATATTGTCCTGTTCTACTATTTTTTTTACAACATACTCTAATTTCGTATCCGCATGATTTTCGATAATTCCGTCTATTTTGATGATAACAATTTGCTCACTTCTATACCTCAAAACATCTTCTTTAAAAGTAGTTTTAACCTTCTCCGTTTCTTGAGGAAATGCTTGTTGAACTTCAATCTTCTTTTCACTTCCTTGAGATTTATTAGTTTCATCTTCAAAGAACTTAAACCTACTATCCATAGCTATTAATTAATTTTAACTTGCCCGCCTTCACAAATAACTTTACCCCCACCGCCAGTTGTCTCCACTTTTGCCGATCCATTAATGGTTACATTAGTTGATTCAATTTTAATGTCTGTAGCAGAAACGATATTAACATCTGTAGTCCCACAAAGCTCACCAATATTAACTGCTTTGCCAGGCAGTTTGCCAGCATTTGCATTGATAGCTGTAGTTCCTTGTATGTTGATTGTAATTCCAATCAAATCAATCGTTCCGTCGCTGTTGAGTGTGATTTTACTACTACCAGTTTCAAATTCAATTTTGCTGGTTGCTTTGATATTGACCACACCACCACCATTTTGGATATTTACAAAATTGCTTTGGTTCGTCCCCAAGTTTACCGCATGATTCAAATCATCAAAAGACAAACAACTTCCTTTTCTGGAAGTCATCCCTTTAACGTTACTATCCGTAAAACCACTTTCTGCATTACCGCCGTGATAAACGCTACCCATAACCACTGGGCGGGCAATGTTACCTTCTTCAAACGCAATAATAACTTGATCTCCTACTTCTGGCACTACCAAAAATCCTCGGTTTTTACCCGTGTCGCCATTTCCTGCATTTGGGCTTAGTACTCTTAACCACTCCGTAGGATCGTTGGCGGTACAAGTCCACTTAAACTGCACCTTAACCCTTCCCTGCTTTTTAGGGTCATTATTATTTAAAACAGTTGCCAGTTGCATATCTGCGAAAGGTCTGCCGACATGTTTAACAGGCAATTTTTCTGTTTCTGCAGCCACGCCTTCAAAAGTGTTTTGATAATGACCTACGCCATCCAGCTGATGGCTTATTGAAGTCACCAAAAACTTACCAAAATCCTGCAAAAGAAAACCTGCAGTGCCTTTAACGCTAGAACTGATATTTACAATTTTGCCTATGCCAACTTGTGGATTATCACCGTTTCCAGAAATTTTTACTAGATCAGAAATGATTGCTTTATGCTCATCATCCACAAAATCATTGATTTCCTGCTGGCTGTTCACCCTTACACTCAAAGGTTCGGTATAACGCTTGCTAAATACTTTATTAGAGGCTTGTATAGCATAGGAAGAATCTGGAGAACCAGCGTTACTATCCTTTGGTTCTGCGCTTAACAGTTTATCTTGTTGTGAATTGTATGCAAATTTTTGATAGCTCAATGGCGCTACTTGCATACCATATTGTATACTGTGTAAATCTCTACCGTAAACTAACTTTACTTCCTTTAATTCATCAGGCTTACCAAAATTCAGAAACTCGCCATCGTAATAAAACCACTCGTGGTATTCAGAGGATAAACGGTTGATGAAATCAAAATCACTTTCGCGATATTGAATCATATAATCAATCTGAGAAGTATTGCTAGGCTGAATTTTTAATTTTAAATCATTTGCTGGAGCATCCTTTGTGGCTTGCTCTATAATGTTTTTTAAGTTTTTGTCAAGATAAGAGCCTAAATCCGGACCTCGGTCCAATAATACTCCTGGGCTGTAACCACTCACCAAGATATCGCCCTGAAAGCCATGGCTCTGCGACATCTCTACCTTGGTAATAATGCCAACGAATAAATTTTCTGCACCTATTATATTGCCCCACTGTATGCTCAATTTGCGACCCATAAAATCTTTTGATTTATCTAAAGAAATACCTTTAGAATCTTCAATCTGATCATGATTAAACCGAAGCTGAAACCTGTGATGCTCGTTAAAACGCTGTTCTAACGTGAAGTTAGAAAAATGAAAAATAGGCGTTCCATCTATCTGTATATCTACTTTAATTTTGTGTTCCATTATTTTCAATTATGGTAAATTGCTAATTCAAATTGCAACATTTCAGTCTATAATTTGAATATTCAAATTATATGGTTTTACCGAGAATTGATATTGCAAACCTTTAAAGCTAAACGTTGATGCCTAATTAAGCAATATCCACTCCCCAATAAGTATATTATGACCATAATTCGTTTCGCACTTTGACTGGCCTCAAGCTTTAAAATTTTAGTTGAGCAATAAATCGTAAAACAATTCGGAATAGGGAGTTCTAATTGCTATAAGTCTAAAAGAAATCCTATACAAAAACCAAGAAAGCTTATCCCTTTTGTAAGCTAAATTATCTTTTCAAATGTTCAGTTAACTTGAGTTTGATTTCTCTAAACTTAAAGAACTTCAAAGTAAACTATAATAAATCTACCAAAATCGGTAACTGCATGTTTCTGATGATGGTAAAAGCACAATCACGGAAAAGCACACTATGAATACAAAAGATCAAAATTTACCATTCATACAATATTTAGCAGAGATACCACAGCATGTTTTACCATAATTTCCGCAATAAAAAGTATTATGATTAGCGATCCAGATTGAAGGCCAAAAGAGCTTAAGAAAAACAATATAGCGTTCGTAAATTAACGGAACGCTATATGGTTTAATAAAATAAGACTATGCTTTAGGCCAATCGTTTTCATGTTCTGCGTTTCCGATTTTCAGCTTACGAGCCGATATTACGAAACTCAACGACATGGGATTGTCGCCTATGATAGATATGCCCTCGTTATACTGGATTAAGTAGCCATCTTCGAAAGATAATTCTTTCATTTTGGCATCTTCTTCTGTTTTTTTGAAGGTTATTGTACCAGCCAATGGCTTGTACTGGTTGTTCACCATTGATTCTATTACAGAGGTATCTTCTGTAGATTCTACTTCTACTTGAATTGTTCCACCATAAACGCCTGATGATGGACGACCTTTTGCGTCAACATCTCTGCTTAGCGCAAAACTGCACTGCAATACGTCAAATTCCTTTGAACCAATTTTAATTCTTGCCTTGAAAGCCATGTTTTGAATTTTAAAATTTAAATAATTGACAAGTTGTAAAATGTGTTATCACCACTGTCGTTCTTTTTTTTTGACTACTAACTTAATGTATTAGTTACTAGTTGGCCAATCATTTACGTGTTCGGCTGTGCCTACCTTTAAGGTTCGGGAGGAAATCACAAATTTAAGACTCATTGGAGCGTCTCCTTTAATGTTCAAGCCTTCGCTGTATTTTACGATATAGCCATCTTCAAAGGATACCTCTTTCATTTTGGCATCTTCTTCAGATTTCTTAATCAATAAAGTTCCGGCTAGGGGTTTGTACTGGTTGTTTACCATTGCTTCAACAATTGAGGTGTCTTCAGTAGATTCTACTTCAACTTCAATAGTTCCACCGTAAACTCCAGATGAAGGACGTCCTTTAGCATCAACGTCGCGGTTAAGGGAATAAGAACAATTAAGTACATCGTACTCTTTGCCTGCTACTGTAATTCTTGCTTTGAAAGCCATAATCAATAAATTTTAAATCGTTGCCGTACATTCGGCGCCGCAGATACAAGTTAGCAATTTTAAGACCAGAAAACATAATCTTAAAACATTTTTTTTTTAGAAAGAACATTTTTTGTTATGAAAAGCATTTATCTACACTCCCAGAAAAAAACTTCTTTTAACCTGAAATCATCTAAATAGTTACCATGTAAACAATCAGAGCCATCCCAAAGCGTAAAGTGCCCAGTAGCATCTTGAAAATCAACCTTAAAGCATATCATACCTTTTTTTCTACTGATGTCCTTTTTGAACGCTCGCATTTGGTCAGCCATCACTATAAAATCTTTGTCTAACTTAACGTGTTGATTACAAAGTCTATATTTGTGATTAATATAATCAAGAAATTCATCAACTCTTATTGCATAACGTTTTTTGTCATTACCAGAAACGGTTACAAAAGCTTTGATGTAATTATAATTGGTCGGTATTTCATGGCCATTTAATTTTCTTTGCTCCAAAAAATTGGGGTGTTTTGGAGTTTTCCAGTCTGGCGAAATTGTTGCGAATACTGCGTGATCTACGCCTACGTAGTTAAATGCTCTACACATTCTTACAACACAAGTATTAGTGATGTAAGCTGCATTAACATTTCCCCCAATATTTGATTTTACCAGTTCGCTGCTGGACACTGGGTAATTCATTTTTAAATCATTAAAACTAGGTAGTGGGATAGACATCTATTTGTTTGTTAAAAGTGAATCAATAAATCTGGTGTATTCAAAAGAGGAGTTATCGACGGCATTAAAATATATATTTTTACCCTTTATGATTTCGGGTTCAGTTTCTCTTTGTAAAAATACAGCGAGTGTATCATTATGAATCCCGTTATGTTTCATCTCATTAATAGTAAAATAAGAAACTAAATCGCCAGCTTTCAATTTTCCTTTAAAAGATTTTAAGACCTTTCCATTGAAAACTTTGATGCCTTGGTTAATAGAGTCAGCACTAGTAATGTTAATTAATGCAATGTATTCAGCCTCTTCCATCACACTTTTAACATAAGATTCTGGAGGATCTACAGGTTTTGGTTTAGCTTGCGGTGCTTTCGAATTTATTATGGAGTCTTTATTTTTATTATTATCCTGACCAGTAGTTGTTTGGTTGCAAGAGCCGAAAACAAACGTTAGACAAATAAAAAAAATTAGTATCAAAAAACGGTAAGGTTTAAATGCAATAGGTTCGTGGTATCCCATAGGTACTTTCATTTTTAAAGGTTAAAACTTGTAAACATATTCCAAGCCAAACGACCAGCTTAGCAGAATTAAAACAGAGATTGGTCGATTATTTATGGAGAAAAGAAAGTAAAAACACTCGATTTAGCGAAAGCAAATCAAATTCCTTTTAAGCCAAACGTAAAAAGCTTTTGAAGCCATTTTTTGCTGTAGTTATTCTCTAATGAATGTAGATGACCAATGGTGCTAGTGTTAACCGGGCGCACCGACCTTTTTTCTAAAACACTTTTTTTGATTGCCAAATACGTCGGTTTTTGGTTTAAGTTCCAATCTTCCCAAGCCTCTTCATCTAAGATAGAAATAATACGAGCAGATTTGCCGCCGAAATTATTATTTACGCTACCGACTGGCGTAAAAACAAGATCAGGTAAAAAAATCCGATCAAAAAATCCTTTAATTTTTGCGTTAATAGAATTTTTATAAACGGGACAGAAAACAACAAAGTGGTTACAAGCTTTTATTGCAAGTATCGCTTTTTCTAATGAAGGCTCTAAGGGTTGTAGCTGCGTAGAAAACTGCTTATTAGAATTAAAAATCATATCCGCAATTGCAATTTCCTTTCCTGTTCCGCCCCCCTCCTCTACTCCCTTGGTGTAAGCTTGTATCAGTGCTGCGGTAACTGGACTTTTATCGATATCTGCGTTTATAATTAAAACCTGCTTCATTGTTCTGCAATCTTACGAAAAATAATAATTAATTTTTCTTTAAATAAAAAACGCTCCAATATGGAGCGTTCTAAATTCTTCGAAAAAACTCAGATTATTTTTGTTGATCGTATGCAGATTCCCAAGTTGTACTCTCATCCTCCCCTTTTTGTCCGTCAAGCTTTACTACAAAACTTTTTGCTGGAAAATATGGTGTAATGTGAATATCTAAATGAATTCTGTCTTTTTGATCTTCGTCACGCTCAAAACGCATAATTTTAAAACGTTCTATTAGCTTCTCTGGTCCTTGTATATTATCCAAAAACTTTACAATCTGGCTTCTTAAATCCTTTTCTGTTTTGGAAGTCCAATTTTCAAAAGCTCTTCTGTTTAAAAAGTCAAACAAAACTTTAGTGATGTAATCAAATACTCTAACTACCGAGTAAGTTTGCAATCCAATGTTATCTCCATTAAAAAGTGTCTTCGCCGAGAAAGCCATCACTTTACCATACTCATTCACCATAGGTACTAAACCTACGCGCTCTAAATGGGAGATTTCACTCTTCTTCAAATCAAATCTTACGCCGTCAACCTCGCTTACGGCACCATGCTTTTTACCCGCTGTAACCTGAGACATAAGCGTATAATACATTTTACCGGCTAATGCCGCTGACCCTGGAACATATAAGTCATCTTCTTCGCCCACTTCGGCAACTTTACCACGACCTACCATGTAATTACAAGTCATGATTGTATTTGATTTGTAAGCATCAGCACTAGTTAAATTTGCTGCGGTAAACAAGTCTACCACATCATCTGGCTGATCTAAATCTAAGAAATCAGTAACCAACATTACCTTGTTTTCATAGGCAATTTTTGACCATCTGTCTACCACTTTATTAGAACCCATGTATCCTGGAATACACATGATCGAATAGTTTTCTCTTAAATCTAATCGGTCATAGTTCTGCTTTAACTCATTAGACGCATATTCGATAAATCTAGGATTGTCCAAATCTTTAATTTGATCCATCGCTGCGTTCATCATCACCACATTTTTCAACTTATCTGTCTCGGTGTTTTTATAAAACAAGTGTACAGATCGGTAAGCCTGCTCTAATTCGCGAGTGCTTTCTAAAACGCTATGAATATTTTTCTTTAAGTTTTCTTCGGTAACCTTAAGTTTTTCTGTGCTATTTTCAAGCACCGTACTTACATCATCTGCCTTTTCTAGCTCTGCAATCCAAAGGTTTAGCTTTTGCTTTAAGTCATCTCGCTCGCCTTGCTTCTCGTCATCTGTTAAAAAAATCTGCTTTCTAGCTTTTCTTTCTGGATTTAAGTTTTGTAAACCGTCAATTGCAACCTCCAAAAGATCCATTCCTCCAAGCGTAGCTAACTTGTCAAGACTGTCCGTTAAGGATAATTCTTTTGTCTTATCTACCGATTTAAATTCCTTTTCCTTTTGTTGGGCAGAGGATTGTTGCTCGTTTAAATTTGCCATATATTTTTTATTTAGGTAGGTAATTTTATTTTTCTAACTCTTTCACAAAACTTTTTAATGCACTTAAAAATGCTTCTTTAGTTTCCTGATCGTTAAGGGTTGTTTTTAAAGTTTTATTTGTTTTGATTTGTTTGATCATATTTTGATACATGTCTTTCTCCAAATTCATCTTGTGCAAATGCTTACTTTGCTTTATTAAAGATTTTACGTTAAAATCCCCCAAGTTTTTAAACGCGATTTTCTCGTTAATGGCGCCACCATCTTTGTTTTCTAAAGAAATATTTAGCGCTGGCTTATAATGTGCGAACACATCTTCCACTGTTTTTAAACCGCTAACTGCTTCTGGCTTAAGTGGCTCTTGATCCGTTAATTTCTGAATAAAAAGAGTTTTGTTTGGTGAAATGTCTCCGAAAGCTTCCGACGTGTCGGCTTTTTTTTCGTTACCTCCAATTTCGTAGTTGAACATCGTATTATAGGTTTTTTAGTAGTAAAAATTTATATTTATCTTAAAACAGGCTAATCATTTTCTTTTAAAGCCTCGATATCATTTGTTGTGTTTTCTAAAATGCTCCACTCTAGCGTGTCCGCATCTGGCGTTCTTGCTATACTAATGGTTTGTCCGTTTTTTAGTTCGCCTGAAATAATATACTTAGAAATTGGCCTGCGCAGTTGATTACGAATAACCGATGACAGTTGCCTTGCTCCGTACTTAGGTGTAAACCCGCCTCTAGCTAACATTTCTTTGGCTTCCTCAGTGATTTCAAAAACCACGCCCATTTGCTGCAAAGATGCCACTAAGCTTTTCAGCTGGATATCAAAAATCTTAACTACGTTATTTTCGGATATAGGAGCAAACGGTACAATTTCCGAAAGTCTAGCTAAAAATTCGGGTCTAAAACTAGAAGCCATAATCTCCATTAGCTGGTTAGATGATGGCGTATTGCCTGCGTCCAACTGTTCTGCAATCCACTGACTACCGATGTTTGAAGTAAACAGAATTAAGGCGTTTGAAAAATCTCCAGCCTTACCCAATCTATCGTGAATTTGGCCCTCATCCATAATTTGCAGAAAGATATCAAAAACAGATGGATGGGCTTTCTCAATCTCATCAAACAGTAATACTGAATACGGGTGCTGTCTTATTTTATTCACTAACAAGCCACCTTCCTCGTACCCTACATAGCCGGGAGGCGCTCCGTACAGCAAAGCGGCAGAATGTTCTTCTTTGAATTCAGACATGTCAAACCTTATCATCGCTTTTTCATCGTTAAACAAAAATTCTGCAATAGATTTTGCAAGCTCTGTTTTTCCGGTACCAGTTGGCCCCAGTAAGAAGAATGAACCAATGGGTTGTCCTTTTTTGTTGAGCCCACTTCTAGATTCAAGAATAGCGTCAGAAACTGCCTTAAGTGCATTATCCTGACCCACCACTCTGCGTTTTAAAAAGTTCTCCATATTTAACAAGCGTTCTTTTTCTTGCGCCTGTATTTTGCCTAAGGGAATACCCGTTTTGAAGGAAATTATGGCTGCAATATCTTCCTGAACAACCTCACTGGTTTTGTTTTTTGCAAACTCCAATAACTTAGGAAAATTTAACTCAAAGTATGCTACATAATCTGCAACATTTTCAAATGCTGTAACTTGTGTCTCATCTTCCAATTTCCCTAAAAGTATTGCACTAATTTTATTCTGCATCAAGCTGTAAAGCCACTTCGCATCTTTAAGTTGCTCTTCATCGCTACTTTCTGATGCCTTTAATTCTGCAAGTGACTCGTTCAATTGCTCAAGGTTTTCTTCAGAAGTATCGTTCATCAACCTTAACGCAGCCATTGTTCGGTCTAAAAGATCGAATGCAGCATCGGGCAGTCTTCTATCTTTTAAGTATCGCTTTGCCAAACGCACACATTCTGGAACAGCTTCCGCATTAATTTTTAAGCCGTGATGCTCCTCATAGTAAGGAACCAGCTTTTCAAGCATTTTTACTGCTGTCGGAACATCTGGCTCATCAACCTGTAAAACCTCGAATCTGCGACTGAATGCTTGCTCCGGCTCAATAATTTTTCTGTACTCTTCAATCGTAGTTGCACCGATAACCGTAATTTCACCACGAGCTAATTCAGGTTTTAAAAGATTGCCAACACCACCACCAATTGGTCCTTTGTTATCTAAAAGCGTATGAATTTCATCAATAAAAAGAATGGCTTTATCGTATTGCTTAATTTCTTTCAAAATGTTTTTTAAACGATCTTCAATCTCCCCTTTATAGGATGCTCCGGCTATTAGAGCGCCCAAATCAAGCTCAAAAAGCTCCACATTCAACAACGATTGTGGTACATTACCGTTAGCGATATCAATGGCAAAACCATCTACCAAAGCTGTTTTTCCAACACCTGCATCTCCTGTGATAATAACATTTGGCTTGGTACGTCGGCTCAAAATCTCCATCACCATACGGGTTTCGCGGTCTCTCCCAATAATTGGATCAACCTTTCCTGCTTTTGCTAAATCGGTTCTGTTAATGCAATATTTAAAAAGCGCCATTTTTGATTTTGGTGCTTCTTTACCCTCCACATTGTTATTCGAAATTGCGTGATTCACCGTTTCGTTTTCCAAATAAAGGTTTAACAAATCTTTTTCCTTTACAGGGAATGATTTAAGCTGATTAACCTCAAACCCAATATTGGGTTTTATCAGTGCAATAAATATGGCTAAAGGAGTAATTAAATCATGCCCCAACTTTATCCTTACATCATCTGCCTCGTTAAAAACATTCTTAATATCACCGTTGCCTATAATTTCATCTGGTACAGTTAGGGCTGGTTTAAAATCTTCTATCCTAACCTCGGCCCAATCGCTAATATAGTTTACATCCGCATTAATACCCTTTAGCAAGTTTCTTAAACCTACGTCTTTGTGCATTAGGGCTTTCAACAAATGCGGACTGCCAAACTCTTGATGGTGGTATTCTTTGGCCAGTGATTGCGCAATCTGAATAGCAGTTTTGGATCCGTCGCTTAAATTTAAAATATCCATCGTTTTTTTATTTTTTGGCGGTTGTCCAGTTGCTTTGATTAATGAAATAGTATCTTTTTCCGTTAGAGATAAAGTTTTGGTTCACTAGAACCTCCTGCTTAATATCATTTATTGCCTTATCCATGTATCCCAAATAAGCTTCAAAGTTTTTCTGGTCCATTTTGCCTTTATGCTTAAGATCAGCAACTTTAAATTTATTTAAAAATCCATCATCAAAAATTGGCAAACCAGTTACCGTTTGGATATACTGATTCAATGTCATCATTTTAATTCGATGATTTGGAATATCTAAATTCAACCGCTTGTTAGCGATTGACATGTAATTTTTGAATAGCTTACCTCTAAAACCCGATCCATCAATCTGCAAATTCTCCCCAGTCATCAAAGAAAGAACGTCTGACAGTCTTTTGTATTCTTCTTCACTTAAAATGATGCGGTACTGCAACTTATCAGCATTGTCTTCTATCACTTTCGCCGGGATTGTTGCACTCAAATAGTATTTAAATGCGTTGTGCGGCATGCTGCTGCCGATAGAATCTGTAAGTGGCGGCACCAAATTGGATAATACCGCTGGAAAAACGTATCTGTGCTCACGGCCTGTAAGTCTAAATGCACTATCCAAGGCAAGCGTCTGTGTTTTTATATCACGTTGCGTATCGTTTATTAACCTAATCAACGACAATTCCATTGCTCGGTTAGTTTTAACCACTCCTTTTGGAGGAAAAATTACCGCACCCTGGATCAAGCTGTTTTTAGGAAAATCCAAATAGAAAGATACCGAATCTGATACGGCTGTATTAAATTGTTGGGAGACTGAAAGTCCCTCGCCACTTACCATATGGTGTTTCTTACTTTCGGATAAAAGAACAGCAGATTGGGACACTAATTTTCTAGACTGAATAACAAAATCGTTGAAAGTTGCATTATAATCACTATAAACCTGAATGGATAGCAAACGAGCATTAACAGCTGAAATCTGACGTGAAACTTCTGCAAGCGAGCCTTCCGAATTGTCTGCATTACCAGTACTTCCTATTAAGACAATAAGATTTGTTTCATCTGGGTGAGATTCGAACATTTTTAACGCCCTTTGCAAACCCCAAAACACAGGTTGCGTATTTATTGCAGATTTACAGTTACCTGTCAATGCTGATTGCTGTTCTAAAAATTTAGTAAGGTTACGATAGTCTTTTGTAAAGGGCGTACTTTCTATGCCACCAGCATTACAATTGGTTGCGCTTCTGTAAACTACACCGGCAAATTTCATGCTTTTTTTAGCGCCCGCATTATCAAAAATGCGTTCGAAAGACTGAATTGTACTTGTTAAACCAGCGAAATAATTACGCATCGAACTTCCACCGTCCACTACATAAATTAAATTGATTTTTTTAGAACTTCGTCTTATTTTTATATAATCCTTATAAGATAAGTAACCACCTTTTATGTTAAGTACACGGTTATTTGTTTTATCGTAAACATCGTTTGCTATTCCTACTTCTAGCGTTCCTTTTTTAAACTCTTTTGTATTGTCTCGCATAACCGGCAAACTTCTAAGTAGCGGTTCTTCAGCATCTATTAGCGGATCAAAATTAAACTTGTAGTTAGCCGTTTGGCCACCACTTGTTAATTTTAGCGAATTATTAAGTACAACCGCTGCGGAATCCGCTGTGTCTTCATCTTTGTCTACTGCACCAATATATAAGCGGTCTCCAAAATTATGAACAGCATCTGAAGGCACCCATCCTAAAACACCTTGTTTTGCACTATCCGCTAATAATTGACCCCTGTTGCCTACTAAGAACTTTTTTCCGTCTTCCGACTTTTTGTAGATATAAACAATTTGATGGAGTGCAATTTTTGCAAATTTTTGTTCTAACTGCGGCGATCCGTAAGTATAAAGAGAATCTGTTCTATCATAGTAAACCCCAGGTATTGTTAAAGCTCCCTTGCCAGAAATTACCGAAATTGCTTTTTCAGGATTTCCGGTTTGAGGATTTACAAATGCAGACTGCCACTGTAATACTTTGTCTCTACTAATCCATCCAAAACTTTCAGACGATTTTTTACTTTTTAGACTACGCTTTGATAGCATTCCCGGCTTGTATTTAATCAATTTTAAGAAGCCGTTTTTTTCACTGCTTACATAAAACGCATCCATAAAGCTAATTTTCTTCATCACCAAACTACCTCCAGGTGCAGTATAGGTATAATTATCTGCCCTATCTGAAAATACAATCCATGGCAACCATCCTTTACCCGCGTTGTTGTATGGATCCGTCTTTTCTGTAGGTTGATTATAAGTTAAAGGCATCATCATCACGTTTTTGCGGAGTGTTGCAGGCGATTGTGCGATAACTAAAATCGGTAAAAATAAAATAATAGAAGTAATAATTTTTTTCATGTGTGGTGTTATTTTTAAAAGCTATTGATTACTTTTTCATCGTGGATGAACTAGTAGTGTGTTGTTTAACGGTAAGCATGCCAGAACATTTTGATTTTGGTTTAAGCGTAATTCCTGCCTCGTCAATAACGATGCCGCCACCAAAAGTTAAACTCATACAATAAGAATAAAAGTCGGTTTGCTTACTACTTCCGTCTGATGTTAGGCTAACGCTCACCTTTTCATCGCCACAAAAATATTTTCTAACTAAGTAATAGTAATGATGATTAAAATCTGCTCCTTTTGCTATGGATTGTAAGTGCGCCCGTATGTCGTCAATCACTTTTCGCTCACCCTCTCCCGGCGCAATGATCGCATCGTAAGTTTCTGTAGCACTAATTACAATTTTATGAAAAACCGCTACATTGCTATTATCTGCCTGTAGTTTCACAAAGTATGTCCCAGGGTTTCTGTAGGTATAAAAAGCCGTAGCGCCTTTGCTATCTACTCGTCCGGTTTCTCCAAAAGACCATTCAAAAATTCGAGCATTACCTTGAGCACCAAGCCTCACTTCTTCATTCACCATGCCTTGAGTTGGGCCATTTATGGCAAGACTAGTGTCTCTAGCAGTTTGTACAATGCTTTCCTTTACCGTTAATGGAAATTGTTCTTTTAATTCCCCGTCAACGGTTAATCTTATAATGTAAGCACCGGCTTTTGGATAGGTATAATTGCCAGTCTGTTGGTTAGATTGCTCTCCATTTCCAAACTCCCAAACCCAAGCTTTTGCATCTCTGGTATTGTCAGAAAAAGACAAAGGTTCGTCCACGTAAATATCATTTTTTAATATTTTTGCGTTTATCTCTCGACTATCGAAAATCGAGCTTTTAATTAAAAAAATTAAACCCGCCAATACTACAATACCGCCTACAACATATATCAACATGTTATTTCTAGTACTTACACTAGTTAGTTTAGCGCTCTCTTGAGCGTTATTTTTATCCATTTTTTACTAAAAATTTATTGATTATCTCATTGAACCAATACTTTGCTGCAACTGCCTAGTCGACAACTTACAGTCGTTTAGCAATTGTTCCAATCTACCCACATCGTTAGAATTGCCGCGTAGCTCTTTTTTGTCGTAAAACAAATTTTTATATAGCGTTGAAGCGTTAATAAAACATTTATAGCGTTGGTCAAAAGATTTTACATTGTAATATGATTTTATCGCACTAATTGAGTTTGTGATGTCATTTTCCAAAAATATAGCTTGCACATTTGGGTTAAAATTTACAATACGTTTATAAGCGCTGTCAACATTTGGCCTTGCTTCTTCCACCGTTTTTTCGAACATCTGTTCCTCTTGCAAACTTTTTGCAAACTCCTCTTTAGAAACACGCGAAGCGGTATCGTAATTGTAAAAAATAGCAACACACAAAAATACGCTAGCTAGTAAGAATATTCCTGTAAAAAACAGAAATTTCTCTCTTTTCTCCTTAACACTAAATTTTATCATTTTAATATTGGTAAATGATTGTAATTCTTTAAAAACCGCCTCTTAAGCGGTTGGCTGCCGATCTATTTGTTTTATTGCAAGAGTTTAGTTGAGAGCGTAAACTTTCGATTTGAAACCGGCTGGTAAATAAAGAATCTTTGATGGATGCAGCAACCGCAATGTCGTCGCTCATTTTCTGATACAAATCAAAACTTGCGAGCTTATTCTTATTCTGCATTATTCTTCCTCTAATCTTTTGATTGGCTTTCTGAATATCATCCAACAACAAAGATTGGTTGTTGAGTTCATTAGCGTTCATTTTTGTATAATCTGTTAACTGCTGCATGCGCAACATAATCAAATCAAAGTCAGCGTTAATATCGCTGCGTATAGACATTAAACGTTCTGACTCTTTAACTTTTATATCCAACGCGATGATTTCTTTTTTTGAAGTTATGTAAAAAAAATAAACACACAAAACACTAAACGCTACAAGTAGAGAGAAAAAAAGAAAAAACCTTTGATAGGACACTCTTAGGTCTTGAGAATTTACAGGCTTCATGGTGTATAAAATGGTATCAAATTTTGCAGTTGGTTAACAGGCCGTTAAAAAATATAAATTTAACGGTTAATTTTTCGAAGTTACAAATACTAGTCCAATAATATACTGATTGAATATTAAATGAAACTTTAATTATCAAACCACATACTTGGCTTAATTTTAATGGAATATTGATATTTTATCGATATTTTGACGTTATTTACCACCTATGTCTGCTCCGCTGTATAAAAAACCTTTTAGTTTTAACCGTTTTCTAAAAAATCAAGATTTTGAACAGCAAGATTTAGGTATATCGATTTCTCAAAATATTGAACTTATTATTTTTACACGCTATGGCGAACATCGCTATGACCCAGAGTTTGGCTGTGAAATTTGGGATTTGGATTTTGAGCTAATTGTAAGTGAAAGTTCGTGGGAAGAAAAACTACGACAGTCTATGATAAAATCGATCAAAAAATACGAACAGCGAATTTATAACGTAGAAATAGAAATTAAAATTAAAGAAGTAAGTAAGTTCTATCCTATAAGAAACGTAACAGAAATAAAGAAGCAAGTAGAAATTGTGATCAAAGGTTTGGTGATGCAAACTGGCGAAACCTATTTTTTTTCCACGCTTTTATTCTTAAGCCCATTATCTGCCTAAATACATGAATACTATTTTTTTCAACTCTAAAGAAGAGATTGCTAACCGGATGTTGCGAAACGCCCAAGATTTTTGGGGAGTTTCTAACAAAAATGATATTGATCCATTTGTAAAAATAATAATTGAAGCACTTAGTAACGAGCTTTTCAACGTCTCAAACGATGTTAAAAACATGGAAACTCGTGTACTTAACAAAATCTCACGAATTTTAGCGTCTGATTATTTAGTCAGCGCCTTACCTTCCCACGCAATTTTAACTGCTCGCTCCATAGAAAATGAGGAGCAGTTAACTGTCAATAACCATTTCTTTTATAAAAAAAACGTCGTTTCCTCATCAGGGAAAGCAAATAAAGATTCCACGGATATTTTTTTTACACCATTGGGAGAAACTAAAGTCTTTAATGCCGACATCAAATATCTTGCAAATGGTAATTATGTTTGTGATTATGAAAGCCCTTCTCACAAAACTAACTTAATCAGCAGCAAAGCAGGACACGCTATTCCACAAAACACTTTGTGGATTGGGATTGATTGTGCAATAGGCGTAAATAGCTTAAAAGACATGGGTTTGTTTTTTGAGTGGCCTAGTTATTCTGCAAACAAAGACTTTTATAAATTATTAGAAGTAGTAAAGTGTTACCTTGAAGAGGATGAGATAAGTACTGTACATGGTTTAAACTATAAAGCCGATGGGAATAAGCAGTCAATATTTTATGAACAAAACATAGTCAATCAAATTACGGGAGATATAAAAGCTTATTACGACAATAGGTTTATATCTATTACGGACGATCGCTTAGCTAATCTAGAGCATTTGCAAAATGCTGCATTCCCGCAGCAGCTGAACAATTATTTTGAAGCGAGAGATTTACAACGACTTAAACCTTGCGTATGGCTAAAGCTTACCTTCCCGGCAGCTATAAACGCACAAATGATTGATGAGTTGCAGGTAGCCATCAATTGCTTTCCGGTGATGAACCGTAAGCGCTACGAAAAAAAATACAGGTTAAAAGACTACAACAATATTTTACCGATGAATCCTGCTGACCAAGAGCATTTTTTAGCCGTAAAAGACTTACGCGACGATCGTAATGTGATTTACAACGAAACACCCTTTAGCAATGCCAGCCATGATTACCAAGGAAGTTATAGCATTAGAAACGGTGGTGCAGAAAGGTTTGATAATAGAGACGCCCAACAACTTATTAAGTATTTGTTTGAACTGATGAGGGATGAAAAGGCAGCGTTTTCTGTTTATGGAAACGATTTTATCAATGGGATTTTAAAAACGATGGAACAAAATCTATCACTTATTGAAACCAAAACCAATTCTATTGAGAACGAGCGAATAAACTATTTAGTTTTAAAACCAAATGAAAAGACGGAAATGGTTTACTTACAATATTGGACCACTTTGGCAGAGCAAGCTAACCATGTTAGAAACGGATCTAGATTGCAACAGTTTGAGAGTATAAAGTTTAAACAAGAAACCGTTAGGATGATGACTACTAGCCTGGGCGGGAGAAACAGTTTGGGTTCTTTTGAGCGCATACAAGCTTATAAATATGGGTTAACTACCAAAGACAGAATTGTAACCGAGGCAGATTTAAAGGCATTTTGCTTTTACGAATTAGGCAAGCAGATTGAAAACGTAACCATTGCTAAAGGCATTGCGATTTCTGAAAACCCAAATGAAGGGCTCAAAAAAACTACTGATGTTTACTTAACTCCCACTAAAGATGTACAACTATCAAAAGAAGAATGGGATATATTAACATCATTACTGCTCTCAAAATTGGTTAAAAGAAGTACTATAAATATGAGTCTTAGGATTTTTGTACAGTAAAAATTTGATTATAAAAACGCTGTAAATCCCATACAAGCATTTTCTTCTTGATCGCCAACAACCATTCTTTGTTCATCCTTGCTCAACAAATAATCAAACTTTACGCTGGTTTGTAGTGGGATAAAATAGGAAAGCAATACATTAATTGCCCGGGAATTTAAACTTCCTGGCAAAAACTGAATGGTTTTTTTGGCGCTTGACGGCCCGAACGTAATTTTTAGCTCTTCCTCTTTTTCGGTGAGTCGGCCTGCCATAAAGTTTAAGCCCAACACGCCAACCCCTAGTTTGGTATCCATTCTTTCCTCCACTTCTTCTGACAATTTAACTACGTTAAACTGATATTTCATCGATACGTCAACTTCAAACATAATGGCAATCAATGTTTTTAAAAAATCAAGATCATTTCGTCGCTCGTGAATAACGGGAAAAACTTGTAGTAAAATCACCATTTGGTCTTTGGTGAAGCAGTCAAACTCTTTCCATTCGTTTACGAAAACACTGATTAAATCGTCATAAACATGTTTTTTATCAAGTCTACTCTCATAAAGTTGAGTAACTACTCTTAACTCGTTAAGCGCTGCCTCAAAAGGTGCGAAAAATTGTCTAGCTTGCTTTTCCTCCTCCCTTCTTTCTACAATATCCCTAATCATTTCCTCTTCACTTATCATCACGCTAGAAGCAGGTGGTTTATGAAACAAACCCTCCGGCATCATGTCGTAAAGTCCTTCCCGATTAATATAGACACTCGTCATCTGTCTGTTTTTATAGACAGCAGTATAGTTGACCAGTTTTTCAATCTCTTTTGCGTAGCCACTTTTTCTAGCACCTATTGGTAGTACAATTACCTCATCTGCCGACTTTTCACCACTCTCAATCAGCTCGGCTGCCAAAACCACAGCTTTAAAGTCGGTATCTAATTGATTAGGCATGTTTTTTTCCATGGGTAAAGAAGTATTTTCGCTTTTAAAAAGCTAAAGCTAATCCAAAATTGAGGAATGGCTAAAAAAATTTTTAATTTCACGCCCAAATAAACATTACAAACATTTTCCTTTTATGGATGTCAAATCTGTCTTTGTACGCTACCTGTTATTTCCGCTCATCCTAATTATAGGAACTGCGTTAATGACAATTGTTAATAAGAAAAACAAGTTATTAAACAACAAAAGACTCATAATTATCATTTTACTTACTGGAATTTGCCTTGGCTTACCTGGTTTTTTAGGTTTTCTAGATTTAGAGTTTATGCCGTTTGGGTATATATTATGCCAGCTGATTTACCTTATTTTAGGCATAACGTACGTTTGGCTAGCAGGCAGATATCATGAGGATATTTTATTAGAAAAAAAGTGGTTTTTCATACTCGCCACGCTACTCTCTTGTTTATTGGGCTTTTTCCTTTTCAGATTAGCTTTCGATTGGCTAAATAACCTTCAGTATGGCACAATTGCGGCAAGCTCCATTAGTCTTTTTATTTTGCCAGCATTATTTTGGTGGGCATTTGTAGCTTTTTTAAATATCCCTTTAGAAATTTATAAGGTTTGGCAATACCCAAAAACCCCAGAAGATATCGGTATGGAGCACCTAGACTTTAATAAATTGTTGGTACTCGAACTGGATATTTACAAAAACACAGAAGATGCTGAACCTTTAAAGGTGAAAGCAAAAGCACCTCAGAATATGAATTTTGGGTTGTGGTTTCAAAAATTTATTGATGATTATAACCTTAAGTTTCCGAATGCGCCAGTTCATTTTAGTAAGGATGGAGAAAACTACAAGTGGATTTTTTACGTGAAAAACTCGTTTTTTAAAAAACGCACATTTATTGATCCCGACTTAGAAATTCAGGAAAATAACGTTAAAGAAAACATTACCATATACGCAAAAAGGGTTTCAGAAATTGTAAACAACCCCGAACGAATAGGCGACGAATCCGTATTTTTATAAAAAAACATACCCATCATGATGATACCATTAAAATATAAGGCTGTTAATTGGATTGACGGGATGAAGATCTCTAGTAACCATTTTGTTAACACTGATAATTTTATACAAGATATTGCCAGAGACGCTAATTCTTTGCATCTTAACAACAACAATTTTGGTTTGCTCCCGCCTTTTCAAGGAGAAAGAACTTCTTTGGAGATGGAAATCGTAGCGAGAGCATCAAACCATTTACAAGTTAAAATTGTGCAATGTAATGCAGTTACTGCAGAAGGATACCGTATCAATATCCCAAAGCGTTCTTTAGAGGAAGCTCTTGTTTTTGATCATTATTTTAGTCAAGACTCAAAGAACTCCATGTCTGAGACTTATTATATCATGTTGCTGGTTAATCCTTTTGAACGAGAGCCAACTGGTGTGCCAAACCCTGATGAATCGCCATTGCGATATCCATTCGTAGATAAAAAATACAGTATTGCAATTTTACCAGCTGCCGAGCTAAACATGCAGAACAGTTCATATTTGGAGATTGGCAAGGTAATAAGAACGGACGCTAACATTCAGATTGTTAGCAATTATATACCACCCTGCACCTGTATAATTAGTCATCCCTTGTTGATTAATTATTACGAGACCTTCTCAAGTAATCTTAACGAGCTACAGTTGCTATCCTTTAGAATTATTGATAAAGTTACGCAGCGAGAAAATGTATCAACAATCGGAAAGAACGTAAAATTTTTGTGCGAAAAGATGTTAGACTTTATTGGACGAAGGTTTTTTAGCTATCGAAATGAAATTCCACAACAAGCGCCAATTTTGATGGTTGGTGAGTTTTCACAGATGGCGCATCTTTTTTTTACCGCTATTAAGTGCGTTCCCGCAAGCGAAAGAGAAGAGCTACTGAAATATTTTTATGAGTGGAAAGATGTAACGCCTGGTAATTTCGAAGAATTACTAGCCAGACTTATTGAGGTTTCTTACGATCATCATGATATAAATAGTGCTATGGAAACCGTAAATAATTTTTTCACCGTGTTAATTGCCGTTTGGAATAAATTAAGTTCGTTGGAATTTGTTGGTCAACGCAGAGAGAATATTGTAGTTGCAGAACAACAAGTTGTGCAAACTGTACAAGCTAAAAAATCTTGGACTTTACTGGACTAGCGTTTCTATTTTACAAAAGAAATTTACCGTCAATCCGCAACTGTAAATTAGGTTTCGGATTAACGTGTTTTAAATAAAAATGTAACTAAAATTGCTTTTAAGCGATTATTTTATGCGATACATCTTTAATAAAATATTTTATCTTAGTCGGATTAGGAATTGACAAATATGGCATCAGATATCAACATCAGAAACAAGAAAGCAAAATTTGAATATCATATTTTAGAAACTTTTGTGGCTGGGATAAAACTATTAGGTACTGAAATTAAGTCTATTAGAGAAGGAAAGGCAAACATCAGCGATTCTTTCTGCACCTTTATTAACAGCGAACTCTACATCAGAAATCTACATATATCAGAATATTCTCACGGATCTTTTTATAACCACGAAGCTAAAAGAGACCGTAAATTGCTGCTAACCAAAAAAGAAATCAAAAAACTACTGATTAAGGGAGAAGATAAAGGCTTAACTATTATTCCCCTAAAAATATTTATTAGCGATAGAGGATTTGCCAAACTAGAAATTGCTTTGGCGCAAGGTAAAAAGTCTTTTGATAAACGTGATGCACTAAAAGAACGCGATGTTAAAAGAGAAATGGATAAAGCGATGAAAAATCACTGATTTTTAGAGTTCGTTAGGGAACCAGTTCATTGAGTTCATTAGTAGATTTGTATAGTGTCAAATTAATGCATTGAGTTCATTAGTATTTACGTTCTAGAAGAGTTAGTTCATTAGCAATCTTACTAATTTCTAATTTTCGCTCTATAAACATCCACCTAAACTAATGACTAATAAACAAGTTTACAGACTAATGGCTAAGGAACTTTTTCTACTAATGAACTATCCCCTTACCAAGCTTGGTCGCCTAATAAAGGCACAAATCTAAAAGTATCAAGCACAATCTTATCAAAATCATTTTCTCCTACCCTAAGTACCGTTACCATCTTTTGCTCTTTTTCATCCCCTACCGGGATTACCAAAATACCGCCTATTTTGAGTTGTCGTAGCAATATCTGCGGAACTAAAGGTGCACCAGCAGTCACAATAATTTTGTCATAAGGCGCATGTTCTGAAATGCCTTTAGAACCATCACCTAAAAAGAAACTTGCCTTATAGCCTAAATGTGGTAAAACTTGAATTGTTCTATTAAACAGCTTCTCCTGACGTTCTATGGTATAAACTTTAGCACCCAGCTCTAACAAAACGCAGGTCTGATAACCACAACCAGTTCCAATCTCCAATATTTTATTGCCTTTTTGAATGTGCAAAAGTTCTGTTTGGTAAGCTACAGTATATGGATTTGAGATGGTTTGGCCTTCGCCAATTGGGAAAGCTTTATCTAAATAAGACTGAGCCCAAAAGGTTTCATCAAAAAAATAATGACGCTTTACATTCCCTATAGCTTCAAGCACTTTTTTATCTGAAATACCTTTTTTCTCTAGCTCAAGCACTAACTTTTTCCTCGCCCCTCTTTCCCTGTAATTGTCAATATATTTATACGCCATCTCGTACAAAAATATAATCTATAACCGATATTTGGCGTATTTTATTAGTTTTACATACATCGGCATCAATACCAATTGAATAACAGTCAATTAATTTTAATGATAAAAAAAACAATGCTCAGTTACTTCATTTTAAATATGATTGGTAGCTTGTGTTTTATTTATTTGGCTAAAAACTTTAATCTTTTCAATTTTTTGCCGGTTATTAATTACGTCATTTATGCAATAGCATTAAACTTGCTGTATTTGATGTCTGGTACTTTTACAGACTCTAAAAGGAAGTCAAGATTTAAAGAGTTAGTTGCTAGTTTAAATCAATCGTTAGTTATTGCCGTTGGCTTATTAATACACAGTTATTTATTTTATCAAACTAATCAGGCCTCGGCCGATATATCATACGTTTTTAAATTTGTTGCCTTGCACTTTGTGGTAATTTCCTTATTTAGGATTTGCTATCTCAGTGTTATTAAAAAGCTCCTTCAAAATAAGACCATTGGGTTCAACACTTTAATTATAGGCAACAAATCAAATGCTAAAAACATTATCGACGAAATCAGCCAGCAAAAAAAATCCCTCGGTTTTAATATTGTTGGTTTTTTTAATATAGATGAAACATCAACACGTAACCACCAACTTAGCCTTAAAGAGCTTGGTAATGGCAATTCCTTACAAACAGTAATTAAAGAGAATCAAATTGAAGAAGTAATTGTAGCTATCGAGACTTCACAACATCTCCGGTTAAAACCTTTATTAGATCAATTGGAAATCTGTAATGTAACGGTTCACATTATTCCAGATGTTTATGATATTGTTTCGGGCTATGTGAAAATCAATTACTTGTTTTCGATACCGTTAATTACCCTCCACCAACAATTTATGCCTTTTTGGCAACGCATTGTTAAAACCGTTTTAGATTATCTTATCAGCATTATTACGCTAATTGGTTTAAGTCCTGTTTACCTAATTATTGGATTAATAATTAAACTCGACAGTAGTGGGCCTATTCTATATTCGCAAGAGCGAATTGGTAAAAATGGAAAACCTTTTATGATTTATAAGTTTAGAACAATGATGCAGAATGCAGAAGAAAATGGACCTGCACTCGCGAGTTATGATGATAGAAGAATAACCAAAGTAGGACTAGCTTTACGTAGGATTAGGTTAGATGAATTGCCTCAGTTTTTTAACGTTTTAAAAGGAGAAATGTCCATTGTAGGTCCACGACCAGAAAGACAGTTTTACATCGACCAAATTTTAAAAAAAGCACCACATTATTACCATTTACAAAAAGTGTTACCTGGAATAACATCTTGGGGGCAAGTAAAGTTTGGTTATGCCGAAAACATTGATCAAATGATCAAGCGGCTAACTTTTGATATTATCTATATACAAAATAGATCCCTTGCGTTAGATTTTAAAATAATGATTTACACAATTGTTATAATCATACAGGGAAGAGGGAAATAATTTCTAATTTTGCGGAAATCTAATTTATGAAAAAACTATCGTTACTTATCTTTTTGCTGGCCTTTACAATCACTGGTTTTGCACAATCCCAAAGTGATTCTAATTATTCTATCGGGCTTAATCTATTATCCATAGACGAACAACCCAAATTACTTAACGAGGTTAGAGACAACGGAAAATTCTATGCATCAGGACTTAATGGGTTAATTCTCAAAATCAACGATAATCAAATTTCTTATCGATTTTCTGCGCAAACATTCAAGAAAACAGATTACTCCTTTACAAATGAGTGCTCAAATTGTGAAATCACAAAAGGAAAATACAATTCATTAGCTTTAAAAGTAGGATTTGAACGTAGCATATCTTATACTAGGTTACAGCCGTTTTATGGATTGGATTTAGGTTTCAAAAAAGCAAATTTTGATGGTTCGTCCCAAGACAAATCAACTTCTACCTTTCTTTACAATGTGAATATAGAAAAGAACGCTATTACCGCGAACCCTTTCATCGGCCTAAAGTTCAACATTATTAAAGCTTTAACGCTGAGCGCCGAAGCAGGTTTCGATTTCATAAAAACTTACGATAAAGAAACTAAAACCAGTGCCAATAATACCTTAATTTCCAACAACAATTTTGATAGGTGGCAATATAATTCAAGACCTTTAGCTCAGTTAAGCTTACAATTTAACTTCGGGTCAGATTAATAAGGGTCAACATCAATTATTACAAAAACGCCCTTGTTGTCTTTTGCGGCTTCAAAAACACTAACCTGCTCTTTCAGCAGGTTTTTTATTTTAACCAAAGATTGACTTTTCCAATCTATTTTTATGGTAATAGTTTGAATGTAATAGTTACGAACCCTCGCTACCAAGGGGCTATGCGGACCTAACACCATATCACCTAGATGGTGTCTTAATAGCTTTGCAAAATCCTCAGAAATACGCAACAGTACCCCCAAATCTTTGTGTTTAATGTTAAGCTGTATAATTTTGTAAAATGGAGGATACTTGAATTGTAGTCTCTCAATCATCTCCTCTCGGTACATTCCTTCGTAATCGTTATTCACCACCTGTTGTATAACGCGATGCTTGGTGTCGTACGTTTGGATAATCACCTTGCCTTGCTTGCTCCGTCTACCCGCTCGCCCTGCAACTTGTGATAGCAACTGAAAACTACGTTCATAAGCTCTAAAATCTGGAAACTGAATGATACTATCTGCGTTGATGATTCCGATAAGCGTAATGTTCTCAAAATCTAACCCTTTTGCCACCATTTGGGTGCCGACCAAAATATCTATTTTCCGCTCTTCAAAATCGTTTAAAATAACTTGATGTGCGTTTTTATTTCTAGTCGTGTCGTAATCCATACGAGAAATACTAACATCTGGCAAGATAACCTTTAAATCGTCTTCAATCTTCTCCGTCCCTAAACCTTTGTACTCTATATGCTTTGATGCACATGCTGGGCATTCGGTAATGTTATCTTCTTTGTACCCACAATAATGGCAATGTAGCTTTCCTCCTGCCTTATGGTAGGTTAAACTCACATCGCAATTGATACATTTTGGCGTATTTCCACAAGTTTTACAAATCAATATAGGAACATAACCACGTCTGTTCTGGAACAGAATTACTTGCTCTTTTAGTTCCAGTGCTTTATTGATATTATCTAGCAATACGCTGGTAAAATTTTCTTTAATTAGCTTTCTGTTGCGCTCTTCAGAAATACTGACCACCTCTATCTCTGGCATTTTAACGCCCCCGTAGCGAGTACTGAGTTTTACCAGACCATACTTATCGTTTAAAGCGTTAAAGTAGGTTTCTAAGGATGGTGTTGCAGAACCTAGCAAAACCTTAGCATGCGTAATATTAGCGAGCACAATGGCTGCGTCTCGGGCATGGTACCGAGGTGACGGTTCAAATTGCTTAAAGCTAGCTTCATGTTCCTCATCTATGATGATAAAACCTAAATCTGCGAAAGGCAAAAATACCGCGGATCTAGCGCCCAGCACAATCTTTACTTCTTTATTTAAAACCTTCTGCCAAATCTCCGCCCGCTCGTTATCGTTAAACTTACTGTGATATACTATTATCTGATCTTTAAAATAAACTTTTAATCGGTCAATCATTTGCCCGGTTAAAGCAATCTCTGGCAGCAAATAAAGAACCTGCTTGTCTTTAGCAAGGTACTGTTCAATCAGTCGGATATATATTTGTGTTTTACCAGCCGACGTAACACCATGGAGCAAAACAACAGGTTTATGTTTAAAAGATTCGTTAATCTCTATGAATGCTTGTTGTTGCTTTTCGCTCAAGATAAAATCAGAAATAACTGCTAAATCTTCTGAAGAAAACCTGCTAATTACCTTTTGATCCATCAAAAAAACACCTTTATCTACTAAAGCTTTTAATATTGCAGCACTTGCACCAGACGCTTCCATTAAGTCAGCTTTTTTAACTTCTGATTTATCTTTGATTAGCTTTAAAAATGCAAGCAAAGCATCCACCTGTTTTGGAGCTTTCTCTAATTCGTTAAAAAGATGTTTTAAATTTTCTTTATCCTGATAGTTTTCATTCAAACTTACAATAGATATCTTTTTCGGTTGAAACTTTTCTTCAATCTCTTCTAATATAAAAACTACTTTTTTATCGAGTAACGATTTTAAAATTGGGAAAACAGATTTTTGAGCAAGAATTTTGGTGATTTCCGTAATGCTAAGCTCTTGTTTAAGTTCCAAAGCATCCAAAATCAGGAACTCCCGATCATTCAATAACGCTTTATCAAAATTATGTTGAGGGTTTAGGATAACGCGGGTTTCACTAGCCAACTTTAAGGCAGATGGCAGCGCAGCAGCCATAACTTCGCCCAAAGTGCATAAATAATAATCTGAGAGCCAACGCCATAATTGCAATTGCGCATCGGTCACAATTGCTTTTTCATCTAAAATATCTAAAAGGTATTTTGCTTCATATCTGGTGGGCGCTTTCGTTGTTATAGCAAAAATTATGGCAGTATAAATTTTGCTTTTACCAAATTGCACCACCACTCTCCTGCCCTTTTCTACACGGTCGTTAAGATGTTTTGGAACGCGATAAGTATAAGCACCCGGAATTGCTAACGGTAAAATAACCTCAACAAAAAGGGTTTGTTGAAATTCTTCATCAACCTCAAAATCTAACATTTACTTATCTTTTATAGCAGCAAGCAACAAACCTATCCAACCAAAAATAAACAGCAAGCCTCCAAAAGGAGTTACAGGGCCTATAAACTTTGTATTTATAACAAGTACATCTTTTAAGGCAATTAGATACAATGACCCAGAAAAGAAGATGATTCCAAAAACAAAGCAATAGGATGCAATATTGATCAAGTTATTTTTAAACCGAGCAAACGTGGATAAAAAAAGCAAGGCCAAAGTGTGGATAAAATGATACTGAACGGCAGTGTGCCATGTTTCTAACTGACTGCTGGAAATCATTCCTTTTACCACATGGGCGCCAAACGCCCCTAATATGACGGCTAAAATTCCAAAAATTGCTGCTGTTATAATTATTCTTTTATTCATTTGTGAGTCTGATGGTTCTGCTAATTTAATAAAGATGAAACCAATTTCCAGCCTTTGCTGTAAAAATCTATTTTTGTAGCTTTGGATTTTGTGAAATGAAGAAGATAATTATATTAATAAGTGCACTTTGTTTAGGAATTATAGCCGTTACTTGGTTATATTTTAAGAAAATAAACTCATCAAGCATATCAAACGAACAAATTTTTAATGTTATCCCTAATGATGCTTCCATCATATTTGAATATAAGAACGAAGCCTATTTCTACGATATATTTAAAGATTTCACTTTATTTGATGACATTCTAGGTAAAAAAAATTTAACTCACCTGACAGCGCTAAAGCAAATTTTTGTAGATGATGCGTCTGTTGCAGAAGCATTTAAACAGAGCGACATCTTTTTTTCGATACACCCAACCGAACAATATGTTGCTGATATTTTGATTGTTGCCCCAATTGCCAGCCAAAACATCAATAAAGAGGAAGTGCTGAAGACATTAAAAGCAAAATATAAAATAAGCCAAAACCCAGAAAAAGAGAACACCATTTATCAATTAGCTTTTAGCAACAAGGCCTCTTTTAACTTTTTTATTTATAAAAACTTGATAGTGGGTAGTTTTGAAGAGAAGTTGGTTAAAAAAAGTATTGCACAAATTGAAAAAGGCGCAGAGAACACGAGCTTTAACGTTGACTTTAGCGCCCAAAGAAATAAAAACTCTATTGCCAATCTCTATTTAAACTTTTCTAAAATTCGTGACTTCGCAAATCATTTTTCGTCTAGGAAAAACCCTTATGAAACTTATTTCCTAAAATCTATTGATGCCTCTGCGTCTTTAAATATTAATTATCAGAAAAACGCTTTTATGTTTAGCGGAATTACCAACCCAAATTTAAAGACTAAAAACTACTTCAATCTATTTCTAGATCAGCAACCTGGAAATATTACCTTATCAAAGCATTTACCATATGATGTTGCTAATTATGCACTTTATTATGTATCAGATTATAAAAAATTTAAAGGTGAACTTAAAGATTTATTAATTTACCAGAAAGAATACGACAGACTAAACACCCAAATTTTAGACATTTCCACCAAACATGCCATCAATTTAGATAAGGAAATTATACCTGTGTTTGGTAAAGAATTTGGTGTTTTTCAACTTGCATCTGGCGATAATATAGGCATCATCAAAAGCACAAATACCAATCGTTTATCCTTTTTACTATCTACCATCAGTTCTGAAGTATCTGGCAACATCAGGCATTTCGATGATTCTTTTATTCTTTATAATTACTTTGGCGACCCTTTTAAACAGTTTAAAAGACCTTACTATACTACTATAGAAAACCATTTGGTTGTTGCCAACAATACCACCGCATTAAAACGTTTTGTAGACAATTACAAATCGCAAAAATTGATTGGCTTAACCGATAAAAACATTGATTTTCAGCAATACCTATCTAACCAAGGGAACATCTTTTACTTTGTTCACAATAGTAATTCTAAAGCTATTGTTCGATCTTTTTTAAGTAAACCTGCGTATAAAAGTTTTAGAGATGACAATCTCAATTGGAAAGACCTTTATGGATTTGCAATTCAGTTTAGTGCAGATAAGGATAAGTTTTTCACAAACCTTTACATGAATCACACTCCAGAAAAGGAAGAACTTTTGCCTCAAATTGATAGTACTGCTTTGAAATTTTAATTTATCATACAAAAATTAAAATATCCCGGATTAATACGATAAATTTACAGATGAAGAAAATAGCTGGTTTTATAATCGTTTTTCTTTCTCCGTTGTTGCTGTTCTCACAAAACATTTCTCTTAACCACAGCGGCACCCAGTATGATAGTTTTGAAAATCCCGTTCAACAAGGATTTCAGAAAGATTTTAGCAGAAAATACGCGGTTACCTTATTGCCCCATTTAAACGGATTCATCAATTTTAAAGGTGAAGCGGAAACCGCTTTCAAACAATTTCTTTTTACAAGATCATTTGATGAGCTAAACGTTGGAAGCCTTGAGCAATTGAAAACAAATTCTTTTAACGGAAATACAAATATTTATTTGGTTAATTATAAGATTTTTAAAACCAGAAATTACAATAGGGAATTAGGGTTTTCTTTGCAATTAAGAGATGAGGGCTTAGGCACAATTACAAATGAAACCATTCTCTTATTAAATAGCTATAAAAATTTTTCACAGCTGGAATACAACAATCCTTTCAATTCTAATGCTAACAATCAAGCTTATTGGCAATTAGGATTAACTTATCGAGAAAACTACAACGATAGATGGGCATTTGGAGGCAAATTAAGTTTGCTAAATGGTTTGATTTATAATAAAGTAGCTATTTCTGCTTCTCATTTAATCATTAATCCAAACAATACATACACAGCCAGTTTTACTGGTGATTATGTTTCAAGTTTTGGATTTGATGAGTTAAAGCTCAATAGACTCTTCCCTAACCTTAAAAATCTGGGAACTGCAATAAGTTTAGCTAGCTCTTACCAAACCCCTTCTGGCTACTATTTTACAGCAAATTTAAAAGATGCAGGTTTTATTCACTGGAGTAAAAGCAGTGGTAATTACGCTTTTAATAGCACCATTACGGTTAACGATCCCGACTCTGCCTACGCGGCTACTAAACTTTTTGACGCTTTAAAAAACGATGTTAACTCTACGGAAATCAAAAAATCTTTTTACAGTAAAATAAACACAAAAATAGAATTTGCGGCATCAAAGCAGTTCGGGTTTTACAAACCAGTATTGGTAATTTCGAAGAGTGCTTTTAATCCGCAAGGGCAAATTGCTTTGATTAATAATCTACAAAAAAATGCTTTTGTATTTAGCTTAAGCCCGATTTACGATCTCCAAAGCAAATTCAATTTAGGGTCGCAAATCATGGTTAAATCTGCCAACATGGAGTTTTACATGGGTAGCGAACAAATTTTACCAACCTATAGCCTAACCAAATCGTACCTTACAAAAAACGAAAACATAGGAAAAAGCAATACAAGAGCTGGTTTTTACATCGGCATAAATGTAAAATTTGGCCCAAAAATGCAGAGCATAGGGAGCGCCGAAGAAATCCCCGGTTTGAATGATAAAGAAACTGGATACGTAGTGAGACTTGGCGAGAAACAGAGAAAAAGACTCCAGAAAAAAAATAAAGCAATTGACAAAAGCCGTAATAAAAATAACAAGAGAAACCGCAGACGTTAGTCTTTCTTTTTCCCGGCAATAAAATCTTTTAAATAAAAAGGCTCAAAGTAAGCCACATCCACAAAATCTTTACCCTCAAATTTTTGTAAAGCCGGCAAAGTAAGGTCTTTTGCAGAATTCTGATAATCGCCCATTACCCTAGCATTTAAATGTAATCCGAGAAAGTCTTCACATTTTGCAGCGCCGTCTCCAAAAAAATAAATTACGTGATTTTCTAAAATATCGCCAAAGCTACTTTCATCTATAATTTTAGCTTCTGTGGGCATTACAGCTTTCAAATTATCGTCAAAAACACTACAATAAACTTCCATTCTTCGAGCATCAATCATGGGGCAAAAAAGTGTGTTGGCCTGTACAGAAAAACACTTGCTTCTAAAACCGTTTGTCATTGATTCTAAAGTATTGATAGCGATTAATGGAATGTCTAACGCGTAACACAGACCTTTAGCCGTAGAAACCCCGATTCTTAATCCTGTATAAGAACCCGGACCCATACTTACCGCAACAGCATCTAAATTTTTAAGTGTTTTATTGCTTTGATTCAGCACCTCTTCAATAAACAAAGTGATGTTGGATGCGTGAATATTTCTATCCGTTTTTTCAATAACATTGAGTAACTCTCCGTTTTGCGAAAGCGCAACAGAACAAGTTTGAGTGGCAGTTTCTATTTGCAGTATTAAAGACATTTTGATATTAGTTAAGGAACAGGATCTGGACCATGCTTTCCCCAAGGATGACACCGGCCAATTCTTTTAAGCGTTAGCCATCCACCTTTAAAAGCACCATGTTTTTTTATTGCTTCTATCCCATACTGAGAACAGGTTGGTGTAAACCGACAAGAACTACCTAAAAGCGGGGAAATCAAATATTGATAGATTTTAATGATCAATAAAAACACATAACCAATAAACTTTTGAAGGGAACGCATCATTTTATCACCTGTTTTAAACACGCTGTTAACATGAGTTTTAGCTTTTTTTCAAGCAACAAAGAATCATGCGCCTGATTGCCAACATAGTTTATGGCTAAAATGAGTTTAATGTTATGAGCTATAAGTGCTTGATAAAAGTGTGTTTCTTTATTTAAGCGATAAGCTTCTTTGATTCGTCTTCTAATTAAATTACGATCAACGCTATTCTTGAATCTTTTCTTGGGAACAGAAACAACTATTTGCGCAGGAAAAGCTTGCTCCAGATTTGGAGACCTTAGCCAAGTAACCCGAAACGGGTATAATAAAAAAGAAGAACCGTTTTTGAAAAGCTCATCTAGGAGCTTTTTGCTATATAACCGTTCTTCTTTTTGAAAATTGTATATTTTGGATGCCATTACCGATTTCTAAATCTTTAAACACCGGCTAATTATCAAATTAATTGATAATTAGAAGCAAGCAAAATTA
>JBBSQW010000015.1:0-89982 GCA_038243635.1 Sphingobacteriales bacterium
CAAAGTTTTTTCTTCTGAGAAATTTAATGCGCTTAGCAAGCTTATAAAATTCTTAGTCTGTGGGGTATCGAAGTTGAAATCTTCTAATACAATAACACTGTTATCTTTAGCTTTATAAGCTAAAGCTGATTTACGAGCAACCTCTTTAAGTTTTTTGTTCAACTTAAAGCTATAGTCACGGGGTTGCGGGCCGAATACTCTACCACCACCATTAAATAATGGAGATTTGATACTTCCTGCTCTTGCACCACCAGTTCCTTTTTGTTTGTACAACTTACGTGTAGAACCTGCAATCTCGTTACGCTGCTTTGACTTGTGAGTTCCTTGACGCTGATTTGCTAGGTACTGCTTTACATCTAAATAAATAGCGTGATCGTTTGGCTCAAAACCGAAGATTTCCTCAGCAAGTTGCACCTTGGCACCTGTTTCTTTCCCTGAGACGTTTAATACTTTAACTTCCATCTTACTTCTCGATTAATACGTACGAACCCTTAGCTCCTGGAATTGACCCACTCACTACTAATAAATTTTGCTCTGCAAATACTTTAACAACTTGAAGATTTTGAACTTTCACTCTGTCACCACCCATTCTACCGGCCATCCTCATTCCCTTGAACACTCTCGCTGGGTATGATGCTGCACCTAATGAACCTGGAGCTCTCAAACGGTTATGCTGACCGTGAGTTTGCATACCCACACCGCTAAATCCGTGGCGTTTCACAACACCTTGAAATCCTTTACCTTTAGAAGTACCCACTACATCAACGTAGTCTCCTTCTAAAAAAAGATTAACATCTACAACTTCACCTAAAGTTTTCTCTTCTGTAAAGTACTTGAATTCCACAACTTTACGTTTAGGAGTAGTTCCAGCCTTAACAAAATGACCTTTTAGGGGAGCAGAAGTGTTCTTCTCTTTTTTCTCATCGTAAGCTAACTGCACCGCAGCATAGCCATCTTGTTCGATGGTTCTCACTTGTGTTACCACACAAGGGCCAGCTTCTATCACAGTACATGGTATGTTTTTACCGTCTGCGTCGAAAATGCTGGTCATTCCTACTTTCTTTCCAATAATTCCTGACATTTCTTAATTTAATTAACACCCATCGAAGCAGTAGGGCTTCGTTCAAGGTGGACATAATATCCCCAAAAGGGAGGGCAAAGATAGAAAAGTCTTATTAATAATCAAACAGTTGGAAAGAAATTTTTTAATATTTTATTCACAGCCAATAGCTTAGGGGAGATTTACCTTCGTTCAGATAGAACAAGTTCTCATTTAAAAAGCATTATACGCATGATGAGAATGGCGCCGAAAAGAATCTTTAGAAAAAAAACGAAGGGGCTTTCCGAGCGAAGTCTGGTGCGTAAGAAAAAATTTGACCTATTTTATGGCTTGGCGTTGAATCTTTCTGAATACTTAGAATGAAAAGCAGTTTGAACTAGCGAAACAATCATGTGTTAAATAATGTTAGACAATAAATATTTTATTAATACTTAATTTTATTCTAAATATATTTGTGTTTTACCCTTTACGATAATTTCTATGAATTTAAACATTAACATTTTGTTTACTTATTTGATGCTACTATGTGGCAACATAACAGCGCAAACTCTGATAAAAGGAGTTGTGGTTTCCAGCATTGAGCCCATTCCTTACGCCACCATTGGCTTAAAGGGAAAAGATATTGGAACGGTAGCAAACGAAAAAGGAGCGTTCGTGTTAAATTTAAAAGATGAAAATCTTTCTGTTAAAGATGAACTTCTGATCTCTAGTGTTGGTTTTATAAGTAAAGTGATTAAATACAAGGAGTTTATTGGAATTCACAGTCCTGTAACGATAACCCTAAACAAAAACAACATAGCGCTAACAGAAATTACAGTTAAACCTAAAAAGAAAAAAGAAAAAAAGTTCGGTAAAACTGGGGTTCCAAAGTTCACGAGCGCCGTTATGTTTACCCGTTATGAACTTGTAGATGATGCTTTAGGGAGAGAGATTGGCGGAGTTATAAAGATTGACAAGGATATAAAACTCAAGGACTTTAACATCTATGTTTGGAATCAGTTCAAAAACATAAAATTCAGATTAAAGTTTTACGATCTTACCGAAGAAGATACGCCCGTTTTAATTTCTTTTGGAGACGATATTATTTTTGATGTGAATATTAAAAATGGATGGGTAAAAGTAAATCTGCAATCTTACAATATCTTTATTGAAGGAAAAAAAAGAATTGGCGTTACCATTCAATGGCTAAAAAGCGAATCTTTTGCAGACGCCAATAAAAACATCTTTCTTACAATTCCAGCAGCCATATCTCCATTTTCAAAAGGACTCCTCAGAGAAAAAAGCGAAGCGCTATGGACTTTCCCGAAAATTAACTTAAGCATGTATTTGACGGCAGATTCGTACTCAGACTAAAAGGCGCTATAATTACTACTGTAAATAGCCAGATAGCATGTAATAACTGACCCATTTTAGATAGATACGTACTAAATCATAAATATCCGCATTAGAGAAACTTTTAAAGCTCTCTAATCCAAATATTTCTATAGCTTACTGAATCACCGTGATTTTGGAGCAATAAGGGCTCTTTATCATTATGCTTTTTGTAAGTAGGGATACCGGTATATTCTGTAGATCCCATTATGGTGGCATTATTTTGCACTAAAATGCCATTTTGAATAACCGTTATCCTTGCTTTAGCTTTAACTGACCCGTCCTGATTAAACCTAGGGGCGGTAAAAATTACGTCATAAGTTTGCCAGTCTCCTGGCTTTCTATTTGCATTTACTAAAGGTATTAACTGTTTGTAAATACTTCCGGCCTGGCCATTTACATAGGTTTTATTATTGTATGAGTCCAAAACTTGTAGTTCATATCTACTCATAAGAAAAATACCGCTATTTCCTCTGCCCTGTCCGCTACCCTTAACAATTTCTGGAGCTCTCCATTCAATGTGTAGCTGGCAATCTCCAAATACTTTTTTCGTAACAATACCTCCCGATTCGTTAGCTACTGTTATCGCTTCTTTCTCTACTTTCCATTTAACATCACCTCCGTTTTCACCCTTCCATTCGTTTATATCATGACCATTAAACAAAACAATAGCGTCTGATGGAGCATCATTGTTTGTATGACCAGGCGTTACAATCATCGGTTCTGGAAGCCAAACTTCGGTATCTTCTGGTTTCACCTTTTTTTCCTGAGCTTTTGTATTTGCAATAGCAAAAAAGCTCGTAAGCGCTAGGCTTAAAACTATAGTCCTTTTATTCATTTTCAGTAGTTTGGATGTTATCTATTAAAATTATTTATCAATTACTTTCATTATTCCTCTCATAATTAAATAATGCCCCGAGTAGGTGCATACAAAATCATAATCTCCCGCTTTAGCAGGAGCAGTAAAATAGATAGTATCAGACTGATTAGGTTGTAAAAGAGCGGTATAAAAAATGACGTCTTTGGTGTTAGGTACGTAATTTAACTGCTCTGCATTTAAACCTAGCTTAAGTGCTAATTCCCCCACTACCGACGCTTTTCCAGGGTTTGTAAAAACCATATTATGAAGCATATCATCCGTATTTTTAAATGTCAGCTTTATTTTTGTGCCCGCCTTAATGCTAATGTTATCAATACTGAATTTTAAACCCGGCTTTGGCGTGATTACAATCGTTTTATCTGGTCCGTTTGTCCAGTCAGCTGGCATTTTAGTTTGTCTTTTTGTTACTTTTGTTATTTCAGTTTTGGAAACAGAACTTTGCGTTGCTGCTATAGCGTGTGCTTTTTTTGCCACTTTTGGCATGGGGTGATTGTGGGCATGAACATCGGCCAGCCCAACTCTATTTCTATCAGTGATAGCTAATTTTGCACCTGATGGAACAGAATTTAAAGTGTAATAACCAAAATTATGCAGCAACGCGTAATTATCTGTAGATTTCACATCTACTGCTTTAATCTCATAAATATATCCATTAATTAAGCTATCTACCACTATTCTCACGCTCATTTTATCCTCGCTAATTTCTAGCGCCTTTATTTCACGCTTTGCTTGATTAATTACCGGACTGCCATACTTGCTATGATATTTATAGGTAAAACTCGTTACGTTATAAGACGAGGCAAGTTTTGCTTCCGCTTCACTCACTTCTTTAGTAAAGTTTATCTTAAAACCATCAGGCTGGGCCACAATTGAATGAATTTCAAACGGGATTTTCCCATTCCAAGACAATTGCTGTAAGCCAAAAAGTTTATCGCCGGTAGAACCCCATCCTCTCGAAGTCATCCCAACAAACATGCTTTTATCAGAACCCCAATTCATTCTTAAAATACCAGAAGAAAACCCTTCCCTAAAAGGAAAAACTGCACCCTGATAAACGCCATTTACTTTCTCTAAGTTTACACGCATAATCTTGCTTTGGCCCTGATCGCCAACAAAAAGTTGCCCTTTAAATGGCCCCATACTGCCTTGGCTATCATAATTTAACATCCCGGAAGTTGATACCCCTAATATAGAATGCGGAAACCACACAGATGGTGTTTTTAAACCAGGTACTCTTTTTGCAACTTCAAATTTAGGCTCACCAGTATCGGGAATATCTTTTTTCCTAAGTTTAACAGGAGAATCTGGTTGATCTGCCCAGATTAAACCAGCTGGATTACCTAAAAAATCGCTTTTTTCTATATGTGTTATATTACCAGACCCTACCCAGTCTCCTTGGTTTTCTGAGTAAAAAATGTCTCCCTCATCATTCAATGCAAACCCAGCAGGTGAACGCAAACCTGTCGCAAATGGCTCTACTCTCCCATCAGGCCAAATTTTGAGCATCCAACCATCCCATTTTGAAAGACTCTCTCCATAACCAATCCATCCCAAATTAAGCGTAACCAGCATGGAACCATCTTTCGCTAAAACCGGCCCATAAGCATACTCATGATAATTTCCTGCTAATGGCCAAGTTGCCATTGTATAATATTCATCAGCTATACCGTCACCATTCAAATCTCTCAAACGGGTTAATTCTGATCTTTGCATTACATAAATATCGTTATTGATATAGTTAATACCCAATACCTCATGCATACCTTGTGCAAATAGCTTATATAGAGGTGATTGCCCATTTCTCATATATGGGTTAGTAATCATCCAAACATCTCCTTTTCTAGTTGAAACCGCCAAAACATCATTTGGCAACAAAACCATCCCACCAACTTCCAACTCTACGTTTTGTGGTATAGGAATCGTTTTAAGAATGTAAAATTCATCTTCCTTTTGTGTTTTTATGGTGTCAGATTCTTGACCAAATGAATTACTTATATTCAACATTGCTACAATCACAACGCTGAGGGCTAGGATAAAGTTAAATTTATGTTTTTTCATTATTTTTTAATTACCAGATAATTGCATACTGAATTGAACCATTTTTAGGCTGATATGGAATAACCAACTCTTTAAGCCCGTTGCTTTCGCGGATGATTGCCTTAGCACTAGACTTTAAATCGATATAATATTCTCGATCGTTAATCACAAAAAAATTGTTTCCTAAATCGGTTATGCTTTTGGCGCTTACTAGCCTAGCATATAAGTTGTTTAAGGAACCCGTTGCTTTTAAGGTTCTTAATACCTGATGATTTTCTATTATAATTTCGTCTTCTACAGCTAAACCCTGCCACTCATATTTAAAAGTTGGATAACCATTTTGATTTAAGGCGTAACCTTTAAAACGTATGTCATCAAATTTCAAGGAATCTGCCCATGGATCAGTAGGGGAATTTAACACTCCAAAAGTTGGAGCATTTAGAAATTTCAATGGATTACCCAAAGGTCTTGCAGTTTGAGGCTCCCCGCGTTCATGCCACATATCGGTAACATCCATAAAACCACCTTTCCATATTTGTATTAGTGAACCTTGAAGTGGATTATAGGTGAAATGAATTTTATCTAAAGAACCTACTGAAATAGTATGGGTGAGTTTTTTACGATTAAATATGATAAAACTTCTCAGCAAATAGGGATGCTGATTAGGTTCTAATAAAATCGGATTTGTTACGCTGTCGTTGTTCTCCAATTGAGCAATCTGTTCTTTTGGTACTGAAGAGGTATATTTAATATCCCTAACAGCTACATCGCCTTCCGCAGTAAAAATTAATGATTTGTTACCGGCATTTACTGTTTCATCAGGTAATTCCACGTTTTGTTGCACCAAAACCCCATTGATATAAACTTCCAGAAATCTTGCGTTATTTGTTTTCTTTCCGCTAGCGTCAAACTCAGTTGCTTTAAATTTCACGAGCAATTGTTGCCATAAGCCCGGTGCATTGGCTGCATTGCTCAATGGAGCATTACCGATTTTTGAATTGTTGGAAATTGAAGGTTTTGTAACTATCCCTCCTAAATCAGAATATGTTGGATTGGCAATTCCCCAGCTATCTCCCAAATTAAGCAAATATTGATTGAGGAAAGCTATCGAAAACTTAGCGTTAGCATTCAACATAAAATCCATGCTGAGTGTAAGGTCTCCAAACTCTTTTTTGGATTGCAATGAAGCAACTTCTTGCTTAGTAGAACTTAAAAGTATAATTCCACTCCCATTTTGCTTACTAATTTTCTTTGGATTTTTGAAATCGAAACTTACTAAGCTTTGTTCGCTGACGTTTTTTGAAGAAGAATTAAAATCTTTGAGCGTTAAGTTCTGCCCAGAAAAATTCAGGTTCTGCGCTGCGCAAAATCCAGATAGTATTAAACATAGCAACGCTATATTTAAAAATTTAAAAGTTTTTTTCATTAAAAAAATTTATGATCGGTTAACTGAATGCAATCGGTTGCGTAAATTCAGCTATTAATTTCAAAAAAGCAAATAACTTCTCTTATTTATTACCATTAGTAAAGAATTTTAAGAAACTATTTAATCAAGAACAAGCTTATTAGAGAAAATTTGAAGATTATTAACCTAAGACAAGAATTTAGGAAGGAAGAATCAGCTCGGTCTAAATTCAGGATATTAATAAACATTACACCCCAGAATTTATCCGATAAACAAATTTAATAGGCTAGGAAAAACCCCCAGCAATAGAGTTAAAAACGTAAGTAATATGGTTAGTAAAACTAACCACGTACTGGTTTTAACAATACATAGTTGATTATCAGATTTTTTGAGAAAGAAATACAGGGGAATTTTAAGGTAATAGAATAAAGAGATTACGGTAGTTAAAACAGCAATAACCAAAAGTGTAGTTATATATATGCTAGATCCGTTGAAACTTATTAAACTTGAAAACACCAAGAACTTTGCAATGAAGCCTGCCGTTGGCGGAATTCCCGTTAGCGATACCATTAGAATTACTAAACAAACTCCGACCGCAGGAATGCTTTTCCCTAATCCTTTAAAGCTGGATATGTTAATAAAGCCATAATTGTTTTCTATATGAGCTAATCCCATAAAAACACCAATGTTGGCAATGCTGTAAACTACCAAGTAAAATAAAACGGCATTTAAAATTAGAGCTTGTGGCAAAACAAAAAGCATCAATATAAAACCGGTATGCCCAATGGCCGAATAAGCCATCATGCGTTTAGCATCATCTTGAAAAACTGCGGCAATGTTTCCTAAAACCATAGATGTTGCGGCAGCAAAAACAATAAATTGATTTAATGTGCCGCCAATTTGAAAATAGGGCAATAAATAATAAAGAAATCCAAAAATCGCGATCTTTGGCGCTGTTGATAAAAAAGAAACTACGGAAATTGGCGCAACCTGATAGGCATCGGGTGTCCAAAAATGAAATGGTACTGCCGATAATTTAAAACTAATCCCCGCTAAAACCAGTATGATTGCAAGTGCAGACGGGGCACTTCCAATTTGCAACAACCCGTTTACCAAAGCATCTCCGTATAAATTAATTGTGCCGGTGAAGCCGTAAATCAAGCTGATGCCATAAAGCATAATTGCAGAAACTACTGCTCCAAACAAAACGTACTTCATCCCCGCTTCTGCTTGGTTCTTTTGATAGGCGTTGTAGCTCACCAGCAAATAAGACGCTAAGGAAAGCATTTCTATAGAAAGGTAAAGCATCAGCAAGTTTGCGGAAGAAACAAGCAAGAACATACCTAAAACACCTGCTATGAAAATACTAATTAAGTCATTGATTCCTTTGGGATGTTTTTTTAATCGCTCATCCTGATAAAAGAAAAACAGTGAGCATAAAGACACTGTAACAATCAGCAATTTGAACTGAATGGCTGATTTAGAGAAAACAAACATCCCATTAAACAACAACGCTGTGTTTTGGAACTTGATTAAATCGTGAACTAAAAAACCTCCGCTAATTGTTAAAGTAAGCCCTGCTAAAACTGCAACTATCACTTTGCTTTTCTCGACAAATAAATCAGTAAGGATAACCACCAAAAAACCTATAACGAGAGCCCACTCGCTGCACAAATAGGGCAACGACTTTAAAATATCGGTTGTGGTTTGACTGATGTCTGGCAAATTCTGCATCTCTTATTCTAAATTGATTGCTGTGTTTTTAGGAAACTTTACCTGATATTTTAAATTTATTTTCTTTTCCTCATTTGGCTGTAAAGTCAACCTCCAAGTAAGCTTTCCATCTTTATCATTGAGCTCTGCACCAGAAACATCCTGTTTTTCTATGGTAATTGCTTCGTTGGTAGAAACAGGCAATTGATCATAAAGCGTTAAGTCGATGGCTTTGTTTTTACGATTCTTAACAGTTATCAAAAAATCCCGAGTTACTTTTTGCGACGAGCCAAAAAACTGCTTTTCTTTAAAATCCTGTTGCTTTACGCGAGTGACAATCACGTTTTTATCATTACCTAAAGAAACGGCTAAAGTATCTGCCGACTGGTTTACGTTTAGTGGCGTGGTTCCTAAAAAAGTACCGTCGAAGAAAATGCTGGCCTGCCCAGACACCAAATTATATTGGTTGAAGTCAGTGATTTTTGCGGTTAAGCTCACTTTTTCAGAAAGCTTTGGAATGGCAGTATAAGTAAACGTTGCTGGAACATCATAAGTACCGATCTCGGCAGTAATCAATTTTCCATCAGTCGGGATGGTATAAATCTCTTTGATATCAAATAAAAGACTGGTTTGCGATTGCTGGCTATTTACCTGCAAGGGTGCGCTACTCATGCCTCTAATGTTTATGGATTTTGAATCTTCGGCAACAACTACTACTTCTTCTAAATTTGCGGTTTCTCTTCTTATCACTGCACCTGCCATTCTACCTGAGAGCAGGTTTGAAAGCGGACTCAAATAATAAGGATTTAACGTTGGTGTAACATTACTTTCGGATGGATTCCCGGATGATAATACTAAGTTTACTTTATTCCAATCCTCTCCCGAAGTCTGTTTTACGTTTGCTTTGTAGGCCAGCTTAATAGGTTTGCTGATATCTGATGCCCGAAGGTCATAACTTGGATACCATGACGCATTATAAACCAAGTAGGTGATTTTGAAATTAGCTCTGGACCCAGAAGGAGCCGTAAGCTTTACCACAATGTCGCTTGTGTTTTTGGATGCCTCGGAATTAAGTGTGTTAAGTTGATTTTTTAGATCTGCAAGCTTCTTTTCCGCTTCTTTTTTCTTGGCTTTAAGTAAATATTGCTCACTTTTTAATTCTTTTAACTTGGATTCTTGAAAAGACAGAAGCGTTTTTAACTTATTGATGTCGAAACCGCTGGTGCCCGTATAAGTTACTTGGTTTTGCGCCAAAATATTTTGTTGGGTTTCGTTAATGGAAAGTGCATCATTAAGTTTAGCTATAGTTTCTTCCTGAGTATTCACCGTTACTGACAAATTTTCTGACTCGGTACTTTTGCCTTGTTTGTTGAGGTAGTTGGATTGTTTAGTTACCGAAAGTATGGTAAAAGCCCCGTCGCCTTTTACTTGGATGCTTTGCTGGTTAATGTCATTAGACAAATCTGTAAAAACAACTTCAGACACACCCGCAGGTAAACTTACACTGGCGTCTCGCTCAATTTGTGCACCGGTTAAAAAAACAGTTACAGTTTTGATGGTCGATTTTGCAGGTATGCTTTGCGTTTGGGCCGAGGCAATCAACGGCAACATTAAAAGGACTAATACTTTTTTTAAAATCTTCATATTTAGATGTGTTTAATAATTAAGTATTTTGGTTCGGTATGTACATTTTAACTTACTATGGTCGTATTATATTCTATTCTGATTTCGGCTTCTAAGAATAATAATCCAGCATTATTACAATATCCTTTCTTTAAAACCGGTGAGCACAAAACTCCGCTCGCTTAGTCGTTTACCTATTTGTGAGATGTTTAACTATCGTTCAACATGAGGGAATCATAGTTAAAATTGATTTTATGGTTTGGATATTACAACCCAATATCATTTTTATCCTTATTTAAACATAGTCAAAAACTGATTTACAGACCTACTCATCACATCAAAAGCGATTGAAGGCATTATGCCTAAAATTAAAGCCATTGCAGCAAGCGGAACCAGTACTATAATTTCTCTTGTATTAACATCAGTTAAAGCCAATTTCCATTCTTCTTTTTTCAACCGTAGTTTTCCGAAAAACATCCGTTGTAAAGTCCAAAGCAAATAACCCGCTCCTAACAAAATCCCAAGCGCTGCAACCATCGCCATCCAACGTGGAAGCAATCCGTTTAGGGTTTGAGATGAAAACGCACCAATTAAAGTAAATGCTTCTGCAATGAAAGCTGAAAATCCTGGCAAACCTAAGGAGGCAAAAAAAGCAATCATTACAAATCCAGTAAATACTGGCATTTGATTGGCCAAGCCTCTAAAATTATAAATATCGCGATCGTGAACACGGTTATAAATGATACCGACAATAAAGAATAGCATTACGGAAAGGAAACCGTGAGATATCATTTGCATCATGGCGCCATTTAAACCTTCGGAAGTTAGCGACGCAACACCCAATAAAACGAAACCCATGTGCGATACGGAAGAATAAGCTACTAATCGTTTTAAATCTCTCTGTGCAAGTGCGTTCATTGCTCCGTAGATAATAGAAATTACTCCTAATAAGCCCATCCAAAAAGCCAAGGACATTGCCGCTTCGGGGAAAATACCGTAAGCTATTCTGATAATTCCATAACCTCCAACTTTTAATAATATCCCTGCAAGGATTAAAGAAACTGGCGTTGGTGCTTCTACGTGAGCATCGGGTAACCAAGTGTGGAACGGGAAAACAGGAACTTTAATTGCAAAAGCTATAAATACCACCACAAAACCAACCGCTCTGGCAGGAAAACCAAAAATAAGCGTATTAGAAAGTGAATTAAAGATGGAGCCTTCTAAATAATTTGCAGGATTCATGGCGTAAACCATGTTAAACGTGTGGTTTCCTGTGATTGGATTAATTACTGAAAGGTATAATCCTGCTATTACCAAAAGCATAAACACCGAACCAAATAAGGTGTAAAGGAAAAACTTGATAGATGCATACTCTCGCCTCACTCCTCCCCATATTCCAATGAGGAAGTAAAGTGGTAAAAGCATTAGCTCGTAAAAAATGTAAAAAAGGAATAAATCTAAGGCGCAAAAAACCCCAATAATTGCGGTATTCAGTAAAAGAAATAAAGCAAAATAGCCTTTCAAATTAGTTTTGATTTCCCATGATGAAAGCGTTGCAACGAACATCACCAAAGCCGAAAGCCAGATTAAACCGATAGAAAAACCATCAACACCTAACAAATAATCTATTTGTAAAGTGCCAAACTGCCCAACGTCTAAACGAATCCATTGCAGGTTCTCCAACCACTGATATTGCGACAGCTGATTTACGCCTGCAAAAGCATCTCCAGTTTTAAAATGGTAATATAAGTAACTGGCAATAACCAATTGTACAGCAGATACGCCAAGTGAAATGTATTTGTACCAGCTATTCAACTTCTTCGGCATCACTAGAATAACAATACCAAACGCTAACGGCAAAAATATAAGGACTGATAATAAACCCATTAGATAATAACTTTATAAATCATAAAACTTAAAAATAGAAGCAACATCCAAACGAAGTAATGTTGCAATTTACCGCTTTGCATGGCCCTAAACAAAACACCCATTCGCTTTACCAAACTTGCCAAACCGTTTACAAAACCGTCAATAATATAGCTGTCGAACCAATCGGTGATTTTAGCAAGCATTAAAGTTGATTTCGCTGATAGATGAACCATCCCATCAATAATGTTTTTATCAAACCAGAAGGCGACTTTAGCTTTCCACAAAATTAGGCTTACTAATTTTTTATCGTAAAACACATTAAAATACCATTGATGATAGGAGAATTGGTAGCACCAAGATTTGTGATTGGTGAAAACAATTTTGTTTTTTGCGTAGATAAAGTATGCTGAAGCGATTAAAACCAAACTTAGGGCATTGATATAAATAGGCACAAACAAATGGAGTGAACTATCCGAATGTGGTTTGATATTAAAAGCATGATGCAACCAAGAACTTTCCAAATTAAAAGGATTTAACGCAAAGAAAAAACCGAAACAAAACACCGCCAAAATAATAGCAGGGATTTTCATCCAAAGATTGGGATCGTGAAGGTGTAGCTCTCCTATTTTTTTATTGATTAATAAGGGCAGTTTAAACTCGCCGAAAAAGGTTTTAAAAATTACCCGGAAAATATAGAAAACGGTTAACCAAGACGTGATAGAGATTATAATAGGGAATAACCAAAAAACACCTCCCCGCTCGCCTGCCCATTCAAAAACACTGATTAAAATAGCGTCTTTTGATAGGTAACCCGATGTAAAAGGCAAACCTGATAAAGATAGCGCAGCAATGGTAAAGACGATGGCCGTAACCGGCATCAGCTTAGCTAATCCGCCCATGTTGCGCATATCTTGCTCGTCGAACTTTGTTTTTGTATATTCTTTTACGTGGTGCAATTGATGAATTACCATACCTGCAGCTAAGAAAAGCAAACATTTAAAAAATGCGTGAGTTGACAAGTGGAAAATCGCAGCCGCATTATCTTTAACACCGACTGCCAAAACCATAAAACCCAATTGCGAAATGGTTGAAAAAGCCAAAACTTTTTTAATATCATTTTGTGTAAGAGCGATGGTTGCCGCCATAAATGCAGTAAGCAGACCAATGGAGGCCATTGTTATTAAAACCACATCGTTAAACAAAGGCGAAACTCTTAACAATAAAAATACCCCGGCAGCAACCATTGTTGCTGCGTGGATTAATGAAGACACTGCTGTTGGTCCCTGCATGGCATCCGGCAACCAGGAATGTAATGGAAACTGAGCCGACTTTGCGGCAGCACCGGTTAGAAAGCAGAAACCCGCGATAGTTAACCAATAATCTGGCATGGAAGCAAACGGCGTTACCCAGTTTCCATTGTGTATAAAAGAGGAATGGATAATTCCTTTTGCACCAAAAAGTGTTTCAATATCTAAGGTGTGAAACTGCGAAAGCAGAATCATTAAACCAATGAGGAAACCAACGTCCCCTACTCTGTTCATAATGAAGGCCTTCTTGTTGGCTAAAACAGCTTTCTTTTTTGTAAACCAAAAACCTATTAATAAATAAGAAGCAAAACCTACTAACTCCCAAAACGCATAAAGTATAAAGAGGTTATCTGCAATTACTACGCAAAGCATGGCAAAACAAAATAAGCTGAGGTAAGAAAAGTAACGATATTTAAGTGCTTCTTTTCGGATGTATTCTACGGAATAAACATGGACTAAAAGTGCGACAAACGAAACTAAGAGCAACATAATTACACTTAAATCATTGAGCAAAATACCGATATTGATGCTGACGTTCCCTAATTTAATCCAAGAAAAAGCAAAATGAAACGTCTGCTTTTGCCACACGCTAAAAAATAGAAACGTTGAGAAAACTAATGAAACCGTAATGCTTAACAGACCAAATATGGAGGCAATTTTTTTAAAAATTAGTGATAGAATGAATGCCAAAAAAGGAGCCGCAACAGCCGTTAAAGCAAAACATAAAATCTGGTAATTTGTAAATGCTACGTCCATTAACCTCTTAAACTTTTAGTTTGATTAGGATCAATTGTTTGAGCTCTTTTGTAAAGATTCATGATGATGACCAAAGCTACAGCAACTGCCGCTGCCGCTAATATGATAATAAACAATCCGAAGATTTGTCCCGTATTATCTACCTTATCGTACTTCCCAAAAGCAACCATATTTAAGATGGATGCGTTAATCATCAACTCGATTCCCATTAAAATTTGGATGGCGTTTTTACGAGTAATGACTGCAAACAGGCCTAAAGAAAACAGTACCGCACCAATTAGAAGGAAGTGTTGTAAAGGAATCATTGTATTTTAGGCTCCTTTCTAGCAATTTGTGCCGCACCAATTAGTGCCATCATCAATAAAATAGAAATCATTTCTAAAGGCAACAAATATCTGCTCATTAAGTTTACACCGATGTTTCTAACAGTATCATCTGTAACGGTTTTTACATTTCCGTTAGCTTGCGCCGATATTATCCAATTGAGGTTTTGAAAATCAATATTGTAGAAAGTATAAGCTAGTAGGCCGAAGAAAACTGTGGCAATAATTAAAGCTGGAAATCGGTTTGCCGAAAGTAAACCTGATGGAATTTTTTCAATAACATTCAAGGCGTCTTTGCTGGATAATAGAAATGCAAATAGTAGTAAAACCAGAACTCCGCCTACATAAATTACGATCTGCGTTAGCGCTACAAAATCTGCCAGTGCAAAAACGTATAAACCCGCTACTGCAAAAAGTGTGACGAAAAACATAAAAACAGAGCGCACCAATTGCTGACTTAGCGCCACGTAAGCTGCACTACCGATGGCAATTGCTGTTAGTATGTAAAATATGATTTGTTCAACCACGTTAATTTTCTCTTGTTTAAACGTTTGTGCCTTTTCGCTAAGGCTTTCCTGCCCTCATGCCGGGCAATGGCAGTAACTTTTTTTACAAAAAAAGTAACCAAAAAACTGTCGCCTACGCCATTTGCTATGAATGGATTGCTTTTACTTCATCACAGCCGCAAATGCCTAGGGTGAATGGAAGGTGAACGTTCGGTATTGCTTTTACTCAATCGCTTTACCAAAATTTCTTAACCCATCATGTCTCCTCTCGGCTACTTGACGAAATGTTTATTTATCTTCTGTTTTTTTCATTGCGGCTTCTTTTGCTGCTTTACGTTCTGCCAACTGCGCTTCTAATTCTTCTCGTCTAAGTTCGGCTTCTTCCTCCGTCATGTCGGCAAAGTGGTATGTCAAATCGGAAACTAAAGTAAAACTTCTATCATACTCGTTTGTCATTATAATACATTCTGTAGGGCAAACTGTGGTACACAAACCACAGAACATACACTTTGCCATGTCGATATCAAACTTTGGCGCATATAATCTCTTGACTGAGCCATCGGAAGTTTTCCCGATAACTTCAGTTCCTTTGATGCTCTCAATTTCAATACAATCTACTGGGCAAATCTTTGCACATAAATCGCAGACAATACAATCGTCAATGACTACATCTAATTGGTAGCGACCAACTTCTGGGATTGGCAATTGTTGATGCGGATATTGCACCGTTGCTATTCCGTTTTGTTGATCAAAGTAATTCGCTTCTTTAACATTTCTTATTTCTTTGCTTTCAGTAGCAGCAAAGAAATGCTTAATGGTAAGAGCTAATCCTTTCCATGAAGTTTTTAACCCACTGTAAGCTGTTTTGATCATCTTAAAAAAGCAATAATTTCCAAAGTCCTGAAATCACTAAACATAAAAATGCCAGTGGTGTTAATATTTTCCAGCAGAGTGTCATCAGCTGATCCACACGTAAACGAGGCAATGTCCACCTAATCCACATTTGAACGCCTACAACCAATAAGCATTTTGCCATAATCCAAAAAATACCCCAAAAAATTCCAGTGGTATAAGTCGCAAGTTTTAAAGCACCAATATTTGGTAAAGGCGTATTCCACCCTCCTAAAAACAAAGTAACACCCAACATTGCCACCAAAAACATCATGGCATATTCTGCCAAAAATATAAATGCAAAACGTAAACCTGTATATTCTGTATGGAAACCACCAATCAATTCTGATTCTGCTTCGGGTAAATCAAATGGTGCTCGGTTGCATTCTGCCAAAGAAGCGATAAAGTAAATTCCGTAGGCTATTAATAAATGTGGTGCTTGAAAAACATTCCAGGCTAAAACACCACCGATTTGTGTGACGTCTAAAAATCCCAAAGAATAAATAGGTTCTACAGCTAAAATTCCTTGACTATAATTGATGATTTGTAAATCTAAAGTTTGAGAAATCATTACTGCAGAAATAATGGCAAAACCAATTGGAATTTCGTAAGAAACCATTTGCGCTACCGAACGGACTGCACCTAACAAACTGTACTTATTATTAGAACCCCAACCCGCCATCAAAATCCCAAGCGCTTCTACAGAGATAATTGCAAAAACGTAAAAAACGCCTAGATTCATGGTTGCTGGCACCAATCCCGGCGCCCAAGGTAAAGCCACAAAACCTAAATAAACTGCAACGAATATAATGACTGGAGCTATCGTGAAAAGCACTTTATCGGCTAAAGCAGGAACAATATATTCTTTTTGGATGAGCTTAAGAATGTCGGCAGCAGTTTGTAACCAACCGTACTTACCGACTTCCATTGGCCCTAAACGGTCTTGCATAAAAGCAGACACTTTTCGCTCGGCATAGACACTAAAAAGCGAAAACACGGCAATGAAACCAAAAATGGTAAACGCGACTAAAAAATATAAAAGGTAAAAATTCAATCCCGATAGCTGTTTTTATGCTGCAAAGCTAATTAATTTGGGCGCAAGTTAATAATATCTACTAAATTAATAGACTTTTATTTTTTGATGGTTGGTAAGGTGGGTTTTGATTTTATATTAGCGAGTCTGGAGACTCGGTTTTATTTTAAATCCGAAGTCACGCTACGCTTAAGACTTCGGACAGATAGAATTAACTAAATAAATATATTTGGTTTTATACCTTTATAAAGTGAAAAGTAAGAAATAATTTCATAATGATGAACCTACCGGAAGATATAAATAAATATGATTTATTTTGCTTGGTTGATTTCCGAGTTAACAATCTCGCAGATATCGTTAGTCTCAATGGCGACTTGAGATTAACTTATATAACACATTGGTTACATTTTAAACAAGAAATCATAAATCTCGATAATCAATACAATCTTTTTAATAAAGAATTTTGGGGTTATGGTATAAACAAAATAAGCGATGGTAACGAGTTAATTGAAAATTTAGATGTAAGTGTAGTTGCCAAACTTCCCGGTCACAATAAACATCATGAACATGGCGTATTTAATCTTATTATTTTCAAAATAGAAGGTGAAAATTTCATTTATAATATTTTTAGTTTTAATTTGAATAATTTAAAATCTAGGATGAGTTTACTCAAAAAAGTAAATTTAAAATATTGCCAAGGTATTAGATTGGAAAAAATCAATCAAAACTTATTTATAAGTCTTGACTTTGAAACACTTACAATCCCCATTTCTTTTCAGCTTGAAACTTATAGTAGACATAATATAAATAGTAGTATTTTAAGTAACTATTACATACAGTCGATAAGCAATGCCGTCAATAAAATCTCAAAAAAAGATGTGCATTTGAATTCAAATGACAACAACTCTAAAATTGATTTAATTGAAGCGAACTTGAGAGAATTAATATTAAATACTTTTGCGAGCTATCCAAACGGAAACGATTTTAAAAAAATCATACCTGTTTCTATACAAAATAATGTCAATAAGAGAATTCAATCTTTTGTAAGAAATCATCCTAATACTTCCACTGATAACTTTAGAGACATCACAAATTGTTTGCAATTTTTTGACTTAATGGAGTATAAAGACTTAATTTCAAATGGTAAATACTGGGATTTATTCGAAAAAAAATTCATTACCAAGCAACTTTTGGAAAAACATTTTGGTCAGCTATCTAACTTAAGAAATACACTAAGGCATTCAAGGGAAATGACGGAATTAACTTTAGCCGAAGGAAACGCTTCAATTATATGGTTTAATATGGCGTTAGAAAAATAATTATTTCCCGGATTCAGAATCCCCAGTCACACTGCGATTTAAGACTTCCGACAGACAAAACAAGGTATATTAGCTATCCCACAGCTTAAAACTAAAACCACTATTTAAAAACAAAAACCTAATTTTTTAAGATGATGAAAAGTGCAATACTAGTTGGTGGCATTTTAACAATTTTTTTAATTTATTTTATCACTCCATTAAGTGCGAAAAAATTAATAGAGTCTTATATTCTGGAACACGAAAGTAATATTGCGGCAAAACAAGCTGGCTCTCATAACGGTGGTGGAGAAACGATAGGCTATAGTTTTTTTGCTAAAGCAGAAGAACTAAAACTCGTTTTCAGGAAAAGAGTATTTAAGCCAGGATCAGCAATTGGTTACCATTTACAAAAGGAAGACGAGGTTTACTATATTATTAGCGGTACTGGCGAAATGAAAATGAACGGCATCACCTTCCCTGTTAAAGAAGGTGATGCTATTTTAACAAGACCGGGCAGTTCTCACGGACTTAAACAAACTGGTAACGAAAATTTAACGGTAATTATAAACTACTTAAAGTAGTACATTAAAAATAACGTATCTGTCCGTAGAGTTAAGCGTAGCGTCTCTACGGATTCAGAAATAAAAATGAGTCTTCAGACTCAATAAACAATCAAAGAAAATCAATTTCTATTAATCCTTTTTCATTTCCATAATAGTCAATACCCGAAGACAATAAATAATCTTGCTCTTCTCTAACCAAACCTGCTCTAACCGGATTTTGATGTAAATAATCCATTTTAGATTGTAAGATTTCTGGACTATCAATTTCTATAGGATGATTATCTTGTTGCCAAAACTGAGAATTTTTATTTCGGCTATTTTTTTCACCAGCCTTCGTAAATATCCAAAGCATCCAGTTTTTTCTACTTTCTGTAATGCTTGATTTTAATTCTTCCTGAATTTTATAGGATGTGAACTTTTTAAAATCTCTAAGGACGTCTGATAGTTTATGGGGTTCTTCTGTAGAAATAATGAGATGTATATGATTGCTCATTAAACACCATGCGTGTACTTTTAATCCTTTGTTTTGTTAACAGTACTGCAAACTTTCTATGACAATATCTGCGTATCGTCTTCTAGTGAATACATCTATCCATTGCACCACGGAAAATGTGACAAAGTGTATAGCGAATTGATTTCTAATTAAGTAACCTCTGTCTGACATAGATTACCAAGATAAAGTTTTTTTTGTATTTTGTAGTAGTGAGTCTGAAGACTCTCATCTATTTATGAATCCGAAGTCACGCTACGCTTAAGACTTCGGACAGGAAAAGTTTTGTAAAGTCCTAAAACAAAAAAAGCTCCTTTAGATCTAAAATCTACAGGAGCTTTAATGCTAAACTATTTTTAACTATTAAAAGTAAACGGCAACAAATTTAGCCAAAGGCGCCATCTTAGCTTTGTTCAGCGTCATGGTATCATCGCTGTAACTGAAATTGTCAGCTTTTTCTAAAACCATGAATAACTCATCTTCGTTTTTAAGATTAGGACACGCCATCAAAGTCTTAAAAATTTTAGAAAACTTAATTCTGTTTCCCGGCAATTCCTCGTATGTCCCTCCAAAACCATTACATCCTGCATTGCCGGAGACCCAATTATTGAATGCTTTCAAGATTAAGTGAGGTTCTGGCTGACCTTCAGCTGGTGGCGTAATTGCTCGTCCGTTAAGCTCTACCAACTTCCAATATTTTTCTACAATTGGATTGTTCTCTTTTTGCAAAATGTATTTACTCGCCAATTCACTGGTAATAGGATTTCCTTTTAAATCTAACTGCACCAAATTATTTTCTCCAACAGCGTAATAAACCGGATAAGAGGTTTTACTTAAATTATCAAGCGTAATTTTTCCACCATCTTTATCCCAACTAAAAGTTCCTTTTTTAGTTTCAGTTTTATCGGGCTTATCCAAGTAAGTAGTTTCAAGTTGATAATTACTATTACTATCTAAGTGGATTACAGTTTGGATGCCTTCGCAATCAGCACACGGTAAAACGCCCGTGTAAACACCTTGCCAGTCTAAAGAAATATTATTGCTATGTTCAGTATCTACGCTTTTTTTTAAAGAATTACAAGCTGTAAAACCTACTGCTATTGCGAATACTGATAATATTAAAATATAGTTCTTCATTAATTTTTAATTTTATATTAAACAGTTTAGCAAAGAGTTTGCCGATTATTAGCTTATTACACCAATTGCAATTAATGCGTTACAGAGACGTGTCAAAAAAGCTAAAACCATTTTATCAACAGGTTCGAAAGCGAACCTGTGCAACGTTAGCGACCGTGTTACTAGCTCGGATGGTAGCTAACTAATAAACCTTAAGAAAAATATCTTTCGTCAAGACAGAATTTATACCTACAAACTGCATTCTTCCGTCACAAAAATTAGCAGGGACGTATCGCCTGTTGTGGACAAAAAGAAATTCTCATTAATTCCATTACTTCTTTTTATGCGAGAAAAGCCATGGTAAAAGATCCTTTTCTGCGAAAGCATTTTCCCAACTGTCATGATATGCGTTTGGGTAAAGTGTTAGCTTAAACTCTGCATTGCGTTTCTCTAACTCTTTTGCAACATTTTTTGTGAACTGGGGGTTAACAACGTCGTCTTTTTCGCCGTGGAATAACCATAAGGGAACGTTATCATATTTCTTTACATTTTTGGGAGTGTCGCCTCCACAAATCACAAAAGCTGCAGCGAAAGTATTCCTCTTACGTCTCAGCAACTCTAAAGTCCCCATTCCGCCCATTGAAAGTCCACCAACATAAAATTGATTTTGATCTAAATAGCTTAAATATTTGAGCTGGTCCGTGTATTTAGTAAGTAACATCATCGCTTTGGTTAACTTTTCGTAGGTTTTGAAACCGGAATTAGGTTTCTCTTTTTCTTCTGCTACGACTCTTACGTTGGCCCAGTAGCTGTCATTTCCACATTGCGGAAAAATCACTACTGCAGGGTAGTTTTTTCTAAATGCAGCATCTAAAAACATTTGCGACCCATGCGTTAACTGCTTTTCATTTTCAGAACCGCTTTCTCCTCTTCCGTGTAAGAATAACACTAAAGGGTATGTTTTGGTGCTATCAAAGTTTTCGGGGTATAAAATTCTTAGCGGTAAAGTATCACCTTTCGAAACAAAAACATTTTTTATAAAGTCGCTTTTATTTTGTGCCAGACTAACGAGGGGTAATAACATTATTATACATAGACTTCTCAATGTTTTGTTTTTGTTAAATTTTTCAGCTAAACCTTCAAATAAAAAACAAGATAAAATAAAATATTGTTATGTTGTTCTTTAAATTTTGATACACGTTTTAATCCGTTTAGAATTTGAGTCTTTTACACTACCACAGCTAATAGCGACAAAAAAACCTACATCCTACATTCTTAAAAATAAACAATATTTTCTTTTTTATAAGTTGTTACATTTATACTTTAAAATCCTATCATGAAAAATTTCTTTTTTGCAATCCTATTTATGTTGTGTATAAACCAAATTTATGCTCAAGAACTAACTGTGGGTACTTTTAATTTACGTTTACAAACCAATGGAGATGTTGGAAATTTATGGCAACAGCGAGCAATATTAGTTAGCGATTTAATTCGTTTTCATGACTTTGATATTTTGGGAACTCAGGAAGGATTTTTAAACCAATTACAAGATATAAAAACTGCTTTACCCTACTACAGTTTTTCTGGGCATGGAAGAGATGATGGCAAAGAAGCTGGCGAACATTCCTCCATTTTTTATAAAACAGTAAAGTTTGAGTTATTAGACAAAGGCGACTTCTGGCTTTCTGAAACACCGGAAAAACCTTCGATAGGTTGGGATGGCAAGTGCTGTAAACGCATAACTTCTTGGATTTATTTAAAGGATAAAAAATCAAAAAAGAAATTTTACGTTTTTAATGCGCATTACGATCATGAGGGGCAAGTTGCCAGACGTGAAAGCAGTAAATTGATGTTAACCCAAATCAAAGATATAGCAGGAAATAAACCGGTTATTTTAATGGGAGATTTTAACGGCGACCATAATAGTGAACCTTACCAAATAATTGCCAACAGCAATCAACTAAAAGACACTTACCAAATGGTTGATTTTCCTTATGCTAACAATAATTCGTTTCAAAATTTCGGAAACTTGATAAAGGGGAAAGAAGTTATAGATCATATTTTTGTAACGCCACAGTTTAGCGTATCTAAATGGGGTATTTTGAGTGATACTTTCCAAGGGAAATATCCTTCAGATCATTTTCCTGTTTTGGTTAAGATGAGACTGAAGTAGCGTTGTGGACGCTTAAAGCAGAATGCTGAAAGCTTAAAGCTTAAAGCAAAACATCGACGTTATTTTCTATTCTGATGATAGTGTTTTTGCCATACCACCAAAATCATAGTGGGGGTGTTTGTGAACGGAGTTATGCACTTTGATGTTTTTTCACCAGAGAACGCGGAGGTCACAGACTTTAATGTTTTCGACTTTTCTTGTGGCGAGCGTTATCACGGCACCACCAAAACTCCATTTCAACTGCCCTATGAGCAATTAGTGGCGATAACAAACCTAATTAAACTTAGTTTTTGGAACTATCGGTTGAGGGATTTTTACGTAGTAACCCGTTCCATCATAAGGTCTTTTGCGTGGGTGAGTTTGGCAAGCTATGGAGCAAGCACCATCTAAAGTCGTTCCGCACTCTTCACATTGCGTAAAATGTATATTGCATTCTGGGTTGGCACAATTGATCATCTTTTGCGTAGTTTTTCCACAATTACCACAAGTAGAAATCACTACCGGATTTACGGTATTAACGTCAACAGCTAATCGGTTATCAAAAACATAACATTTACCGTCAAAATCCTTTCCCTCGGCTTCTTTACCGTATTTAACAATGCCGCCGTGTAACTGATAAACATCAGTAAATCCTTCTTTTAACAATAAAGCAGATGCCTTTTCGCATTTAATTCCTCCTGTACAGTAAGTCAGGATTTTTTTGTCTTTGTACTGTGCCAATTGATTAATCATTTCAGGAAATTCTCTGAAATTATCAATATCTAAAGTCACCGCGTTTTTAAATTTACCCATGTTATGTTCGTAGTTGGAACGAACATCCAAAATAACCACATCATCGCGGTCTTTCATTTCGGCAAATTCTTTGGGTTCTAAATGCTTACCAGTTTGTTTTGTAGGATCAATATATGCTGGATCTTTTAAACCAGAATACACAATTTCGGATTTATAGCGACAGTGAATTTTTATAAAACTAGGTTCATCAACTTCGTCGATTTTAAATTCGGTGGCACTGAATCGGCCATCGGCATAAATATAATCCATGTAAGCCTTGCAGGCTTGTACGGTTCCAGATACTGTTCCGTTTAAACCTTCATCTGCAATAATAATACGGCCAGTTAAACCAGCAGATTTGCAAAATTTTAAATGATTTGCGGTGTATTGCTCCCCATCCTGGATGTGGCTATAGCAATAATAAAGAAGTGTTTGATAAGCTTTCATAATTTCATTGATACTGGTGTAAACAGTGTTAAATGAAGTGCAAAGATATTAAAAATAATTTTTAGTGAAATTTGATTTTGCTCATTAAATGATTGGGAGGCTAAGACAGTTCCGTTGACTTAAAAAGAATTTCCTTATAGCTCATTTCGAACCAGGTATAAGGAGACTTGCAAGGCAATCATGAACCCCCTTATAAAAACCTCATGACTTATGAATAAATATATTTCTTTCTTCGTTGAACCAAGGTAGTGCAGAGGAACTTAGAGATCTCTCCTATCGTCGAGATGACGAAATTGGAATTGCATGAAGGCTAGGTTTTCTTCGTTTCATCCTTCAAACCTTCTCTCATTCACTACTTCACTCATTCTCTCATTCAGTCCTTAAAATTACTGCAACTTATATTCATAAACAGAACGAGCAACATTTCCATTAGCATCAACACCTTCTAAAATTACCTTGTACGGTCCTTTATCATCGCTGTTGTAAAACTCGAAACTTCCTTTTCCGTCTTTATCCGTTAAAACTATTGGATTCCAGTAAATGGTGGTTCGGTAATCTTGTGCTTGCAAAGTTGTTTTTGGACCAGCGTATTTTGGCACATAAAAACTACGCTCCGCACTGTATCCTTTTGGTTTAATTGTCACCACGTTATTTGGAGGAAACAATTCTTTAAGCTGATCTTTGCTGATTTTAACTTTCTTAACCTCTTTCATATTTACCACAACTACTCCTAAAGTATTGCTGCGCTGGTTAATACCCGAAAGCCCATCACTGTTAAAAACCTCTATTGACGCTATTCCTTTTGGGTCGATGCTTAAAAGATAATTTACATCAACCGGCATCCCGTCAACATAAACTTCAATAGGTGTACGGTTGCCTTGGTTGTAAGTTTTCGACAAATAAAGCTGATAATCTATGTACGTAAGTCCGGCGGCGCTTAAACAACTGGTTAACACATTACAACTCTCAAACTGCTCGCCAGACACTTCTCTGTCTGCTTGCATGCTTAATCCGCTTAAAGCGCTATGGTCTGTATGGCTTGGTTTTTTAACTAAGGGTTCGCTTTTAACCACAACTTCTTGCAACATAAATGCGCTGCGACGTTCAATTTTACTGTTGGCCAAATATGTACTCATAAAACTGTCCATATTTAACACATTATCCGCACTGTTGATGTTTCTGATTAATGCAGGATAAGTTTCTCCATCAACCATGATTCTAATATCCTTAGAATTTACGTTATTTCTGGCGTTGATGATTACGTCTGAAGAGTCTTTGAATATCAAGTTTTTGAAAGCAAAGTGCCCTTCTTTGTCTGTTGCTGCAGTTACACTGTAATGCTTATCTGGAATTTGGAACAATAAACGAGCGTTCTCCCAAGGCATTCCGTCTCTTCTTCTAATGGTTCCAGTAACATTTATCCCTTGCTCTGGAAGCACTTTTAACTCAGGAACTTTATCCGCAGCAATATCCGCGTATGCAAAACTACTGTACCCTTGTGTAATTAATAGATTATCTAAATCCACCAATCGGTCAGCATTGTTATCGTTAAAATAATAGTTAGGTTGCTCTATATAGCCCAAGATATAAGAGCTTAGCAACAGGTTGCTGTAAATGGTAGTTTCTTTATTCTCATCATAAGGAACTTTTGCTGCATTAATAACCGAAACGGAATAATTTCCATGATCAGCATCTAACCCACCAACGCGTTCTAAATTGAACTTTATTTTTTGGCGACCTTTGTACAACGCAAGATTTGGCTTGAGGTTGATTTTCACAAAGTCCTTCCGCTTTACAAACACTAAACGCTCAGAAAACGGCTTATAATCTGGGCTTAAAATAGCGATCTTCAATACTCCGTTTGGTAAATTATCGATAGGTAAAACAATGGTATAATTCTTTAATCGGAAAACACTTTGTGCTGCGTAAAATAATGCATTACCGTTTTCGGCCACGATATAAAAAGCTTGATTTTTGTTTTTTTCCAGAAAACTAGCTGTGGCATTGATGTCAATATAAATACTATCCGCTTTTTGTGTAACACTTAAACCTAAACCATCATCTGTAACTGTGGGTAGCGTGATGTTTTTTCTGTCGCCATTTGCAAAAGTGACTTGTGCAGTGTAAACTTCGCCTAACTTGGGTGTAAAAGTGAAACTTCCCATTCCTAAATGCTGCGCTTTAAACTCTGCGACTTGCTTCCCAACCTTATCAATTAAACTGCCTTTAGCATCAACACCGAAACCGTTTGAACTAATAGCTTTAAAACCAATTTTTGTCGCTACACCGTTCAACAAATGCCCACCTTCTGGAAAAAACTGAATATCGTTTTCTGTAATTGCAGTTTTAAGATTGAAGTTTTTATTCAATATCCTCTTGTCACCAATATCAACCGAAGTGCTCAAAACACCACTATTTAACGCAATTTTATTATTGCTGCTAAAATCCAAATTAATGGCACCGTTAGCATCTGTGGTCTCTTTTCCGCGGGCAACCCGGTTAAAGTCTGCGTTTACTTCCCAGCTTACTTTTTTATCTGCTAAAGGTTTCCCGTTAGCATCTTTGTAAATGATTTTGGTCTTTATTTTTTGTCCTTTATCATCAACACTTCCGTCGAAACTAACGTTTGTAATCAGCTCTTTGCTAAGTGCGTTACCTACATAAATATTCTTCGAGAAAAAATAATCAGCATCTCTATTCAGCATCCATTTTGTAAAAGCCCTTACGTGGTAATTTCCTTCCTTAAAATCAGGATAAGGCAATACAAAACTCCCGGTAGCAACGCTACTTTCCACTGGTATTTTTAAACTAGTTACCAAAGAATCTCTGTCATTAACCAACTCAACGTACAGAATTTTACTAAGCGGCGACGGGACATTTAAGCCCATGGTTACGTATCCTTTAAACCAAACCGTATCGCCTACGGCATAATAAGGTTTATCAAAATGTAAGTAGACTTTCTCTATCGGATTTTCGGCCGCTATTTTTGCTTTTTTCTGCGCAACTTCTGCTAATGGTATATTTTGGGCGTACAGTAAACTTGGAGCTATACTTAAAACACAAAACAATAAGGTATATAGGGCTATTCTCAATTTATTCATAAATATTTATTCCGAATTTTAAATTTAGCCTTTTAAATAGCTTTGTGGTAAATAATCTGAAATTTTTAGGTTTTTTAACGATTCGATGGTGGTTTTACACGAAGCGGTATGTATAACAGGGTTTATAGAATTTTTTTTTGAATTAAAACATGGGCGTTCGAGCGGGCTATACGTTTATACTGCAACAGGCCTTAGCCACAAGGCTGGTATCCACTACTATCCCTAACGCAAAACCTCTCTAAATTGGAACATTTAATTAAGAACTTAGTAGCAGAAAACACTCGAATCCAATAACCCCGAATGCTGATTTTACGCACAGAAAAAGGAGCTTTTCAGCTCCTTTAATTTTTATCTTCCTATATAAAAGTTGAATACTATTGCTCAAAAACCAAACCTTCAGCATTTGCGCCCAATTCTTTTAAGGTAGCCAAAATAGCTTTGGTAAAACCTTGTGGTCCGCAAACATAAAATTGCTGGTTAAAGTCTTTGATATGAGCTTGCAGGTATTCTTTATCAATTCGGCCGACGTGTAATTCGGGTTCGTTTTGTTTGGTGATGGTATTCATGAATCGATCTCCTAACATACTCTTCAATTCATCATAACAGATAATTTCATCCTCAAATTTATTAGAACAAATCAACTGGTTATGGCCCAATGCTCCTTTTTTATGTAAATCTCTAAGAATTGATAGGAAGGGAGTTACACCGGCACCGCCAGCAATAAAAACACCTTCACCTTTATAGTTTATGGTTCCCCAACTGTCGCCAATTTCAAACTCGTCACCCGGCGCAATGGTCGAAATTCTTTTTGTTACACCTTGGTGATCTTCGTAGGTTTTTATGGTGAATTCCAGGAAATTATCCTCTGGTAAACAGGTAAAGGAAAACGGTCGCTTTTCTTTTTCCCATCCATCATACATTAAAGATAATTCTGTCGATTGACCTGAACTAAAATTATAGCCAGCTGGTTTTTCGGTTCTTATTCTAAAAACATGTGTTACCACCGGAGTAACATCGGTTATTTTTACTTTAAAGTTTGCCATAGTGCGCAATAACAAACAATAATCCTGCCGATTAAACTTCTGTTTTGGATAAAATTCCTTTTGGAATTGCGTTGATCAATCCTTGCGTGTATTCTGTTTTTGGATTGTTGTAGATATCTTCCGGATAACAGATTTCTTCAATTTCTCCATGGTTCATCACCATCATCCGATCTGCAATGTGTTTTACCACGGCCATATCATGAGAAATAAAAATATAAGTAAGGTTAAATTCTGCCTGTAAATCTTTTAACAAATTAAGCACTTGCGCTTGTACAGAAACATCTAAAGCCGAAACAGCTTCGTCACAGATAATCAGTTTAGGCTTTAAGGCCAAAGCTCTGGCAATAACAATTCGCTGTCGTTGTCCGCCAGAAAACTCATGCGGATACCGGTTATAATGTTCTTCTTGTAAACCCACTTTTTGTAGCAAATCAATAATATAAGATTTGCGTTCTTCGGTAGTTTTTAAAATATTGTGGACAATAAGTGGTTCCATTAAAGCAAAACCAATCGTTTTTACCGGGTTTAGCGAAGAGTATGGATCCTGAAAAATAATTTGGATGTCTTTTCTTAGTAGTCGCATCTGTTTCGCATCCAATGCTGAAATATCTTGGTTTTCAAATATAATTTTGCCCGATGTGGGTTCTATCAATTTTAGTATCGTTCTACTCAGCGTTGTTTTACCGCAACCAGATTCGCCGACTAAGCCAAAAGTTTCTCCGGGAAAAACTTCAAAACTCACTCCGTTCACTGCTTTTGTATATGCTTTTTTGGTGGAGAATAAACTTCCCTTTTTTAGAAACCAAGTATGTAAATCTTTTACCTGCAACAAAGGTTCTTGTTTGTAAAGCTGTTTTCTTTCAAGAGCGATTGTCTCTGGCTTTAATAGATATTTTTCTTTTAGTTCGTCCACTGTTAATCCTGCTGATACAAAGTCGCTAATGGTAGGTAATTTGCTCAGCTGTAAATCTGGCGATGGCCGGCAAGCCAGTAAACCTTTTGTATACGGATGTTGCGGATTTAAAAATACTTGGTTACTAATTCCTTGCTCTACAATTTGACCGTTCCGCATCACCAAAACTTTATCCGCAATTTCACCAATGACAACCAAATCATGCGAAATAAAAATCAAGCTCATGTTGCGCTCAGTTTTTAACTTCAGCAATAAGTCTAGAATACTTTTTTGCACCGTAACATCTAAAGCAGTTGTTGGTTCGTCTGCAATTAAAACATCAGGATTACAGGCCAAAGCCATTGCAATCATAACGCGTTGCTTTTGTCCGCCAGAAAGTTCGTGAGGGAATTTGTTAAATGTGTAAGCTGGCTCTGGCAGCTTTACTTCTTCAAAAAGTTTAATGGTTAGCTCTTTTGCAGTTTGCTCATCAACTTTTTGGTGTAAAATAATGCTCTCTGTAATTTGCTTTCCACATTTCATTACCGGATTTAAGGAAGTCATTGGTTCCTGAAAAATCATCCCAATGCGGTTGCCTCTAAAAGCCTGCATTTCCTTTTCTGGCAAGGCTAGTAAATCGATATCGTTGAATGAAACCTCACCCGTTATTATAGCGTTTGCCGGTAATAATCGCATCAATGCCAAAGAACTTACCGATTTTCCGGAGCCAGATTCACCAACCAAACCAATGATTTCGCCTTTATTGAGCTTGATATTTATCGCATCAACAACCTTAATAAAACCGGTTTCAGTTTTAAAACTAATGCTTAAATCTTTGATGAGTAATTGCGACATTTAATCTGCGTAGGTAATTTGCTCCTCGGTAAGTGTAGGCAAACCTTTGAACTTTTGCAACAATCTGCCGGTCGTCACAACGTCTTTTTCACAATAGGTTTTAATTCGCTTTATGTCTTTTTGTTGCCAATAAACATCGCCCACCATGCTTCCGTCTATGTCATCTTTTGGTGTGGGGATATTAAATACCGCTGCTAATAAATTTAAAGAGGTGTAGTTTTTATAATCACCAAATTTCCAAAGTTCAAGCGTATCTAAATGATGGATTTCCCAAGGCTTTTTCCCTGATAGCTCCAATTGCGGTGGAATTTGCAGCCCGTTAATGAGTAATCTTCTGCAGATATAAGGGAAATCAAACTCTTTTCCATTGTGTGCGCACAAAGAAAGATGCTTAGGTTGCGTGGATAAAAGATGTAAAAAACTGGATAGCAATTCTTTTTCATCATCACCATAATATGATTTAACCCTAAAGCTTTGCTTATTGGCAAACATACCCACAGAAATGCAAACAATCTTTCCAAATTCGGCCCAAATTCCTGCTCGCGGATAAAATTCTTCGGCAGTCTCTTCGTGTTTGCGTTGATAGGTCGTTTTCAAATCCCATAAATGCTTCATGTTTTCCGGAAGTTCGTCAAAACTGGAAAAAGCAGGAACGGTTTCAATGTCTAAAACCAAAACATCCAATAAATTAATCTGAGGTAGCATGGTTGAATTTACATTTTATTTCACAAAAACTGCTGTAGTTCTTATCGTCACTACCAATTAAAAATGGTGTTATCGGCAACATGCTTTACCTGTTCCTTATTAATTTCCGTAAGCAACGGAATATGAGCAATAACTTTTAAACTTGTCATTTTTTTGATGATGCTTTCACTCGCCTCGTTCACTTCTCCATTAAAAATAATTCCCTTAATAAAGATATTCCTATGTTGTAAAGCCTCTACAGAAAGTAACGTATGGTTAATGCTTCCTAAATAATTTTTAGAAACAAGAATCACTTCTAAGCCTAAGTTTTTGATTAAATCGATGATTAAATCTTGCTGGTTTAGTGGAACCATTAATCCTCCAGCGCCTTCAACAATGAGGTTATTTTCAGTTTGTGGTAAATTAATGGAGTTTAAATCTATTTCTACGCCATCTAATGCTGCCGAATAATGTGGCGAGAAAGGTTGTGTTAATTGATAAGCTTCAGGATGGAACTTAGTTTTCTGGTTGCTTACTAAACCGCTAACTTTTATCGTGTCGGACTGCTGTAAATCACCGGACTGTATTGGTTTCCAATAATCTGCTTTAAGGTGTTCAGTTAATATTGCCGATGTTATTGTTTTCCCGATCTCGGTTCCAATACCGGTTACAAAATATTTTTTAGTCATTATGTAAATTTAGCTGGCTGGTCAATTCATAAATTTCTGATTTGGTGTTGTGAGCATGCAAACAAATACGCAAACGTTCTTTTCCTTTTGCAACTGTCGGGCTAAGTATTGCTTTCACGTTAAAACCATTTTTTTGCAATTGCAGGGCTAAACGTTTACAAGCCTCGTTTCCAGGAAGCAGAATACTTTGTATTGCACTCGCACTTGGCATAATGGCAATATCTTTACCCGACATTAAGTGAGTAAACAAAGTAATGTTTTCTATCAATTTATCCCGCAAAGTAGTTTTTGGCAATTCATCGTAACCGACGGAAATACAAGCCAAAGCCGAATAAGGCAAAGCCGTGGTGTAAATAAAAGACCTTGCAAAGTTTATCAAATACTGTTTTAGCAGAACCGAACCTACAACTGCAGCGCCGTGACAGCCTAAAGCTTTTCCAAATGTATAAACGCGGGCAAAAACCTTATTTTGTAAGTCTAAATGTTGGGTTAAACCTTCACCATCCTTACCAAAAACACCTAAAGCATGTGCTTCATCGACAATCAAATTAGCGTTGTATTTCTCCGTAAGCTCAGAAATTGCTAATAGCGGTGCGCAATCTCCATCCATAGAAAATACGCTTTCGGTAACTACAAAGATATTGCCTTTGCTTTGTTTTAGTTTTTCTTCTAACGCTGTTAAATCGTTATGTGCAAAAGTGTAGCGGTTTGCTAAACTTAACCTAGCGCCATCAATTAAACTGGCGTGGATTAATTCATCGCAAATAATGGTATCGCCACGCTGTGCGATTGAGGAAAGCAAACCTACGTTGGCATCATAACCCGAATTAAAAATCAATGCCGCTTCCGCTTGATGAAAATCAGCGATTTTTTGTTCCAGTTCTTCTGCGAATTTGGTGTTTCCGGATATTAAGCGAGAACCTGTTGCACCATTCTTATGGTTAGGATGCGCATCTAAAAGTTGTTGAATTTTCTGTTTATGCGGTGGGCTTTGCGCAAAGCTGAGGTAATCGTTAGAGAAAAAATCTGCTAAACCGTCGTGGTAATGCTGTAACTCTCTGAGTGAGTTTTCTTGTTGCCTTTCGCTTAGTTTTTGCTGTAAAAAGTTTTCCAACGGATTGTGTGTTTAGCTTTTCAAAAACGATGATGAGCCAAATATAAAGTTTTGCAATGAAAGGTTGGGTGTTTGGTTTTTTACGAAGTGAATAAAACAGAGGTTTTAAGGAAGTTATAGTGCTGGGCTTTTTTTAACCACAGAGGAAACAGAGGTTTCACAGAGACAGCAGAGTTGCTTGTGTTTTTTTAACCACGGAGAACGCAGAGGTCACAGAGCTGGGTGTTGCTTGGGTTTGTCCAGCAAAATTATCGTCCAAGCAGGATTTCTCTTCTTCAGAGAACCCTGCGTTTTCCCTTCTAATCAATACCCCAATTTTTGTTCGGTTCCGCTCCCATTTGTCCAAGCAGGGTTTCTCTTTTTCAGAGAACCCTGCGTTATTTCTATCTATTCAATACCCCAATTTTCATTAGGCTCTGCTCCCATTTTTAAAACTAGCGAACCGCCTTTTAATAATTCAGAAGCTGGAAAATGAAATGAGTTTAAAACCTTACCATTCAATACCGCACTTTGAACGTATTTATTCAGACGAGAGGAACCCTTTGCTTCAATTACAAACTTTTTTCCTCTGCCAAAACGTTCACCTAAATCAATTTCAACTTTCGGATAAAGCGGACTCCCAATTTCATAAATTGGATCGACTCTTCCACCGCCATCCGTTTGGAATAAACCGATTGCCGTCATCACTAACCAAGCGCTCATTTGTCCTTGGTCTTCGTCGCCTAAATAAGCATCGGCTGGACCATATCCATAATACCGATCTAATATAGACCGACTCCATTTTTGGGTGCTCCAAGGTTTGCCAGCCCAGTTAAACAAATACGCAAAATGCATGGATTGCTGATTACCTTGCACTACCGGATAATCCCAATATTGATCATTCATTCCATTATAACGCCAAGGATCGCTTTGCGCAAAACCCCATTCTAAACGGTTTACAAACTTTTCTTTACCGATCAAATCTACCAAAGCCGGCACATCTTGTGGAACAAAAAAGGTTAATTGCCAAGCGTTTCCTTCTACATAATGTTTATCTGCACCACTGCGAAAAGGATCAAAATTTTCGGTAAACTTTCCGTTCGCCAATTTCATGTGACTGTAACCTGCGGTGTCCATGGTGTTTTTCCACCAATAACCTCGATCGTTGAAAGTTTTATAGACATCCGTTTTACCCAAGGCTTTTGCCATTTGCCCTACGTTCCAATCGTCAAAAGAATACTCCATGCTGTTAGAAAACCGACCACTATCTGATGGGACGTATTGGTGTTTGATGTAGGTCTCTAAATCGCGGTTACCTACAAATCCTTTGAAAAGTTTCTGTGCTGGAGTAGACTGCATCTTAATGGCGGCTTGCAAAACTTTGTCAGCATCAAAACCTCGTATTCCCATTTGATAAGCAGAAATCATCTGCGGAAGCTCGTGTGAGCCAACCATTACTGGAATATAATTCATCCCGGCGGGTCCTTTTGCTGTCCACCCGTAAGCATCGCAAAGTGCCAACTGTGAGTTAACCCAACGGTTGCTCCATTCTGGCGTTACCAAATTCCAAAACTGGTTTAAATTCCAAAAAGAGTTCCAAAAAGCATCTCCACCCAAAGCAACATCATCCTTATTTTTTAGTTGTTGAATATTTCCATCGGCACCACGCCATTGTCCGTTAACATCGCTCCAAGTATTTCTGCTACAAATGGAACGATACATTGCGTTGTAAAAACGTAATTTTTCTAAACGATTGTTGCTGGTGATTTTAACGCGGTTAAAAATATCATTCCAAGTGTCCACATTATTTTGGCGGACTGCATCAAAACTCCAACCGAAAGGTTTTTCAACTTCCGTTTTTAAATTTTCACTCGCATTTGCGATACTCACCAAAGAAATACCCGAACGAACCTGAACAACATTGTGTTTTTTAGCATCAAAATTCATAAACAAACCTGCACTTTTAGGATCTGTTGCTTGAATGAGATCTCCGGATTTAAGTTTGTCATCAACCCAAGCACCCAAATCCTTCATAGGCTGGTCAAACTCTATCACAAAATAAACGGTGTAATCCTGTTCTGCATCGCTGCTCCAAACATTCGGAGAATACTGATGCGCAAAACCCTCAATTCTATAATCACTGATTTTTTTAAATTGTATTTCTTTCAGCTGATATGGATACTCCGTTGGAACTTGTAGATCGATTAGAACACGAGCACTATCACGGTCTTTCGGGAAAGTAAATCTTTCAAAACCACAACGGGTCGTCGCGGTGACTTCTGCTTTGATATTATAATCAGTTAGCATGACCTCATACAAACCTATCTCAGCTTTTTCTTTTCTTTTATCGATGCGGGAACGGTAGCCTGATTCCGAATCTAGCTCGTCGCCCATGTTGGTTTTAAGTTTTCCGTTGCTGGCGAAGATTCCCAAACCGCCCATGGTCCATTCGTGGATGTGACTAAAAGTCCCAACGCTTTCATAAATTGGATCGTAACCGGCTTGCCAACCTGCATTTTGGTTATCCGGACTCATTTTTACCATGCTAAATGGCATCCAAGGTCCTGGCGCAATCATCCAACGCGAGTGTGCTGTTCCTAACCTCGTATCCACATAATCAGCGGTAGTTTGTGTTTTCTGTTTAGCTCTTTTTACAACACCGCTTTCTATCAGTTTACCGTTCTCTAAAATTTTGTAAGTACTTGTTTTCACAGAAACTACCGCTGGCATTGGTACTTCAAAATCGTAATTTCCCTGTTCTACAGTTTCGTTAAAAATCGGTTGATTATCTAACAAAACCGTGATTTTGGGCAAGCCTTTTAAATGCTGAACGTTCACCAACAACGGCTGAAACCTCTTTCCGTTTTCCTCAATCTCGTACATGGCTGGTTTAACATCGCGAACAAATAATTGTGCTGGTTTTTGTAGCTCGAGTTTAACATCGCTTTCTAAACTTATGGCATCAAACATAATCCAAGAGCCACGCAACACTGTTAGGTGAATGGTGTTTCCGCCTTTCTTTAATACGCTGGCATCAATAGGAATTTCAATTGTTTTTGGTGTGGCGTTAGATAAATCTCCCATTAAAGAAAGAGAATCTACCGTGGGTTCTGTTTTAGTGGCTACCGCTTGTTTTGCTAAGTCATATCCTTTAGCGGTTAACTGAATATTTTTATCCCAATTGTTAACACTTAGTTTAATCATCGGTAAAAACTTCTTAGCGTAATCACTCAGCTTAATTACTAATTTATAGTTGCCTTTCGGCGGATTGTTATTTACGCCAAAAAGGATATTGATATTGTTGTTTCGCCAACCCGACCATTTATAGGTACCACCCCAAGTATCAACAATACCAGGTAAAACGTAAGGAAAATCTTTTTTTGCTTCGGAGTAATTGACCAAGTAAGATTTATCCTCGTAACCAAAATCATTGCCTACAAAGTTTTCGAAACCGTTTGGTGCAAGCACAAATTCGTCTGGTGATTGGTCTGCTTTGCCTATACTCCAAACTTTGTTACTTGTTTTCTGGGCAAAAAGTGTAACCGTTGTTAGTAAAAAACAAGTGGTAAATACTAAAAGTTTATTCATCATGTTGGTTTAGGTCTAAAATAATATGAATCGAGAATTAAATAAAACGGTAAAAAAATATCATATACAGCTTATAAATATATTAAGCAGTTCGAATTGTGTCTAAAGTCAATTTAGTTCTAAATTCTTTCAAATAAATAAGCTCCAAGAACGTTAAAGCATATTACAACTTCACATCCGCAACTTAACTCTGACATTAAAAATAGTTAAACTCACTGTTAAAAAAGCTAAAAGTCAGAATTCATCTACAAAATGCTAAAAAAGTATCATTTAATACAACCTGTTTATTCTATTTTTGAGAGTCAAACCAACACCAATTTTACAACATCCAAAATCATTTAAATGGTTAATCTTAAAAAATATCTTTTTGTGTGTATTGCTATAATTGGCTGTACAACTTATTTCGCTTGCTCCCCAAAAATCAATAGTAATTATCGTGTAGATAATAACACTGTTATTTTGAATATTAATAAAGCGAAACTTGGAATTACAGTTTTTAGCGATGAAATTATGCAAGTGCGTTACACGCTTGCCGACTCATTTTCCACAAAGAAGAGTCTGTTTATTGAAGAAAACAACTTCGCTAAGCCTAACTTTAAGGTCTCTGAAACCGCAGTTGAAGTACGGATTACCACAGCTGAACTTACTGCAAAGGTGAATAAAGCAAGTGGGCAGGTCGTGTTTTTTGATAAAAGCGGCAAAATATTATTACAAGAAAAATCCGACGGTGGAAAGTCTTTCTCTCCAACAAGTTTTGAAGGCTACCAAACGCAAAGTCTGCAACAAAAATTTGACTCACCAAAAGACGAAGCTATTTACGGTTTAGGTCAGCACCAAGACAGGTTACTAAATATTAAAGGTTACGATTTAGATCTATACCAGCATAATACTGAGATTTACGTTCCGTTTTTTGTTTCTACAAAAGGTTACGGCTTATTATGGAACAACCTTTCACACACCAAATTTGGTTCTCCAGATTCTATTGTCGCCATCCCAGCAAGTCAGTTATCAGATAAAAATAGCGTAAAAGGAGGTTTAACCTTCAACGTTTACAAAGACAATGAACTCAAGGAACTTGCTTCACCAGAAAAAACAACGGCACTAATTGCAGTTGCTAAAGAAGAGCCTATAAAATCAGCTAAGCTAGTTGGTTATTTAACACCTAATAAAACTGGCGAACATGCATTTTATAGCTATGCTGATGGAACTTTCAGCGTAAAAATTGATGATATTAAAGTACTCGATAATTGGGCGCCTTACGCAAATGCTCGCGATATGGGAACTATCAATCTTGAAAAAGGAAAGAAATATAAGATTGAGGTAGAGTGGAAAAGGTACCACGCGAATAATGGTTTCGAACTTAAATGGAGAGAGCCGAGCGGGAAATCTGAAACTACTTTATGGGCTAAAGCCGGCGAAGAAATCAATTATTTTGTGATTGGTGGAGAAACCATGGATCAGGTGATTTCTGGTTACAGAACCTTAACCGGCAAGGCAACCATGTTACCGAAATGGGCAATGGGATTTTGGCAATCAAGAGAGCGCTATAAAACTCAGGACGAAGTGCTAGATGTTGTTAGAGAATTCCGTAAAAGACAAGTTCCGTTAGATATTATTGTACAGGATTGGCAATATTGGAAAAAAGACCAATGGGGTTCGGCGACTTTTGAGCCGTCTCGCTTTCCAAATCCAACGGCAATGATTGACACGCTTCACAATGAGTTGAATACCAAGTTTGTGATTTCTATTTGGGGTAAGTTTTACCGTAACAGCGACAATTTTAGAGAATTGCACAAAGCTGGGTTTTTATATGAGCCACCATTGAAAGAGAATTTGGTTGATTTTCTTCAGTACAATTTTTCTTATTACGATGCCTTTAATCCGGCTGCCCGTAAAATGTACTGGAAACAAATAAACGAAAAATTATACAGCAAAGGTGTTGATGGTTGGTGGATGGATGCATCTGAGCCTGAATTGCCAGATCACGATGCTACGCCAGAAAATATGGCGCATTTTATGACTCCAACTTTCGATGGTCCCGGTATTGCAAATTTAAATGCCTACCCTTTACAACATAACCGAGGTGTATTTGAAGGGCAAGTGCAAGTTTCACCAGAAAAAAGAGTCGCAATTTTAACCCGTTCAGCTTTCGCTGGTCAGCAAAAATATTCAACCATTGTTTGGTCGGGCGATATTGCTGGCGAGTGGAATAATTTAAAAGCTTCTATTCCCGCGGGATTAAGTTTTTCCATGTCGGGCATTCCTTACTGGACTACAGATATCGGTGGCTTTTGGGTAAAATATCCAGGCGGACATAAAAATCCAGCTTACAAAGAACTCTTCACCCGTTGGTATCAGTATGGTGCCTTCTGCCCTATTTTCAGAGTTCACGGTTCAGATACTGAAAAAGAAATCTGGTATTTTGGAGATGAAAAATCGGAAGCTTACAAAACACAGTTGAAATTTAATAAACTGCGTTACAGATTGATGCCTTATATCTACACCTTAACGGGGATGGTTACTCAAAACGATTATACCATTATGCGTGGATTAGCGATGGATTTCTCTAACGATGAAAAAACACACAACATTGATAATCAGTTTATGTTTGGTCCTTCGTTTTTGGTAAATCCAGTAACGGACGAAGGCGCAACACAACGTAAAGTTTACCTACCAAAAGGCAATACTTGGTTCGATTTCTGGACCGGTAAAACTTACAACGGCGGCGAAACCATTACTGCTGATGCTCCGCTAAACTCTATTCCTTTATTCATTAAAGCAGGTTCAATTGTTCCTTTCGGTCCGGATTTGCAATATGCAATGGAGAAAAAAACAGATCCTTTAGAGCTAAGAGTTTATACTGGCGCTAACGGTTCTTTCAACCTTTACGAAGACGAGAACATCAACAACGAATATTTAAAAGGCGTGTTTAGTAATATCCCATTTTCATGGGATGAAAACTCACAAAGTTTAACCATTGGTCAGCGGAAAGGTTCTTTCCCTGGAATGCTAAAAGATCGCACTATCAACATCGTTTTTGTGGACACTAATCACGGAAGCGGAGATTTAGCGAGTGATAAAATTGACAAAACCATCCGTTACAACGGGAATGCAGTTACCATTAAAAAATAATTATGATGAAAAGACAAGGGATATTAACAGGCTTTGCCGTTTTAGCACTCAGTGTAGTATTATTTTCATGTACTGCAAAAAAAGACTTTGTAAAAGTTAAGGGTGCAAATTTCACAATTAAAGAGAAACCTTATTATTTTGTTGGCGCTAACTTTTGGTATGGAGCCTATTTAGGTGCTGATGCAGATTATGGTAATCGCGAACGCTTAGTTAGAGAGCTCGATCAGTTACAGAAACTGGGAATTAAAAATCTGCGGATCGCGGCAGCTTCAGAAGAATCTGATTTTGGTTTGCCGCTAAGTCCTCCGTTCCAATACAAAAATGGAGAATACAACGAAACACTTTTGCAAGGTTTGGATTTTTTGCTTGCCGAAATGAGAAAACGCGATATGCGAGCGGTTTTAATGTTAAACAATTATTGGGATTGGACAGGCGGAATGGCGCAGTATGTTTCGTGGACGACCGGGAAACCAGTGGTAGATCCGGTAAGCAACAAAAACGAAACCTGGGATGATGCAATAAAATTCTCGGCCACCTTTTACACCAATGTAAAAGCGCAGGAATTGTATCGCAAATACATTAACATGATTATCAATCGTAAAAACGTTTATACCAAAAAGCTTTATAAAAACGACCCTGCGGTAATGACTTGGCAATTGGCTAACGAACCGCGTCCGTCTACTGCAGGCGACCCATTAGAAAGTATCAAAATATTTAGCAAATGGGTAGATGAAACTGCGGGCTACATTCATTCGCTTGCACCAAACCAATTGGTTAGTACTGGTGGCGAAGGAAGTAAAGGAACCTTAAATGATTTGGATTACACTTTGCAGGCACAAGACAGCAAGCACATTGATTATATGACTTTTCACATGTGGCCAAAAAACTGGGGCTGGTATAAAGCAGAAAAACCAGAAATGTTTGAAAGCGCTTTGGCCAACACAAAAAAATACATTGATGAGCATGTTGATTTAGCAATAAAACTGAACAAGCCTACAGTAGTAGAAGAATTTGGTTTTGTGAGAGATGATGAAAAATTTTCGACCATTGACCCAACCACAGCAAGAGATAAATACTACGAGTTTATACTAAAAATGCTGAAAAAATCTGCCGATGCAGGGAAACCTCTAGCCGGAATGAACTTTTGGGCTTGGGGTGGTGAAGGTAGAAGTCCGCAAGCCAATTCTATGTGGAAGAAAGGTGACATTACTTACACTGGAGATCCATACAGCGAGGCTCAAGGCTTAAACTCAGTGTTTAACACGGATAAAAGCACTTTGGATATTTTGTCTAAGTATGCAGAGGAATTGAAGAATAAATAAAGTTTGGCGTAGGAGTCTAATCTCAAAAAATCACGATTAGAATCATATAAATTCAACGCAGGGTCCTTTTCAAGAGACCCTGCTTGGACGTTAATTGCGTACCGTCATGTTGAATGCAATGAAACATCTCACAGACAGGTATTCGAATAACACGTCAACTTTGCAAATGAGATGTTTCGCTATCGCTCAAAATGACGACGTCAATAAAAAAATATCATCAACTCACAAATTGACATAATTGAGTGGGCATAACAAACATATTATGGATACAATGTTTAGAACCTTAAATAGTATACTCACAAAATGTCTCGGTGTTTTAATTATTCTACTAACTATACAAAGTTGTAAAATCTCTAAACCAACTCATTCAAAATATAATCCAACGAACGAAAACACAATCGGTAGCTATTTAAAAACCACCCAATACTCCGAAAACGGGAAGCACCTGTTTGGTCATGAAAGCACAATAATGATGGGCGTTGCCGGCGACTCTGATTGGGAAATTAAAACAAAAAACGAGATAGGAAAAAATCTCTCTACTCAAAAGTCGGATGTTAGCGAAATGACAGGACAACTTCCAGCCATTATGGGTTATGATGCTTTTAAATTGATTTTGGATGTTACCGATGGCCCAAACAGGATGCAAGACGTAGAATCAAGTTTAGCGGCAATAAAGCTTTATCGTAAAAGTGGAGGATTAATAGCGCTGAACTGGCACATGCAACCCGTTTTGTTGCCGGGATATAAGGAAAGAGCCTATAGGATGGACGAATTTGACAATAATCCATACATCGACTTAATGAAAGAACAAAAGCCATTTTATCACATCGCCAATGGCTTCAAAAGTAAAGACAAATGGTGGATGACTTATGAGACGGAAAGACTAAAACCAATTGCAGAGCGTCTAAAACAGATCTCAAAAGATGGTTCTGGAATTATTTTCAGACCGTTTCATGAAGCAGATGGCGATTGGTTTTGGTGGGGATTAAAATGGCTCGACGGAGATTTGCCACTGAATGGAAAAGATGCATTGATGAAAGCTTTCATTGAAACAGCTAGATACTTAAAACAAGAACTTCCAGAAATACTAATTGCATTTTCAACAGATAAATTGAATAATGTAAGCCATAAAAATGCGAAGGATGAGGACGAGATTGCCCGACGTTATCATGATGAATTCCAAAGCTTTTTACCGAAAGAATCGGCTGATTTAGCATTGATTGACATTTATGGAATGGATTTATACACCAGTCAAGATAATCCTACAGAAAGCTTAGAAAACTTCAAGCTCAAATTGCAAGGCTTATCTTTGTTGGCAAAACAAAACGACAAAATAGCCGCAATTACCGAAGCAGGAAACCGTGGAATACCAGCCGAAGAAGATGGTAGACAATCCACAATCAATTGGTACAACGATTATTTATCTTCGTGGATGGCCGACCAAAAAATTAATGTAGCGTTCGCAGTGATTTGGCAAAACTGGAGTAATAACAGAGACAAAAAAGCTTTAGATCCGGACGATGGATATTTTGTACCGATTGATAAAACTTCACCGGCAGGCAAAGATTTTATCAAATATGTAAAGGAAGAGCAGCCAGTTATGTTAAAGCAATTTAAATCAGAATTAAAAAGATATAAAAATTATTGATTTATCTTTTATCCGCTTAGCCTCATGAGCATTGAAGATATTACAACGAGTAAAAATAAAGTGTTAACACAATTTAATACCCAGAAAAACTAAGAGTTTATTCCTATTTCCGGTTTTATTAACCTATCAAACACCTGCAATATATAAGGGCCGTCTAATAAAAGATTATTGTTAAATTAAGTGAATGCCTCTATGATGATCTAACTAAAACAGGTACTAAACAAGTGACCCTTCTCGTCACATTTGAGTAAAAAACCTCTCTATTTTTAATTTTTCTTTTATTATTTGTTATCTATGCGTCATTGATCTTTCGATAAACTATGATTTCTAAATAACAAAATGGCTTATCTTCTTTCGCTTAAAAGTCTTTTAGCATTAAGCCTGAAAACTAATAATTAAGGTTAGATTTCGAAACTTTTCTACACAACTCTCTCTTTATCAAACAAAAACTCAACAAATATGACATCAAAATTTAAAACCTTTTTCCTACTCAGCCTTTTAGGTTTATCATCTCCCTTGTTAGCACAATGGCAACCCGCAGGAGATAAAATTAAAACCGCTTGGGCAGATAAGTTAGACCCGCAAAATATTTTGGCAGAATATCCTCGTCCGATTATGGAGCGCCAAGATTGGAAGAATTTAAACGGTTTATGGGACTACGCTATAACGGATTTAGGCAATGCATCACCAACAAAATACGACGGAAAAATACTAGTTCCTTTCGCTGCGGAATCTAGTTTATCTGGAGTAATGAAAACCGTTGGCGCATCAAAGGATCTTTGGTACAATACTACCTTTACCGTTCCTTCAAATTGGAAGAGTAAAGATATTCTATTACATTTTGGAGCGGTAGATTGGAAGACTGAGGTTTGGGTTAACGACGTTTTGGTAGGTTCACATACTGGTGGTTACACTCCTTTCTCTTTCAACATTACGCCGTTTCTAAACAAATCTTCACAAAAAATCACCGTAAAAGTTTGGGACCCCACAGATGAAGGTCCGCAACCACGCGGTAAACAAGTAAATACGCCTAACTCAATTTGGTACACTCCCGTAACTGGAATTTGGCAAACAGTTTGGCTGGAGCCTGTTGCCAAACAACATATTGGATCGATAAAAACAATCCCAAATATTGATGAAAAATTTATAAGCATCACGCCAGAAATAGTAGGCGGAAATACTGGTGATTTAGTAGAAATTACGGTGATAGCAAGCGGAAATGTAATTTCCTCAAGCAAGGCGGCAATTGGTGAAACATTAGAAATACCGATTAAAGATGCAAAGCTTTGGTCTCCGGAATCACCTTTTTTATACCAAACAAAAATCAAATTAATTAGCAAAGGGAAAATTGTTGATGAAGTAAAAAGCTACTTCGCCATGCGTAAACTTTCTACAGGTAAAGATAAAGACGGTATTGTTCGCATACAGTTAAACAACAAACCTTACTTCCAGTTTGGCACTTTAGACCAAGGATGGTGGCCAGACGGTTTGTACACTGCGCCATCTGATGAAGCTTTAAAATACGACATTATAAAAACAAAGGAAATGGGTTTTAACATGATAAGAAAACACGTTAAAGTAGAACCCGCCCGTTGGTACACACATTGCGACGAAATAGGGATGCTAGTTTGGCAAGATATGCCAAATGGCGATGTAAGCCCAAATTGGCAAGACCGAGGATATTTTAACGGTAAGGAGCTGGTAAGAACTGCAGAGTCCGAAGCCATTTATAAAAAGGAATGGAAAGAGATTATGGATTACCTATACTCATATCCAAGTATCGCAGTATGGGTGCCTTTTAACGAAGCATGGGGACAGTTTAAAACAGTAGAAATTACAGAGTGGACAAAAGCCCATGATCCAAGCAGATTGGTGAACCCCGCAAGTGGTGGTAACCATTATAAAACAGGCGATATGATAGATATACATCACTACCCTACTCCTGTATTGGAAATGAATGGCGCAGACTGGGTTACGGTATTAGGCGAATACGGTGGTATCGGGCTTCCTATCAAAGAACATTTATGGAATAATGATAAAAACTGGGGCTATATTAATCTAAAAAGTAGTGAAGAAACCACAGCAGAATACGTTAAATATGCAAATCAACTAAAAGAATTGGTTAAAAAAGGAATATCTGCAGCTGTTTATACACAAACAACCGATGTGGAGGGCGAGATTAACGGTTTTATGACCTATGATAGAAAGATTGACAAGTTAGATCTGAATGAAGTAAGGCGAGTTAATTTAGAAGTTATCAAGGCACTTAAACCCTAATTTTATAAAGTTATACTGAAAGCAGAGCGCTATAACAACAGTCAATTTAAAGACGTCGGTAATAAAATTATAAAAAATCAACCGAGATGCTCTTTGCTGATTGATCATTTAAAAATTAAGATTGCTGGATGCTGGAAAACAAACAACATCAAAAAAATGCCTCCCTAAAAAGGAGGCTTTTTTTGTTTAAAGTAAAACGTTATTGACGTCGTCGAGGTCTTCCACAAGAAACCTATGCTTATAAAAAAAGACACATTTCCCATCAAATCAACTTCACTTTTCAAAACCTTTACAAAATACCCGCCTCCCCAAACATTAATTTTATTAATTTGCAAACATGCAATTTAAAAACATTGTAGGTCAAGACGCCGTTAAAAAACACCTGCTTCAAACCGTTAAAGATGAGCGGATTAGTCATGCGCAATTATTTTTAGGACCTGAAGGTTCTGGCAGTTTAGCTTTAGCCTTGGCCTATGCTCAATATATTTCATGTGAGAATAAAGAAGAGTCAGATTCTTGCGGCGAATGTTCCTCCTGCAGAAAGTACAATAAATTAGTTCATCCCGATTTACATTTCTCTTATCCATTCTTTGCAAAACATAAAGACGATACAGCGCTCACTTTTATTGAAGAATGGAGAGCTGCGTTTTTAGCAAACCCATATTTAGGTTTAGATGAATGGCGTGAGCAATTGAATGCAGAAAACAAACAGGCAAACATTAACATTGCCGAAGCGCACAGCATCATCAGTAAATTAAGCTTAAAACCCTTCGAGTCAGAATATAAAATACTGATCCTTTGGTTACCCGAATATTTGGAAAAAGAAGGAAATGCTTTGCTAAAGGTGATTGAAGAACCGTCTCAAAAAACACTTTTTTTATTAGTTGCCCAAAATCAAGACCAGATTTTAAACACCATTATTTCCAGAACACAACTGATAAAAATACCCAAGTTAAAAGCCACCGAAATTGAAGATTATTTGATTGATCAAAAAAACATTACCAGTGCAATGGCTAAACAATTGGCGTACCTCAGCAACGGAAGTTTGCAAACCGCATTGCAGTTGATGGGGCATCAAGAAAACAACTTTCACGATTTATTTTTAGGCTGGTTAAGGGCTTGTTGGGGAAACAAAGGGTTAGAAATTGTGGTTTATACCGAAGGCGAGCTGGCAAAAATGGGTCGTGAAAATCAAAAAAACTTTTTACGCTATGGCGTAAATTTAATGCGGGAATGCACACTTTTTATCGCACAAACTCCTGGCTTAATTCATATTCCAGAAAAAGAGTTAGAATTTATTAGTAAATTTTCATCGGTATTAACTTTAGCACAGGTACAGGCAGTTGCGCAAGAATTGGAGAAAGCCCAATATCATATTGAGCGAAATGCAAACCCTAAAATATTATTTTTAGACGTATCTTTGACCTTAGTTAAAATACTAAAATTTAAAACGCTCCGTGTAACAGCGGACTCAATTATATTATAAATTATGGGATGTGGAAGTTGTTCATCAGGAGGCGGCGGTTGCGGCACTCCTAATGGCTGCAAAAGTAACGGCACCTGCTTAACAGATGGTGGTTGTAGCAAATTAGATGTTTACGATTGGTTATCCGACATGGATTTACCTTCTAATTATAAACCTTTTCCTTACGTAGAAATACGTTTTAAGGGCTCAAGAAAGGAATTTTACAGAAATGACGAGAATATTTATATCGAAAACGGTGAATTAGTAGCCGTTGAAACCACTACTGGTGGTTATGATATTGGTCATGTTACCCTTACGGGCGAGTTGGTGCGTATGCAGATGAAACGCAAAAAGGTAACCGAAGAAAAAGCGCCTTTGAAACTTTACCGTAAAGCTACCCCGCAAGATGTAGACAAGTGGAAAAATGCAAAAGAAAAAGAATCAGAAACCATGCATAAAGCTCGCACTATAGCTTTAGAACTAGGTTTAGCAATGAAACTTTCTGATGTTGAATACCAAGGGGACCGCTCAAAAGCAACGTTTTATTATACTGCGGATGGCCGTGTTGATTTTAGAGAATTAATTAAAAAACTAGCCGAATCTTTTAGGGTTAGGATAGAGATGCGCCAAATTGGAATGCGCCAAGAAGCCAGCCGTTTAGGTGGAATTGGCTCTTGCGGACGAGAATTATGTTGCAGTACTTGGTTAACCGATTTTAAAACGGTTTCTACTTCTTCTGCCAGATACCAAAACTTATCTTTAAACACTTTAAAGCTTGCCGGCCAATGTGGTAAACTTAAATGCTGTTTAAACTATGAGTTAGATACTTATATGGATGCTTTGAAAACCATTCCAACTCATGCGGACAGGTTAAAAACAGACAAAGGCGAAGCAAGACTGCAAAAGACCGACATTTTTAAACAACTGATGTGGTTTAGTTATTTCGGCGAGGAAAATTCTTGGATTCCTGTAGAGGCAACACGTGTGAAAGAGATTCAGGAAATGAACAAGCGTGGCGAGAAACCAGAAGATTTACGCGACATGGCTGCAGTACTGGAAGAATTAAAAGCAACAGAAAAAGCTTTTGATTATGAAAATGTTGTTGGTCAGGACAGCTTAACTCGCTTAGACGATAAAGCCAGAAAAAACAAAAACAACAATAGAAACAAAACCAGAACTGCCAGACCAACAACCAATAAGTCTGAAAAACCTGCGGAAATTAGCGCACCTAAAGTCGCGAAAGCAAAAGCAACTGCAGCAGAAGGGCAATCAGAAAATACAGATGGTGCTGATAAACCAAAACGCAATAACAGACACAAAAAACGTAGAAGCAATAATAATAACAAGCCCACGCAGGAGTAATGGAATTTAAAAAGTTATTGTTTTTATTCTTACCGATACTAGCTTTACAAGCCTGTGTAGATCAAAATGTTAAAGTGGACACTTATGAGGCAATTCCAAAGCAAACTTGGAGTTATGTAAATCCGATTAAAGCTACCCTTAACGTTACAGATAGTACACAGGCTTACAATATCTACGTAAACTTTAGGCATACCGCAGATTATAAGTACGCTAATATTTGGTTACGCTTTCATATCATTGGTCCTAATCAAAAAGATATTCCGGTAAGGCAAGAGTTTCAATTGGCTATGCCTGATGGGCAATGGTTGGGTAACGGATCAGGAAATTTATTTACTTACCAATTGATCTATAAAGAGAAATACAAGTTTGCTGGTACAGGAAAGTATACTTTGATTGTTGAACAGAATATGAGAGATAATCCATTGAAAGGGATTAATGATGTTGGGGTTTTTATTGAGGAGGTGAAATAGGAAAGTGGTGGACTAAAAATCTTTATATTTATTAGTTAGCACACTAATGTTCCCAATACGACAATTCTTAAAAAAATGTATCTTTCACAATTATTAATAAAATGGAAGACAAAATATTTATATCGCCTAGACTAATTGGTTCTCGATTTGAAGACCATTCTTTGCCTGTAAATATTTTAGAGGATTTCACTGCGCTTGAAGATTTATTAATAGAAGTAGCAAAAGGAATTTACTTAAATGAAAACCTTAATAGAAAACGTGTTCCAAAAGGTTTTTCTGACGGAGTGTACTTAAAGCTTGTTGATATTGAAGAAGGAAAGTAAAAATCAAAGGACTAAAAAAGCAGGTAAACTTCGAGATGTTGCTGTAGCAAGAAATTGGACTTACAAACAATAACATTTCCGCTAGTAAGGCATTGGCTGAACAGCTTGGATTAGATTTTAGTAGAAGGTTCAATTCTAGTAATTTTTTGAAATTTTGCCCTAAAAAATCCCTCCTTCGGCAGTACGCAAACCATTACTACAATGTCTTGGACATCAAAAAAAGATCCACCTAATTAATAGTAATCACCTTTATCGTATAACCCTCTCCTACTTTGTTCTTCGGCTTTGTTGAATAAAAAACGTTTGCCGTTACAATAGCCGCTGGAAATAAAGAGAAAATCCCAGCAAAAGCTACTGCTCCCGAATTTAAGTCCGCTGCGTTTGCGACTAAAGCTGCGCCACCTCCAATAACAGCCCAAGAACCCAAAAACGTCAAAAATTCCGCTGATTTTGAGACCCGTTTTATTGCTACAACATCGGCTAAAGTAAATGCCAATTTCTTATCAATTCGTTTATCCACTTTCAACCAAACCTGGTTTATAGCAATGGAATCAACTTTTCCTCTAAACCCTAAAAGTGCAGGAGTTTTAGCCGTTTTTTTGATAGCTAGTTTTGCACTTGGGTACGACAATCTCACGTAATCTCCCTTTTTGATCAACTTTGAAGTATTATCATTAAACGTAAGTAATATTTTATTTTCTTGTGATTGCGCAAAATGCGCACTCAAACATATTACAAACGCAATAATCAAAAATCTTGTAAGCATTCAATAAAAGTATTACATTTTTTTAGCATCACATAAAAAATATAATATTATCACATTAGCTTATTAGCATTAAAAAATGTAAATTTGCGTCCCTTTCGAGAAAAGGGATATTGCAAAAATTTAATGTATTTAAAAAATGGCAACTAAAATTAGATTACAAAGACACGGTAAAAAAGGAAAACCTTTTTACTACATCGTAGTGGCAGACTCAAGAGCTCCAAGAGACGGTAAATTTATTGAAAGATTAGGTTCTTACAATCCAAACACCAACCCAGCAACCATCAATTTAAATTTTGATAGTGCTGTTAATTGGGTATCAACAGGTGCAACTCCAACTGATACTGCAAAAACAATCCTTTCTCACGAAGGTGTACTTTACAAAAATCACTTAAATGGCGGTATTGCTAAAGGCGCTTTAACACAAGATCAAGCAGATGCTAAATTTGCTACTTGGTTAGAAGGTAAAGAAGGTAAAACTCAAGCTAAAAAAGACGGCTTATCTTCGACTAAAGAAGCTGCTAAAAAAACAGCTTTAGAAGCAGAAACTAAAAAGAAAGAAGCAACTGCAGCAGCAATCGCGGCTAAAAACACTCCGCCAGCTGAAGAGATAGTGGAAGAAGAAGCTACCGAAGAAGTTAAGGAAGAAGCTCCTGCTCCAGTTGAAGAAGTTGTTGCTAAAGAAGAAACTCTTGCTCCAGCTGAAGAAGTAGCTAAAGAAGAAGCTCCTGCTCCAGTTGCGGAAGTTGCTAAAGAAGAAGTTAAAGCAGAAACTCCTGCTCCAGCTGAAGAAGCAGCAACAGAAGAAACTAAGAAAGACGAGACTCCTTCTGCAGAATAGTTTTAAAACTTATTACAGAAAAAGCTCCTTGATCAATGATCAAGGAGCTTTTTTTTGTTTCTTCGGTTTTTAAATATGAATAAATAAAACTTCTTTTGACTTCCTCACTTTAGCATAATGCTGATAAACATCGTCTGCAGTTCTAAAACCAACAGCAGCAATAGCTACCGAGTATAGATTGTGCTTCTGTAAACCTAAAATTTCATCGAATTTAGCATTATCGAAGCCTTCCATCGGGCAAGTATCAATTCTACTTAGCGCTGCAGTTTCCAACAGAACCCCTAAACCAATATAAGCCTGTCGCATGTTCCAAGTATCTAATTCTTCTGCAGATCTTGAATTTACCGTCGCTTTCATTACATCTGCAAAACCTCTTAAATCTTCCGTCGCTACACCACGGGTTTCGGCGATATTCTTTATAAAAGCATCTACATGCTTTTCAGAAAAATCTTTCTCTATTGCAAAAACGAAAATATATGAAGCATCTGTTAACTGCGATTGCCCGTAAGCTGCCGCTTTTAGCTCTTCTTTAACATCTTGGTATCCAACTACAACAATTTTATAAGGTTGTAACCCAAAGGAAGTTGGTGCAAGCTGAACTGCTGATAACAACTCGTCTAACTGGCTATCACTTACTTTTTTATTGCCATCGAATGATTTTGTGGCATATCTCCATTTTAAAGACTCGATAATCTCTTTCATAATCTAATATTTTCGACAAAAAAAAATGTTTAAACATGTGTTTTTGTCGTGTATTATGTTAGATGATCTTTTTATGATTATTTGCCAAACCTGTATCAATGGTTGCTCTTACTTTGGGTAACGAATCCGGATAATTCTTTTGAATAAAATGGATTAGATTTTCACGGATGTAACATCTTAAATCAAAAGCATCTGATGAATTACTGGCACTCATTAATGCTCTAATTTCTATTACATTATCCTTTGCATCAGTAACTTGCACTACTTTTACTTTTCTATCCCATAAGGAATTTGCCGCTAATAGTCGTTCAAACTCCTGTCGCAAACTATCAATAGGCAAACTATAATCCACATAAAGATAAACTGTGCCTAATATTTCGGCGCTAATACGCGTCCAATTTTGAAAAGGCTTTTCAATAAAATAATTAATTGGTAAAATCAAACGCCTTTCATCCCAAATTTGTACCACCACGTAAGTCAGCGTAATCTCTTCTACCTTACCCCATTCGCCTTCAACAACCAAAACATCATCAATACGTATAGGTTGTGTAAATGCAATTTGAAAACCAGCCAACAGGTTTGATAACGACTTTTGGGCAGCAAAGCCAATAATAATACCGCTTACCCCTACCCCAGTTAACAAACCAGCGCCCAACCGTCTCATTCCATCAAAACTAAACAACACTGCGGCAATGGTTAAAATAACAACAATTCCTACTAGAATCTTCCGTAAAAACTGTAGTTGCGTTCTAATTTTACGTTCTCTTAAATTATTCTGTTTCTTTAAATCGTAGGTAGAAATTATAAAATCCTGAAAAACCTGAACCGTACTTATAAGAATGTATGCGAACGCTACAATAAGTCCTATCTCAATGAACTTACTATAAATCGCCAACAAGCGTGACGATAAAACGATTAATGGCTTCGTTATGGTTAAAAAAACTAACGGTAAAAAAATATTGAGTGGCCTACCCAAGTGTATAATAAACGACCGTAAAAACGAGAATTTATTTTTGCTTTTATAGTGCTTGGTAAGCCTAACGATACAGAATTTGAGAATAAACCCGGTGAGTATTGCGACAGCAATAATGACAATATCAAATAACCAATTTGGGACATTCCATAAATTATTATTAGAAAAAAGCTTTAACATATAAATTAGGTTTAACATTTTATTTACGATTTAATCAAAAAATACGCCAAGTAAACGGTATTTTTATTCTTAAATAGTGTATTTCTTACAAAAATTACATCATTTATTAATTTTTATACTCTTTGGTGAAGTAATTGCTATCAATAAACCTATCAAACAATCAGCCCAAAAATTATGAGCAAGACAATTATCATTTCAAACAGATTACCAGTTAAAATCACACAAGAAAATAACGAGTACGAGTTGAAAGTAAGTGAAGGTGGCCTAGCTACCGGCTTAGGTTCTGTATATAAAGACGGAGACAATATTTGGATTGGCTGGTGCGGATTAGAAGTCCCCAAAGCAGATGAGCCCAAAATCAAAGATAAATTAAGAAAAGAAAATCTTGCTCCGGTATTTTTAACTGAGGAAGAAATACATTTATATTACGAAGGTTTTTCCAACGAGACACTCTGGCCAATCTTCCATTACATGTCCACTTATGCACAATATAACCAGAGTTATTGGGACAGCTACAAAGCGGTAAACGAAAAATTTAAAGATGCCGTTTTAGCAATTGCCCAGCCCGATGACGTAATCTGGATTCAGGATTATCAGTTACTGCTTTTACCAGGTCTGCTAAGAAACGAACTGCCAGACGCTACAATTGGATTTTTCCAACATATCCCTTTCCCTTCCTTTGAGTTATTTAGATTAATTCCTTGGCGGGCAGAATTGTTAGAAGGAATGCTTGGTGCAGACTTAATTGGTTTCCATACTTATGACGATGTAAGGCATTTTACCAGTTCGGCAACTCGTGTTTTACCTATACAAACCAGTGCAAACATTATCCACAAAGAAGATCGGAACATCACAATTGATGCTTTTCCGATGGGAATTGACGCGGAAAAATTTAGTGCATTGCCAAAAACGCCAGAAGTTATGGAGATCATAAACCGTTATGAGGGATTTTTAGGCGATACTAAAATTATTTTATCTATCGATAGGTTAGATTATAGTAAAGGAATTTTGCAAAGGTTAATGGCTTTTGAGAAAATCTTAGTCGAATACCCAAAATACATTGAACAAATTTGCCTTCACATGATTGTGGTACCTTCTCGTGATACCATTCCACAATACAGCGAGCTACGTGACAATATTGATCAAATGGTTGGTAATATTAATGCAAGATTTCGTACTTCACGCTGGAATCCCATTCAATATTTCTACCGGTCTTTCCCTATTGAAGAGCTCTCAGCACTCTACAATAAATCACAAATTTGTTTGGTTACACCCATGCGAGATGGGATGAATTTAGTGAGTAAAGAATATGTTGCCAGTAAAACCGATAACACCGGAGTACTGATACTGAGCGAAATGGCCGGGGCCTCAAAAGAATTGGTGGAAGCTTTAATTGTTAACCCAAACAATTTAGAGGAAATGAGCCAAGCCATTATCCAAGCTTTGGAAATGAGCAAAGAAGAGCAACAGAGTAGAATGACCAGCTTAAAACAAACCGTAACAAAATTTGATATTAAACATTGGGTGAAAATATTTATGGATCAACTTAACGAAGCAAAGCAAACTGAAAAATCAAGACGAGCAAGACACGTAAACAAAGATTTATTAACAGAATTTGGCGCAAAAATGAGAACAGCTAAAAGGCGAGCCTTATTTTTAGATTATGATGGAACTTTAGTGAATTTTAAAGCCAATATTGATGATGCATCTCCAGATAAAGAGCTTTACCAACTCATTACTAAATTAAGTAATGATGATAGAAACCAAGTCATTATTATTAGTGGGAGAAAACACGAAACATTAGAACAATGGTTTGGGCACCTACCAGCACTAGATTTAATTGCAGAGCATGGCGCTTGGAAAAAATCTGGAACGAATGATTGGGAGGAAACTCCAAATCTATCTGATAGATGGAAGACAAACGTACGTCCAATGTTAGAATCCTACTCAGACAGAACCCCTGGTAGCTTTATCGAAGAAAAAAGATATTCTCTAGCGTGGCATTATAGAAAAGTAGAAGCTGGTTTAGGAGAGTTGAGAGCAAACGAATTGCTAAGTAACATGAGGTATTTAACCAGAGAAATGGGCTTACAGCTTTTACCGGGTAACAAAGTTGTAGAAGTTAAAAATGCGGAAATTAACAAAGGAAAAGCAACATTAGAGTACTTACACCATAAAGATTTTGATTTTATCATAGCTATGGGCGATGACCATACAGATGAAGATATTTTTACCGCAATCAACGATATTGCAATTACGATAAAGGTAGGAACTAGCATTTCTGAGGCTAATTATTACCTCAGAAATGTAGAAGAAGTAAGAAATTTACTTAATAGTCTCTGAAGATAAATACAGAGGCTTATTTAATTTATTGGAGATTCTGTAGGCTGCATTCATTAACCCAACATGACTGTATGCCTGCGGGAAGTTCCCCCACATACTGCCGTCGGTTTCGTCAACATCTTCACTAAACAACTTTAAATCGTTAGCATAAGGCATTAGCTTTTCAAACTCTCTTATGGCATCATCTAATCTGCCTACGCAGGCTAAAGCTTCTACGTACCAGAAGGCACATATCAAAAAGGTAGTTTCGGGTTTACCAAAATCGTCGGCATGCACATATCGGTAGAACAATCCGCTTGGTGTTTTAAGCTCTGCCTCTAAAGCTGTTAAATGATCTCTCGCTTTTTGCGAGTTTGGATCAATATAGTTCATCATAATCAATTGCAAGGTACTTGCATCTAAATACGGACTACCAACAGCATGAGTGTAAACCTTACGGACAGGGTCGTAACAAGCTTCGATATGTTGTGCAGCCCTATCCATTAAACTCGCCGCTTTATCTTCTAGTTCTTTGTTATTGATGGTTCTAGCAATTTTAAGTGCCGCACTACAACCTGCCCATTGGAATAAGTTACTGTAACAGTGAATATAAGCGCTATTTCTAAACTCCCAAATTCCAGCGTCTTTCTCGTCAATGGTATGCTCAATTCTTTTAAGCGCCATTTCCACTAAATGTGCAGAGTCTTTACGCTCAGAAAAAACAAAACGATGATCGGTATACAATGGCAATAAAGAAATTAAAGCCTGTCCGTAAATATCATTTTGAATATGCTCATAAGCTTGGTTTCCAATACGTACCGGCCCGTTCCCCATGTAACCTTCTAAATGGTCGGCAATGGTTTCTGTTAAATCTTTTTGGCGTGATATGCTGTATAAAGGTTGGTAACGTAAACCTTCCTCGAAAGAAATATCGGTAATGTAATCAAAGTACTTTTCTGTTTCCTCAAAGTGCCCAATATGATGCAGTGCACTAATCACATAATAAGTATCTCTTAACCAGCAGTAACGGTAATCCCAATTTCTTCCACTTCCAGGGAATTCCGGTAAACTGGTGGTACTTGCTGCAATGATGGCTCCCGTATCCTCATATTGGTGAATCTTTAAAGCCAAGGCGGATCTAATTACAAATTCCTGATTAAAATCTCCGATAGAAGACCTTTTTACCCAAGTTCTCCAATAGGTGCTTGTTTCCCTTAAAAAACGTTCTGCAGTAACTTCAGTACCAGCTTCGAGTGGCGCTCCATAAGTTAAAATAGCGTATTTTGTCTCTTTTAAAATGAAATATTGGTCCTCTACTATATAAGAAATGGGGGCATTTGTGGTCAATCTTAAGTTTTCACCACAACCATGAAAATTAACGTGGTTACTTCCTCTTAATACATCAAGCTCGGTTAAACCATAGTTGTAAACCGGTTTACATACAATTTTAATATGCGGATTACCTTCTAAAAGTTCAATTTTTCTGACGAGCATTAAAGGCTTAAAGTATCTATCGTACTGCTGAAACCTAGGTGCAAAATCAGTAACTCTGTATTTACCAGTGTCTGTTGTTATTTCTGTGCAGAGGATATTGGTGTTCTCTTTATAATATTGTTTAGAAGTAAACTCGCCAGAAGGCTTAATTGAAAACTCTCCTCCCTTTTTATCGTCCAACATAGATCCGAAAACAAAAGAGCTATCAAACCTTGGCCAGCAAAGCCATTTAACGTCGGTATTTTTGTGAATATGTGCTAAAAACGAACAGTTTCCTATTAATCCTGTTTCGTATACGTGTCGTCCCATAAATATTTTTTACTGTTAACCCTGCAAGGTTTATACCTAAATACTTTTAAAACCTATCTTTCTATATTTAAGTTTGAAAACGATAGCCATCTTTAACAAAACAACGATATTACTATTGTCTTCTTCGTTGTTCTCTCCGCTCCATGCGGCGCTCTTTTGGCGTTTTTCCTGTACTATCTTTACTATTGGCTTCTCCATCAAACACACGCTTTAAAAAGCTTTCTTTTCTCTCGACAGAATCTTTGGTAAACCCCTTTTTAAAAATATTTAGGTTAAAGAAACCATTATCATCATCTTCTATTAAACTATCAGGTACAAAATCACTTGGCGCAATTTGCCTGCGTAAACTTTCTTTTAATCTTACGTTATAGAAACCGTAGTTACTGCTATCTCTGGGAATGTACCCGCCAATAGCCATCAGCATCCCTAAAGAATTAAAATAGCCACTTAAATAAGGTTTCAAAGAACCATCATATTGCCATTTATATAAAGACGCTTTCGGTTTAGGCACAATGCTAGCCAAATAAATAGATTCCCCTACCGATAACTCAGCCGGCGATTTTCCGAAATAATAATGTGCCGCTTCGCCAATTCCATAAACGTTATTACCCCATTCAATAATGTTTAAATAAACCTCGTACATTCTCGATTTGGTAGTCAGTTTCTGATTTTCCATTAACCAAACAATTAAAATCTCTTCGAACTTACGGCCAAGGTTCTTTTTACGATTCAAAAATACATTTTTAACCAATTGCATGGATATCGTACTTGCCCCTCTTTTAAAAGATTTTGCTTTAAAATTAGTTGCAATTGATTTGCGGATTGCCTCTTCTTCAAAACCTTTGTGTGCGTAAAAAGTTGGATCTTCTGAACTGATCAACGCGTTCTTCATGTTTGAAGATATGGATTGCAAAGGCGTATAATTTGGATTGCTGGGCCCTACCGTAATGTTACGAACAGGTTTCCCTTTTTCATAAGGCGTATAAACAAATGGCGTATTAATTTTGCGGAAATCGATTTCACCAAACTTTACAATCCCAAAATCTTTATCGCCTTTAAGGCCTGAGTTAAATATTACGTTATCTGGCTTTGCTTCATCTAAATAAAAATTAAGCGCATAATTTAACTTCCCTTTAACTTTTATCCCCTCTAAAGACTCAAACAAACCAACCGGAAAAGCGTCGAAAATATGCTGCGCTACTTGGTCTTGAGCGTTAAGTTTTAGTTGGTATATTTTCTTTTTACCAAAAGTTAATTTCACGAAAGGACTAACTTGTGCTTTTCCTAAACTAATTACAGAACTGCTATCCAATGCCACATAATTTGAACCAATTAGCATGGTTGCATCTACCGTTCCCGATTTTATGACAACATCATTAGGTGCAATTTTTGGATGATTAATCACCAAGTTTCTTACATACCAAGCCCCGTCAATCTTAAATTCTTTTCCTACCCTTTTAGCGCTCCTCATGGTAGTTCTAATTGTATCAAAACTTACTTTTAAATCATATTTATTATCTAAATACGGGACCTTAATAGCTTGGTTATCTGCATAAAACTTTAAGTCTAATTGTTGGTTAGAAGGATCTGCGGTACCCGATACATGCCAAACAGCTTGATTATCGTTCAATTTGATGGTGGAATTTACTTTTCCGTTTGCAATGGTTGCGCTTTCTGCTTTTAAACTAAAATGGGTGGTATCCTGATGATAGCTTACCACGAAATTCTTAATATCCATATCATCCGGGATTTTATCAAGTGCTCTTTTGATCAATTTATTTGCCAGCTCGGACAAATCATTTTTCGTATCTTTCTTAATGGAATCCTTTGCATCCTTTTTAAACAAAAATTCATAATTACTTAAGCTGTCTTTTTTGATTAAGGATACCACAGCATCATGAATATCGAGTTCAGAAATTTTTACATTTCCAAACAAAAGTGGCAACAGCTTTACGCCAACCTTTAAATCTCCAATTCTAGCTAAGCTATCGCGGTTCTCTGGAATAACGGAAATATCTTTAAAGTAAACGGACGTTAAACCATCAAACTCGTACGAGGCAATTGCTACGTCTAAATTATATTTGATTTTTGCTTTGCTAATTCCCTTTGCTACCGCCGCTTTCAAAAGCCCGTCTCGCTTATTATAGAGCACTGAAACCCCAACAATCATAATCGCTAAAAAAGCAAGAACACAGATAAGAATTACTTTTTTATACTTTTCAAAAAAAGACTTTTGGTTGGGCTTGGTCATACAATCAGCTAATGCTTAAAACTATCGTCAAAGATATTTTATTATTTCTCGGTTTTGTGTCAAAAACAACGCCGAATCCTGTATATCATTGTAAGTTTTGTAAATTCGGACATAAATTAAAGAAAATGTCGTTTACAAAAGAAAATATATTAGACGCCTTAAAAAATGTAGAGGATCCCGATCTTAAAAAGGATTTGGTAACCTTAAAAATGATTGAGGATATAACGATTGATGGCAATAAAGTTAGCTTTACTGTTGTGCTTACTACACCAGCCTGCCCAATGAAAGAAATGTTGGAGAACGCTTGTAGAAACGCGATTAGACATTTTGTAAGTCAGGATGCAGAAATTAATATAAAAATGACCAGCCGAGTAACTGCACCGCCACAGCAGCTCACTGGAGACATCAAAAACATTATTGTGGTGGCATCTGGTAAAGGTGGTGTTGGTAAATCTACTGTTGCCGCAAACTTGGCTTTGGCTTTAAATTTAAATGGTGCAAAAGTGGGTTTAATTGATGCTGACATTTACGGTCCGTCTGTCCCTATTATGTTCAATTTACAAGGCGCAAAACCACGAGCTTCAGAAGTTAACGGCAAAACCCGAATTGAACCTATTGAACAGTATGGTATTAAATTACTTTCCTTAGGTTTTTTTACAGACCCTAATCAACCTGTGCCGTGGAGAGGACCAATGGCTTCAACCGCTGTTAAACAGCTTTTTAATGATGCTGATTGGGGCGAATTAGATTATTTAGTGGTTGATTTACCTCCCGGAACTGGTGATATACACATTACCGTTGCACAAAGCTTTCCAATATCTGGCGCTGTAATAGTAACTACACCACAACAAGTAGCTCTTGCAGATGCGAAAAAAGGTATTGGCATGTTTAAGATGGATGCAATTAATATCCCTATTTTAGGTGTGGTTGAAAACATGTCATACTTTACGCCAGCAGAATTGCCAGATAATAAATATTATATATTTGGTAAAAATGGTGGACGAGAGCTTGCGGAGATGTACAATGCGCCATTTTTAGGTGAATTACCTTTAGTGCAAAGTATAAGCGAAGCTGGCGATAGTGGATCGCCGGTGGTGTTACAAGAAAATAACGTGATTGCAAGTGCATTCATGGACTTAGCTCAAAAGGTCGCTCAGCAAGTTGCAATAAGAAATAGCGAAGCTAAAAGTAAAAGTGCCGTTTAATTAAGACGAATAAAATCTGTATTTTTATATATAAAATAAAACACGATGAGTGATAAAGAAAATTTACTAGCAAGAGTAGAAGAGGCCTTGGATTCTATTAGACCCTATCTAATTGCTGATGCAGGGAATGTTTCTATTTTAGAAATTACGGACGATAATGTTTTAAAAATTAAACTTTTGGGTTCTTGCGAATCATGCCCAATGAGTATTATGACACTTAAAGCAGGAATTGAGCAAGCCGTACTTAAAGCTGTACCAGAAATCAAGTCGGTAGAAGCAGTAAACATTACTCCTATAGATTCGCCGCATGCGGTAATGCCAAACGGCAAATAAACTTAGGTAACAAAACATTTGGAGAGCCTTTTCGTTAAAAGAGAGGGCTCTTTTGTTTAACAAAAATTAACAATATTAAATAACCAGCCTGTTTTTTTTGATATAAATTAGCAACTTGAAAAATTTACTAATCCTCATATTACTCACTTTTAGTTTGCAGGCGTTTAGCCAGCAAGATAAACCACTTGTGCAGTTTTCTGGAGTAGTTTATGATAAAGACAGTAATTCTGTTGTTCCCTACGTAACGATCAGAAACTTATCTGATGATGGAAAAGCATACAGCGCTAATTATAAAGGGTATTTTTCGTTTGTTTTGCATGAAGGTGATAGCCTTGTCTTTACTTCCGTTGGTTATAAGAAACTTAAACTAACCATCCCTAAAAACCTTACTGAAAGAAAATTTACCGCCTTGATTAAAATTACGGCTGATAATATTGAATTACCTACGGTAACTATTTTTCCGTGGGCGAGTGTTGATGAGTTTAAAAAAGACTTTTTGACGATGAAATTTGCCGACGATGATTTGGAGATTGCAATGAAAAATCTGTCAAAGCAAAGCTTAAAAGACTTATCAGCAAGTTTGCCACGAGACGGAGGAGAATATAATAGCACTAGCTTTCAAAACAACCACAATACATTGATGAACAGCCATATGGTGCAAACCAACCCACTTTTAAATCCTTTTGCTTGGGGCGCTTTAATCAAACAGATTACAGAAGGCAAAAAATCAAGAGGGAAAGATTAATATTGCGTTTTGAGGTTTAACGCAGAAAGCGCAAACTGTAGCGAATAGTCGTTAAAACCAAGCGAAACTTAAAGCAAAATCAAACAGACGCGTGGAAATTATCGCTTCCTACGTAGTAGCGGAAATTTCATTTTATAATCTACTTTGATAGCTCCTTTAGAAATTGCGTCTAACTTACCTCTAAGCATCGTTTTACGCAATTGGCTTATCCTATCGGTGAATAATTTACCTTGAATATGGTCGTACTCGTGTTGTATCACACGGGCAGCTAAACCGGTAAAAGATTCCTTTTTCAGTTCGAAATTTTCATTATAGTAGCTAATTTCCAAATCTTTATGTCTGCTCACATTCTCCCTGATATCGGGAATGCTTAAGCATCCTTCATTAAAATCCCACTTATCGCCAGTTTCTTGTTCAATTACCGGATTAATAAAAACTTTTTTGAAATCTTTTAATCCCTCCTCATCCTCGGCAAACGGCGAGGCATCAACTATGAATAACCTAATAGCCAAACCAACTTGTGGCGCAGCTAAACCAACTCCACTTGCAGCATACATCGTTTCAAACATATTGTCAATCAACGCTTTAAGCCCTGTATAATCTTGATCAATATCATCTGCAACTTTCTTTAAAACCGGATCTCCGTATGCTACTATTGGTAATTTCATCCCACAAAAATAAACATTTATGTATCTATTTTACTAACATAATAGTATAACAATAAATTTGGATATTGACTGAAAAGATAATTTCCTTAACTTTAATAAATTTTTACCTTAATGGAAAAACTACTACCTATTCTATTTTTACTAGTATTATCTTTCAATAAGCTTTTTGCGCAATGTACTCCACCGGGAAATGTAGTTATATCTGGGCCTGGCATTGCAGCCGGTGCAAGCACTGGAGTTGGCTGTACAGACCGTGTTGCTGTTTATACAGTTTCCGCATCGGCTAGTGCAACAGATTATGTTTGGAAAATTACCGGCACTAATAGTACAACCCAAATATCCTCCACGCAGTACAGTGTTGTATTTGAAAATAGCAATGTAAGCATTGAAGTTACCCCGATGAATGGTGCCTGTCCAGGAAATAAATCAACCGTTAATATTGCTGTTTCTCCAATTCCAGATCGGCCATCAATCAAACAAACTGGAAATATTTTAGACGCAACGGTAACAGCCACTGTTTACCAGTGGTATTTAGGCAGTATCGCAGTTAATGGGGCAACCTCTAAAACATTTAGCCCAACCACAAACGGAACGTATCTTGTTGAAGCCAAAAACGTGAGCGGTTGTAGTTCGTTTTCGAACAACTTCAACTTTTTTAAAACAGCGATACACGAAGACGCTATTTTTAGCAACTTTAGTTTTTATCCAAACCCAGTTATAACCATTCTTTTCGTAAACTTTAACAAGCGTTATGATTTAAACTTGGTAGATTTACGAGGGCAGCAAGTATTGCAAAAAACAGATTTACAAAACAAACAAGAAATTGACTTATCATCTTTAAAAAGAGGTATGTATTTGATGACGATTACCAGCGATGGTAAAACCGCGGTACGAAAGTTGCTTTTGAAGTAATTATAACAATTTTTAAAAGCCTCGAGAAATTGCTTTTTCGGGGCTTTCTTTATTTATAACAAATACCATGTCCATTAGACCAGATTTAATAGAAACCGTAGAATTAAGAACATTAAAACCAGAAGATTATGTCGATCTAAAGTCGGCGATGATTTCTGCCTATTCAGCGATGGGCGAAAGTTTCTGGCGAGAGAAATCGATAGAAAAATTAATTAATATCTTTCCTGAGGGGCAGCTATGTGTAGAGGTTAACGGAAAAGTAGTTGCCACTGCTTTAAGTATTATTGTTGATTTTGATAAATTAGGTGCAACACACACGTATGCCCAAGCAACCGGAAATTATACTTTTAGCACCCATACTGATGATGGCGACGTTTTGTACGGAATAGAAGTATTTGTACACCCCGATTACCGTGGGATGCGTTTGGCCAGAAGACTTTATGATGGACGTAAATTATTGTGTGAAAACCTAAATTTGAAGTCCATTATCTTAGGAGGTAGAATACCCAATTTTGAAAAGTTTGCTGATCTTACACCTCGCCAGTATATCGATAAAGTTAAGATGAAGGAGATTTACGATCCCACACTTACTTTCCAAATTTCAAACGATTTCCACGTCAAAAAAATATTAAAAAATTACCTGCCAGAAGATCAACAGTCTAAAGAATTTGCAACTTTATTAGAGTGGAACAACATTTATTATGTAGATGAGGAAAAGGACACCTTTAAAAAATCTAAAGTAAGAATCGGCTTAGTGCAATGGCAAATGCGTTTGTTTCCGAGTGTTGCAGATTTAATGGAAAGTGCCGAATACTTTGTAGATGCAGTGAGTGATTACTCATCAGATTTTGTTGTATTCCCGGAGTTCTTTAATGCGCCTTTGATGGCTGATTATAACCATTTAGGAGAAGCAAAAGCGATAAGAGAATTGGCGAAACACACGGAGTATATCAGAACTCGTTTTTGTGAATTAGCGGTATCTTATAACGTAAATATTATTGCCGGCAGCATGCCTTTGTTAGAGAACGACAAGCTTTACAATGTTTCTTATCTCTGTCGCCGAGATGGAAGTTTTGACCGATCTATTAAAATACACCCTACGCCATCAGAAATACACTCTTGGGGAATGAGTGGCGGAAACGAACTTAAAGTTTTTGATACCGATGCTGGTAGAATTGGAATTTTAATATGTTACGATTCGGAATTTCCTGAATTAGCAAGAATGCAAGCTTTAGAAAAAATGGATATTTTATTTATTCCGTTTTGGACCGATACGCAGAACGCTTACAACCGAGTGAGAATTTGCTCACAAGCGAGAGCCATTGAAAACGAATGTTATGTTGCGATTACAGGTTCGGTTGGAAACTTACCAAAGGTGAATAACATGGATTTACAATATGCGCAATCTGCGATATTCTCACCCTCAGATTTTGCTTTCCCTTCCAACGCTATTGTTGCAGAGACAACGCCAAATACCGAAAATATATTGATTGCAGATGTGAATTTAGATTTGCTAAAAGAATTGCATGAATATGGTAGTGTTAGAAATTTGAAAGATCGTAGAACAGATTTCTATGATTTGACTTTGAAGAATCAAGTTAAATAATGGGAATTTTTTAACGCAATTATTTTTTTGATTTGCCGAAACAGACTTCAACCACAATGCACACGAAGAACACAGAGTTGGGTACAAAAATATCATTTTCTTCTGCCCCAGCTCTGTGAATTCTGTAGTTAAAAAACTGTATTTCATCTGTGAGAAAAAACTGTACGCGTTCTCTGGTTAAAACAAATAAATGATTTTAACTTTACTTCTTTAACAATCTTATGAGTATCGCAGAATTATACATCCATTATTTAGCACACCCAAAAGTTTGTACAGATACCCGAAACATAACGGAAGGCTGTTTATTTTTTGCGTTAAAGGGCGATAATTTTGACGCAAACGAATTTGCTTCCGAAGCTTTAGGGAAAGGTGCTTCTTTTGCAATAATTGATGATGCTACCTACGCAACAAGCGATCAGTTTATCTTAGTTGAAGATAGTTTAGTTGCTTTACAACAACTTGCCACACACCATCGTGAAAAATTAAAAATTCCGTTTATTGGTTTAACGGGGAGTAATGGAAAAACAACGACGAAAGAGATTATAAATAGCGTATTAAGTCAAAAATTTAAAACACTGGCCACAAAAGGAAATTTAAACAACCACATCGGAGTTCCGTTAACAATACTAGAAATCAACAATGATGTTCAGCTTGCCATTATAGAAATGGGTGCCAATCATCAAAAAGAAATTGAAATGCTATCCAACATCTGCCAGCCTAATTTTGGTTTAATTACCAACATTGGCAAAGCACACTTAGAAGGTTTCGGCGGCATTGAAGGCGTAAAAAAAGGTAAAGGTGAGCTTTATGATTACCTACAAATTCATAAAGGAACAGTTTTCATTAATCAAGATAGCCAGATCCTTACTGAAATGGCTAGCCAAAGAAGCTTTGATAAAACAATAAGTTACGGCACTACGGACACTTGCGAGGTTAAGGGAGAATTGATTGATAATAATCCTTACTTAAAAATCAAGTGGTCTTATAAGTCGTCAACCTATGAAGTACTTTCTCAACTTACTGGTACTTATAACTTTGAAAATATTTTAGTTGCGGTTGCGATAGGTTTGGAATTCGGACTAACGCCTAACGAGATAAATAAAGGAATAACTGATTACGCACCAAAAAACAACCGTTCGCAAATTACTAAGACAACAAATAACACGGTTATTGGCGATTATTACAATGCCAACCCAAGCAGTATGGTTTTAGCGATTGAAAACATCAGTAATCTTGAAGCACAAAAGAAAGTGCTGATTTTGGGCGATATGTTTGAAATTGGTGAAACGGCGGGCGACGAACATTTAAACGTTTTACAAAAAGCCAGTTCTTATAATTTTGATCAAGTAATTTTAATAGGAGAAGAGTTTAAAAAACAAAGTCCAACAGATGATGCGCTATTTTTCGAGAATACGCCAGAAGCTTTTGAATATCTCGAATCGCATCCGATAATGGGAGCTTTGGTAATGGTAAAAGGTAGCCGTGGGATGAAATTAGAGACTTTAATGGAACTGTTGTAAACTACTCCTCCAATAATTTTTCGTCGATATTCTTCGTAGTTTTTGCTCCTAACTTTTTGAGATTTTCAACTCTACCCACTAAGTTTCCATTTCCTATGCTCAACTTCCCCATCGCATCTTGATATACCTTTTGCGATTTATCTAAATGATCACCAACTTTTTGTAGGTCGGTTACAAAACCAACAAATTTGTCGTAAAGCTGACCAGCTTTCGTGGCAATATCAATCGCATTTTTGGTTTGCTGTTCTTGTTTCCATATAGAAGCTACGGTTTTTAAAGTCGCCAATAGCGTTGATGGCGTAACAATTACCACTCGCTTATTCCAAGCAAAATCAAATAACTCTTGGTCATATTGTACAGCAATGGCAAAAGACGACTCAATGGGTACAAAAAGCAAAACAAATTCTGGAGAATTAATTTGATATAAATCATGGTAATTTTTAGCGCCCAAACCATTAATGTGTGCTTTAATTCCAGCTACGTGTTGCTTAATAAACAGATTACGTTCCTCATCAGTTTCAGAATTCACCAATCGTTCATAAGCAACTAAGGAAACCTTTGAATCAATTACAATATGCTTTTCATCAGGCAAATTAACAACCACATCTGGCAATAATCTACTGCCATCTTCAGCGGTATAACTACCTTGCTTGCTATAGTTTATACCTTCCAATAAACCAGAGCGCTCCATCAGTTTATCCAAAACCATCTCTCCCCAATTTCCTTGCTTTTTATTATCGCCTTTCAGCGCTTTTGTTAGATTATTGGCTTCATCACTAATTTGCTTATTCAGCTCCATCATCTTAGTAATTTCGCCTTTTAACACATTACGTTCATCAGATTCTGATTTGTAAACCTTCTCTACTTTATCTTCAAAAGCTTTGATATTTTCCTTTAGCGGATTTAAAAGTAGATCTAAATTGGTGCGATTAACTTCCGTAAACTCTGCAGATTTTTGCTTTAAAATTTGATTGGCCATCAACTCAAAATCCTTTGAAAATTTAGTTTGTGTTTCTGCAACAAACTCTTTTTGCAAATCAAAGCGCTCTTGTTGTGCTTTAATAGATTCTTGAAGTTTAACCAATTCTTGCTTTTCAAAAGAAACTTGTTCCAGTAAATTTGCCTTTTCACTCTCCAGCTTATTAATTCTCCACTGCAAACTCGTTTCAAGCTCTTGCTTTTCTTGCTTCACACCTAATGTTTGTTGTTGTGCAACAGCCAATGCTGTTTTAACATTTTGAAAATCGTCTATATTGATCGCTTCTTCCTGTTTTGGCTTCTTTAAAAAAACTAAAACTGCCAATAATAAAATCACTACTGCAATAATCACCAAGCCTAACTCCATCAAAAAAAAAGATTAAAATATTTTAGAACACCAATATAGCAAACATCAGCAAGCTGTTAAATAACATCTCCAAAATTTTAAAACAAGTTTGTTATTTCTATGTTTTACAATCGTGAAAACACAAAAAATAAAATTAGATGAAGTTGATACAGAACGAGTAATTGAAATGGCTTGAGAAGATCATACTCCGTTTGAAGCCATCGAAATTTCAGTTTGGTTTAACAGAAAGAAATGTAATAGATCTGGTGCGTCGCGAACTTAAGTTGCAAAGTTTTAAATTATGGCGTCAAAGAGCACAGCGAATTTCTCATAAACATGTAAAAAAACGATCCCGAAATGCTAGGGTTTAAGTGTAAAGAGCACATGCAAATCACTTTAAACAAAATTTCTAAACGATAATTGAGAGAATCGCTTACAGTTTAATGCAATTTTCAAATAATTATCATTACTTTCTAAAACAAAAAGACCACATTTTAAGTTGACTAACCAATGAACCAAAAAGTATCTGTTTTTAGAAAAGAGCATTTTAATGCAGCGCACCGGTTGAACAATCCGAACTGGAGCGAAGAAAAAAATAAAGCCTTTTTTGGCAAATGCAATAATCCAAGTTACCATGGACATAACTACGATTTAATTTTAAAAGTTACCGGTTATGTAGATGATGAATCAGGTTATTTATTAGATATGAAAGTACTATCTGATCTGCTAAAAGAACACGTATTAGATAAATTTGATCATCGAAATTTAAACTTAGACACACAAGAATTTAAAAACTTAAACCCTACCGCAGAAAATATTGCAATGGTAATTTTTGATTTAATGAGACCAAACATTGCAGCAGAATTAGAGCTAAAAGTAATATTATATGAAACTGAACGAAACTATGTCGAATATCCAGCTTAACACTTATCCCGAAGAGGATATTTTAATTGACGCAATCGGAGACGAACATGTTGGGACTTCTGATGAAACACCCATGCGTGATGGCGCATTTGAATTAAACGATGATGAAAAAATCGCTAAAATAGAAAATCATTTTAGAAGTATTATGGATATCATGGGTTTGGATTTAACTGATGACAGCCTAAAAGGAACGCCTAAACGCGTTGCGAAAATGTATGTTAAGGAGATTTTTAGTGGATTAAATCCTAAAAACAAACCTACTATTAAGCTTTTCGACAATAAGTACAAATACAGCCAAATGCTAGTTGAAAAAGACATCACAATTTACAGCAACTGTGAGCATCATTTTGTACCTATTATTGGCAGAGCACATGTGGCTTACATTAGTAGTGGAAAAGTAATTGGCCTTTCGAAACTAAATAGGATTGTGCAATACTATGCGCAACGCCCGCAAGTACAAGAGCGTTTGAATATTCAAATTGCTAACGAGATTAAACGAGCCTTAGATACGGAAGACGTAGCTGTAGTAATTGAAGCATCACATTTATGCGTATCTTCAAGAGGGATTAAAGATACAGCGAGCTCAACAGTTACCGCCGAATACTCAGGTAAGTTTTTAGATGCCGATACAAAAAATGAGTTTTTAAAATACATTGGGTAATATGAATTATTTAGTAATTGGTGGAAGTTCTGGAATTGGGTTGGCTTTAGTTAATAAACTAGTTAGTGAAGGTCACCAGGTTTGGTCGGCATCAAGACAAAAAGGTGAAATACCTGGAGGTGTAAATTACATTGAGCTCGATGTTACAGAAACAGAGAATAACTTAAAACAAGCTTTGCCTGATGTAATTGATGGCTTAGCATACTGCCCAGGAACTATTAATTTAAAACCTTTTACTCATTTAACGGAAATCGATTTTTTAGACGATTTTAAGGTTAATGTTTTAGGTGCGGTAAAAACGATACAAACTTGCCTACCAGCGTTAAAAAAATCATCGAGTGCATCTGTTCTGCTTTTTAGTACTGTAGCTGTGCAAACCGGAATGAATTTCCACTCAAGTGTTGCAATATCCAAAGGAGCAATTGAGGGTTTAACACGATCTTTAGCTGCAGAATTTGTTGGAAGCAAAATCAGAGTAAATGCATTAGCACCTTCTTTAACAGAAACTCCACTAGCTCATAATTTAATTTCAACACCAGAGAAAAAGGAAGCTTCGAACAAAAGGCATCCTTTAGGTAGAATTGGTACTGCCACAGAACTTGCAGACGCAGCTTACTTTCTTTTATCTGACAAAAGCTCTTGGATTACCGGTCAAATTTTAGGTATTGATGGCGGCATGTCTTCCGTACGGACTTTATAAATGAAGCAATTTAATCTGACGGATATTTTGGCCATGGACCGCGAGTTCCGCACCACTTTTATCAATAGTATTTCTGGATTTAAAAGCCTCCAATTGACCGCTATAAAAGAAATATCCATTTGACTAATCTTATGCTTTTTATTGCGGGGTGCGAGTCCAAGTTATTTAGTACTGATTATAAAACAGGATAAATATGGCATGAGATCCTAAAAATATACCGCGTTTTTAAACGTTAATAAACAAGAGTTAAAAATTAAATATTTGGGCGTTCTGGCGGGCTTTACGTTACAATCTTTTTCTATCCTTTCGACTTCGCTCAAAATGATTAAAAAGTATTTTCATTTCGATTCCTAACGCATATTTCTTAAAACAAAGCACATGGTTACCAAAGAAAAAATACAGAACGCTTACATCGATTACGTTTTAACAGAAGGCAAAAAACCAAATTCGGTTTTTATGTTCGCTAAAAAGAACAAATTCCCCGAAGAAGAATTTTACAATCACTTTGGTTCTTTTGACGCTATTGATGCAACAATTTGGGCAAGCTTATTTTCGAAAACAATTGAAGAAGTTAAAGTACAAGAAGTTTGGGGCAAATACAGCGTTAGGGAAAAAGCACTCTCTTTTTATTACACTTTTTTCGAACTGTTGAAAAGTAAAAGAAGCTTTGTTAGCTACAGCATGGATAATTTCAAAAAAGGGTTAAAAACTCCAGCTCAGCTAAAAGAAAGTAAAGAAATTTTTGAAGAGTTTAGTCAAGAGTTAATTAACGAAGGCTTAGAAAGTGGAGAAATCAATGAAAGAAAATTCGTTAGCGACAAATACAAAGATGCGTTGTGGTTGCAATTGGCTTTTCTACTAAATTTTTGGATAAAAGATTATTCTGCCGGCTTTGAAAAAACGGATGAAGCTATAGAAAAAGGAATCAACGTAACCTTTGATTTATTTCAAAGAAGTCCGATAGATAATTTGTTGGATTACGGTAAGTTTTTAGCGCAAAATGCTGGTTTTAAAATGGGTTTCTGAGGAAGTATTGAGAAGTGAGTATTGGGATATGAGTATTGGGATATGAATATTGAGATCTGAGTACCATATTACTAATAAATGACTAAATAAAATCTCGGTATTAATTTTTCGCTTTTCCCCAAAGCACATCAATCTCAATACGCATATCTCAAGACTTTTATCTAAAAAAAATGAAAGAACAAAATAGTATTCCAGCAAGTAAAGTAGCCCGTTCCGCAAAGTTTGTGGGTACAGGTTTTAAAATTGGTGGAAATTATATTAAACACTATTCAAAAAAGATCTTTAATCCGGAGTTGAGTAGAGACGAGCTGAATGAAGATAACGCTTCAGATATTTATAGCTCTTTAAGTGAATTAAAGGGTAGCGCTTTAAAGGTTGCACAGATGCTTAGCATGGATAAAAACATTTTGCCAAAAGCTTATGTTGATAAATTCTCCATGTCGCAATACAACGCTCCGCCTTTAAGCGGTCCGTTAATTATGCAAACTTTTAAAAAAAATTTCGGTAAAACGCCAGATAAAATTTTCGACAAGTTTGATCTTAAATCTACCAATGCAGCATCAATTGGTCAAGTGCATAAAGCTGAATTAAACGGTGAGAAACTAGCAGTTAAAATTCAATATCCCGGCGTAGGCGATTCCATTTCTTCTGACTTAAAAATGGTAAAACCTTTTGCATTCAGGTTACTAGGCATGAGCGAAAAGGAGTTGGAAGTTTACATGAAAGAAGTTGAGGAACGTTTAGTAGAAGAAACAGACTACGAATTGGAGGTTCAAAATTCTCTGAAAATTTCTTCAGCTTGTGCTAACATTCCTAATTTGGTTTTCCCAACTTATTACAAAGACCTTTCTGGACCTCGGATAATTACCATGAGCTGGTTAGAAGGTTTACATTTAAAGGAGTTTTTAGCTACAAACCCTTCGCAAGAACTTAGAAACACGATTGGTCAAGCTTTGTGGGATTTTTATAATTATCAACAACACGAACTTAGGGCTGTACATGCCGATCCACACCCTGGAAATTTTTTAATTACGCCAGAAGGCAAGTTGGGAATTATTGATTTTGGCTGTATTAAAGAATTGCCTGATAGCTTTTATTATCCATTCTTCTCTACCACGTCAACAGACTTGATGAACAATAGAAAAGAAACCATCAAAGCATTTAGAGCTCTAGAAATGATTTTGCCAAAAGACAACGAAGCACAGATTGAGTTTTACCACCAAACTTATAAGGAGATGATTACCTTATTTGCGCAACCTTACATTAAAGGTGAATTTGATTTTAGCAAGCCGGAATTTTTTGAAGGCCTTTATGGGTTTGGAGAAAAAATAGCAAGAATGCCTGAGTTTAAACAGGCTCGTGGTGTTAAGCATTTTATTTATGTTAACAGAACTAACTTTGGTTTATACAATATTTTGCATGAATTAGGTGCTACCGTAAAAACTGACACCTATAAACCTCATATTCAACGTAATTTTTAAAACATCTCATCAAACCTTGAAGCCGCATAACCCGATCATTTTAGAAAAGCTGAAAGATTTAATTTTTCCAGATCTAGATTTCTCTGCGTTAGAAGTTGAGCAAGAGAGTAAAGGATACAGCGCTTGCTCTTTTGCGGTTAACCAAAAAACAGTAGCGTTTAGACTTTCTAAAATTACTCCCAAAAAAGTTGGGCAATTTGTAGCTATCTGGAAAAGAAGTGCAGAAGGAATTACTCAGCCTTTCGAAGAAACTGACAAGCTGGATTATATTATCGTTGCTTCCGAAACCGAAAATAGATTTGGAGCGTTTATATTCCCGAAATCGGTTTTAATTGCGAACAAAATAATTTCGGTAAACGGTGTTGGTGGTAAAAGAGGCATGAGAGTTTATCCAACTTGGGATATTGCCAATAATCCACAAGCTAAAAAAACACAAATTTGGCAAAGCCAATATTTTATGGAACAGCCGATGCTCAACTACTTTCTCTAAATGCCGTAATTATCAATCAAGTAAACTAAAGCTGTCATAGCGCCTGCACCTAATGCCAATTCTCTTTTATTAACATTTTCAAATACATCTTTTGCGCTGTGGTGTATATCAAAATAACGTTGCGAATCTGCTCTAAAACCAATTAATACTGCGGTATTCAATTTTCTAAGGGGTGCAATATCAGCTCCGCCGCCACCAGCTTTCAATTGGTCTGCTAAATACGGCTCTAAAAGATTTCTCCAGTTTGCTTTGACGTAGGCTAAGCCATCTTTAGAAATATCTTGAAAAGTAAATCCTCGTGACGTAAAACCTCCCCCATCAGATTCTATTGCTGCAATGTGCACCTCTTTTTTTTCTTTGGCTTCGTCAGCATATTTCTCACCTCCACGTCCGCCGTTCTCTTCGTTCATAAACATCACGGCTCTAATGCTATGTTTTGGTATAATGTTTAACTTTTTAAAAATCCTTAAAACTTCGACTGCTTGCACCACGCCTGCACCATCATTATGTGCGCCTTCTGCTAAATCCCACGAATCTAAATGCCCACCAACCGTGATAAACTCGTTTGGTTTTTCGCTCCCGGTAATTTCTCCAATTACGTTATAGGATTTTGCGTCTGGTAAAAGTTCACAACTTTGTTTGAAATAAAACTCTATTTCTGGCAACTTGCGTTGTTTCAACAGTGCACTTAACTGATTAGCTCCATTTGTTGATATCGCTGCAGCCGGAATCTTAATATCTCCGTCAGCAAAACCCGTAGAACCAGTGTGCGGATAATCATCTAAGCTTTCTGTCAAAGACCTAACAATTACACCAACAGCACCTAACTTAGCAGCCAATACTGGCCCAGAAAATCTTTGATCTGAAGCAGTTCCATAAGCTATCCCAGTTTCTATAAAACGTGGATCAAACGCTCTGTTAAAAAAAACTATTTTACCAGTAACAGCTTTACTCCCTAATTGCGTCAATTCGTCTAAGCTTTTAACTTCAATTACTTTTGCTTGCGACCCTTTTTTTGGCGTTGCCGGAGACATTCCTAATGCACATATCGGTACACTAATACTTTTCTTCCCATCTATAATTCTGGCGACTTCCTTTTCTCCACGTACCCAATGTGGCACCATACATTCTTGTAAAGAAACTTTATCAAAACCGTACTTAATCATTAATGCTTTGCCCCATTCTACAGATTTGTGCTTGTGAAGAACCACTTAATCTAGGACCAATTTCTTTACATAAATACCTCAGGTTTTCATATGCCTCACCCTTCACAAGCGCTTCATCATATATTTTCCTCAACATCAGTGAATCTTGAGCCTTGGCAAGAAATCCGAAAAACTAAAAAAACAAGTAAAAGAATTGGTCTAAATATTTTCATGATTTGCGATTTTTAATAAATGTAAATCTACTTCTTTGTTTTTTTTAATGGTATCTATTAATGCTTTATGATATTTTTAATAACTTAAAAGCTACTATCCAGATCAATTTAAGATATTTTATTGAGCATAATCCCCGTTTCGGATTTATTCAAAATAGCTCTTAAAACTTGGTGCTCGGGCTTTTCTAAGTCTGGGTCGCTCTCAAATATTTCAATCACTGTTTTTCTAGCTTCCGCCAATATGTTTTGGTCCGTTGTTAAATCTGCGAGCTTTAATTCCATTACCCCACTCTGCTGCTTACCTTCAATATTTCCAGGACCACGCAACTGCAAATCAATCTCGGCAATTTCAAAGCCGTCGTTAGTTTTAACCATAGTATCTAAGCGCACTCTTCCGTCTCTACTCAACTTCTCGCCCGACATTAATATACAATAAGATTGTTCTGCTCCTCTCCCCACACGCCCTCTTAATTGGTGTAATTGCGATAAACCGAATCTTTCAGCATTCTCTATAATCATTACGGAAGCGTTTGGAACGTTTACGCCGACTTCAATTACAGTAGTTGCTACCATAATTTGAGTTTCGCCTTTTACAAACCGTTGCATTTCAAACTCCTTCTCCTTAGCTTTTAACTGTCCATGTACAATGCTTATTTTATATTGCGGTAGAGGAAACTCGTGACTCATCGTTGCTACGCCATCCATCAAGTTTTTCAAATCAAGCTTTGCACTTTCCTGAATGAGCGGATAAACGATGTAAACTTGCCTACCTTTAGCAATCTCTTGCTTCATAAAACCGAACATTCTCAAGCGTTGGCTTTCGTAAAAATGCCTAGTATCAATCGGTTTTCTTCCAGCTGGCAATTCATCAATCATGGAAACATCTAAATCACCGTATAAAGTCATCGCCAATGTCCGCGGAATCGGTGTAGCAGTCATTACCAAAATATGCGGTGGAATTATATTCTTTCGCCACAACTTCGCCCTTTGCTCCACTCCAAAACGATGCTGCTCATCAATTACAGCAAAACCTAAATTTTTAAACTGAACTGGGTCTTCAATTAATGCGTGAGTTCCTATCAAGATAGAAAGTTTTCCACTTTCCAAGCCTTCCGCAATAATCCTCCGTTCTTTTTTACCTGTAGAGCCGGTCAACAACGCAATGCTTACAAATTCATCTTTTAAAAGCTCTTTTAAAGAATGATGATGTTGTGTAGCCAAAATTTCTGTCGGCGCCATTAAACACGCCTGATAGCCATTGTCAACCGCTAGAAGCATGGTCATGAGTGCGACTACGGTTTTCCCGGATCCAACATCACCCTGCACCAAACGGTTCATTTGAATCCCCTTCTGCGTGTCTACCCTAATTTCTCTAACTACCCGTTTTTGAGCGTTCGTTAATGAGAAGGGAAGTAAGTGTTCGTAAAAATACGTGAACTTTTCACCAACATTCTCAAACACATTTCCTTTAAATTTTTGGGTTCTAATCAGTTTTGATCTAAGCATTCTAAACTGAATTAGAAATAATTCCTCAAACTTTAAGGTGTTTTGTGCAGCCCGAAGATCATCTGCATTAGCTGGAAAATGAATATTGTATATGGCATTAGCTCTTGGCAAAAGCTTATATTTTTGAGCGATATAGTCCGGTAGCACTTCACCAATTTCTTGCAGACAAACATCTAAAACATTTGCCATGATCTTCTGAAGACCTTTGGCGTCTAAACTGTACTGCTTAAGTTTTTCTGTGGATGAATAAACGGGTTGTAATTTTAGATTTCCTCGACTTAAAGCGTTTTTATTATAGGCCTCTATTTCTGGATGCGCCATTTGCGCTTTACCATTAAAAAAAGTCACCTTGCCGAAAATAATATAAACCTGATTAACCTGTATGTGTTTTTGTAGCCAAGTAACACCTTGAAACCAAACCAGCTCAATCTCGCCCGTATCATCAATAGCTTGGGCAACTAACCGTTTTGTTCGCTTTTCGCCGATGACTTCGAGCGATCTTAACCTCACTAAAATCTGCAGGTAAGGCAATTCAGCATTTACATCTTTGATCTTATAAAATTGAGTTCTATCAATATACCTAAACGGATAATAGCCAACCAAATCACGATACCTAAAAACAGAAATCTCCTTCTTTAGAATTTCTGCTCTTTGCGGACCTACTCCTTTTAAATAGGCTATTGGAGTATCTAATGCGGATTGATTCAATTTATTCGCTCAGTTTTGGTATAATTGACTTCTTAGAAAATCTAAAAAAGCTTTCTTTTATTATTTTGAAATTAAAAATCACTATGGCACAAACCAGCAACGAATAAGCAAATACTTGGTTTGCCTGAATGCGTTCATCAAAATAAAAAAATGCCACACTAAATGCAACTACAGGGTTAATATAAATTAAGATCCCCACCGTAGATGAAGGCAAACTAGTAAGCGCAATTAGACTGAGCAACAAGGGTAATACCGTAAAAACGGATGATATAATCAGAATATTTACCCAAAAGGCGGTCTCTGTAGGAACAGGTTGCGGAAAAACAAAGAACATTGGAATAATTAAGCAGAGCGCAACCACCATCTGAAAAGCCAACATATTCAGTTTATTAATGCTTTGTATTTTACGCTGTATAATTAAAAAGAAAGCATAAAAAGCTGCAGTAATGATAGACCAAAGCACTTCATGAATTAAGCCTGTAGCCAAAATAAAAATAGAAACTACAGCGATTGCAATTCCAATCACTTTTAATTTGCTTAATTCTTCTTTTAGCAACAAAAACCCACCCAATGCGGTTATCAGCGGGCAAATCATGTAAGCAAAAGCTGCGGATTTTAGATTAACACTGTTTACCACATAAATAAAGGTGAACCAATTAAGTGTGATAAAAACACCTGATACCAAAATCAAAATCGCAAGATTAGAAAAGTTCTTTCCTTTAATGGAACTTAAGTATACAATATCTGTTTTTAGTTTTTTCCTATTGAAAAAAACAACCACCAATCCGCTGATTAAAAACGAAACAATAATTCTATAATACAGGATTTGGTCTGCATCGTAAGATTTAATTAACCTCAACGGAATAGACATAAAACCCCATATTATGTTGGCAGATAAAGCAGCCAACAAACCAAGCGATTTTTTGCTCATTACATTTTTACGGCAATTGCAGAAATCTCCACATTAACGTTCTTAGGCAATGTTTTAACAGCTATAGTTTCTCTCGCCGGGAAATCTCTTGTAAAATACTGTCCGTATATTTCGTTGACTTTCGAAAACGAATTCATATCACTCAAGAAAATAGATGTTTTTACCACATTAGCAAAATCAAGATCAGCCGCATTAAGCACTGCTTTCAAATTCGCCATAACCTGGTGGGTTTCTAGTTCGATACTTTCGCAAATTAAATTACCGCTTCTTGGGTCAATAGCAATTTGACCTGACACGTACAATGTGTCACCTGCCATTATTGCTTGATTGTAAGGCCCAATTGGTTCGGGAGCTTTTTCTGTTTTAATAACCTTTTTCATAATTATTTACTTAATATAAATACGTCAGCTAATTTCCATAACACACCCAAAATAAAAACGGTGATGACAAATTTATTTATCCAATGCATGGCTCGGATGTTAAAATTTGAAGTTCTCTTTGGATCTTTTTTACTAAAGAAGTACATAAACAAATTTATAAATAAAAAAAGGGAGTCTGCTAACAGACTCCCTTCTTTTAAGATTAAAACTTAATCTAATTATTTTGTTCTGAACTCAACACGACGGTTTGCTACACGACCTTCTTCTGTTGTGTTAGAAGCGATTGGACGAGTTTCACCATATCCTTTAGTAGATACTCTCTTAGCATCAACTCCGGAGTTAACTAAGTAGGTTTTTACTGCGTTAGCTCTATCTAAAGATAACTGAATGTTATAAGCTTCAGTTCCTTCTGCAGAAGCATGACCATCTAACTGTAATCCGCCAGTCTTGTTAGCTCTTAAAGTTGAAGATACTTTATCTAAAGTTGAATAAGAAGAAGTTCTTAAAACTGAAGAGTTATACTCAAACTGTATGCTATTAACACCAGCCATTGTAGCTGAACCCATTTCTGGACAACCGTTTAATTCTTCAGTTCCTTTTTCTAATGGACATTTGTCTTTCCAATCTGGAACGCCATCGCCATCTGTGTCTAACTCACAACCAGAACCGTCAACTTTAGCTCCAGCTGGGCTGTTTGGGCACTTGTCTAAATGATCAGCAACACCATCACCATCTGAATCTTTTTTCAAATCTTCAACAGCTTGTTCTACGTTAGTAACGCGACCTTTTAAAGCTTCAACTTCTTGACGTAATGTAGGGTCTTTTAATTCATCGTACATCATTGCAATTGGGTTAACCCAATTTAAATCAGGCTTAGATTTAGCTCCTAAAGAGAATTCTAATCCTGCTCTAACAACAGAGAATTTATCTTTAGAAGTTCCTTTTGCGTAAACGCCATCAAAGTTATCACCATCAATAAATTTAGCATCATAACCTAAATCGAAAGCAACCCTGTCGCTTAACTTAAATTTAACACCAACACCTACTGGAATGTAAGCTTGTCTAATGTAATCATTGTTATCACCAGCATCTCCGTACTTCCCTTTATTGTTTTGCTCAGTACCATCTAAGTCGCTACCAGTGAAAAGAACTGGATTGTAAGCCAATAAACCGTAACCAACTTTACCATAGAAATTAACTGCATTGGTTCTGTTTAAGAAATCAATAGTAGCAAGGTTGAAATAACCGCTTAAGTTAACATCATACTGAACTTGAGTTTGAACAGACTTGTAATAAGTACCTGGAGTTAATCCAAATCCTGGAGCTAATTTACCTGGGCTAGGTGCTTTGTCAGAAGCATTAACGTGTCCTCTGTATCCGTTTACTTCTAAACCGAAAACATGACCAAATTGCTTTCGTAAAGACAATCCGTAATATGCACCAATTTTGTTGTCTCCAAATTTAACATTGTCTCCAAAGTCATTACTTCCACCTGTAATAACAGACGGAATGCTCACACCGCCGTTAAGACCGAGTGTCCAAGTACGGTACTGTCCTTTTCCACCAAACGTTTTGGCAGAACTAGTTGTAGTTGGAGCGTCCTGTGCATTTGCAGTAATTGCAAAAGCAGTAGCTAACGACAAAGCAACTGTTTTTTTTAATGTAGAATAATTCATCATTTTTTTTTTAAGGTTAACAATTCTTAATTGTAATTTTTTGTAAAATTAATTATAAGTTTGATTTCACCAACTATTCAAATTCTGTTCCAAAATTTACTGTGAGACTAAAAACCTCAAAATAAATTTATTTCTGGATCTCAAATATCTTAATTAATGAAAGAACAAATCATAGAACCAATTTTACACGGCAAAAATAGAGAAAATTTTTCTTTAAATCTCAAAAAAAATTCTTTATCCATAATCAATGCAAGTGATGAGTTTCCACGAAGCGGAGATCAGGCCTTTAATTTTAAGCAAAACCCTGACCTGTTCTATCTTACGGGCATAGATCAGGAGCAAACCATCCTCCTACTTTTTCCAGATTGTCCTAATCCATTGTACAGAGAAGTCCTGTTTTTAAGACAGACTAACGAATATATTGCGGTTTGGGAGGGTTATAAATACACAAAAGAAGAGGCGAAAGCCATTTCCGGCGTAAAAACTATCTATTGGATAGAAGAATTTTGGCCAATATTTTCTTCAATTATAAATTACGCTGATAACATTTACCTGAATAGCAACGAGAACGACAGATATGCACATACAGTAGCCTATCGTGATATTCGGTTTATTGAAGAGATCAAATCCAAGTATCCTTTACATCACTATGAACGAGCAGCGCCAATTTTTAGAAAACTAAGACCTATCAAATCACCAACTGAACTAAATTATATACAGAAAGCCTGCGACATCACGAATGATGCTTTTAGGAGAGTTTTAAATTTTGTTAAACCGAACGTTGGCGAGTGGGAAGTTGAGGCAGAAATTATTCACGAATTTATTCGTCAGAGATCAACAGGTCACGCTTATTCTCCAATTATAGCTTCGGGTAAAAACGCCTGTATTCTTCATTATAACAGTAACGACCAAGTTTGTAAAAATGGAGAAGTGATCCTATTTGATTTTGGTGCCGAGTATGCAAACTATAATGCAGACATGAGCAGAAGCATACCCGTTAATGGGAAATTCAGCAAAAGACAGAAAGACGTTTACAATGCCGTACTGCATGTAATGAAAGAATCGGTAAAAATGCTTGTACCTGGGACAATCTGGAACGACTACCATGAAGAAGTTGGAAAGATAATGACTGGAGAACTGATTAACCTAGGTTTACTAGATAAACACGATGTTGCCAAGCAAGACCCAAAAATGCCAGCTTATAAAAAGTACTTTATGCATGGCACATCTCATCACTTAGGAATAGACGTTCACGATTTCGCTAGTAGATATGACCCGTTTGCTGTTGGGAACATCTTAACTTGCGAACCTGGAATCTACATTCCGGCAGAGGGATTAGGAATTAGGTTAGAGAACAATATATTCATCAGTGAAAGCGGTCCCGTAGATTTAATGGCAAACATCCCGATTGAAGCAGGTGAAATCGAAGAGCTGATGAACGCTTAACTATGAATAGATTTAATTTAAAAGCTTCAGGTTCTAATGCCGAGGCTTTTATCTCTTGAATGTTGTCTGATTGCAATCATCATCATACTAATGAAAGAAAAATCGTTTCCAGTGATATTCGGTCAATCTTAAAATTGGCTTAAAAATATAAAAATCGATACATTTGCCAATTATTTAAAGCATGAAAACCTATTTCAGATTACTTTCTTTTGCCAAGCCAATAGGGAAATTCGCAACTCCTTATTTTATATTCACGTTACTTTACGCATTATTTAACACGTTGGTGTTTACTATGCTAATGCCTGTTTTAACGGTATTATTTGACAAAGAAAATGCAGGTGCAACAATAACTCAATTACCAACCTTTGATTGGAAGTTTCATTACTTTTTAGATTTATTTAATTACTACTTTAACCAGTACACTTTATTGCATGGCGAAAAAGGAGCATTGGTTTTTGTTTCCGTTGTACTTGTTATTTGTGTGTTCTTAAGTAACGTTTTCAGATATTTTTCTCAGAGAATTATGGAAGATTTGAGAATCTATACTTTACATACGCTAAGACGAAACGTATTTGAATCAGTGACAACTCTTCATCTTCATTTTTTTAATAGTGAGAGAAAAGGTGATATTATTGCGAAAATAACTTCGGACGTACAGGTTGTTCAATACTGTATTACCAATACTTTACAAGTTATCATCAGGGAACCTTTTTTAATTATCGGTTATATGATTTTGCTATTTAGCATATCTGCCAAACTTACGCTAATTACATTATTGCTTATCCCAGTTTCAGGAATTGTGATTGGAACCATTGTTAAAAAACTAAAAGCACAAGCGCTAGAAGCACAAGGTTCTTTTGGCATTATGGTAAGCTACGTTGACGAAGCCATCAGCGGAATGCGTATAGTTAAAGCATTTAATGCGTTGCCCTATGTGAGAGGGAAATTTAATTTAGAAAATGACCGTTACGCCAAAATAAACCGTTCAATGGTAAGGAGGCAACAATTAGCTTCACCAGTTTCTGAATTTTTGGGTGTACTTACCCTTTCGGGAATATTGATTTACGGTGGCGGAATGGTTTTGGATAAAGAGGCCAGCATCACAGCAGCGGGTTTCATTACCTATATTGGGGCATTTTCGCAATTACTGAGACCAGCAAAGGCAATATCAGACTCCTTCAGTAATATTAACCAGGGTTTGGCTGCGGGCGAAAGAGTATTGAATCTAATGGATACACCATCGTTAGTTAATGACGTTAAAAAACCAGTTGAACTAAAAGACTTTAACAAAGAAATCATTTTTGACCATGTTAATTTTTATTATGGCGAAAAGCAGATTCTAAATCAACTGAATTTCGTACTGCCAAAAGGTAAAACGGTGGCTTTAGTTGGTCCGTCTGGAGGAGGAAAATCAACTTTACTAGATTTAATCCCTCGTTTTTCTGACCCACAATCTGGCACAATTTCTTTAGATGGTGTAGATATAAAAACTGCTTCGCAAGAATCTTTACGGAGTTTAATGGGTGTTGTAAACCAAGAATCTATTTTATTTAACGACACCATTTACAATAATATAGTTTTTGGAAGAGAGGGTTTTACACAAGCACAAGTGGAGAACGCAGCAAAAATTGCCAACGCTCATGAGTTTATTGAAAGAGCAGATGAAGGTTACGAAACCAACATCGGCGATAGAGGAATCAAATTATCTGGCGGACAAAAACAAAGAATTTGTATTGCTAGAGCAGTTTTAGGCAACCCTCCTATTATGTTGTTGGATGAAGCGACTTCGGCTTTAGATACCGAATCGGAAAAATTAGTACAGGAAGCTTTAGATCATTTGATGGAGAACCGAACTACTTTGGTAATTGCTCACCGTTTAAGTACTATTAAAAACGCTGATTTAATTGTGGTGTTAGAGGATGGAAAGATTATTGAAACCGGCAATCATGAGGAATTGATTGGAAAAGGCGGATTGTATTATAAGCTTATTTCTATGCAGAGTTTTGAGGAGGGGTAATGGCAAATATCAAAAACTATAGCCAATCTTAAAAAGAATTGATGACCCAAATCTCCATCTAAACTTACTTCCAACCATATCCAATCTGGAAAAAAACAAACAATGGCTGAAAGATGAGCATGAATTAAGAAACGAAGGTTTCTTTTGTAATTGGGAACAATTGAAAAGACTTTTAACAATAAAAACCTCGTTATACTGGAGCTAGATGGAGCTATAATTGGCTTTATCGCTTGGAGAAAAGGGGAAATATCAGCCGAACTTGACATCTTAGAGATTAAACCAGACCAAAGAAGTAACGAATTTGGCACTCAGTTCTTAAATAAATTTTCAACACATTTAAGAAATCAGCAGATTTTGGTTATAGAATTATTCTGCTCCCCAAAAGAATCTGAAAAATTCTGGAAAAAAATAGGCTTTATAAAATTTCCAGTAAAGCTTTGTCTTCAACGGAAGTTGAGATACTATATACCGACGATAGACTTTTTAAAAACTTCCAATAGGAGCAGCAAGAATAAAATTGAATTGTGGGATGTTGAGCCATATCAATAAAAAATAACTTACCTAAATGGACATGGGACATTGAACTTTGTGGTGGCAACTTAAACGAGCCAATAATTCATCCTTGCAACAGTCATTGGAACTTAAGAATAACAAAAGACGGAATCGTAACTAAGGAAGACAGAATTAAGGCCTTTAATACTCATACTTACAAAATTGAATACTTCGAATTTCTTTTTATCAAAAGGGCTAATTGAACAGATATCCGATCTAGCGCAAGTCTTAGCGGGCTGTTTGTGAGTTATGCCTGACTTGTGCTTAAACAAATTCCACAATAAACGCATAAGTCACCCCAACCTCTTTCCCTTTGCTCGTAAGAGCAGCGCCAATTCAAGTAACATCAATGCCATTTAGCGACAACTACTTAAAGCAGATTTATCAGACTACGAAGTTTTGAAAATTCGTAAGTCTCTCCGAAAATGATCGCCCATCCAGATTCACTATTCACCACCTCCCTATTCACCCTAAAACACCATGGTCAAGAAAGCACCTCTTCCAAAATTTCATGTGATTTTACCGCACCGAAATCCTCGATATGAAAACTGTAATATTCAATTATCTTATTTAACAAAAGCTTACGAACGCCGGACCTTATCTTTACCTCCTCAAAATTTTCAATAGAGTTTTCGAATAAAGCCAACCACTGTATTTTCAACTCGGCTTCAATAAAAAAAGTATGTGGCGGTTGATTAGCCACAAAAACACCTTCCTTTAGATCAAAAAAATTAAACTTTTCTGCGCCACCTAAATCAGGATGAAAACCTAAAAAACGAGTCAGTTTCAACAGAAAAATCAAATGGAAATTGGCAATTCCGTGTTCACTATGGTCTAACAGTTCAATACTCGTGGATATAAACTCAAACATCACGTCATCCTCATGTTGCTGCTTAATGGATTTATAAATCATCTCGTTCAAAAAAATAACGATGCTACTTTTGACGATATCATAAGGGATACTTTGAAAAACCGGCGAGCTACTCACATCTTTTACCCTTTGCATATTTCCGTTGGGTTTGTGGTAAACCACCATATCCAACAAATGCATGGGTTGCAACATATTCAACGGAATTTTAGCTTTGGGCTTTTTTACTCCGTTGATCAAATAGGACTGTAAGCCAAATTTTTGCGTGTAAATTTTGGCAACTACACTTGTTTCTGCGTAGTTGGTAATTCTTAAAACTATTCCTCTGGTTTTGTGGAGCATGGCTTATCTGACAATCAAAATTTTAGCAACAGCGGTGTCATTGCCGTCTTCGTTAACAATCAACACCAAATAAACTCCAGACGAAGCAGATTCACCGCTGAAGTTTTTCCCATTCCATATTGCTTGTCCGCCGTTTGCAGTGGTTTCATAAACCAAAACGCCATTTATATCCGTTATTTTAACCTTAGCATTTTCAGCCAATCCTTTTATTCCGATATCACCATTGTAACCCGGACGAACAGGATTTGGGTAAACAACAATCTTCCCCATTTTGGCAACCGGATTGGTAGCATCACCCTTATAAGAAATAATACCGTTAGCTGTTCCAAAAAACACTTCGCCAGTTTCTCCGTCTATCGCAATACTTAAAACTTGGTTGCTCAACAACGGACTATTATCCCTGTTAAAAAACAAAACCTGCTTTGTTCCTTCTTCGTTAAACAACCAAACGCCATTATTTGTTCCAATCCACTTTCGGTTTGCGCCATCAACAGCAATGCAATTGATATTTTGGTCGGCAAGCAAAGGTTTTAAAAAGCCACCTTCTATTAAATTCGGGATTTCTACATTTGCACCCATCAACAAGTCGGAGGGATTATAAGCTACCGCAACTCCAGCATCTGTTCCAATCCAAACGGCACCTTCATTATCTAAAGTCAAAGTTTTTACATCTGTTCCTGGTAAAGCGCCATTGCTATTTCCAAAACCAACTTTTCGGTTTTTTGATCCGTCGAAAATCAACAAGCCCTCGTCCCGTAATTTCAACCACTTATTATCCTCGCTATCAATTAATAAACCTGTAACCGTAGTAAAAGGATTTGGCAAATTGGCGGTAAAATCAGAAGCATTCCATTGTCCGTCCGCCTTTTTCACAGATAAAGGTTTGTTAACGCCATACTGAGTAACCCAAAGGTTCTTTTTACTATCGAAAGCCAAGCCGTTTACGCGGATATTTGTTGGATCGCCGATGGTCAATTGCAAAGAGCTGTTGTTTTGATCATAGGTTTTCAAACTCCCCGAGGCATCAAAAGCCAAAACGCCATTAACGTATGAACCCAGATAAGTTGTTTTGGAATTTACATCATAAGCAGTAGCAACAACATCTCTCACTCCCACAAAAGCGGAGCTGCTTTTATCGCTATAAGTGTTCCATTCCTCTTTCGTAAATTGCGAAAAACCATCGCTATAATAAGCAGGAGCATAAATTGTGGAAATTGCTCCCGGTGCTAAAAATAGTTTACCGTCAGTATATTTTAACTCACTGACATGAATAGTGTTCGGTCCGTTCGGTAAAAGTGACTTAAATTCTCGATTATCGATTTTAGCTAACAAGCCTCTACTCCCATCCGCTAAATACAGTGAATTGTGGGGACGAATAATCGCATCGTTAACATCATCGAAAGCGGATAAATCACTTAAATTATCCACAATACTTTCTTGCTGATTGTAACTAATTACACGGAATGACGCAATTGCCAACAGTAAACCGTTACTTGTTTTTAGCTTATTAACGTTAGTACTAAAGATGGCAGTTAATTGCCAGGAATTATCTTTGTAACGGTAAATCCCGTTAGCAAACAATCCATATAAATTATCATTAAATGCAGTTAAAGATTGACAGATCCCGCCGGGATAACTTTTCGTAGCCTCATGTTTCTTCCAACTTGAAGCATCTGCTAATATTGAATTAGTCAAACTAGCTTCGTAAATTCCATCTGCAGTATTTGCGAGAATTACGTCACTAATAACCGAAATATCTAGAATTTCGAGATTTCCGTTTCCTAAATAGTAAGTGTCTTTAACTTCACGTTTGGTTAAATCATAAACCACAATTCCAAAACCACAACTCAAGTAAGCAATATCATTGTTAAAAGTAATTGCGTTTATGGATTTATTGCCTAAACCTGTTTTATCAAAAATTTCTGGCAAATGGTAAATGTTTTGGCCTTTAATTAAGTCGAGTTTTGAATTTTGGTAGGCAACTAAAAATTGTTTGGTCTGCGGATCATAAGCAACCATCTTCGTGTTTGTTCCAGCAAGTCCATCAATGGTTGATAGCTTGCTGATTTCGCCAGTACTAAGCTCAATCTTAAACAATCCTCCTGTGGTCGCGCAAAGCAGTTCCTCTTCAGAAGAAGCTACAGAAAGAGCTCTGTTATAAGGCAAATGCGTTCGCCATTGTCCCAACCCTACTTGTTGAGCAGAAATCTGAAGACAATAAGTACAAATAACAAAAAGAAGGGAAAGCTTTTTCATCTAAAAGCCTCTAAAATACGTAATTCTTAAAATAACGCTCACAACTATTTGTGTAGTTTTAACCAATTTCTAAAAAGAAGCATAATTTGGACCAACCTTTCAAAATTTATACTCAAACACCGCAAAACTCTAACCGTATTATTCGTCCTCATTTCTTCGATTGCAACTTGAAAAGCTAGCCAAATAAAAATTGCTTTTAATCCCGGGAAAATTTTACCGAGTACGGATTTCAATTTTATTAAATACCAAAATTTTAAACAGAAGTTTGGCGAAGATGGGACTGTAATGGTTATAGGTGTAAAAACGAAGGATTTATTTGACATAACATTTTACCAGAACTGGAAAAACCTGCACCAACATATCGAAAAAATTAACGGTGTTAAACAGGCTCTGAGCATTGCTGGTTTTGTCTCGTTGAAAAAAAGATACCGTTGACAAGAGCTTTTCAGTTGTGAATAATGCCAAACAAACTAGCAAACTAAGTTTAGACAGCTTTAAAAACGACCTGTATCAATTGCCGTTTTACCAAGGAATCTTGTACGATAATGACCACAAAGCCACCATTATGGCTATCACTTTAGATAGCAACGCGTTAAAAGGTCCGGCTAAAATTTCTTTGGTTAATAATATAGATAAAGAAGTCAGTCAATTTGAAAACCAACAAAACTTAAGTGTCCAATTATCTGGCTTGCCTTACATTAAAACAGTGTTAAGCAATTTGGTTGCTAAAGAGTTTGCTTTATTTTTTGCTCTTCCGTATTGATTTCAGCTTTTATTCTTTTGCTTTTCTTTTGGGCAATCATCTGTCTTCTATCCACTAACCTTGGTGATTTTTGGGGTAATTTGGACTTTGGCGTTTATGGTTTTATTTGGTTACGATATTACGCTGTTAACCGGAATTATTGCGCCACTAATGGTGATTATTGGTGTTCCTAACAGCATTCTCATCATTAATAGTTATCGTTTTGAATATGCCAAAACTCAAGACAAAATGCAATCGCTTTTAACCACGATTCAACAGAACACGCTAACTACGTTCATTGCCAATTTAACAACTGCAATTGGTTTTGGCGTTTTATACTTTACGGATAGCAGTGTATTGCTGGAGTTCGGAGTTACTGCTGCTTTTGGAGTAATGTTTACTTGGTTGATTTGTATGGTCATGTTGCTATCATTTTATCCTTCCTCGCCTCGCCTTCTCAAAAAAACATTGCTGCACAAAGCAAAACAACTTTCATTACCAAGTTCTTAGATTGGGTGATTACCGTTGTAATCAATCATAGAAAATGGGTTTACAGCGTTATAATTACACTTGTTTTATTGGCTTGTTTTGGATTAAGCAGATTAAAAACCAATGGATTTGTGGTTGATGATTTACCAAAGAGCAATAAGGTTTACGCGGATTTAAAGTTTTTTGAAGAGACATTTCATGGCGTCTTACCACTCGAATTTGACATTTCTACTCGTAAAAAAAACAACATTATTAAGCTAAGCACCCCAAAACAAGATTGATGCAATGGAAAAAATGCTGAACCACTATCCAGCCTTCGGAAAGTCGATTTCGATTAATAATACTATTAAATATGCTTCGCAAACGTTTTATAATGGTAAACCCGAATTTTACCGCATTCCAAATCAAATGGAAGCGAGTTTTATTTTGGCTTACAGCGCAAACTCGGGCAAAAAAAATAACATGCTAAAAAACTTTGTGGATAACACCAAAAGTAGTACTCGCGTAACTTTTCAAATGCGTGATTTTGGATCAGAAAAAGTGACCGCTTTACTTAAAGAACTGAAACCCAAAATTGATCAAATATATAATCCAGAAATTTACGATGTTAATATTACAGGACCTATTGGAATGTACACCGAAGGAACAAACTATTTAGTCGAAAACTTAAAAGACAGCTTACTGCTAGCGATAGGTTTGATTACTATAATTATGTGGATTTTGTTTCGGAAACTTAAAATGGTATTAATTTCTTTACTGCCAAATTTAATTCCTTTGCTGATTACCGCTGGCATTATGGGTTATTTTGGCATGGCGTTAAAAACCCTCGACCGTATTAATTTTTAGCATTGCTTTGGGTATAGCGACTGACCAAACGGTTTATTTTTTAACGCATTACCAGCAGGAATTTAAAACAGGGAACTTAAAAACGGTAGATATAATTTTAAAAACCATTAAAGAACAGGAAAAAGCATGATTTACACTGCCACTATTTTGTTTTTTGGATTTGGAATTTTTGTATTCTCTACCTTTGGTGGAACGATTGCTTTAAGCGTTTTACTCGCTATTACATTGGTGATGTCGATGATCTTTAATCTAATTTTTTTACCGGTGCTACTCATTTCTTTGCTAACAAGAAAGAAATCACAAGTTAGCCTCAATCAACCTAGATAGCGCCTTTTTCGCCGTAACGCTTAAACATAAACAAAATATAAAGTACCAAAGCAATGGAGATTAACATCATTCCTACGCCTAAAACGTATTTGCCATATACTTCGCTGTAAAAATATACTGCTCCGCCAGCTACTAAAACTAATAAGCCTATCTTAAATATTGGAATCGATTTTCTGAGCATTTGCATAAGATCTCCGTTTTTTCTTACTCAATATACAAATTTGTGACCAATATTTTTTCTGGCGAGTTTTACCACAGACGTCACTGAGTTTTTTTGACGGAGTTGAGTGGTGACTTTTAACCACAGGAGGCGCAAAGGTCACAGAGTTGGGTAGAGTTGCAAAGTTTTTATTTAGCCATGTCGACGATCCCGATAGCTATCGGGAGAGACATCTCACATATAGGTCGCAAATCATATAAGTCGCCTTCATTTCCTCCAAGCAAGGTTTCCCTTTTTCATAACACTGCGTTTCTTTTGCGTTAGGATTGTCCCAAAGGGATTCCCTCGGAGCCGTGGATGCCAGCCTCTACGCATAAGGTCATGTGGGCGTATGAACGTAAAGCCTGTTAAAACGCTTAAATAATTTCTGCTCAGAAAACTCAACTTCCATTCTACAAATTCAAATTTGATTATTAACCATGATATGGTTCAAATTTGATACAGTGCTGTTTATTAATACCTTATTTACAAAACGATTTCGTAAATTTGCAACCTTAAAATTTCGGAGATAGCGCAAGATGTACAAAGAATATAAACAGTTAAATTTATCGCAGGTAGGGAAAGATGTTTTGGAGGATTGGAAAACCAACAAAATTTTTGAAAAGAGTATTCAAAACAGACCCGCATCTAAACCATATACATTTTATGAAGGTCCGCCTTCTGCTAACGGAATGCCTGGGATTCACCACGTTATGGCCAGGGCGATTAAGGATATTTTTTGTCGCTATAAAACCTTAAAAGGCTTTCAGGTTAAGCGTAAAGGCGGTTGGGATACTCACGGTTTACCTATTGAATTGGCTGTCGAAAAATCCTTGGGCATCACAAAAGAAGATATCGGTAAAAAAATATCTGTAAAAGATTACAACGATGCTTGCCGAAAAGAGGTGATGCGCTACACTGACGTTTGGAATGATTTAACTAAAAAAATGGGGTATTGGGTTGATTTGGAAGACCCGTATATCACCTATAAAAACGAATACATTGAGTCACTTTGGTGGATTCTAAAAAAGCTTCACCAAAAAGGATTTTTGTATAAAGGTTACACCGTACAACCTTATTCTCCGGCTGCAGGAACAGGTTTAAGTTCTCACGAGTTGAACCAACCCGGCACTTACCGCGATGTAAAAGACACCTCTATTGTTGCGCAATTTAAAGTTAGAAATAAGCAGGTGCATCCGTTAACAAACATATTGTTTGAAACGCCTGAAGAAAACACCAGCATTATCGCTTGGACTACCACACCGTGGACTTTGCCAAGTAACTGTGCTTTAGCAGTTGGCGAAGATATAGATTACGTAAAAATAAGGACTTTTAACCAATACACTTTTTTACCCATTAGTGTGGTATTAGCCAAAGACTTAGTGGCTAAGCATTTTAAAGCAGAAGCAAAAGATGCTTCGTTTCAAGAATATAAAAGCGGCGATAAAATTATTCCTTGGGAGATTGCTGGTGAGTTTAAAGGTGGTAGTCTTTTAGGTTTACGTTACGAGCAATTGATGCCTTACGTAAGCAATGAAGCTTTAGAAAAAGACGCTTTCCGCATAATTACTGCAGATTTTGTAACTACAGAAGACGGAACCGGAATTGTACACATTGCCTCTGTTTTTGGCGCAGATGACTTTAGAGTTGCTCGAGAAGCGGGAGTACCTTCCATAATGGTAAAAGACGAAAACGGAAACGAATATCCTCTGGTAAACAAGCAAGGTAAGTTTGTAGAGGAGGTTTCTGATTTTGCTGGCCATTATGTGAAAGAAGAATATTATAGTGATGAGGAACGTAAAGCCGAAGATTTTAAACCTACGGACGTTTTAATCGCAATTAAACTGAAGGAAGAAAACAAAGCTTTTGACGTAAAGAAATACGAACACAGCTACCCACATTGTTGGAGAACTGATAAGCCTGTTTTATATTATCCTTTAGATAGCTGGTTTGTAAAAACTACAGCGGTAAAAGAAAAATTAGTAGAACGTAATAAACTAATCAATTGGAAACCAGAAAGTACTGGAACTGGTCGTTTTGGTAATTGGCTAGAGAACTTGGTGGATTGGAATTTATCTCGTTCAAGATATTGGGGAACACCTTTACCTATTTGGAGAACAGAAGATTGTGCCGAAGAAATTTGCATTGGTTCTATTGACGAATTAAGAACGGAACTTTCTAAAGCCTTAGATAGTGATGAACTTTCCGTTGATGAAACTTTAACAAATAATACTTATTTACAAACAGTAGGAACGGGAGATTTTGATTTGCACCGCCCTTACGTAGATGATTTGGTGTTTATTTCGCCAAAAG